>PKWU01000061.1 GCA_003132145.1 Granulicella sp.
CTATATGTCGATACGGCCTAGATCCCTCAAAATTGACCACTGCCCAACTTTCCGCCAATGAAACGAGACCTGGGGCACTCGGCACTGTGTAATAAGATCGTCGTCATGAGCGCCGCAAGAGTTTCACGTTGACGCCATGACCGGATTGCGAGAAAGCCATGATAGGTGACGGTAAGCCGAGGCGGAACATCATGCGCAGCATGGCATTTCGCGCCTTTATTGCTCAGGGAAAGTTCATGGTACCGAGTCCTAACAGTAAAAGTTTCTTTCTTGCAGGTCTATTGGACATTGCATTTGAACAACACCGTGCGCTCTGTCTATTGCTGATGTATGGGATGTCTAGCAGTGCCTTTGCACTGTTACGCACTTTCATCGAGACCAGTTATCGTGCCATCTGGCTACAAACCTGCGCGCCCGAAAAGACTGTCAAGAAAATCACTGAAACGACAGGTGATGGATTTCCAGACATCTCCCGCATCATTACCGACCTAGTGAACAAAAGCGGTATACACGAATTTAGAACTCACCTCCCTAACCTTAGCCTCTTGAATGATTTCACCCATACTGGCAGCATTCAGATTGTCCGGCGCTTTCAGATGGTTCACAAAAAGTCCAGTTGCTTCGAGCAGGACGTGTTGATTTGCTTAGGCCACGCCGACCATGTATTGCTCATCTTGGCGTTGCTCTTCTACGGTACGTACGGGGAGAACCCTCACGTTCAAGAAATACAAGCGAGATTCATGGCTCTACTCGGGTCCTATGAAATTCCAGAGAGTATTTAGCTCTGACATCCCCCATTAGTGTAACGTCTGCCCAAACTCTGGATTGCAATGATTACGATTGATGAGGGCGGTTGTGCGTCGGCGTGCCTGTTCGCAGAACGATATACTTGGGGTGTGGAGAAGACTTTTTATATCGAGACGTTTGGATGCCAGATGAATGCCCATGACTCGGAGAAGGTCATTGGGACGCTGGAGCATGAGGGGTACATGCGGGTGCGGGATGAGGCCGACGCGGGGCTGATCCTGTACAACACCTGCTCGATCCGCGACAAGGCGGAGCAGAAGGTCTTCCACCGGCTGAATGAGTACAAGCGGCTGCAGGGCGAGGGGAAGCGGTTCGCCGTGCTGGGGTGCGTGGCGCAGCAGGAGGGCGAAAAGATATTTGAGAAGGCGCCGTATGTGTCGATTGTGTCGGGGTCGGCGAGCTACCGACGGCTGCCCGAGATGCTGGCGCGGCTGGAGGCGGGCGAGCGGCGGATTACGGGGCTCGACGACCGCGAGACCGAGGAGACGTTCGACACGGAGTTTACCGCGCGGACGAACCCGCATCGCGGGTACATCACGATTGTGGAGGGATGCGACAAGTTCTGCGCCTACTGCGTGGTGCCGTATACGCGGGGCAGGGAGCGTTCGCGCGCGTCGGACTCGGTGATGGCGGAGGCGCGGCGGATGGTGGATGCGGGATATACGGAGATTCAACTGCTGGGGCAGAATGTGAACTCGTACTGCGACCCGACGGGGAAGCTGACGTTTGCGGAACTGCTGGCGGCGGTGGGCGGCGTGGGGGGGATTCGGCGGGTGCGGTTCATGACCTCGCATCCGAGGGACTTTACGCGGGAGATTGTGGCGGCCATCGACGCGGTGCCTACGCTGTGCGATCATGTGCATCTGCCGGTGCAGTCGGGGTCGACGCGGGTGCTGGCGGCGATGAACCGCGAGTATACGCGGGAGTGGTATCTGGAACGGATTGCGTGGATCAAGGCTGCAAGGCGTGAGATCAGCATGACGAGCGACATTATTGTCGGGTTCCCGGGCGAGACGGAGGCGGAGCTGGAGGAGACGGCGACGCTGCTGGAGGAGGTTGGGTACGACGCGGTGTTCTGCTTCAAGTACTCGCCGCGGCCGAATACGCCGGCGATTGCGATGGCGGACTCGATTGCGGAGGAAGAGAAGTCGCGGCGGCTGCAGATGCTGATGGAGCGGCAGCGGGAGATTCAGCGCAAGAACTATGCGCGGCACCTGGGGCAGGCGATGGAGGTGATGGTGGAGGGGCACAACGCGGCGCGCGGACAGGTGGTGGGACGCAGCTCGCAGAACAAGACGGTGAACTTTACGGTGGGGCAGCTTATACTTCCGGCGGTGGGGAGCTACAGAATGGTACGAATTACGGAGACGTTTCCCAATAGCCTGGTGGGCGAGGCTGTGGATGGTTGAGGGAGGTGGGGCGATGAAGACGGCGAGTGAACGCAGGGAGCAAGCGGTGGCGATGGCCGAGGTGGAGATGCAGATCCGCGGGCTGATGATCGATCCGCTGACGAACATGCCGGTGGTGGTGCTGAAGGACGTGGCGAGCGACCTGGTGCTGCCGATCTGGGTGGGGATCTTCGAGGCCAATGCGATTCAGGAAGAGTTGGAAAAGATTGCGCGGCCAAGACCGATGACGCATGACCTGCTGCGCAACCTGGCGCGCGGGCTGAATGCGGTGGTGCAGAAGGTGGTGGTGAGCGAGCTGCGAGACGATACGTATCTGGCGGTGATCTGGATGGAGCAGGAGGGGGAGATGGTGGCGATCGACGCGCGACCGTCGGATGCGATCGCGCTGGCGTTGCGCTGGGACTGCCCGGTCTACGTCAGCCGGACGGTGCTGGAGAACGCCAAGCAGGTGGCCGAAGGGCCGCAGAATGCGAGCGGAGAAGAGATGCGGCGCTGGCTGGAAAACCTGAACGACGACGACATGGGGCGGTACAAGATGTAGTGCTCAGTTGCGGGTTACAGGTTGCAGGTTGTTAGTTATTACCGCTTCTCCACCAGATGAGTGGCAGATTCAATACAGACCAACTGCAAATGGCCTTTCCTCTCCGGCGTGAATGGGCATACCACAAAATCTCCAAAAATATCATCAAGGTTAGAATCGAATTTCAGGTTTTGAGGAAAAATTGGATCGTCATAGAGCATCGGGCCACCCGTTACGCCGAGCATCCGCTTCGTTCCTACCGGCCAGAGGTACATAGTCACTGTATCGGCTCCTATGCTTACCCTCCCATGAATAGAGAAGCATGCAGCAACAACCTTGGGATTCTCTTTGCATTTGGGAGTGGCTGCGAATGCAGGAATCGCAATTACGAGCAATACCAATAGTTTCTTCATACCTAAAAACTCCTCAACGCATTCTAGACCAGTTCGGTGGGGTCTGGGGGAATGCCGGTGAGGGAGTGGAGGAGGCGGTCCCACTGGTCGCCGTAGCGGTCCCATCCGCCGATCTGCTGGACGCGGGCGAGGGCAGCGGCGGAGAGTTGCTGCTGGAGGTCGGGATTGTCGGCTAGCTGCTGGAGGCGGAGGGCGAGGGCGCCGGTGTCGCGGTCGGGAATAATGAAGCCTTCGACTCCGTCGGTGAAGAGGTCTTCGGCGCCGGTGGCGGCGGTGGCGACGACCGGGCATCCGCAGGCCATGGCCTGGCCCTGGACGAGGGCGAGGCCCTCCTCGACGCTGGGAAGGACGAGGACGTGGCTGCGGGACATGAGGCGGGCGAGCTCGGGCTGGGAAATTGATCCGGTAAAGGTTACATTCTCGGTGGGGAGGGTGGCGAGGAGCGGGCGGAGGTCGTTCTGCACGCTGCCGGCGAGGGTGAGGTGTTTGCGCGGATGGCGCAGGCGGGCAAAGGCTTCGAGGAGGTAAGGGATTCCTTTGCGCAGGCTGATCTGGCCGGCGAAGAGGACCTGGAAGGAGTCGGTGGGGGGTGGTTCGGTTGGAGTGAACTTGTCGAGGCGGACGCCGTAGGGGATGACGTGGACTTTTTCTGGAGCGATGCCCATGGCGATAAAGGAGCGGCGGGCTACGTTGGAGGGGACGGTGATGGCGTCGGCGAGGGCGTAGATGGCCTCTTCGCGGCGGACGATGTGGGCGGGCGGCGCGGTGTAGGGGAGACGCCAGCGGCGATGCTCCTCGGCCATGACTTCGAACTGGAACCGCTGGTGGGTTGAGCCGCGGTCGCAGATGAACTTGCCGCCGCGCGACTGGACCAGCGGGCCGGTGGTGAGGCCGGCGCCGGAGATGGCGATGAGAGCGTCGCAGGGTTCGATGCGGCGGCGGAGCCATGCGTCGAAGGTGTCGGAGCCCCACTGGTTGAAGCGGCCTTCCAGCGCGGCGGGGTAGAAGCCGGTTTGGCGGAGCAGGTAATCGGTGGTGTGGATGAGAGGAAAGGTGCGGACGAACTCGCGGGGCAGGCCCTCGCGCTTGAGCCGCGCCCAGGGCCAGGTGGAGTAGATGCGGCGCAGATGGTTGCGCCGATGGAGCTGGTGCGCAAGCTCAAAATGGTGGAAGACGCCAAAGACGGCCTGTGTGATCTGCATGGAAATCTGAGGCAATACTAGCAGACGGGATTGAGTGCGCCAGAGCATTTCCCGTAATGGTGTAGATCGTCGCGCAACAAGCAAAAGCAGATTCCTCCGCTTCGCTGCGGAATGACAAAAAAATCGGTCTATAGCAATTCAGGAAATGCTCTATCGAGGCGGAAGGCGTATCGGTACAATCGTGGGGCGATCGCAATCGCGGAAGGATGAGAATGCTGGCTCGTGTGTTGCTGACTGCCGAGAGGGCGCTGCGAAGGACAAGGGAGATTGTTCCGCAGCATGTGAGGCAGGTGCTACTGCTCGAATACATGCTTCCGCTGGGATGCGTGGTGCATCTGACGCCGGTCTTCGAGGCGATGAAGCGCGCGCGGCCAGAGATAGAGATTGCGGTGGCGACGCGTGGGTTGGGCTTGCATGTGCTGCGTCACTCGCGGTTTGTCGACCACCTGATCGAGACGGCGGATCCGACGACGAATCTGATTGGCGCGGTGCGTGACCTGCGCAAGAAGCTGCGGAGGCGCGGGGTTCGACCGGATTGCGTGCTGACGGGCGCGTCCGACCAGCGAACGAAGATCGCGCTGATGGGGCTGCTGGGGGCGAGTGGGTGGCGCGGTGGGTTCACACAGACGCCGGCGCTCTATCAGAGGCCGCTGGCGAATGACTTCCAGCTTAGTTTGATCGGAAATAATCTGCGGCTGGCGAACCTGGTTGGGTGCGATGTTGCGGACCGGATTGAGCCGCGCGTCTTCTTCTCGGAGAGTGACGCGACAACGGCGAAGGCTCTGCTTGGCGCGGCGAATCCCGAGAGCAGGCCGGTGGTGGTGATGGTGACCCAGACGAGCGGCGGACAGAGTACAGGCTGGCATACGGAGCGATTCGTCGAGGTGATTCGCCATGCGGCGCACGAGCGTGGGCTTGCCGTGGTATATGTGGGAACGGCGGCGGAAGCGGCGGCGATCGATGCGATTCTCGAGGCTGCGGGCGGGCTGGGTGCGTCGATTGCCGGGAAGACAACGGTGAGCGAACTGGCTGCGGTGCTGGCCGTGAGCGACTTTGCGGTGACGCTGGATACCGGGACAATGCACGTCGGGCGAGCGGTGGGCGTGCCGATGGTGGTGCTGGGGCCTTCGTGGCAGAAGCCGCTGGAGTGGATGCCGCTGGGGGTGGAGAACGTCAGACTTCTGCGCGGAGAGGACCGTGTGGGCGCGCCGGAGGGGTACCGGCTGGATGAGGTATCGGCCGAGGGCGTGATTGCGGCGCTGGAAGAGTTGATGGCGATCTATCCGGCAACGGAAGAGGCGCGGGCGCGGCGGTTGCAGGCCGGGCTGTCGGAGATCGACCACCTGGCTGCACGATAGATCGGCGACTTGATTGGTAGATCGTCAGAGAAGTCGATCTACAGATAGTGGGCCAATCAAAGTTTGAGGGGCCGTTCTACGCGGCTTGCCTCATCGTTGCGCGAGCGCGTCCAGCGAGGTGAAGAACTCGGGGAAGGAGATGGCGGCGGCTTCCGCGCCGTGGATTTCGCTGTCGCCTGTGGCGCGCAGGGCGGCGATGGCGAATGCCATGGCGATGCGGTGGTCGGAGCCTGAGTCGATGGATGCGCCGTGGAGGGTTTGGTTGCCGGGGATCTCGAGGCCGTCGGGGTTCTCGGTGAAGTTGGCTCCCATGGCGCGGAGATTTTTGGCGACGAGAGCGATGCGGTCGGACTCCTTGACGCGAAGTTCCTGCGCGTCGCGGAGGATGAGGCCATTGGCGGTGAACGGAGCGATGGCGGCGAGGACGGGAAGCTCGTCGATGAGCTGCGCGGTGAGGGGGCCGTCGATGAGGAAGGGAGTGGTAGCGGCGGCGGGAGCGCGGTTGGCTGGCGCGGAGTTCATTTGGATGGTGCCGATGAGCTCGCCATGGCGCTCTTCGACGGCGAGGACTTTGATCTTGCCGCCGAGGGCGGCGATGACGTCGAGCAGAGCGGCGCGGGTGGGGTTCATGCCGAGCGAATCGAGGACGAGGTTGGAGTCTGGGAAGAGAAGGGCGGCGCAGAGGAAGAATGCGGCGGAGGAGATGTCTCCGGGGACGGTGGCGTCGATGGCGTGGAGGCGCTGGCCGCCGGGGATGGAGAGGCGGGCGGGTTGGTCGGGGACGCGGGCGTAGGTTCGGGTGAGGGTGGCACCGAAGGCAAGCAGTGCGTGCTCGGTGTGGTCGCGGGTGAGGATGGATTCGGAGAGGCTGGTGGTGCCTTCGGCTTGCAGGCCGGCGAAGAGGACGGCGGTCTTGACCTGGGCGGAGGGGATGGGGGTGGTGAAGTCGATGGCGCGGAGTGGAGTGCCGTGGATGGTGATGGGCGCGTGTCCCTGCTGGTCTCCTTCGCGAAGGGTTAGATAAAGTTTTGCTCCCATCTGGATGAGAGGATTACGGATGCGCTCCATTGGGCGGAGGGTGAGGGAGGGGTCGCCGGTGAGGGTGAAGGTGTGAGGATGGGACGCGATGAGGCCCGTCAACATGCGCATCGTCGAGCCGGAGTTGCCGCAGTCGAGGAGCGCGGCGGGCTGGCGGAAGGAGCCGGAGACGCCGGTGATCTCGATGGTGCCGTCTGGATTGTGGAGGACGCGAGCGCCGAGGGCTTCCATGCAGGCGAGCGAGGAGTGGGGGTCGGCCCCGGTGGAGAAGTTGGAGAGGCGCGAGGTGCCTTCGGCGAGGCCGGCGAGCATGGCGTAGCGATGCGAGATGGACTTGTCGCCGGGGACGGTGAGGGAGCCTTGCAGGGAGCGGGCGGGGCGGATGAGTTGCGTGGACATTCGTGTATCAGTGTAACGCGGCGAGGGTTGGGCGCACGGCGAGAACAGAAGCAGATTCCTTCCTCTTCGACTTCGCTCAGGGTGCGGAATGACAAACAAGAGAGGCTGGTGGATTCTTCAGGAGGCGTTGGGGGTGGGGGCGGCGGGGGATTTGGCGGCGAACTCGGCGAGGATTTTGACGCTGGCGGAGGCGCCGATGCGGGAGGCACCAGCGTGCAGCATGGCGCTGGCATCGGCCAGCGAACGGATGCCGCCGGAGGCCTTGACTCCGGCGCGGGCGCCGACTACGCCGCGCATCAAGGTGATGTCGTCGACGATAGCGCCGCCGGTGGAGAAGCCGGTGGAGGTCTTGATGAAGTCGGCGCCGGCGGCGAGGGCGAGCTCGGAGGCGCGGAGCTTCTCCTCGAAGGTGAGCAGGCAGGTCTCCAGGATGACTTTGACGATGGCCCCACTGGCGTGGGCGAGATCGACGATGGCGCGAATCTCCTGCTTGATGGCGTCGTAGTCCGGTTTGGTGGCGGACTTGAGCAGGCCGATGTTGAGCACCATGTCGAGGTCGTGCGCTCCGAGCTTGAGGACGCGGGCGGCCTCGTCGCGCTTGGAGGCGGCGAGCGATGCGCCGAGAGGAAAGGCGAGGACGACTCCGACCGGGATACCGGTTCCGGCGAGGGTTTCGACGGCGCAGGGGACCCATGCGGGGTTGACCATGGCGCAGGCGAAGCGGTGCTCGGCGGCCTCGTGGCAGAGGCGGATGACCTGGGCGCGTGTGGCTTCGGGCTTGAGCAGGG
>PKWU01000021.1 GCA_003132145.1 Granulicella sp.
ATATGTCGATACGGCCTAGAGAATTGAATCGCGCGTTTCTTTCTGCCTTGAGAAAGGCGGAAAAGAGAACGACGCTCCGTGCTGAATGGACCTCTGACGACGGCACCGTCGAGAAGTTCTTCGACTACGCGCTGAAGGGGACGATCAAGAACGAACCCGCATGCTCCAACTCCTGACGGGATGGCCTGTATAGTCCGCTTCAGGGCCGCTTCGATCTTCGCGCTTCGCCCAGTTAGTGCAGCTTCTCGATCTGTTGTTGCACCCGGCTACGAAATTCCAATGGATGTGCGACCTGGTGAAACGGCTCGGGAGTCCCGCCCGTTCCGATCACCACAATCGTTCCATACCCCAGCATCCTGCCGAGACCCGTCTCGCTCACTTCGATGCTCTCCACCTTGTTTAGCAGCATTTCGATCGTCTTACGACCGACCAGGCCCGTTTTAATCACAACGCGGCGGCTTGTCAGCGCCATTTCCGTCGCATTCCGACGCACCATGCCCATCAGAATCACCACGACGCCGCAAACGATCAGCGCAGCGCCGCCGCCTTCCATGATGTGCAAATTCCTACTCTCAATTCCGGTTTGGCTGGCAGCGTAATAGAGCAGAACCGCTCCGGGCAGACCGAGCAGCAGGCATCCTACGACAATGTGCCCAAGCATCACGATCCAATGGAGCCGGGTCTCATAGATCACCGTTTCACCGGGAACCAGGTGCGAGTCTACGTAGCTCATTTTGCTCCTTCCCCGAATTGCTTATCTCGTGGGAGACCTCGCGTCCATGGTAGCGCGAGCCGCCATCGGAGAGAAGGCCATCACGAAGGCATCGATCGCCAACTCACAGCGCGTCTCTATTTGGATGCTGAGACGCGCGGATCGGGAACCGGATAACCGATTGCAAAATGGTATACGACCTGTCCCTGGTCGGGTACCAGGTTGAGATGACAGTGCACCTCATCATCGTAAAAGGCACCGATGCCGGTTGCACCCAATCCAAGCGCTTCAGCGGCGAGATAAAGGCCTTGGCCAATAGCGCCTGCTTCAAAATGCACATAGCGATAACCACGATCGCCATAGGTACGAGCGGCACGATCGAGATCGCCGATCATCGAAAAGGTCACGCAGGCGTTACCGGCGAGGTCTTGACCGAGGCTGAGACCAGCGACCGCCACGCGTTGGTCGCCACTCTTGATCTGCTCCAACTCGGCACGCTCCGACAAGAACCTGTAGATGCCGGGCTGTAGCCCATCGACGCGATGGGCATACAAGAAAAGCCGGATGAAGCGCGTGCCCGCAAAATCAGCCGACAATGGCTGGGCCGCGATGGCGAGGATGGCCGATAGCTGCGCCAATGACATCGATTGTTCTCCAACCAGAAAGTCGAGTGCCGAGCGCCGCATGCGGGCAACCTCGCCAAAGCTGCGAGTCGATGAAGCCGGAGGAGGCAGCTTGATCTCACCGGAGACAGTGGGCGTCGACTCTGCGAAGGAGGTGCCATTGCTCTCGATGCTGCTTTGTTTCGTGGCGAAGTGGATGCTGTCAATCAGTGGGTGAGCAACCGTTTCCGCCGAAAGCTGGTTCGCCTGCCCGCCGAACCAGACAGTCTCGCCGGTGTCGGCTTCGCGCACTGGAATGGACTTGCCGTGCAGGCTGACAATCAGCATTGGCCACTCGTCACGATTAAGGTGGAACATTCGCGCCACGTCATCGTCCAGGAAGTGTCCCAGCGCAGAGCTGTGGCATCCGATAGTCCGGGCGGAGAGTGCAAGCGCTTGCCAGGCGTGCCCTATGTCGTGCAAGCAGTACCGATATGCCCGCTCGCCGTACTTCCACGCCTCGCGCCACACAATACTGGTCAAAACGAACACAATTGGCGCAGAGCCGCTGGCCAGCTTCATTTCAAAATGACCGCGCCCGCGCTGCTCCGCCATGTGCCTGGATGGATCGTAGTGATATAACCCATCTGGCCACCCCTTCAGACCCCGTGTGAGGAAGTGGAATTCCGTCGGGTGCAGATTCCCGGAAGACGGATTCACTCTTAGCGCATAGTTATATCCGGTGGATGGAACACGCTTGGATGCGCTAATCGCGGCGGAGTAGAAGAGGAGTTGTGAGAGGAGAGTCGGTCCGTCACCCACAGGCTCGGTGCCAGAGGTGCCCCGAAGCACGTCGAGTGCTGGCATTTCGGGGACGGGCGGATCGGCTGGTAGATCGAGTACCGGCACGCCCTCATAATGACGAAACGGATCAGGCATGTTAGCCCAGTCGAGAGCCTGCCGCATTCGCTTCAGCGATTCAACGCTATGCTTCGTTGCTTCGTGATATTCGCGCCACGTCATTGCAGGTAGCCTTGCGAGTCGGCAAGGTCCAGGGACGACTGAATAGCTGCCCTGAGTGCATGATGGTCACTCCATTTCGTCATCTGGATTAGCTCGCTTCCCATAGCGTCATCGTACTCAAGTTCCCGAAAGACGGGGCGATTTCAGGAAGGTGCAGAACGGCGGGGTTACTCCCGGCACGATTGCAGTTCTACCAAGCCACATGGCCCACAACCTGTAAGTTTCTGACAGCCAGACAGGATGCGAAGGAACGCGAGTCGAGCGATGATGTTGATTGCCGGTCGGATGACAGCTACAGCCCGCGCCGACATTGGTGATTCAAATAGCCCGATTTTGGGAGCAAGGGTCTGGGGCCTGCGTACAGATCATTAATGACGTTCGGCCATGCCGACCATCTCGTTTACGAGTTTGCCACACACAGCATCGCCACCCCGGGGCGCCTAGTTCAACACAGAGCGGAAGTGTGTATCGAGACCTCTGACTCGTTCCTTACGAGTCGGCGAGGCTTAACTTTAAAGCGTCCGGACGCAATGGCCATGCCAAGCTCGGGCAATCCGACCATGCATACGTAGAGTGCATAGATCGGATCGGTGACCGTCGTCGCCGTTGGGCTAAACAACGCCCACATTGAGGTGAGCTTGGTCCTCTCAACGAGATGAAAGGAGAATCGCTAAGTCACCTCAGCAATCGTTTCCTGGGCCAGAGCCTTGGCTACCTTGCGCACGTCGGCCGGCTCGACTGTAATGAGTGCACCGAAGCGGCCCGCACCTGCGCTCAAGGCGTGAAGCGAGGTCACGTTGACACATGCTTCCGCCAATTTGCACGCCAACTCGGCAACTACGCCGAGACGGTCTTCACCTTTTACTAGGAACGCCTTCTGCTTCTTGCCCAGGGTGAGACCGGCTTTCTTGCCTGCCGCGCTGACTCCCGGCGTTTTCTCCTCCACAATAACGATGATTTCGGCGTTCCGAGCCGTCTTCCGATAGCCCAGCAAGCCAGTCAAGTTGACTCCTGCCTCTTTGAAAGCCGTCAAGATTCGAGCGCCTTCTCCTGCCTTGTGAGGTACCGCTGCCACATAGTACTCAACTCGTGAAATTTCGTCAGCCCTAATCGTTCTCCTTTCAAGAGCTTACACCAAGTCAGAGAGCAGGACCCATCTTTGATTTCAGCCCGTCCACCATGTAAGCGTGCGCCGCCCGACGACGTTATGGAGGCGGGTTCCAACCCGTCATCAAGCCGGACGGTTCCAAGAGTGCGCCCGCTGCCGGCGAGTGTACTGGTACGGCTCGCACTGTCGGCGGATGCGGCGCTGGATCGAACAACAGGCTACTACCCCACAGGCATCTTAACTCAGCGCGTGATCTCATGACCGGGTCGGAGCAGGAAAATCGGATCCTGCGGCGTTTACCGTTCCCGATTGAATCGATCTGGGCAACCGATTGATTCTATGCGGCTGTCTAACTGGACAACAGTGATTCGGACGACATATCGCTACGCAGGTTGTTTTGAAATTATCTTTATGGAAAGCCTCATTGCCATGAAAGGCGTAGGAATGACGACCGCACACATCAACCGCATCGCCACGGCAGTCCCTCAACACGATGTCCATAAGGCATTCATAGATTTTGCGGCCAACTTGCTCGCCGAGGGCACGGCCCGCAATTTATTTCGCCGCATGGCGCGGTTGTCGGCAATTGAGCACCGTTACTCATTCGTGAATCCCATCCCCGTTCAAGACGGTTCGTGGGGCGATGCTGAGAATGTCTATATCCCGGGAAACTTTCCCGCAACAGCGCGCCGCATGGTTTTGTTCGAACGCTTTGCCCCAGAGTTGGCACACAGCGCATTGGACAAGCTCTTGCTGACGGAAGAGCAGCGGCGAAGCATAACGCATGTGATCGTAACGTCCTGCACCGGACTCTACGCGCCGGGCCTGGACTTCGAGGTGGTGCGCCATCTTGGGCTTGCCCCGTCGGTCGAACGAACGATGATCGGCTTCATGGGATGCTATGCCGCCATTAACGCTCTGAAGTCGGCGCGCCACATTGTCCGTTCTGAGCCGGATGCCACGGTCCTGATATTGAATCTTGAACTCTGCACGCTGCACTTTCAGGAAATCCATGAGCTGGAGCAGGTGCTGTCGTTCCTGGTCTTTGCAGATGGCTGCGCTGCCTCCCTTGTAAGCGCGCAGCAGAAAGGGCTAGCCATTGACAGTTTTCTGGCCGTGAATATCCCCCAGACAAGCGACCTGATTACGTGGCGGATTGGCGGACTTGGATTCGACATGCATCTTTCCGGCGAGGTTCCAGGGAAAATCGGCCGCGCCCTGCAGGAATCGGCAACTGAAATAACGCGAGGGCAAGATCCCTTGTCCATCGAATTGTGGGCGGTGCATCCGGGAGGCCGCTCGATTCTCGACGCAGTAGAAAAAGGCCTCGGGCTACGCGCCGATGCACTTGGTTGCTCACGCGATATTCTGGCGCGATACGGCAACATGTCCTCCGCGACCGTGATGTTCGTGTTGCAGCAGATCATGCAGCAGGCACAGACGGGGCAAACAGGCTGCGCCATGTCGTTTGGACCCGGACTGACGGCGGAGACCATGCTCTTCCATGCCGCATAGCGCCCCCGATTTCCGCCACCGTTCGAAGCTCGGTGAACTCATGGACGAGCCATGCAGCCGCGATGAGTTACGCGCCTGCCTGCGCGATCTTGCAAGGGTAAACCGCTGGACGATGGCCTATCGGCCCTTGCTGCATTGGCTGGATACTTTTTTGGATGTACTGCCTGCGCACGGGGAACCGCTGCATATCCTCGATGTTGCCTGCGGCTATGGGGACGGGCTGCGCAGGATCGAGCAATGGGCGAAGGCACGCGGCGTTGCCGTGGAATTGACTGGCCTCGACCTGAATCCGAACACTACGGCGATTGCAGCGGAGGCCAGCCCTGCCGCTAGCAAAATCCAGTGGGTCTGCTCCGATATCTTTGCGTACGCGCCGCGGCGACCGGTTCACCTTGTGGTCAGTTCGCTCTTCACACATCATCTTGCCGATGAAGATGTTGTGCGATTTCTGCAATGGATGGAGCAGCACGCCAGACTCGGATGGTTTATTAACGATCTTTCTCGCGCGGCGATTCCCTACCATTTCTTCCGAGTGTTCGCTAAAGTGGCAAGACTCCATCCCTTTGTGCAACACGACGGGCCCGTCTCAATCGCACGGTCCTTCGTGCCGGAAGACTGGCGAAGAATGTGCGCTGCCGCGGGTCTCGGAAATCGTGACATCCTGATACAGAGCTTCGTCCCTGCACGTCTATGTGTAGCCAGGCGAAAGCCAAAGTAGGGGAGAGGACCCGAATGAGCAACCCCAGCGCCACCGTCGACAACCTGGTCATTGGAGGCGGTCTTGCGGGTTCCATGGTTGCGATCCGCCTTGCAACCGCAGGACACGAGGTTACTCTGCTTGAGAAAGAGAGCTCCGTACATCACAAGGTCTGCGGTGAGTTTTTGAGTCGTGAAGCCGTTGACTATCTGCACCAGGTAGGGATCGACCCATTGGAGCTGGGCGCAGCAACGATTCGCTTTGTGCGTCTTTCCTCAAAGCGGAAGGTGGTGGAAACGGCCCTTCCCTTCACCGCGCTGTCGCTTTCACGGTTCACGCTGGATGCAGCTATGCTCTCCCGCGCCGCGGAGAGAGGATGCGACGTACAGCGCGGCGTGTTCGTGGATCGGCTCATAACCCAGGACAGCCTGTGGTTTGCGCAACTGCGCGACAGAAAATCGTTGTGCGCTCGAACCGTGTTTCTCGCCAACGGAAAACACGACCTCCACGGGTGGGAGCGTTCGAGCACCGGGCAATGCGACCTCGTCGCCTTCAAATTGCACTGGCAACTCGATCGTGCCCAGACCGAGGCGTTGCGAGAGTTCGTCGAGATATTTCTCTTCTCCGGCGGATATGGAGGTCTCTCTCTGGTGGAACGAGATGTGGCCAACTTGTGCCTTGTTGTCCGGCGAGCTCGGTTGCGCAAGATCGGCGGCTGGACTGAGCTGCTGGCATCGGTACTCGATGACAACCGGCATCTACAGCAGCGCCTGCAAGGTGCAACAGCCCTGTGGGACCGGCCATTGGCCATCTCTTCCATTCCGTATGGGTATCTTGCCGGACGGCCATTCGGTCTGTGGTGTGTGGGCGATCAGGCAGCGGTGATTCCATCGTTTACCGGAGACGGCATGTCGATCGCCTTGCACAGCGCGGCCCTTGCCACGGAAATGTACCTGGCTGGCGAAAGCGCGGGCCAGTACAACCGCAGGCTGCATGCTCAACTCAGGCGAGGCATGTCGCTGGCAACATTGCTCTCACGAATCATGGTGACCCGTGCGGGACGCAACCTGGCGCCCTTCGGCCTTTCGTCCTTCCCAAGTGCGATGCGATGGATCGCTGCATCGACCCGTGTTCCAGAGCACGCTCGTCTTGCCAATCCGGCACCTTCTCCAGAACAACGGGGAGGTGCGCACTGAGAAGCATTTGAGGCTACCGCATTGGGAAAGCAGCAATGCCGCCCAAATGCCACCTGCGCCGCATAGGATATTGCACCATCGGGCAAAAAACCTGTACGGAGGCATCGACAATTCAAGAACTGCACAGCCTTTCTGAATGTTGAGAAATGATCGAATAGCGGGCACAATTTAACGACCATTGTTCTATGGGCCGCGCGGAAGTTGACTTTCTATTGACGAGAACAATCCATCATACAAATCGAGCGCGACAGGGTACACCTGTAGTCGTTCGAAGAAAAGATGCAAAGCTATTAAAACAATTGAGTGGAGGCACTACGGCGAGATCGGTAACGAGAAGTCGGCTTCTCGTCATGAAAAGGGTTCGAAGTCGCGGCTTTATCGTTTAGGGATGCTCAGCAGCCGTTATTGCCCGGCACTCAGTGAGTGGATGACGTCGCCCTAGGCGAATCAGATGCCGCAGGTGCCTCCCCAGTGGAGAGATAGGGCGATGGTGATTGACCGCGAACCCCCGACGCGCATAGCATCCTCACCATACATCCGAACGACTCCTAGCTCGTCTTGTTGCGAGGTTTTAGATGAAGAGTATTGTCCTTTGTGCTGACGGCACGTGGAATACTCCGCACGGTTCCACAGCCTGCGTGAATGACACCAACGTTCGCAAGCTGTACATGGCTCTTGTCAACAGTGACACTCAGCTCAAGTACTACGACAGCGGCGTCGGCACCGACGGTACGCCGATCGATCATCTGGTCGGAGGCGCTATGGGCGAAGGCCTCTTCCAGAAGGTGCAGGATTGCTATGCGTTCCTCGCCAATGTTTACGATCCCGGCGATTCTATCTACATTTTTGGCTTCAGCCGCGGTGCCTTCACCGCACGCAGCGTAGGCGGCATGATTGCAGGTTTCGGCGTACCTACGATCAATCTCGACAACGAAACCGTGAGCCGCATTTTTGCCGCCTACCGCGAACCCGATCTCGCCGCGAAGAAAGCGCTTAAGGATGGATTGACAGCTACGTATGGTCTCACTGAGGTCAACGTCGAGATGGTCGGTGTTTGGGACACGGTCGGCGCGCTCGGAATCCCAGGGTTCTTCTTTAATCTCCTAAACCAGAAGAAGTATGGCTTCCTCGACACGAGCATTCACCCCTGCATCAGAAAGGGTTACCACGCCGTAGCGATCGACGAGCGCCGAGCCCAATTCGAACCGACACTCTGGACCAACTCCGATGGCTCCCCGCTCGCGAACAACGATCAAATCGAGCAGGTGTGGTTCCCCGGTGTTCATTGCGACGTGGGCGGCAGCTATCCCGAATCCTCGCTCGCTGACGTCACTCTGAGCTGGATGCTGCAGAAGGCAAAGAAGCACGACCTGATCCTCTCGCCACAGGCAGAAGCCCTCAACCTCTCGCCGCCCCCGGACAGCCCCAGAGGCCTGCAGCATGACTCATGGAAGCTCGTGCCCTACGGCATCCCCGAGAGCCGCAAGGTGCCCTCCGTCGCCACCATGTCAAACACAGTCCAGGATAGACTGGACGCAGCTGGCGAAGCCTTGCCGGCGGAGTACGCACCCGACAATGTTACGTTGGAGAATCGTCGCCTAAAGGGCTACTCCATCGCCCAGGTTCTGCCGTATCAGGATCATGGCTGACCAATTGTTGTCAACTCCGAAAGTATCTTTTCTATGTCTCCGAACTCGTCCATTCGGTTGGCCTCTCTCTGGTATGGACATTTCCGCTCTCATCGGGCAGACAGCAAAGTCAGAAGGCGTTCTCGAGGTGCCTGTCGTGCACTGGCTTCAGTAATGTCGCATGCCCAGTCTGACCAGCCTGGGGCCTTCATTGTCCAAGCCGGTATAGTGCGGAACATATGAGCGTGGGCTGTTGGGAGATAAAACGGAAGTTCCGGTCTTTCTCTATGCCGCGTCTTGTCTGCGCGAAGATGGTCATTCCCGGCCTGCTTCTTCTCGTCTGTACAGCCGTTTCCGCCCCAGCGAACAAGCTCGCCCGGGACCCCGATGGCGCAGGCGGGCAGCCGCCAGCCGTTGGCGCGCCGGTCATCTTAACGGTTGTGGACGAGAATGGCCTGGCGGTTTCGGGCGCCGCGGTTGCCGTGCTTGAGCCGGGACTTACGGGCGTCCGGCTGTGGACCGACTATGCCGGCCACTGCACATACACCCTTCAGCAGGACTCGCCTTACCAGATTCGCGCCGGCAAGGCCGGGTTTTACCAGGCCGTGGAGAGCGGGATCGACGCGCGCGCGAGCAGGGTCCGCGTGGTGCTGACGCACGAACAGATCGTCGTGGAACAGGTGAACGTGACCGCGTCGGTCCCCGGAATCGATACCGAACAGACCTCCGATACCAGCACCATGAACACGCCGGAGATTGTGAGCGTTCCCTATCCGACCTCGCGCGACATCCGCAACCTGCTGCCCTTCAATCCCGGCGTAGTGCAGGATGCAACCGGACAGGTTTATGTGGCCGGGTCCGAGACCTGGGCAACGCTCGACCTGATGGATGGATTCGACATCCGTTCTCCGGTGAACGGCACGCTGGATCTCCGCGTCAGTACCGACGCGGTCCGATCCATCGATGTGGAGACAACCCGCTATCCGGTGGAGTTCGGCAAAACCACCGGAGGAGTGCTGGCGCTTAATACCGGAATGGGCGACAACAAGTTCCGCTTCAATGCGACCGACTTTGTCCCCTCTCTCCGCGACCTCAACGGCATTCGTTTCGACAAGCTTGTTCCCAGGGTCACTTTTTCCGGACCTCTGGCGCGCAACCGGGCATGGTTCTTCGACGGCCTGGAGACCGAATACGACAATATTTATGTTGCGGAACTTCCAGCCAACGCAGATACAGACGAACTGGTGCGCGGCAGCAATCTGAGTAGGATTCAGGCCAATCTGACCCCTGCCAACATCCTGACCGGCGGCCTGCTCTTCAATGCGTATCATTCGCCCTACGACGGCATCTCGTCTCTGACGCCGCAACAGAGCACCACCAAGACCAACACCACTGCGTGGCTCCCGTATCTGCGCGATCAGTGGAATGTTGGCGGCGCGCTGCTCGACGTTGGGGCCGCGGCCGCGCGCTTCCGCGACGGCTACGAACCGCACGGTGATCTTCCCTACCAGATCACTCCGGAACTCTCCGAGGGCAGCTACTTCGAGAACCTGACCGGACACTCGCAACGTGTTGAGGGAACGGCCGCCCTGTATCTGCCTCCGCGGCACTGGGCCGGAGTCCACGATCTGAAGGCCGGCATCGATGTGGACCATATCGGCTTCGGCGAAGACGTCACGCGCGCCCCGGTGAGTTACCTGCGCGAGGACGGGACACTGACGCGCCAGAGCGCCTTTCCGCAGACTGCCACGGTTGCATTGCACAACGCGGAGCTGGGCGCCTACGCTGAGGACCGCTGGAGGACGGGATCGGGACTGCTGGTCGAGCCGGGCCTGCGCCTGGACTGGGACGAGGTCGTCCGGCGGCCGCTGCTGTCGCCGCGGATTGCCGCGACTTACTCGCCGCCGGGCAGTGAAGGCACAACCAAGCTGTCGGCCGGCATTGGGCTTTACTACGACCACACGCAACTGGAATACCTGACGCGTGCGCTGGCCGGAATCCGTTACGACACCTACTACGCGCCGGACGGCGTGACTCCCACCGGCGCGGCGCAGCAGACGCAGTTCACCGCTAGCGATGCCACGCTCCATGAGGCCCGCGCTTTGAACTGGAGCGTAGGCATCGAGCACAAGCTTCCCGGCTCGGTCCTGGCCGGAGCTAACTTCCTGCAGAAGCGCACATCCGATGCGTTCACGTACGTGAATCAGAGCGGGGCAGCGGAGCTCTCAGGCGACTATGTGCTCAGCAATGCGCGGCAGGACCGCTACCACTCCGTGGAACTCGACGCGCGGCGCTTCTTTGCCAACGGATATACGATCTTCGCCTCCTACACGCGCTCCTCGGCGCGCACCAACGCGGCGCTCGACTACCTGCCCACCCCATCGCCGCTTGGCGCGCAACAGAGCGGGCCTCTGGCCTGGGATACGCCCAACCGCGTGGTCTCCTGGGGATGGATACCCCTGATGCTGCCGAAGCTGAAGAAGAGCTGGGACTTTGTTTACACGCTCGATTGGCATTCCGGGTTCCCGTACACATCAGTCAATGTAAACCAGCAGGTGGTGGGAGCGGCGGGATCGCAACGCTTTCCCGACTATCTCAGCTTCAGTCCGGGGCTGGAATGGCGATTTCACTTTCGCGGCGCAACCTTCGGGTTGCGCGGCGTGCTGGAGAATGCGACCAACCGTGGAAATCCGGCGGTCGTCAACAATGTGGTGGATTCCCCGGAGTACGGGACCTTCAGTGAACTCCAGGGCCGGGCCTTCACAACGCACATCCGGCTGATCGGGGCGAAGTAGAGCATAGACTAACGTCACTTGATGGAGTTCACACGAGTCTGGACCTCTTCAGTTCTGCCTGGCCGCAGATATCTACTGAACGGCGAACCCGTTGAGGTGGAGACGAGCATTACGGTCAACTTTACCTTCGGCGCCGCCTAGGCGTGCCCATCTCCTATGCCATGGGCCAGTCGTCGCCGATGATCGCCACGTTGTGGGGAGTCTTCGCATGGCACGAGTTTCGCGGGGCCAACCAGAAAGCCAGGCTCTATCTCACCGGCATGTTTGCCGCGTATCTCCTTGCTTTGGTGCTGATCGCCAGGGCCTACTCCGGCTGAGCATCGCTGAAAAAGATTGAGGGAAATCATGTCCACCAAGTTTGTAACCGTCATGGGAAGTTTCGTAGCGGACCTCGCGTTCCGCACCAACAAGCTGCCCGCATGGGGTGAGACCTTCATGGGCAACTCGTTTCAACTTGGCCCGGGGGGCAAAGGCTCCAACCAGGCTGTAGCTGCAGCACGTGCAGGCGCGAAGGTCAGCTTTATCAGCAAGCTCGGCCAGGACCCCTTCGGGGATCTGGCCCGCATCACCTACCAGAAGGAGGGAATCGACACGCGCTATCTGCTTCCGTGCGACACTGCAACCGGCGCGGCAGCCATCCTCATCGACGCGCAGACCGGCGAGAACTCCATCATCGTGGTGCCTGGTGCCTGCTTTCAACTGACGCCGGAAGAAGTCGACCAAATGCAGGACCTGATTGCCGACTCTGCAATCTTCATTACCCAGTTGGAACTCGCTCTGCCCACTGTGGAGCATGGCTTGAAGCTGGCGCACTCTCACCGTGTGCCAACCATTCTGAACCCTGCGCCAGGTTGCAAACTGCCGGAATCGATCTTTCCGTATTGCGACTACGTCACCCCCAATGAGACCGAGATGGAAAGCCTGACCGGGATCGCCGTCCGGACTCAATCCGATGCAGAGCGTGCCGCAGATGTCTTGCTTCGCCTTGGCGTTCGCAACGTTGTCATCACCCTTGGGGCACACGGAGCGTTCGTAAAAAATGCCATCACAACAGCTTACGTTCCCGCATACGACGCAGGCCCCGTGGTTGAGACAACTGGAGCGGGCGACGCCTTCAATGGCGGCCTGGCCGTGGCTTTGGCTGAGGGTGCAGGCCTCCTTCAGGCTGCGCGCTTCGGCTGCGCGGTGGCAGCCCTCTCAGTCACGCGCCTAGGCACCGCACCTTCCATGCCGTTCCGCGAGGAAGTCGATGCCTTGTTGCTGAAAAACAAATGAACACCCACCTACTGCACGAATGGGCGAGGAAGACTGCCACCCCGCCAATCAGCCATGAGCGGTTGCCTAACGCTGTTCTCCGGCGTCGGAGTCCGCCGTGGATTGTTTTCGCTACATCTTCGCCTATACTTGCTCCATGCCTCCTCAACGCCATCGGGAGTACATGCCTGTGTGGGTTCACAGATTAGTCCTCAGAAGTCTTAGTGCAAGTCGGCATTGCGACTGGAATCTCAAGACCTGTACCTGGACAAGCGATCCGTGGCGCAATCGGCGTTTTCGAGGACTAATGGTTGGGATGATTACCAAGCCGCTTTGGGCTGTTGGTGTCGATTGACTGACATTGTTGGGGAGACCCCTTGCGCTGTGCGACTGGGGCAGACCCCCTTAGCAGGCTTGTCTACATCCGCGAATATCGCCAATAAACTGATGCAGCGTATTCCGAATGGAGGTGTATACCGGGAACGCCGTTTTTCGTGCACGTCAGCACTCAGTTCATGGAATCCTCTGCGGCGAACGGCGAGATTCGGCGGAGATCGAACTACTTCTGCTCGTAGAACGTGCCTGCCGACTGATAGGGAGGGACGGCCACTGCGCGGATATAAGCGACGATGGCTGCCACATCCGGCGCGCTCAGGGTATTGCCATACGGCGGCATCAGCGCGGAGCGGTTAAGCGCGGGGCCGCCGTGTTGGATGATCGCGGTCAAGTCCGCATCGCTCATCTTGTTCAGGGTAGTGCCATCGTTGAAGGGATGCGGCTTCACCTCCAGGTTGTCGTAGTTCGAGACGCGCTCGGCCGACGATTCTGGGTCGTGGCAGCGGCTGCAGTACTTGTCCGCGACGATAAAACCCAGCTCCTGCTGGTAGCCGAGCGCCGTCTCCACCACCGGAAGGGTGAAGACCTGCGTCTTGCCGGGTGTGGTGGCGCTGAGCTGGTAGCGCCCGGTGATGGCGCCAAGGGTGACCGCCGTGGTGGCCTGACCGTTGGAATCGGTGAGGACCGCAGCCGTTCTGAAGCGAACGCCCGCGGGGCCGTGGAACTCCACCAAGGCCCCGGTGAGCGCGTTACCCTGATCGTCGTTCACCTGCACGACAAGCGGGTCGGCAAGCTCCATTCCGGTGGGCCCAACCTGTTTGCCGCCGCTCGATTCGACGATGGCCGCGCCGACCGCGGTCGGCTTCAACGCAGATGAGGACGCGGGGTGGCGTTTGCATCCTGCAACCGCACCCATCAGCAACAGCACTGCGCATGTAACGGATCGCCTTGTCATCGCTTTGCCTCCTGTCCGCCAGAGTTCTTCAACGTCATAAGGAAGGCCGTCAGGGCGCGGGCATCTTCATCGCCGATGTTCTGGTTTGGCTCGAGGGTGCCCGGTCGCAGCGTCTGGGGGTTCTTCAGCCATGCGTAGATCCACGCTGGGTTCAGTCGCGATCCGACCTGTGTCAACGTAGGCCCAATGTATCCCTTATCGGTCTTGGTATTGGCGATGTGGCAGGACTGGCAGGCGTACCTGGAGTAGAACAATTGGCGTCCATGCTCCACCAGCGCGGGAGGATTGACCGCGGGTGGGGCTGTGTCTGGGTCGATGTTGGGCGACTGATAGACGACCATGATGTAGTCGGTGAGCAACTTGCGGTCCGCGTCGGACAGGTTGAAGCGAGGCATGCGACGGGTGAGCGCCGGCCGCAGGGTGTTGGGGTTCTTGAGAAAGCTGTCGAGCCATTGGCGTTGCACCGCGCTGCCCTCGAAGGAGAGATCGGGCGCCAGATCGCTGCCGTGTCCGTCGATGCGGTGGCAACTGAAGCAGGCAAGGTCTTCCATCAGCTTTCCAGCTTGTCCTGCCGGCTCATAGTTCGTTTGCTGGACGCCCGCGACTCGGAGCATGTCGGGCATCGTCTGGCCGCGGTCGTCGAGCGACAGCAGAGCGGTGGTCAGCGCATCCCGCTGCAAGTCGGTCAGGACGAACTGGGGCATCTTCAGACCGGGGCCAAACGCCTGCGGCTGCTTGATCTTGCCCGCGATGTAGCTGGGCAGGGTGTGCTCCATGCCCGGCAGGAAGATGAGCTGCGCGAGCGGCTTGCTGCCGATGCGGCTGAGGTCGGGCGCGAAGTTGTCCGGCTTGCCGACCCCGGTGATCTTGTGGCAGGCCGCGCAGCCAAGTTCAGCGACCAGCCTTCTGCCATGCGCGATCTGCGACGGCGTTGCGGCATTCAGTTGGACGTTCGCGCCGTAGTCGGAGTCCGACTTGTTCATCAGGTAGCCCATCAGCATGGCGACCTGCTGCAGCGTGAAGCGATAGTGCGGCATCAACGTATTTGGGTTGTAGGTGTGCGGATTCTCGATCCAGGCCTGCAGCCATCCCGGCTTCGCCTTGTTGCCGATGCGCGTCAGCTCCGGGCCTACGTCGCCTCCGACCAGATTGCCTGCGCCGTTCTGCACGGCGTGGCATGTGGCGCAGAAGGACTCTCCGTAGAGGCTGGCTCCGGCAGTTGGATCGGCGTTCTTTGCGGCAGGGATGAGAACCGCATCGCTATCGCCCGCGCGCGGCGTGCTGCTGCCCATCAGGAACGCCGAGATGTCGCTTGCATCGGCATCGCTGAGGTTGTAGTTGGGCATGGTGGCGGAGACGGCATAGGCCTGTGGGTCTTTGAGCCAGGTGTAGATCCATTCGCGCGTGGTCTTGTCGGCGATGTGTTCGAGCGACGGCGGATCGTCGGTGCCCTTCATGATCCTGCCATCGGGCGTTTTGATGACGTGACAGTTGACGCAGCCGTACTGCGCCAGCATCTTGCGGCCGAGGTTGAGCTGTGGCGTGCCGGTAACCTCGTTCTGATGGCACTGGCCGCAGCCCGATTCGATGAAGCGGTCGGGAAGGATGGGATCCACGCCGGCTTGCTGACTGTAATGCGCCTCCGCTACCGTGGTCGCGGGACCTTGCCCGCGATGGCAGATGACGCAGCCGTAGCTGTCGAGCGGATGGGGAATGACGGGATGCTTGCGATACGGCTGGGTGGTCACATCGGCGAGGCTGGCTTCCTTCAGCCCCAGATGACAGGTGGCGCAGCGATCGACGACGCCCAACTCCGGTAGCCATATCTGCTGGATTCCCGGAGCGAATCGGCGACGCAGGCTTACGGCGTCTCCGCGGTCGCGGGTCAGCGAGAGATAGCCGTTCTGATAGCCGTGCCACTGGCTGAAATGGTCCTTTGCCGGAGCGATGGCAAGGGCGATCAGCAGAACGACGCTGACCACGCCGAAGGCGCGCATAGTGTCCCCAAAGAGGGCGCGCCATAGAGAAGAGAGAAATTTCTTGATGGCCTTCACTTAGCTCCCCCAGGGCAGTACCCACGACCATCCGGGGCCGCGGAAAAAGGTGCCGACCGCGGTCAGCACGATGAGTTCAAAGAGAAACCAGGTCATCACCCACCAGGCGAGCGGCTTGTTTGCGAGGTATCGTCGCGCGGCCACAGTGGATTGCGGCGAGCTGTATGCTGCAACGACCATTGCGATGGCAATCAGCAAGGTGGGTACAGCTGCCACATACACATGAAAGGCGAGAAGAAAGACGAGCAGGCCGATGGCGATGAGGTAGAAGAGCTGCAATCGCCTCTGACGATCGTGCAGGAAGAGACCCTCGGATTCGATGTTGATGTTGAAGTAGGGGATGATAACCAGCGACACGATCAGCATGGTTGGCGCCAGTACTCCTGCGATGACAGGCGGAAAATAATGCAGCAACTCCTGCAGTCCGAGGAAGTACCACGGGGCCTTCGCGGGGTTGGGCGTGTGGGTTGCGTCCGCGATGCCTTCGAGCGGAGCGTTGAACAGCAGGGACAGGACCACCAGCGCAATCGTCAACAGCTCGATTGCGAGGACCACGCGGAAGAGCACTTCAGGATAGGTCTGGACCTGCTCCTCGTAGTTGGCCTTCACCTGCGCGGAGGTGCGGCGGGTGACGAACACAACGCGCGTGGGAGACCGCCGTTGGTCGGAGTCGAAGCCGGCGATGAACTCCTTGGGGCCGCTCATTTTTCCTCCTTCACCGGTGCGGCTTCTTTCGACGCTGCGACTGTCTTCGGGTCGCTCTGGTGTACATAGAGGCCGCCGTCCTTGCGAATGCGCCAGAAGTGGACTGCGATGAAAAGCAGCGCCGCGAGAGGCAGGATGAGGCAGTGCAGCACATAGAAGCGCAGCAGCGCGTTGGCGTTGACCTCGTTGCCGCCAAGCAGCAGGAAATGAATTTTGTCGCCCACCAGGGGCACTGCCTTGGAGAGGTTCGAGCCGACCGTGATCGCCCAGTAAGCCAGTTGGTCCCATGGCAGCAGATATCCGGTGTAGCTGAGCAGTAGCGTGATAAGCAGAAGCACAATGCCCACGACCCAGTTGAACTCGCGCGGCGGGCGGTAGGCCCCGCGATAAAACACCCGGAACATGTGCGCGAAGACGAGAAAGACCATGACCTGCGCCGACCAGCGATGCAGGTTGCGCAGAAACAGTCCGGAGGAGACGACGAACTGCAGGTCCTTCATGTCTGCGTAGGCCTGCGGGACGGACGGATGGTAGTAGAGCATCAGGAGCACGCCAGTAATAATCAGAATGAGAAATGTCCCCAGTGTCAGCGCGCCCAGATACCACGTCGCGCTGAACCCGAGCATCCGCTTGCGCACCTTGGTGGAGAAGAGGTGGAGGAAGACGTTCTGTTGGATCGCAAGCGCGCGATGCAGCGGGCTGCTGCCTTGACCGCTGCGGAAGATGGAACGCCACACCCGGCTGCGCTCCACCTGCTCCAGTATTTTGTCGGCTTTGCCGGGCATGCTCATACCCTCAGAAACTCCATTGGCTGGATAGTGGTGGAGCGATCGACCATGAGATCGCCTTCATCGCTGACCCAGGTCTTGAACCATGGCAGCGGCTTGGGAGCGGGGCCTGCGATCACGACCCCGTCCTGCGTGAACTGACTGCCGTGGCAGGGGCATTTGATGATGCCCAACTCCTGGTTCCACACGGTCATGCATCCGAGGTGGGTGCAGATTTCGCTCAGCGCAAAGAACCCCTCGGCAGTATGTACGACATAGATGGCTGAATCGGAGTCCATCGTAACGGAGTCCATCGCGAAGGCCTCCGGCTTGCCCATGTTGACGATCGGCGAAGGCTCGTAGAGAACGTTGGGCGACAGGAACTGGTAGGCGAAGCCCGCGGTGCCCGCTGCGGCGATGCCGAGCGAGCCGAGGCCGATCTTGGCGAAGAAGGTGCGCCGGTTCAACTCTCCCGTCGGCGGGGGCGGTTCGCGTTGTTTTTCGTCGGACATCTTTTACCTCACGCTTGCGCTTGCAACTGGCGGTGCAGGCCTGAACGACCGGTCGATCGCATCGATCGAGATCAATCCGGTTGGCTCCCCGGACAGCAGGTTGAAGGATTCCATGGTGATGGTGCCGGCGGGGCAGCGCGCGGCACAGAGTCCACAGCGGATGCATCGCGACTCGTCTTTGAGCATGGCGGAGCCTGCGATGACTCCAAGTTCATCGGCCTTGATGTCGTCCAGCTCGAAGCCCATCAGATCGCGAACGTCGGCGATCCGCGAGGTAGTCTCGTCGCTGAACCCGATGCGGTCGAGCGAGACGAGCTGCAGGCAGTCCTCCGGGCAGACATCGACGCAACCGCCGCACAGAATGCACATGGTTCCGTCCTGCGGAGTTCCCTCGAAGACGGTGTTGACCCAGCAGTGCAGACAGCGCTGCGCCTCGGCCATGGCGGAGGCTTCGTCGTATCCGATCTCCACCTCAGTCACCCCCGTCCGCCGATTCAGCGGAAGCATGGGGATCGGCTGCCGCACCAGATCGAGCAGATCCAGCGGCATCCGGTAGCGGTCCATCACTTCCACTTCCACAATGGGTTCGGGATGCTTCTGGCCGCGCAGGAACTCGTCGATACCGACGGCGGCGCGCTTGCCATCGGCCACGCTGTCGATGATGAGACGCGGCCCGAAGACACAGTCGCCGCCGGCGAACACACCGGCCGCGGTGGTCATCAGTGTCTGCGGATTGACTGCGATCAGTCCACGCGGCGAGATCTCCACGCCGTCATCCGGCAGAAGGAAGTCCAGCTTGGCCGCCTGACCGATCGCCATGATGATCGTGTCGCATTCGATCTGCGTCTCGCTGTTCTCGAAAAAGGTGGGGCTGAAGCGGTGGTTCTCATCGAAGACGGACTTGGTCTTCAAAGCCTCGAGCGCCACAACGCGACCGTCCTTGCCGACGATCCGTTTTGGCCCCAGTCCTGCGTGAATAATGATGCCTTCTTCTTGCGCCTCTTCAATCTCCTCGATGGATGCCGGCATCTCCGCACGGTTCTCCAGGCAGACTAGGTGGACCTCCTGCGCGCCAAGCCGCAGCGCGGAGAGGGAGACGTCCATCATCTCGCGGGCCGCGACGGCGTTTACATTCTCCTGTGATGGCTCGATGTTCTCCACGCCGCCCACGTGTTGGCGTAGTACCTCGCGGGCCGCGGAGCGCGCGACATCCATTGCCACATTTCCGCCGCCGATGACCAGGACCTTCTTCCCGATGGTGAAGCGGAAGCCGAGATTGACATTGAGTAAAAAGTCGATGCCCTTGTACACACCGTCGAGATCGACGCCCGGGATTGTCAGGTCGCGGCTGCGATGAGCGCCCACCGCGATCAGTACCGCGTCATAGTCGCGGCGCAGGTCTGCAATGCTGAAGTTGCGGCCGGCGGCGTGATTCAACTTCAGCGTGATGTCTCCGGTGGCAAGGATCTCGCGCACCTGGGCTTCGACCACATCGCGCGAGAGGCGGTACTCAGGCAGGCCGAGATAGAGCATTCCGCCGGGCACCTGTGACGCTTCATACAAGGTGACGGAGTATCCCATCAATGCAAGGTCATGCGCGGCGGAGAGACCGACTGGGCCAGCCCCCACAATCGCGATGCGGAAGGGCAGCGCGGGCTGAACCCGTCCTGCATTTACGTCGATGGGGTTTCGCGATTCGGGGCCGTGGCGCTCGGTAAGGAAGCGCTTCAGCGCGCGGATGGCGATCGGCTTGTCGATCGCGCCGCGGCGGCAGGCGGTCTCACAAGGGTGCGCGCACACACGTCCGCAGATGCTGGCCAACGGGTTCGGCTCGCGCGCATGGCGGTACGCCTCTTCAAAGTTTCCTTCGGCGATTAGTTCGACGTAACGCCCGGCATTGGTATGCGCGGGGCAGGCCATCATGCACGGGAAGTTGGTGTTCAGCCAATCCCTGTCCACTTTTTTCTCTAGGAAGCGGTGCAACATGAGAGGCCATCCTTAGAAGTCTGCCGGTTGTGCGGCGGCAACCGCAACCGGTCGCCGTCGCACAACTTGCTTCTTACTTCGAGAGCATGAAGTCCGCGGTTGAATCTCCGGCGACCTTCACCGGGCTGGACTTGCTCTTGGCGCCTTCGTTCCAGGCGGTGACGGTGTATGCGCCGTCGGGAACATTCTCAATCTTGAATGCGCCTGTCTTGTCCGTCAGCGCGAAGTAGGGGGTCGGAGAGACGATGAGGTACCCCGACATATCTGGATGGACATTGCACAGCAGGGGAACGATGCCTGGGTTGTCGAATTTGAAGGACTGATGCTGCCCCTGAGGCCAGGTTCCCATGTTGTGCCCCAGCTTCTTGTCGCCGCTGATGGAGGGCCAGAAGACGTTGTGCGCGACGCTGTCGCTGTTGAGGAACTCGACCGTCGTGCCCTGTTGCACCGCTAAGATGTGCGGCATGAACATCAGACCCTTCTGGTCGATGGTGACGTGTTGGGTGGCTGCGGGGAAGGTCTTGCCGGCAATGGTATCCACATAGACGACGGATACTCCCTTGACGCCGGAGACCTTGCCGTGAAGGGTGCCGGCAAAAGCAGCCGTGCCGAATGCGGTAATTGCGGCGAGTAGTAGCAGAGCGGATCGTTTCATATATTCTCCCGATAAACGTAAGTTGCGAAGGATGCGCGAGCAGACGTTTCAGCCCACGTCAGAAAAGAAATCGCGCGAGTAAATAGGCTGTGTCATTGTCGCTTGCGTTGCGCCCAGCTCCGTCGTAGTTGTTGGCGGCGCCGTTGAATCGTGTGTAACCTGTGTATTGGACGGCCAAGTCTACATTCTGCAGAGGCCAATAGGAAAGGTTTGCACTGTATCCGGCGCTTTTAGGACTGCCGTTGGCGCTGCCGGTGAGCGCGCTTTGCGAGTAAAAGAGGGGGTCGCTCGTTCCCGTGGTCATGAACCATCCAAAGGCTCCCGAGTAGTGATTCCCCATGTGGTACTCCGCGTTGGCATTGCCCGAGTTCAGATGATGCGCGACCTGGTTCGCCGCGCCGTTTGCGTCGCTCGCCACCAGGGACGAGTTCTCCCGGACGAAACTGCCGCGCAGGGAGAGTACATCCTTTCTATGGATCGTAAGGTCGTACTGAACGTCCGGGCCAAAGTCCGTATAGCCATCCTCCGGTCCGGTGACTACCCCCGGCGTCGATTGCATATGGATGCCGTAGGCACCGATCTCGAGGTTGTCCTTTGCCCCATTCTGCTGCCACGCAACCCGCCAATAGGGAGCCACGCCGCGTATGTTGTAGGGTAGTGCGCACCCGCTGTTGTTGTAGGATGCGCCGCACCCGCCGTTCGTGGGTTGTGAGCTGCCAATGTGGTCGGAACGATAGATCGTCGCGACAGCATACAGATGCTGGTTCCACATGGTGTAGACGCCGATTCCCGCAACATCCTGCCCAAGGGCGCCGTCGATAATCGGTTTGGCGGTGGGGTTTGGGGCCGAATCGCTGGCGATGAACGGATAGCCCCATCCCGGCGTGCTGTTCCACAGGTCTTCTATGGTTGGGTTGTTGTTCAGAGTGATACCGTAGACCAGTTCTTTCCCGTCAAACAGCCTCTTGTTGGCATAGCGGATGTCGGTGTTGTCCATGCCAAAATGGTCGTCTTGCGCGCTATAGGTCACCTGGAGAAAGCTGCCCAGATGATCGGCCCAGGCTCCAGCGAGGAAGAGCGAGATGTCCTGAGGAAACTCAAAGTTCCAGTTCTGCGTGGTGGGCTGGGGAGTTTTCGTACCCGACAACGAGGTCTCCAGCATGACACCCAGAGGCAGGGAACTGAGCAGCTTGAGGCCCGCGTTGCGGGAGCTGGGCTCGGAGGTGATATCCGGGCCTTTCGCCCTATCGATGTACCCCATCAGCTTGAACAGCCGTCCCGCGGCGTTCAGCTCCGGCGGCGTGGTATGGCAGCCGCTGCACGGCAATCCGGTCTGGCGCGCATAACTGGGGAGCGCCATTGCGTTAGGAGCCAGTCCGCAGAAAGCAGTAAACAATGCAACCGTACATAATGAGATGCTGTGTCTCATATGATCCCGCCTTTCGGTACATACGTTATCCAGCCGATAGATTCACAACGGTGCCCCAGAATACTCGACAAAATGGCTTCTTCAATCTGAGCTGCAACGGCTGTGGTGTACCTATCACATACAGAGGAATGGTTCGCACAACGATTGTAGACTCACTGTGATGATAGTCACAAACTAGACAACAAATCCGTTGTGATCTCTGTCACACATGTTTTGTTCGCTGAGCAGTTGCAACAGAATCCTCAGTGAGGATGGACAGAAGATCGCGGGCAGTGCAGAACGAAGGTTCCCAGTCAGCGCGTACCCTCAATGAGCATTTGCTCAATCAGAACATTGCAATAGCCAAGTATGTATGCACTCCGAAGTATCGCAAGGTGTCTTATGGATTGATTTTGCTGGATCTTGGAGGCATTCTTGCCGCGAGTGCATTGCTTGCAAAGGACAGGGCTGCGGCTATTGCTCACCCCGTACCGTCGTTGCAAAACGGACGGAGGACATAAGGCCAACTCAGAGTTTTCCGGTAGCCTTCAATGCCATTTCGATGGTCGTCAGGGGCAGCAAGAGGGTCAACGGCATATCCAGCATAGGGACTGCTCCTTAACTGGCATTCCATCCAGCTACCTTTTCGTTCTTGGCGTCGATGAGAAGCGCCACGCCGCCGACATCGACCGAGACCAGCAGGCAGCGTCTTCCCGCTGCGAGCAAGAGAAGCCCGCCGGTATCTCCTTCACCGCATTATTGTTGGAATCGGCTACGTAGGCGTTCCCGCTCCCGTCCACCGCCTCGCCCGCGGGTTCGTTGAAGCCGCCACCCAGCGTGCTCACAGCACCACTGAAGTGCACCGTCTGCGCCGCCGCCGGGGAGCAGAAATGGATGCCAATCAGCAGCAGGCACAGGGATAGCCCCACAAGCCAACGGGTTGCCTTACTGCGTCGCGAAGGACTAAAACAGACCCTCCAGCTGGTCTGAACTGCGGTAAAAGCACAGAACAAAATATACGCCTGACGCAGAGATGGGTTCTTCATGGCCCGGGCCCCTGGGAAAAACATGGCAAGACTGTGGCATTCGATACGTTGCATCGCGCAGAGCCGGCCCAACGGACCGCTCACTAGGTTGTGAGCGTCGAGAACCAGACTCCAGGCTCGATGAGGTGCGAGCCAAAGCGCGACTGTGGTGGGTTGGGAGGCGGAACGAGGTGGTACAGCGAAAGCGCATATACATACACTTTCAGTTCATTAGACATTGCGCCTGATGTAGGCAATAAGCCGAATCGCATTGAAAAATACGCAGATGAACTATACCGATAACCGCACGCTGCGCAAGGGAATTTTTGAGTAATTGCAGCCTTAATCCGCAGCCCGCCCACCCACTCTGACCATCTCCCAGCAACCTGTCCACAACGGTACAACGGCCCGGGTAATAGGACGGGTTGGTGGAAGGGGGGATCTTTGGTTATTGATACGGTCAAAGCGTGAGACTCGTCTCTTTGGGGCGTACGGTAATATCCCTCCGGAAAAGTCTGGTTATCGGTAAAGTGACCTGGGCGGTATTCAATCTCACGGGTGCAAGAGCGACTCACGAGCAAATCTGACTTCTTCGGCAAGTACCCTCAGTACCTGGAACGACAGTAACGGATCCGTCTGCATGAGGTCGATGAAGTCTTCGCGAGTCAATAGGCTCAGTTCCGCACCTTCCAGCGCTTCCGCCGTAAGAGAGTACGGTTTCGCTCCAATGACCGCAGGTAGACCAAGTAGCGAGCCAGCGCCCACTTGGACACTGAAGATCGCCTCGTCAGACGACTGCCTGGTCAGCGTGGCCGCCCCCTTCCTGAGAAGGTAGACGCCGGTAGGTGCATCGCCCTGATGAAAGAGGACGCGGTCCGTGCCAAGGGATATTGGCTTCGATCGCCTCTCAAGTTTCTGATTCAATTCTGGATCAGCAACGAACGCCGACGAAACCTGCGTCATAAATAGTCTCCAGGAGCCAGCCGGGATGACCAGTAAGACTGACCTCGGACAGGATGGCACGAGGTCGAATCATTTCATGGAAGAAAGTTGGAAGATGTGATGGGTATCACAACTTATATTCTCCAGCACAAAAACGGTTCCGCACGAAGCCAGGCCAGCGAGGAGAAAGGTTTCAATGCTACCGAATTTTCATCTCCTACCCATCGAGAATTGATATTCCGACAGACGGCGACTCACAGGCAGAGCATTCTCCGGCAAAACATAAGAAGCTGTATAACCGTCGTAACTTCCTGCGTGTCTCCGCAGCCGCTGCCGGAGGCCTGGCACTCTATTCAGGCGAGTTCGCGCGCCACGAGATCAGCGTCGTCGCCCGCAACATTGCGCTGGCGAAGCTGCCCGACGCATTCCGTAACTACCGCATCGCCCAGATCAGCGACATCCACTTCGACGAGTTTCCGAACCCTCTTTTGTGCGCCGCGTGGTTGGCGAGGTGAACCGGCTGGCACCCGACCTGGTGGTGCTAACCGGCGACCACGTCAGCAATACACCGCGAGGACAGGATTTTGCCGCAGGCGCCATGCTGCGCTGCGCCGAGGTGTTGCGCGAGCTGGTCTGCCCGCTGCGCTATGCGGTGATGGGTACCCAAGCTCCTGTTCCACGTAATCGACGAGAAGCGAATGCTGGCGGGGGCCGGGCGAAGCGGAGCGCGGACGTGTAGACGAGGGACGAGATTGGTTGGCACCGATGGGGAGCGTGGGAAAGGAGCCGTGGCCGCCGCAGGACGAATCCGGCACTGCAGAGGCGGACTGGTTCCCGATTCCCGACATGAGGGAGTTGGCCGTTTGGAGGATGCTACGGCGTTTATCAGGACCAATCCTCTGAACGAGGCTCAACCCATGCTCAATGAGTGCATTGGCCTGGTATTGTCAATTGACATC
>PKWU01000002.1 GCA_003132145.1 Granulicella sp.
CCCCGGTGTAAAACCTGTCCCATAGTGCCTCCTTCCTCTCCTGAGAATAGAATGCACCATCAAATGCCGGGACTGAACACCTAGACATTTTCCAGCAAGAAAGCAGGCGAGCAAGCGCAACTGGAAAGGCAAGCAGCGTGAGCAGCAGGCGGTTGAGGCCAGCCGGAGCAGCGGACGCGCGACTTCGGGGTGCGCATGAAACTGAACCCGGTGCGCAGCCTGCTACAGGGGAAGCGAATTATTCTGATCGACGACTCGATCATTCGCGGGACGACGAGCCGCAAGATTGTGCGCATGTGCCGGGCGGCGGGCGCGGCGGAGGTACACATGCGGATTTCGTGTCCGCCGACGATCAGCCCGTGTTTTTATGGGGTGGATACGCCTTCGACCAAGGAGCTGATTGCGGCCAACAAGTCGGTTGAGGAAATACGGGAGTTTATCGAGGCGGACTCGCTGGCGTACCTGTCGCTGGTGGGGCTGACGTACTCGTGCACCACGAATGAGCCGGCGAATGGGCTGTCGCCGGCGAGCTTCTGCACGGCGTGCTACACGGGGGTGTATCCGACGCAGTGGGTGGATGTGAAGGATATTCTGCCGGCGGGTGCGCTGGTCGGATAGCGCGCAGAGCGACCGCGGATTACTTCGCCGGGTGAACGGGGGAGGCTTCTGCGGTGACCTTGCAGCCGGTCAGGGTATAGTCAAAGGCGTAGGAGCCGGAAAGCGCCATGTGGAGGTGCTGTGGGATGTCGTAGCCGTCGATCTTTTGGTAGTCCCAGCCGAAGTTGACCACCATTTTGGATGCACCCATCTCGACCGTTTCATCGGTGCTGCTTAGCCGAAGCAGGCCGTTGCTTCCGGCTTGGAATTTGGGCTTCACGACTACGTTCATTTGCGGCGAAACGAAGCTGAACTGTGTGACGAGGAATGCTTTGTCGATCTCGACGCCAACCTTGGAGCCTTCGCTGCCACTCGTCACCTCATAGCCGTCGGCGCTGGGAGTGAGTTTGAACGGATCGCTTTTCTCACCGAGGAATTGGGCAAAGCCTATCGACCAGTAGGTCTGGAAGAAGCCACCGAGCTGCTGGCGCAGGCTATCGGCAACTGTGGAGATACTAGGGTCCACGCCGGTGATGGTGACGTCGGTGTGTGCGCTGTCACGCGAGACTACGTGCATCTGTATGGCTTTGAACTTCTGCAGACGCGCCTTCACTTCGTCGGTTTGCTCGATCTTGAGCTCCTTGAAAAAGGCGTCCCAGTCCACGGCTACGTCGCAGGAGATAGAAGAGGGGATGGGACCGGTGAGATAGAGGGCGCGCACCTTGTCCATGGTCTTGACGTCGTCGCTGCTCTGTGCAAGTAAGCGGGGTGCGGAGGCGAGAGCGAGCAGAAGCGAAAGGGCGGCAGCGGGCAGTGCGAGGCGTAAGAGCACAGGAGCCTTGGTGGAGCGGGTTGAATTTTCGATGCGCATCCACTATCTCATAGATTAATCGTGAGAAGAAGAAAATGATCTTCAGAAGAGGCCAAATTTGCGGGGGAGGGGGATGTTGAGGTGCTCGTAGGCGAGGCGGGTGGCGACGCGGCCGCGGGGGGTGCGGTCGAGGAAGCCGATCTGGATGAGGAAGGGTTCGTAGACCTCCTCGAGGGCGTCCTGCTCTTCGGCGAGGGCGGCGGCGAGCGTGTTGAGGCCGACCGGGCCGCCATCGTACTTCTCGATGATGGTGCGCAGCAGGCGGCGGTCGAGCTCGTCGAAGCCGTGGGCGTCGACCTCGAGCAGCGAGAGGGCGGCCTGCGCGGTGGGGCGGTCGATGCGGCCTGAGGCGCGAACCTCGGCGTAGTCGCGGACGCGGCGCAGGAGGCGGTTGGCGATGCGTGGAGTGCCGCGCGAGCGCATGGCGATTTCAGCCGCGCCGTCCTGGTCGATGGGGACGCCGATGACCTCGGCGGAGCGAGTGACGATGATGCGCAGCTCGTCGTCGGTGTAGAACTCGAGGCGGAGAAGGATTCCGAAGCGGCTTCGTAAGGGCGACGACAACAGGCCGGGGCGAGTGGTGGCGGCGACGAAGGTGAAGGGGCGAATCTCCATGACGTGGGTGCGCGCGGCGGGGCCCTGGCCGATGATGATGTCGAGCTTGTAGTCCTCCAGCGCGGTGTAGAGCTTTTCTTCGAGGACGGGCTGCAGGCGGTGGACCTCGTCGAGGAAGAGGACCTGGCGCTCGCGCAGGTTGGTGAGGATGGCGGTCAAATCACCTTGGATTTGCAAGGCTGGACCAGACGTCTGCTGGAAGCCGACATCGAGCTCGTTGGCGATGATGGTGGCGAGCGTGGTTTTGCCCAGGCCGGGCGGGCCGAAGAGAAGGACATGGTCGAGTGCTTCGCCGCGGGTGCGGGCGGCTTCGAGGGCGATGGCTAGCTGCTCTTTTGCCTTTTCCTGTCCGATGAACTCGGCGAGGCGGGTGGGGCGGAGCTTCAGCTCGAATGCGCTGTCGTCGTCGATGGAACCGGCGGAGACGAGGCGGTCGGCTTCGGACGAGGCTTGCAGCTTCGATTTGCTCGGGGAACTCACTATGGGCGATGGTACGGCGAAGGGAGACGCAAATCAAATATTGGATTGCTAAATACGAGAGGTTGCTCCCTCAGTGTTGATGGACGAGATAGTCAGTAACGACGACGCATACGCTGTATGTTGCGCTGAATGTGACGAGCGTTGTGAGGGCGTGCAGCGTAGGGAACTTCTTCCGGGAAGGTTCGGTTCGTGCAAGAAGAAATAAAGCGAGCATCATACAAAGCCAGAGAGCTAGTCCAACGACGACGACGATCGCCGGACGTGGCGAAAGCCATCCCATGGAAATTCCGCCAACTAAAGGAAGACATGCAGATGCGAGACCGAACCCAATCAGCGTGTTGGTTTTTGTATTGGGCGGTGTCCAGGGCGTCTCTTCAACGGCTCCGTTGAGCGGCGTTCGACGGATGACCACGCGGACGGGAAGGCCTGTGGTTTGGGTTATCGCTTTCGCCAGAGTGTTTACATCGGCAGCGCGCAGATAGAGGCCTGCGTTTCCCCCAAGCTCGTGTTCAGCGCCGTTTGCCGTACGTACGATGATGCGCCATCCATTGGGCCGTTCCTGCCAGAAGCTATGGCACAGGATTATCTCTGCCGATTGTGGCGTGATGGCTACAAATGTCGCCGGCTCGCCAATCAGTCGCATAACTCTATTGGGCACAAAGCGGAGGCCATCGCACGCGAACTCGAGTCTGGTACCCCTGCTACTGTAAACGAATGGCTTCCCGTATTGATCCGACATTACCATCACAAAAATACTACGCTCGAAGGCAAACGCGGAGATTGTGACTGCGCTCAGGATGACGAGCGAGAACAGGAAAAAGCAAGGGCAAATGCGGGGATTCTTCGCTGCGCTCAGAATGACAATTATTTACCACACAACCGCAGGTCCTTCGGCTCGCTGCGCTCGCTTAGGATGACAAGCAAGAACGGGCAACGGCGAAATACGAAGATTCTGGCTACGCCAGAATGACGAGCAAGAACAGGCGGGGCTACTTGGTGTCGATTTTGAGGGTGATGTTGAACTCGGCTCGGGAGTCGAAGGAGCTGATGTTCTTGACGGCGCTTTTTTTGCCGGCGAACTCGGCCCAGAGCTGGCAGTCGGAGTTGGGGGCGACCTGGCCGAAGCGGAAAGAGCCGTCGTCGGCGGCGATGTAGCTGCGCACGGCGAGGGTGCGGCCATCTTTGAGATAGACGGTGGCGTTCTTGAGGCCGGCGCCGGAGCTATCGACTACCTTGCCCTGCACCACGCGCTGGGCCTGCGACTGGGCGAGGAGCGGGGGGGGGGACAGAGAGAGCGGGGCCAGCGCAGCCATGCAGCAGAAGATGGCGAGGAGGCGGGCAAGGCGGGCGGCAGAATGAGAGCGAGGGGCCATAGAGGCTATGATACGCGGGCAGGACTTGGCCGTAGCCGGCGCGGGAAGCATTACTCCTCGTCCTCTTCGATGGCAAGCGTATCGTCCTCGTCATCGTAGCCGACGATGTCGACGGGGGCGATTTCGAGGGGATCGGTGGAGACGACCTCCAGCTCCATGCCGCACTCATCGCACTGCAGGGTTTCTCCCTCTTCCACCTCGTCGGGGTCGATGAGGATGGGGGAATCGCATTCGGGACAGACAACAGCCATCGTAGGAGCCTCCGCAGCTTAGAGGTTAGATTCGACCGTGGGGATGCCCCCCTCGGCCACTTTGCGCCACCCTCCCTGAACCGCGCCCAGGGAAACGCAACGGCACACCCGCCTGCGATAGTTTTAGTATCGGCCCGGCAGTTCGTCAAGCACAGACGATTGGCATAGGCAATTGGTTTCAAAATTATGCGCGGGCGGACGGGGCGGGCGGACGGGGCGGGCGGGCGAGATGCGCGGGATGTGGTGAAATGGAGAGGAGACGAGAGATGCCTATGGCGCGTTCCAACACAATCCCGATGAGCTTTCCGCCGTTCGCGGGAGTGGTGCGCAGGCTGGTGCTGGCGAACGCGGCGGTGTACTTCGGCGTTGCGGTGCTGAGCTGGCTCGCGCCTGGACTGACCGGCCCGCTGGTGGACACGCTACGACTTCAACCGGCGGCGGTAGCGCAGGGCGAGATATGGCAGCTTGGGACATACTGCTTCATCCATCTCGGGCTGTGGGAGATCCTGTTCGCGATGCTGACGTTGTGGTTCTGCGGCTCGCTGCTGGAGGGTGCATACGGAGGCCGCTGGCTGAAGGAGCTTTACTTCACGTCGGCGATCGGCGGGGCGGCGGTTGCGTCTGCGATCTCGTTCACGCATGTGCTGCGGCTCAGTCCGCAGAGCGTGGCGAATGGGGCGTGGGCGGGGATCTTCGGGGTGATGGTGGGGCTGGCGATGCGCATGGGCGAGCAGGAGTTCCTGCTGTTCTTCGTGGTGAGCATCCGCGCCAAGTACATGGTGGCGATCTATATTTTGATTGCGGTCGCGATCCTGCTGATGAACCATGGCGCTTTTAGCGCGCTGCTACAGCTCTCGGGGGCGCTATGCGGATGGCTCTATGTGCGCTACGCGCCACGGCGGGGGCTCGGGTATGGGGTGGGCGAGCAGTACTACGCGATGCGCAATGCGTACTACCGGGCGAAACGCCGCCATGCCGCGAAGAAATTCGAGGTGTACATGGGCAAGCAGGGCCGCACGGTCCACTTCGATAAAGAGGGAAGGTACGTCGATCCCGACGAGAAGAAGGACCCGAACGACAAGCGGTGGATGAATTAGTCTTTCGGCACCACGATATGCGTTGCACCTGCAATGCAGGCAGCCTGCATGTGGCCCTCAATTCGCGGCTCCAACGGACAGGCTTCAAAGTCACCATAGACAGTCCAACCGCCCGTCTCGGATAGGTATTTTCTGACGGTTGCGGGTAACTCTGGCGCTTCGTTGTCTAATGTTGTGTCGTCGTTCTTGAAGCCAAATTGATTTGAATAGATGCCATAGACATGATGGGTTCCGATCTGCCAAAGCCGAGTCGATGGCGTTCCCTCACCAGCAGTGAGCCTGCCGTGGAAATGTAAACAACTTGGCGCAAGCTCTGGGGTTTTGCAGGGTAGGTCTCGGTAAGCCATTTTGGGGTCGGTGGGAGCTGCGAGAAGAAGTGTGAGAAGGACGAGGGGCCGCAACATGGGAATACAGTACCACTACAGCGACCCGAACGACTGGCGGCGGATGAATTAACTGCGCATCATCTTTCGCATCTTCCGACTTGAGGCTTGTGTTGGCCTATGCCACGGCCTATACTGCGAAGAGAGGTGGAGTGCGATGGGAAGTGCAATACAAACCCGTTCCGTTCGGCTCTTCCGCAATGGGAGAAGTCAGGCGATCCGCATTCCTCGCGAGTTTGCATTGCCCGGTAATGAAGCCACCATCTCTCGTGATCGCAAAGGCAGGCTGATTGTGGAAGCGATGAGAACGCCGAGCATGGTGGAATTGCTCCATTCGTGGGAGCCTCTCTCCGATGAAGACGCCATGCCTCCGATTGACAAGCTCACGGTCGAACCGTTTGATCTCTGATGCCAGCTTACCTGCTCGACTCCAATGCGCTCTCTGAGTTGATTCGGAATCCAGGTGGTAGTGTGTCGCAGCAGTTTGAACGCAAGGCATCTGACCCTGCGAACGAGCTGCTCACTAGCATCGTAACGGCTTGTGAACTTCGCTACGGTGCGGTCAGAAAAGGATCAAGAATTCTTGCCGAGCGCGTGGATCGGACCTTGATTTCAGTGAAGGTAGTTCCGCTTTCGACCGGGGCCGATGCTACATATGCAGATCTTCGAACGGATCTTGAGCGCAGGGGACAGCTCATTGGGCCCAACGACATGTTGATTGCAGCCCACGCGCTTGCGCTTGGTGCGATTCTGGTGACGGACAACGTCCGCGAGTTCAAGCGCGTAAAAGGCCTGAAGATCGAAAACTGGCTGCGACCCTAGCTGCGGGTGGCGATGCGGAGGTGGAGGTCGCGGAGCTGGAGGTCACTGACCGGGGTGGGTGCGTCAACCATGAGGTCGATGGCCTTGGCGGTCTTGGGGAAGGCGATGACCTCGCGCAGGCTGGTGGCTCCGGCCAGGATCATGACGATGCGATCCAGGCCGAGCGCGATGCCTCCGTGCGGAGGTGTGCCGTACTCCAACGCGTCGAGGAAGAAACCGAAACGTTCATGGGCTTCGGCGTCGGTCATGCCGAGGGAGCGGAAGATCTCGGCCTGCACGTCCTTGCGGTGGATACGAATCGATCCCGACCCGAGCTCGGTGCCGTTGAGGACAACGTCGTAGGCGAGGGCGCGGACGGCCCCCTTGTCGTTGGTGAGGCGGCCGGCGCGGATGTCGTCCTCGTGGGGCGAGGTGAAGGGATGGTGCGCGGCGTCCCAGGTCTTGGTCTCCTCGTTCCACTCGTACATGGGGAAGTCGGTGACCCAGGCGAATTTGAAGTCGGCGGCGGTGTGGGTCTGCTCGAAGAGCTTGTGCTTGTCGGCGAACTTTGCGCCGAGTTCGAGACGGAGCGCGCCGACGCGCTTGTAGATCCACTGCGGATCGTAGTTCCACAGGGCGGGCGTGCCGAGCTTGGGGGTGACGACGATCACTGTGGCATCGGTTAAGTCCTCATCCCCGCAGAAACGTTCTAGCTCAAGATGTACGCGCGACACTATCTGACCTGCAAGCAGTTGGAACACTTGATTCGGGCTCATAGCAAGGCGGTCGAGATCCAAGCTATCAAGTCCCGTATCCCCAAAGTGGTGCCGAACCTCGGACTGTAACGCCTTTCGAGCCGTTCCGCTGAGTCGACCTGTCTTAGGGATCACCAATGCAAGAACTGGTAATCCCTGCTCGATCTTCAGCGTCTCGCGCAGCTGTTGTGTGAGCACATCGGAAAGGTCGACCATGGCGGGGAGGCGCATGTCTGGCTTGTCGATGCCGTAGTTGTGGATCGCCTCGTCGTAGGTCATGCGGACGAAGGGCGGGGCGAGCTGGATGCCTGCGGCGTCAAAGGCCGCGGTGAGGAAGCCCTCGGCCACGCGGAAGATGGTGTCCATCTGCGGGAAGGACATCTCGAGGTCGATCTGGGTGAACTCGGGCTGGCGGTCGGCGCGGAGGTCCTCGTCGCGGAAGCAGCGAGCGATCTGGAAGTAGCGGTCGAAGCCGGAGACCATCAGAATCTGCTTGAAGATCTGCGGCGACTGGGGCAGCGCGTAAAAGCTGCCGGCGTGGATGCGGCTGGGAACGAGGTAATCGCGCGCGCCCTCGGGCGTGGAGCGGGTCATGAAGGGCGTTTCGATTTCGAGGAAGCCCTCGCCGACGAGGTAGTTGCGGATGGCCATGGCGACGCGGCTGCGCAGGGCAAAGTTGGCCTGCATCTCGGTGCGGCGCAGATCGAGGTAGCGATACTTCAGGCGGACCTCTTCGTTGGCGATGGCGTCTTCGGCGGGCGAGAAGGGCGGCGTCTTGGCTTCGTTGAGCAGCAGCAGCTCGCTGGCGACGACTTCGATCTCGCCGGTGGGCATGTTGGGGTTCTGAAGGCCCTCGCCACGACGGCGAACGCGGCCCTTGACCGCGACGACGTACTCAGGGCGCGCGGCGTCGGCTTTGGCGTGGGCGGCTGTGACCTTCTCGTCGACCACGACCTGCGTGATGCCGGAGCGGTCGCGCAGATCGAGGAAGATGAGGCCGCCGTGGTCGCGGCGGCGGTTGACCCATCCCATGAGAACGACATCCTGCCCCGCGTTCTCGGCGCGAAGCTCTCCACACATCCCGGTGCGTTGCAAAGTGCCTAGAAAATCCAGATTCATCTCTTCCTTCAGTTGCTTCAATTCTTATGCGCGCAGCGATTGCGCGAGATCGGCATGAGCGATCTTGGTCTGCTCGCCGGTGGCGAATGTCTTGACTGTAAGGATACCGGATGCGAGTTCGTCTTCGCCGAGGATGACGATGTGGCGGGCGACGCGGTCGGCGGCCTCGAAGGATTTTTTGAGGCGGAAGGCGCCGTCGCCGACCTCGACGGAGAGACCGGAGCGGCGGAGTTCGCGGGCGAGAGCGAGAGCGGCGGCGTTGCGTTCGGCGCCGAGGGGGGCAATGTAGGCGTCGAGCTTCTGAACCCAGGTCTCAGAAGCGAGACCTGGGGCACCCGGTTCCGTACCCGTACCCGATTTGTTGGATTCGGCTAGGGCCTGGAGGGTTAGGATGAGGCGGTCCTGGCCGATGGCGAAGCCGATGCCGGGGGCGCGCGGGCCGCCGAGCATCTCGGAGAGGCCGTCGTAGCGGCCGCCGCCGAGCAGGGCGTTCTGCGTGCCGAGGCCGCTGGCTGGATCGCCGGACGAGGGGACGGTGAACTCGAAGGTGGTGCGGGTGTAGTAGTCGAGGCCACGGACGAGGCGCGGGTTGACCGTGTAGGGAACGCCGCAGGCGTCGAGTGCGGCGCGGACTTGGGCGAAGTGGTCGCGCGAGGAGTCGTCGAGGTAGTCGGCAATTTTAGGAAGCCCGTCGATGAGGGCCTGGTCGTTGGGGTCCTTGGAGTCGAGGACGCGCAGGGGATTGGTCTCGGCGCGTCGCTGATTGTCCTCGCAGAGCTGGTGCTTGATGGGGGCTAGCGCTTCGCGGAGGGCGGCGACGTAGCGTGGCCGGTCGGTGGAAGAGCCGACGGAGTTGAGTTCGAGACGCCAGTTCTTTACGCCTAGCTCGTCGAGCAGAGTGGCGAGCATCTCGAGGACTTCGGCATCGCGCAGCGGGGATTCGGAGCCGGAGGTGACTGGGCCGAGGACCTCGACGCCGATCTGCCAGAACTGGCGGTAACGTCCCCTTTGCGGACGCTCTCTACGGAACTGTGGCCCGATGTAGAAGAGCTTCTGGAGCTGGCCCGTGTCACCGAGGTTGTGCTCGATGTAGGCGCGGACGACTCCGGCGGTGTTTTCGGGGCGGAGGGTGAGGGACTGGGCAGAATCGAAGAATTTACCGGCAAGCGGTTCCACAAGCACATCCCTCTTGTCGACCCATGGGCCTAATTCGCCATCCATGGGGATTACGAGCCGTAATCGGACCGCGAACCGCTGTGTTTGGCTCTCCGGATCGGACTTGGCGAGTTCGCGGGCTTTCATCAAACGATCAATTGCATCGGCTGAGACGCCAGGGCGAAAACTAACCAACTCAACATGGCCGGTTAATCCGTTCGCTGCTTGAACGCCGCGCCAAACTTGAAGCTGGATTCCCAACTCCTTCAATTTGGCCAAAAAGGGCGGATTGCCTTGAATATTCACGCGGCCAGCCTGAACGTAAGCCGGATTGTCAGATTGGTTCACCCTCACCCATTCGTCGATAATCCTTTTCTCACTGAATCGGTCGCCGTCGGACCAGGTGTACATCTCCTTGGAGACGATGTCGGTCTCTTCGCCGACGCCACGGGCGAAGAGCTGCGTGTCCTCGAAGATGGGGGTGCGAATCTCGCCGAAGCCGTAGCGGGAGAAGACCGAGCGGGCGATGGATTCGACGCGGTTCCAGAGGGCGGTCTCGGGCGGGAGGAGGTCGCGCGTGCCGCGGACAGCCTTGAGGGATTTGGATGGAGTGGGCATGGACTTCCAGTGTAACGAATGGCGGGGGTGGGGTGACAGCTATATGAGCATCTCCGGTGCTAAGATTCTTATGTTTCCCGTTGGTCTGTAGCGGAGGTTACCAGAGTGAGACGTTCTCTTCTGTTTTTCTTCTTCGTCGCGCTGCTCAACGTCTCTGCTTTTGCCGCGAAGGATGATAACGACTTTCCGCTCGTTATCCACGTCACGGCAGTTCATATGGAACAGGGACAATCTGGCGTATCTGGAAGCGGCAGCACGGATAGCAATGGGAATTACTCTAGCTCTGTCAGTGGTGGCGGATCGTACACATGGAAGCTATACACATCACACATTGATGGCGACAATAACACCTACGCTCTGAGTACTCCTCGTTCGCATCCCAGGGGCGGCGAGGCAGTCGCCGCAGCCACGGTCATTGGCACGATGGGCTGGGGCGCATTGTTTGCATCCGCTCGGAATTCTGAACTGACTATCGGTGATTATCGAGGACACTGGAACAAAAACGGAACACTGGAAATTCAGCTTCATGATCCTAAAGGCAAGCTCATCCATCAGACATTTACTGTTCAATCCGAGGATATGACACCTCCGCCTCCCGCTACACCTCCTGCCGGAACGATGTCCAACCTCACTGTTGAGTCTAATGTTAAGGGTGCGGACATCGAGGTAGACGGGGCTTTCGTGGGGAACACGCCCTCAACTGTCGCGGTAACACAGGGACAGCACACTATTACTGTCAAAATGAAGGGCTACACCGACTGGAGCCGTGCAATGAGCGTCGCGGGGAGCGGTGTGCATTTGAATGCGGAATTGGAGCCGAAGCCGTAGCGGGAGAAGACCGAGCGGGCGATGGATTCGACGCGGTTCCAGAGCGCGGTGTCGGGCGGGAGGAGGTCGCGGGTTCCGCGGACAGCCTTCAGGGGATTGGACGGAGTGGGCATGGACTTCCAGTGTAGCGAATGGAGGGGGTGGGATGACAGCCATATATAGGCCAGGCTTTCAGCCCTTTGGGGATTGGGCCTCTGAACATGGGGCTTCGCCCCATGCTGGTATAGTCCGCGCCGTTGGCGCTGATACGAAGATGCCGGTTCAAGCTGGATCGATACCGTACGGTCAATACAAATTACGCTACTACCTGCGGGCCATTGAGATTGACCCATGTGGCGGAGCGGGATACACTTGTTAAGTTTGGCAGGTTTGGCGAATGCATCCGGTGTTCCGGTTGCAGGGCCGAAAGGTTTCGGACGCGGCGGACGGTTGCTTCGGGAATTGCGGAGGTTTCGCATTTCTCAAGAACCGCGGCGATTCCGGGACTGGCTGGACACGGTTTTTGGGACAGTCGGAAGGACTTGCTCCTCTGGTTGAATCCACAGGCAATAAATTCATGAAGGGTGCGGGCGACGGAATGCCGCGCACACAAGGGTTTCGTTATGTATGCAGTGATTCGTACCGGCGGCAAGCAGTACCTGGTCTCTCCGGGTGAGAAGTTCAAGATCGAGCGCACGGCGCACGAGAACGGCGCGATCGAGTTTGCCGATGTGCTGGCGGTGAGTAGCGAAGACGGCAAGTTCGAGGCGGATCTGACGGGCGCGAAGGTGACCGGCACGGTGTTGGGCGAAGGACGCTACGACAAGATCCTGGTGTTCAAGCTGAAGCGCAAGAAGCAGTACAAGAAGATGCAGGGACACCGGCAGGGCTTCGTCGAGGTTGCGATCAACGAGATTGTGGTGAACGGGAAGAGCTACAAGGCCGAGGCGGCCGCGAAGTAATTTCAAAACCGCAGCGGCCCGAGGGCCGCGCGAAAGAGGCGACGGAATGGCACATAAAAAAGGATTAGGTTCATCCAAAAACGGGCGCGACTCCAATGCGCAACGGCTGGGCGTGAAGGTCTTCGGCGGACAGGCGATCCTGGGCGGCGGGATCATCGTGCGCCAGCGGGGGACACCGCTGAAGGCGGGCGCGAACGTGGGGCGGGGCAAGGACGACACGCTGTTTGCCAAGACCTCTGGCGTGGTGCGCTTCCAGGACCGCGGGCAGCACGGGCGGTTTGTGCTGGTCGATCCGGCGGAAGTAACCTCCGTTTCGGCGTAAAAGCTGCGCAGGTTTGCAGGCCGATTCAAACGAATGTCAGCGAAGGCCCCGATTCGTCGGGGCTTTTCTGCTTTAAGGACGGGGCTGCAGAGTGGCTCGCGGCGCAGAGCAGCTTGCGGCGCGGGGATTAGATTGCAATGGAAACATCCGTGGCGGGGAGCTCCGGCTGTGGCGGCTGGCGACGTGCTTCAGCAGCGACGGCGGCGGGCGCGCTGGAATTGGCCGCAGCAAAATCGGAAGCGGCGGTTTCCGGTGCGCTGGCGGTCTCGGCTGCGGTGGGTGAGGCGCTCATCTTGTTCTTGTAGCATTGGCGGCAGAGCATGGGCCGGCCCTGCGTGGGCTTGAAGGGTACCGTGGTCTCGATGCCGCACTCCGAGCACTCGGTACGCGTCTCGGTGCGCGAGATGCCGGCCGCTGCCGGGCCACTACCGGCGGTCGCGTTCGCACCCTGCGCTCCACGCCGGGACTTGCAGGGCTTACAACGTTTGGGGTCGTTCTTGAACTGCTTGTCCAGGAAGAAGAGCTGTTCGCCGGCGGTGAAGATGAACTCGCCGCCGCAATCGGTGCAGATTAAGATCCGGTCCACAAAGCCCATACCGTTTCTCCGGTCGTACAGATTTCGTACAGGTCGAACTGATTTCGTTGAGATAGAGATGTTTTTGCGCGGCTCCGCGATTCGCGGATTGGGCGGTGGGGAAGGCTTTTATTTTGTGGTTCGGGGGGAGCGGCCGAGTGCGGTTAATGACGGAGGCCGCCTGCTCCGGGTGGGAGCGGGCGGCCAGCCATGGTTTCCAGAAACCGGGGTTTCGAGGAATTTGGGTTTAGTGGAGCAGGGTTAGTCCTGTTCCTTGCGTATCTTCTTACGGTTGCGCTTGCGGGCAAGCGCTTCCTTGACGCGCTTCTTCTCGCCGGGCTTCAGATAGAAGGAGTGACGCTTCACTTCCTTGATGATGTCTTCAGTCTGGACCTTGCGCTTGAAGCGGCGCAGTGCGTTTTCGAGCGGCTCGCCTTCCTGCACACGAATCTCTGCCAAGGGCTATACACCTCCAAATCGTCCCAGGTGGGCAGCTTTCAGAATACCGCATATGGAGCGGCGCGCGGGGGATTTCTGCCTGGGATTGATGTATTTCAGCCTGGAGATCACATGCAACAACGAAATACGGAGACTCTGCCCATAGGCCGCGCTCGAGGCCTAATGACGGAGTGTTGCAAACACGGAGGATAGAAGACAGGCGCGGGCGGGTGAAGAAAAAACATGCGGGCGCGTGAAATAATTCAGCAATGATTCGTGCGTATCAGGGAAGGCTGCCGGTGGTGCCCGCGACGTGCTATGTGGACCTGTCCGCGCAGGTGATTGGCGACGTGGAGCTGGGCGAAAACGCCAGCGTATGGATGAACGCGGTGCTGCGCGGGGACGTGAACGCGATCCGCGTGGGCGCGAACAGCAATGTGCAGGACTGCGCGGTGCTGCACGGGATGCGCGAGAAGTACCCCGTGATCGTCGGCGACTGGGTGACGATCGGACACAACGCGACGGTGCATGGATGCGTGGTGGAGGACGCGGTGCTGATCGGGATGGGGGCGACCATCCTGAACGATGCGCGGATCGGCGAGGGGTCGATCATTGCGGCGGGCGCGGTGATTGTGGAGCACACGGTGATTCCGCCCAACTCGCTGGTGGCGGGAGTTCCGGGCAAGGTGCGGCGAACGCTGGGCGAGGAGGACAGGAAGTTGATCCTGAAGTACGCGCAGGACTATATCGACTACGTTGCGATTTATTTGCATGAGACGGAGTAGAAGAGATGCGACCGCGGAGGTTTTTTCTTCGTCTAACTAAATGAAGGTGTGAGTTTTGCAGCGGATTGATTTCGCGCGTCGTCTGCAAAAGGTGCATTGGGGCGCGGTTTCGCTGTATATTAAGAGACCTAGCGTGCTCATCTCTGTTACTTGCTCTGTGGGGTCTGCTTCGGCGGACGTGTCGATTGAAACCCGAACTGGTTTTCCGGCGTAGAGATCGCGGGGTCGCAGTGTCTGTTTCGGTTGGGGAACGAATTCCAGCACCCGGAAGGTTGCCATGAAACGATCCGATCGCTGTCCACGCATCCCCGACCCGCAAGGGCTGTACCATCCGCGCAATGAACACGATGCCTGCGGCATGGGGCTGGTGGCGAGCATTCGCGGAGAGCAGAGCCACGAGATCATCCGCAAGGGGCTGGAGGTTTTAATCAACCTGACGCACCGCGGGGCGGCGGGATGCGATCCGGAGACGGGCGACGGCGCGGGGATCCTGATCCAGATTCCGCACGCGTTCTTCAAGCAGGAGTGCGGCAAGCTGGGGATGCAGTTGGGCGAGCGCGGAAGCTATGGCGTGGCCATGGTGTTTCTGCCGGTGGACAAGCACAGCCGGTTGCAGTGCGAAGGGGTTCTGGAGCGGATTGCGCAGTCCGAGGGGATGAGTGTGCTGGGCTGGCGCGATACGCCGGTGAATGGCGACCTGATCGGGCGCCAGGCGCGCGCGTCGCAGCCGTACATCGAGCAGATGTTTGTGGGGCGTCCGGAGGGGATGGAGGAGGACGCGTTCGAGCGGCTGTTGTACATCGTTCGCCGCCGGACGGAGAACGAGATCGCGGAGTCGGAGATCGAGCACAAGGACGACTTCTACATTCCGTCGATCTCCTGCCGGACGATCGTCTACAAGGGCCTGATGCTGGCGCCGCAGATTGAGAAGTTCTATTACGAGCTGGCCAACCCGCTGGTGGCAAGTGCCTTGTGCCTTGTGCATCAGAGGTTTTCGACCAACACGTTTCCCAGCTGGAAGCTGGCGCACCCTTACCGCTACATGGCGCACAACGGGGAGATCAACACCATTCGCGGCAACATCAGCTGGATGAACGCGCGCCAGTCGGTGCTGGCGAGCCCACTCTACGACGGCAAGATCGACAAGCTGTATCCGGTGATTGTGCCGGGGGGGAGCGACTCGGCTTCGATCGACAATGCGGTGGAGTTTTTGTTCCAGTCTGGCCGGTCGCTGCCCCATGTGATGGCCATGCTGATTCCCGAGGCGTGGTCGGGCAATCCGGAGATGGACCCGAAGAAGCGCGCGTTCTACGAGTACCACGCGTCGTTGATGGAGCCGTGGGACGGGCCGGCGTCGGTGTGCTTCACCGACGGACGCGTGGTGGGCGCGACGCTGGACCGCAACGGACTGCGGCCTGGGCGGTACATTGTGACCAAGGACGATCTGGTGGTGCTGGCGTCGGAGGCGGGCGTGATCGAGGTGCCGCCGGAGGACGTGCGCAAGAAGGGCCGGTTGCAGCCGGGGCGGATGTTCCTGGTGGATACGGTGGAGCATCGCATTATTTCGGATGAGGAGATCAAGCAGTCGCTGGCCGGCCGCCAGCCCTATGCGGAGTGGCTGAAGGAGCAGCAGGTGCTGCTGGACGATCTGCCGGAGCCGTGGCGGGTGATGCCGTCGGACCCGGAGAATTTGCTGCGCCGCCAGCGCGCCTGCGGGTATAGCGAAGAGGACCTCAAGGTGCTGTTGGGGCCGATGGGATCGACGGGCATGGAGCCGACCGGGTCCATGGGGTCGGACGTTCCGCTGGCGTGCCTCTCGGACCGGCCGCAGCAGTTGTTCAGCTACTTCAAGCAACTGTTCGCGCAGGTGACCAATCCGCCGATCGACCCCATCCGCGAAGAGCTGGTGATGTCGTTGATCAGCTACATCGGGACGGAGCGCAATATTCTGAACGAGGCGCCGGAGAACTGCCACACGCTGAAGATCCCGCACCCGATCCTGACCAACCGCGATCTGGAGAAGCTGCGGCGGATCTCTTCGGGCGATCTGCTGGCGACCACGCTGCCGACGCTGTTCCGCGCGGCGGATGGCGAGGCCGGGCTGAAGCACGCTTTGGACGACCTAAGCGCGCGCGCCGCGTACGCTGTGAAATCAGGCTATACATTGCTGATCCTGTCGGACCGCGGCGTCGATGCGACCTATGCGCCGATTCCCAGCCTGCTGGCGATGGCCGCGGTGCACAACCAGTTGGTGCGCGACAAGACGCGCACCCAGGTGGCATTGATTATCGAGAGCGGAGAACCGCGCGAGGTGATGCACTTTGCGCTGCTGATCGGCTATGGCGCGAGCGCGATCAACCCGTACCTGGCGTTCGAGACGCTGCACGACATGAAGCTGCGCGGGCTGCTAGCGGAAGACGTGACGGCCGAGTACGCGGAGATGAACTTCATCAAGGCGATCAACAAGGGACTGCTGAAGACCTTCTCCAAGATGGGGATCAGCACGCTGCAGAGCTATCGCGGGGCGCAGGTCTTCGAGGCCGTTGGGCTGAACCAGTCGCTGATCGACGCGTACTTCTCCGGGACCGCTTCGCGGGTGGAGGGCGTGGGGCTGGACGTGCTGGCGCGCGAGGCGCAGATGAAGCATGAGTACGCCTTCCAGCCGCTGACCGATTCGGAGACGGACCTGGTGGTGGGCGGGCAGTACCAGTACCGCGAGGGCGGCGAGTACCACCTGGTGAATCCGGCGACCATCAGCAAGCTGCAGCAGGCGGTGTGGCAGAACAATCCGGCGACGTTCCAGGAGTACACCGACCTGATCGACGAGCAGAGCAAGCACCTGTGCACGCTGCGCGGGCTGATGCAGTTCAAGTACGTGGACAAGCCTCTGCCGATTGACGAAGTGGAGCCGGCCAAGGAGATTGTGAAGCGCTTCACCACCGGCGCGATGAGCTTCGGCTCCATCAGCAAGGAGGCGCACGAGACGCTGGCCATTGCCATGAACCGCATCGGCGGCATGTCCAACACCGGCGAGGGCGGCGAGGACCCGGCGCGGTTCCTGCGCGACGCCAACGGCGATCTGCGGCGCAGCGCCGTGAAGCAGGTGGCCAGCGGGCGCTTCGGTGTGACGACGAACTACCTGGTGAATGCGGACGAGATCCAGATCAAGATGGCGCAGGGCGCAAAGCCCGGCGAGGGCGGACAGTTGCCCGGACACAAGGTGGACGAGATTGTCGCGCGGCTGCGCTGTTCGGTGGCCGGAGTGACGCTGGTCTCCCCGCCGCCGCATCACGACATCTACTCGATCGAAGACCTGGCGCAACTGATCTACGACCTGAAGAACGTGAACCCGAAGGCGCGCATCGCGGTGAAGCTGGTGGCGGAGGCGGGGGTGGGCACGGTGGCCGCGGGCGTCTCCAAGGCGCACGCCGACGTGGTGCTGATCTCCGGCGACAACGGCGGCACGGGCGCATCGCCGCAGAGCTCGATCAAACACGCGGGGCTGCCGTGGGAGCTGGGCCTGGCGGAGACGCAGCAGGTGCTGCTGCTGAACGATCTGCGCAGCAGGATCAAGGTGCAGACCGACGGCAAGCTGCAGACCGGGCGCGATGTTGTGATCGCGGCGCTGTTGGGCGCCGAGGAGTTCGGATTTGCGACCATGCCGCTGATCGCCATGGGATGCATCATGATGCGCAAGTGCCATCTGAATACCTGTTCGGTGGGAATTGCCACGCAAGACCCAGTGTTGCGCGCGCGCTTCCATGGTCAGCCAGAGCACGTCATCCACTTTTTCTTCTTCCTTGCCGAGCAGATTCGCCAGTACATGGCGAAGCTGGGCTTCCGCAACTTCGACGAGATGGTGGGCCGCGTAGACCGGATCGATGCCGTGGTCGCCGGCGCTCACTGGAAGGCCAAGGGGATCGACCTCGCGTCGATTCTGTTCTCGCCCGAGTTGCCCTCGCATGTGGGGCGGCGGAAGACGAAGGAACAGGACCACGGGCTCGACCAGGCGCTGGACCATGCGCTGATCGAGCAGGCCAGGCCGGCGCTGGAATCGAAGAAGCCGGTGACGGGCAGCTTTGCCATTCGCAACGTGCATCGCACGGTGGGCGCGATGCTGGGGGGCCAGATCGCGATGCGCTACGGCGCGGCTGGACTGCCCGACGAGACCATCCACTTCCGCTTCACGGGCTCGGCCGGACAGAGCTTTGGGGCGTTTGTCCCGGCGGGCGTTACGCTGGAGCTGGAGGGCGACTCCAACGACTACGTGGGCAAGGGACTCTCCGGCGGGCGCATTATCGTCTATCCGCCGAAGACATCGAGCTTCCTGCCGGAGGAGAGCATTCTGGTGGGCAACGTGGTGCTGTACGGCGCGACCGCGGGCGAGGCCTTCTTCAGCGGCATTGCGGGCGAGCGCTTCGCGGTGCGCAACTCCGGCGCAACGGCGGTGGTGGAGGGCGTGGGCGACCACGGCTGCGAGTACATGACCAACGGCGCGGTGGTTGTGCTGGGCGCGACCGGGCGCAACTTCGCCGCCGGAATGAACGGCGGACGCGCGTTTGTCTACGACGACGTGGGCGACTTCTCCACGCGCCGCTGCAACAAGACCGGCGTGGACTTGGAGCCGCTTGTTCTGGACGAGGACGTGAAGCTGGTGCGCGGCCTCATCCAGCGCCACATCGACCTGACGGGCAGCCCTCGGGCGGCGTGGATTCTGGAGCACTGGGAGACCACGCAGGCACAGTTCATCAAGGTCTTCCCACATGAGTACAAGCGGGTGCTGGGGATTCCGCGCGCTGAATCGGACTATGTCTCACCGGTGCGAAATATTCCCCCAAAAATCGCGTCGCTTCTAGTGGCGGCAGGGCAGGTGCAGCATGGGTAAGGTCACGGGTTTTCTTGAGATCGATCGCGAACAGCCAACGCGGCGCAAGGTTGAGGATCGACTACAGGACTGGTTTGAGATCTACCAGCCCTTCGGCGAGGCGAAGCAGCGCGAGCAGGGAGCGCGCTGCATGGACTGCGGCGTTCCCTTCTGCCATACCGGATGTCCGCTGAACAACCTGATCCCGGACTGGAACGACCTGGTGTACAACGGGCGCTGGGCGAGCGCGATCCGGCGGCTGCACGCGACCAACAACTTTCCGGAGTTTACGGGGCGCATCTGTCCGGCGCCCTGCGAGGCGGCGTGTGTGCTGGCGATCACCGAGCCGGCCGTCTCCATCAAGCTGATCGAGCGCGGCATTGTGGATCGCGCGTGGGACGAGGGATGGATCCAGCCCGAGCCTCCCGAACAGGACACCGGACGCCGCGTTGCGGTGGTGGGAAGCGGCCCGGCGGGACTGGCCGCGGCGCAGCAGTTGCGCAGGGCGGGACATGCGGTGACGGTGTATGAGAAGAGCGACCGCATCGGCGGGCTGATGCGCTATGGGATTCCCAGCTTCAAGCTGGAAAAACACATTCTCGACCGGCGCATCGAGCAGATACGCGAGGAGGGCGTGACGTTTGTGCCCAACGCGCATGTGGGGGTCAATGTCGATGTGCAGACGCTGCGCGACGAGTACGACGTAATCCTGCTGGCGGGCGGAAGCGAGCGGCCGCGCGACCTGGCGATCCCGGGCCGCGAGCTGAAGGGGATCCATTTTGCGATGGAGTTCCTGCCGCAGCAGAACCGGCGCTGCGAGGGCGACACGCTGGACGCTTCGCTGGACATCCACGCCGAGGGCAAGCGGGTGGTGATCCTGGGCGGAGGCGACACGGGTGCGGACTGCCTGGGCACCAGCCTGCGCCAGCACGCCAGGAGCGTACACCAGTTCGAGATCATGCCCAAGCCTCCGGAGACGCGCGCGGAGGCGACCCCGTGGCCGATGTGGCCGCTACAGTTGCGCACCGAGAGCAGCCACGAAGAGGGCGGAATCCGCGACTGGGGCATCAACAGCGTAAAGTTCACCGGCAACGCCGAGGGCCGCATCACGCATCTGCACGCGGTGCGCGTGGGTCCGCCGCCGAGTTTCACGGCGGTTGCGGGCTCGGAGTTCACGCTGGAGGCCGATCTGGTGCTGCTTGCCCTGGGCTTCCTGGGGCCGGTGCGCTCCGGGATGATCGAGCAGTTGGGGCTGAAGCTGGATGCTCGCGGCAACGTGGCCACGGATGAGAGCTATGCAACCTCGGTGGAGGGCGTGTTCGCGGCGGGCGACATGCGACGTGGCCAGTCGCTGGTGGTGTGGGCGATTGCGGAGGGCCGCAAGGCAGCCGCGTCCATCGACCGCTACCTGGCCGCAAAGCCCGAATCGCTGACTATGGGACAAAGCGTGCTGGTGTAAACACTCCGGGCGGCCCACTCACCTTCGCTCACGGTCACGCGCTCCATCGCGTGGCCGTTTCGCTTTGGGGCAAGAGGCAATGCCGCGGGAACCCGTGGCAGGGCGGTTGCGTATCATGTTGCGTGGAAGACTATGCACGCGGAATGGGACCGGGCGGAGGCACAAGATGCGGACGAAGCAGGGACTGAGGATTGCGGGAGTGGCGGCGGCAGGGCTGGCGGCACTGCTGCTGGCGGGCTGTCGCGTGGAGTCGGACAAGCATGGCGACAGCGACAACGTGAAGATTTCGACGCCCTTCGGCGGGATGCAGGTGAAGACCAACGACGCGGTTGTGGTGGAGGGCCTCGGACTTCCGACGTATCCCGGGGCGCAACTGCTGAAGAAGGACAAGGACGACGGCGCGGCGGACGTGAATATGAACTTCGGCAGCTTCCAACTGCGGGTGAAGGCGGTGAGCTACCGCACGGGCGACTCGCCGGAGAAGGTGGAGGCGTTCTATCGCGCGGGTCTGAGGCGGTTTGGCGACGTTATCGCGTGCCGCGACAACCGCGTCGTGGGATCGCCGGCCAGGACGCAGGAGGGGTTGACCTGCGACAACAACAATGGGAACCACTACTCGGTGGACGACAAGCCGGACAAGGGCGCGCTGGAGCTGAAGGCGGGGTCGCAGCAGCACCAGCACATTGTGGAGATCGAAGCCCAGGGCAGCGGGACGAAGATTGGGCTGGTGGCGCTGGACCTGCCGGGCGACGCGACATCGCAGAGCGGGGACGAGCAGGACCGGCAGTAGGGGGTTGTGCTTGCACTCAGCCTCGTCGGCTTGCGGAGGGGTGTGGGGTGGGGTAGCTTCGTAGATATGCAAGAGTTCTGCCATCGCTGCGGGGGGGAGTTGCCGGCGGGGAGCGGTGAGTCGCCGTTCTGCCCCCAGTGCGGTGCGCCGCAACTGAGCCTTTCGCTGGAGAACCAGTCGATGGAGACGGGCGGGGAGCCGGCTGGCGAGGCGGAAGCGGCAGGCACAACCGGCGCGCTCCCTGATGCGACTCCGCGGCAGGTGGAGTGGAAGACAGCGATCCGGTGCGCGGTGGCGGTGGCTGGAGTGGGCGCGCTGCTGAGTGTGGGGACGATCCGGGTGGACCTGCTGTCGCCGGTGAGTTTTCTGTGGATCATGAGCGCGTCGCTGATTACGCTGGGGTTCTACCAGAGGCGGCGGCCAGCGGCGTGGATGGATGTGCGGGTGGGAGCGCGCATCGGGGTGGTGGTGGGCGTGTGTCTGGCGCTGGAGGTGGGGACTGCCATGGCCGGAGCGGGGTTGGTAGCGCGGTTTGGGCTGCACGCGATGGGCGGCTTCGACGCGCAGATGACGGCGCAGGTGCAGAAGGCGATCCAGCAGTCCTCGACGCCGGTACCGGCTGAAATGATGGGGCTTCTGGGGTCTCCGGAGTTTCGCGGCGGGATGATACTGGCGGCCTTTGCATTCCTTGCGGCGGGGCTGGTGGTGCTGTCGACGCTGGGTGGGGCGTTTGGGGGGCTGCTGGGGCAACTGCGGATGCGGCGCGGGCCGGCGGTGTAAGGGCGGTTCTGTTAATTGAAAAATAATTTTGCACAGGGCCACGCAACCCAGGCAACCTGAGCGATAATTCTGGAATCTCACACTGTGTCTACTTGTATTTTCGGTTGACATTGTGGGAAGGAACCAGTTCAAAGATCCCCAAACGGATGCGGTTTCTGTCACAGATCAAATGGTGTCGTTCCATTAAATCCAACTATTGGATGGCCCATATGGTTAAACGCTGTGTCAACTCAAGCTGCCGTGAAGAGTTCAAGCTGCTCAATGGGGGGGATCTGTATGCGCTTGAACGTCGATCTGTGAACACAGAGTTCTTCTGGCTCTGTTCCGCGTGCGCCCGCGTGCACGAGTTGTATCTCGACCCGATGGGCTACGTTTCGGTGCGAGACGGGGGCCTGATCCATCGCATGCCACCGCCGCATCCCGACGCCAATCTGCGTCTCATCTCTCGCATGATGAGGCCGCGGCCAGACACGATGCCCTCCGGCGAACGAGAGTCTACCTTCATGCCAATCAACGAGCCGTTTTTCCGCGGCTTTCCGTATGCAAAGCGGCGTAGAGCGCTAAATTGCGCGAGGGGAGCTCTTCTTGCGAAGATCGATTTCCCCGCGGAAACCGACGAGGGGGGGCAAAATGGAAAACCAGTCAGTTTTCGATCCGAAGATGCGAAGTGAATGCGTTTCCAGCGACCCGGCTTACCTGGCCCGCCTCCCGTATGCCACCGGCCTGAAGAAGGCGGTGCGGTCCGTCGAGCAGGACATCTCTCAACACTGCTCCGCCTTTCTTGCGGAGCGGGGTTGCCTCAGTCCGGGAAAGTCGCGGAAGCAGAGCGCTGACTGAGCGCGACCCTCTCCCCGATTGCCTGAGTTCGGTCCTTCCATCTGACGTTTAATCCCCCATCCGACGGTTGATCCTTCCATCCGACGTTTGCAGTCACCGGTGATGCGGCAAAGAGGGTTTTCCACTGCGTTTGGGATTGATTCCAAGCGATGCGGCGGTTTGCGGCGCAAACGGAGTAGATGGCTGCTATCATCATTTTCGGCGGAGTGAAAGCCGCAAACAGACATATGAGCGAAACTACGGAAGCGACTACAGGGACCGAGCCGGAGAAGTCGAGGCTGCGCGAGAAGGGCCGGCTGATGTCGGCGTCGGAGATTGAACGGACGCTGGTGCGGCTGGCGCATGAGATCGTCGAGAAGAACGACGGGAGCGCGAACCTGGGACTGGTCGGCATCAAGCGGCGCGGCGTTCCGCTGGCCGAGCGGCTGGGCAAGCTGATCGCGGGAATCGAGAAGCACCCGGTGGAGACGGGGGTGCTGGACATCAACCTCTATCGCGACGACCTGACGACGACCGGACCGCGGCCTACGGTGGTTCCCGGCGAGATCGGCTTCGACGTGAACGGGCGCGACATCGTCCTGGTGGACGATGTGCTGTATACCGGGCGCACGGTGCGTGCGGCGCTGGATGCGCTGTTCGACCACGGGCGGCCGAAGAGCGTGCAACTGCTGGTGCTGATCGACCGCGGACACCGCGAGCTGCCGATCCAGGCGACCTATACGGGGCGCACGGTCCCGACCTCGCGGCGCGAGATCATCGAAGTGAAGCTGAACGAGATCGACGGGCAGGAGCAGGTGCTGCTGGTCGAGCTGGTGGACTGAGGCAGGAGCGCGTGACCGAGCGGGCGAAGAGAGCTGCGACGAGGGAGGCTGGGGCGGATCTGCTCTCTGTAACGCCGGCGGACTGTTCGGCGTATGCGGCGGGATCGCTGCTTTCGGTGGAGCATCTTTCGGTCGCGGATGTGGCCGAGATTCTGGCGATGACTGCGCGTCTGGAGCGGATGGATGCGGCCCAGTGGGCGCGCGTGCTCCTCGGGCGGACGGTTGCGCTGCTGTTCTACGAGTCGAGCACGCGGACCAGGACCTCGTTCGAGCTGGCGGCCAAGTCGCTGGGCGCGACCACCACGCTGGTCAGCGACAAGTCCTCGTCGATCGAGAAGGGCGAGAGCCTGAAGGACACTGGGCTGACGCTGCGTGCGCTGGGCGCGGAGGCGATTATCCTGCGGCATCCGTCGTCGGGCGCGGCGTCTCTGCTGGCGCGGGTGACCGGGCTGCCGGTGCTGAACGCGGGCGATGGGATGCATCAGCATCCGTCGCAGGCGCTGCTGGACCTGCGGACGATCCTGCTGAGGCAGGGACGGGACGCGAGTACGGTGGATGCGAAGACGCTGGATGGCATTACGGTGGTGATTACGGGAGACATTCTGCACAGCCGCGTGGCGCGGTCGAATGCGATGCTGCTGCCGCGGCTGGGCGCGCGGGTGGTGCTGTGCGGGCCACCGGAGTTGCTGCCGGAGAGTGCTCTAGGGCTGGGCACCGGGATTGAGATTGAGCGGGACTTCGATCGTGCTCTGGCGCGGGCGGACGTGGTGATGATGCTGCGCATACAGAAGGAGCGGCTGGCGGGCTTCGACCTGAACCTGGCGGAGTTTATCGAGCGGTACCAGTTGAGCGCGGAGCGGCTGGCGGCGATTGCGCCTCACGTTTTAGTGATGCATCCGGGGCCGATCATTCGCGGGCTGGAGATTACGGGCGAGGTGGCGGATGGCGCGCAGTCGGCGATCGAGCAGCAGGTGAGCCAGGGTCTGGCGATACGGCGCGCGGTGCTGGTGCGGGCGCTTGGGGTGAAGGCATGAGCAAAGGTTTAACACCGATTTACACCGGCAGGCACCGATTCGATTTTTGGTACGCGGAAGAAGAGCGATGAGCGAGATTTTAATTTTGAATGGGCGCGTGGTGGATCCGGCGAGCGGGACCGATGGACCGCGCGACGTTCTGGTGCGCGATGGGCGGATTGCGGCGGTGGAGATGTCGGGTGGGCTGGCAGGCGTTGCAGGTTCGATCGCGAAGGAGAACCAGCTCGATGTGGCGGGGATGGTGGTTGCGCCGGGGCTGATCGACATCCATGTGCATCTGCGCGAGCCGGGGCAGACGCACAAGGAGACGATTCGCACGGGCACGGAGGCTGCGGCGGCGGGCGGATTCACCACCGTGGTGGCGATGCCAAATACGACTCCGGTGAACGATTCGGTGAAGAGCCTGCGGTGGATACTGGATGCGGCGCGCGGGCCAGTGGTGAAGCTGCTGGCGATGCCGGCGGCGACCTTCGGCAGCCTGGGCTGCGAGATTACGGACTTCCACGAACTGGTGAAAGCGGGGGCCGTTGGGTTCACCGACGACGGCAGGCCGGTGCTGGAGGACGAGGTGATGCGGGCGGCGCTGGTGGCGGCGGCGGGGCTTGGCGTGCCGGTCTCGCAGCATGCCGAGGACACGCGGCTGACGGCCGGATGCAGCATGAACGCGGGGCGGGTGGCGTTCCGGCTGGGACTGCGCGGGATGCCGGTGGAGGCGGAGGCGCGGATTGTGGAGCGCGACCTGCGGCTGCTGCGCGAGATCGAGCGGGTGGAGCGGGTGAGGCCGCACCTGCACGTGCAGCATGTGTCTACATCCCGTGCGTTGCACGAAATACGGCGCGCGAAGGCGGAGGGGTTGCATGTGACCTGCGAGGCCGCGCCACACCACTTTACGCTGACCGACGAGGCAATCGGCGACTACGACACGAACGCGAAGATGAATCCTCCGCTGCGCGCGGAGGCGGATCGCCATGCGCTGATCGAGGGGTTGCTGGACGGGACGGTGGACTGCATTGCCACCGACCACGCGCCCCATGCCTCGTGGGAGAAAGAGGTAGAGTTCGAGCGCGCGGCGAACGGGATTACGGGGTTGGAGACCGCGCTGGGGCTAGCGTTGCGCGTGCTGCACCGCGAGCATGGAATGCCGCTCAGCCGCGTGATTGCGCTGATGAGTGCGCATCCGGCGGAGGTGATCGGGCTGAAGGATCGTGGGAATCTGCGCGTGGGGAGCTGGGCGGATGTGGTGGTCTTCGACGCGGCGGCGGAGTGGAGCTTTACGGTGGGCGAGTCACGGTCGAAGTCGAAGAACACGCCGTTCGACGGCGCGGCGATGGTGGGGCGGGTAAGGGCGACGATCTGCGAGGGGCGGGTTGTATATCGCGCAGCACCTTAGGAGCAGGGCAAACCGCCTTGGGTGAAGTGACGGTTGAAGGTGGAGAACTCACGGAAGCGGTCATAAACCTTTGCGGCTTGGGTGGTCGCGTGGGCGGAACGTGCATCTTACTGGAGTGACGGGTTGCGAAGGCGGGATCTTTCGGTTCCGCCGCCGCCCCGTTCCGCGCGCAGCAATGCGCGGTGCCGTGCGTCAGATCGGCGCATGAGACGGAAGAACTGAGGGCGAGACGATGAAGGCGAATTTATTGGTGCGGGCGACTTGGCTACGAGTTGGGGCTGCGATGGTGCTGGGCGTGGCGATGATGGCGGGATGCGCGTCGCAGCAGGACAAGGCGATCGAGGCGGCGAAGAAGCAGGCGGCGGCCACGGGACAGGCACAGCAGGTGGTCTCGATCGACAAGGCCGGGAATACGACCACGACGACGGTGCAGCCGCCAGCTCCGGGGCAGACCGCGCAGGCGGTGACGACGACGGTGACTCCTGCGGCTGCGGCTCCGGCTGGTGCGCCAGCGAATGAGCCGGCGCAGGCGGGCGGCGGGCAGGGGACAACGCAGGCAGTGGCGGGCGGGCCGCCGGTGATCCAGCCGGCGGATGTGAATATTCCCGCAGGGACGGAGCTTGTGATCCGCATCAATCAGAGCATTAGCGTGAAACATACGCCGGCGGGGTCTCGCTTCGATGGCGAGGTGGTGGAGTCGTGGGTGGATGCGAACGGGCGGGTGATCCTGCCCAAGGGCACGCCGGTGGGCGGCGTGGTGGATGTGTCGCACAAGAGGGGACACTTCAAGGGGGCTTCGATTTTGGAGCTTCGGCTGACCTCGCTGACGCTGAATGGGACGCGCTATCCGCTGGAGACGCGCGACCTGACGCGGACGAAGAAGGGCAAGGGCAAACGGTCGGCAGCGTTTATCGGCGGCGGAACGGGGCTGGGAATGCTGATCGGCGGCGTGGCCTCGGGAGGCACGGGACTGCTGATCGGAGGACTGGCCGGAGCGGGCGGGGGAACGGCGCTGGGCGGGTTGACCGGGAACCGCGACATCGTTATTCCGGCGGAGTCGATTGTGCACTTCAGACTGGCGGACGATCTTACGCTACAGCAGTAGAGGCGGCGGGTTGCGAGCAAAAGGCCCATCCTGACGGATGGGCCTTTGTTGTGGGCTGCTCGCTCCCATCCATTCCGCAAAGAACGCGGAATGGATGGGGCAACCGCATTTCAGAAGCAGCTATTGCTGGAGGAACTCCAGCAGGTCGGTGTTGACTTGGTTCTTGTGCGTCGAGCAGAGGCCGTGGGATGCGCCGGGGTAGATCTTGAGCGTGGCGGCGGGAATGAGCTTTGCGGTGGCGAGTGCGGAGGCGGCGATGGGAACCATCTGGTCGGCGTCGCCGTGCAGGATCAGGGTGGGGATGTTGAACTTTTTCAGGTCCTGGGTGAAGTCGGTCTCGGAGAAGGCCTTGACGCTGTCGAAGACGGCCTTGAGGCTGGCGGTCATGCCCTGTTGCCAGAAGGAATCGCGCAGGCCCTGGGAGACTTTACTGTCGGGCTTGTTTGCGCCGTAAAAGGGCGCGCTGACGTCTTTGAAGAACTGGGAGCGGTCGGCGAGGATGGAGGCGCGGATCTGGTCGAAGACCTCGATGGGCAGGCCGCCGGAGTTGGCTGCGGTCTTGAGCATCAGCGGCGGCACTGCGCCGATGAGGACGGCCTTGGCGACGCGGCTGGTGCCGTGGCGGCCGATGTAGCGGGCCACCTCGCCGCCGCCCATGGAGTGGCCGACGTGGACGGCATGCTGCAGGTCGAGGGCGTGGACGAGCTGAGCGAGATCGTCGGCGTAGGTGTCCATGTCGTTGCCGAGCCAGGGCTGGCTGGAGCCGCCGTGGCCGCGGCGGTCGTGGGCGATGCATCGGTAGCCGTGCGAGGCGAGGAAGAGCATCTGGTCCTCGAAGGCGTCGGAGCTGAGCGGCCAGCCGTGGCTGAAGACGACGGGTTGGCCTGTTCCCCAGTCCTTGTAGTAGATCTGGGTGCCGTCTTTGGTGGTCATTGTGCTCATGGGTGGTTTCTCCTTATGTCCTGACCGTTGTGGCGATGGCCTGACAACATCGTATGATGCCGAGGACGCGGTGCATGGATGGGCGCGCCAGAGCGTCTCTGCTATAGAGGCACACCGAAGCCGGCGGGGAACTCTTCCGGTGCTGAGGACGAGGAGAATTTGCCGCTAAAAGCGGAGGAAGAAGCCGATGGTGGGTTCGCTGGTGACGGTGCGGCGTGTGATGGTGAGGTAGTTCTGCTGGAAGTCGGGCGCGAGATAGATGAGCTGGCGGAAGCCCACACGGACGCCGAGGTGGCTCGCGCTGCCGGTGAAGGTGTCTTCGACGCCGAAGTTGTAGTAGTAGGCGGCGCGGTACTGGAATGGGAGGCCCTCTCCGCCGTAGGGTGTGGGTTTGAAGCTGATGGTGCCGCCGCCGGCGCCGAGGTAGGGCTGGACGCCGAAGAGCTTCGGCGTGTGGGCGACGTAGCCGAGGGTCATCTCGCGGACGCCGGTTTGCGCGCTTTGCAGCAGGTTCGGGACGAGCGGGGGCGTGAAGGTGAAGTTCTGGGTAGTGCGGGAGTTGCCGAAGTTGAACTCGAAGCCGACCAACGGCTTAGCGACGTAGCGCAGGGTGATGAGTTCGCCGACCGTGCTGCTGGGAGAGATGAGGAGATTGTTATGGGTGGTGGAGGCGTCGCGCTGCTCGATGCCGGAGACGCTGGTGCTGATGGTGCCGGCGGCGCTGACGGCGAGGTCGAAGCGGTCGAGCTGTTTCTGGAAGGGGGTGAGCGGCGTGGCTTCCTGTCCGATGGCCTGCGCTGCCGTGAGGCTGAGGAGGCAGAGCAGAACGGCTGGGACGAGCAGGCTGGCGCCAGCAGAGACAGGTCGGCGAAACGGATTCGGCATGAAGAACGGACTCCCTTGCGGCGAAAGAATGCGCTTCCGTAAGTCTACTCTGTACGGGCGGTTGTTGGTGGGGTGTGCTGGCGATGCTATCGGGTGAATGGGGACGGCTGGTATCATCAGTGCGATCCAAATCAGGCTGAATCGGAGGGAGCGCAGAGATGCAGGTTTCGACATCGGTGGGGAGCAGAACGGCTGAGAGCAGCAAGGGCGCGGCGGTGTTTCCGTTGGGGCAGATGGCGCTCTTCGTACTGGTTTTGGTGCTGTTCTTTCTGTGGGGGATGTCGAACAACCTGACAGACATTCTGGTGCAGCAGTTCCGCAAGTCGTTCGAGCTGTCGCGGTTCAGCGCGCAGTTGGTGTCGACGGCGAACTTTACCGGGTACTTCTGCATGGCGATTCCGGCGGCGCTGGTGATGCGGCGCTGGGGATACAAGATCGGGATGGTGACGGGGCTGTGCCTGTTCGGGGCGGGGATGGTTCTGTTCTGGCCGGCGGCGGTGAGCGGGAAGTATGTACCGTTCCTGGTGGCTCTGTTCGCGGTGGGATGCGGCGCGTCGATTCTGGAGACGGCGGCCAACCCGTTCATGGCGCAGTTCGGGCCGGCAGAGACAAGCGAACGGCGGCTGAACTTTGCCCAGATGTTCAATCCTCCGGGGACGATCCTTGGGGTGTGGGTGGGGAGGCAGTTCATCCTGTCGGGTGTGGAGCTGACGCCGGCCGAGGTGGCCGCGAAGAAGGCGGCGGGGACGTATGTGGCGTATCTGCATGGTGAGATCATGCGGGTGGTGCCGACGTACATTGCGCTGGGGACGGTGGTGCTTCTGTTTGCGCTGGTGCTGGCGCGGATGAAATTTCCCAAGATGACGAGCGAGCACGAGGGCGATTCGGGCGGGCACGGCAGCTTCCGCGCGCTGCGTCACTATCCACAACTGTGGTTCGCGGTTGCGGCGAATGTGTGCAACGTGGGCGGACAGATCTGCATGTGGAGCAACATCATCTTCTACCTGAAGCAGTACACGCCACTGGGCGAGAAGACGGCGGCGAACTACATCATCTACTCGCTGGTGGCGATGCTGGCGGGGCGGTTCCTGACCACGCCGCTGATGAAGTACATCTCGGCCAGCAGGCTGCTGGGGCTCTATGGCGTGGCGAACGTTGTGCTGATGGCGCTGGCGGTGACTCGGCCGGGGATGCTGGGCGCGTGGGCGATTGTGGGCGGAAGCTTCTTCCTGTCGATCATGTTCCCGACGATCTTTGCGCTGGGGCTGAAGGGACTGGGCGAGAACACCAAGCTGGGCGGGTCGATGCTGGTGATGGCCATCGTGGGCGGAGCGTTCTTCCCGCTGCTGCTGGGATGGATTGCGCGCAGCACGGGGAGCATGGCGCTGGGCTACATGGTGCCGCTGTTCTGCTTTGCGGGGGTGGCGGCGTATGGGTTTGCCGCGCCGCTGATCCTGCCGCCACCGGGCAATACCGACCCGGAGGCTGGGGCGATTGTGGCCGAGTTTGGGCAGGGATTTTAGGTGTTGGTTGTTGGTTGGGGGATGTCGGAGTGAGGAGAAGCAGATCCCTCCGCTGCGCTACGGGATGACAATGAATCCGCGCTGCGGGATGGCAACAAAGAAGAGTTGGGCGCGGAGGCGGGTTGTTCTTCGGGTACGGATTGGACGAGGTCTCGGAGGAGGTCGGCGAGGAAGCTGGGGCGGGCTTGGGGGAGTTCTGGCGGGTGGATTTCGGCGATGGGGGCGATGGGGCCGAGGTCTTCATCGAGGATGATGTCTTCGACGAAGTAGTTTGTATCGTTTGCGTTGGGGTCGGCGGAGACGGATTCGCGGCTGGAGGAGGAGCTGGATTCTCGGCTGTCGCGGCTGGGGGCGGATTCTCGGCTGTCGCTGCGGGCGGCGGGGCGAGGATCGCGCGGGAGGTTGCGGCTGGCGATGAGCAGTCCGAATAAGAGCTGGCTGGAGCGCTTTGGGTCGAGCTGGTTGGTGGCGATGCGTGCGAGGACCTGGGCGACGGCGAACTGGATGCCGGGGCGGTCGTCGATGGAGGGCAGCTCGAACTCGGCCTGGTTGGGGTGGACGCCGCGGTGTCGGGGTGCGGGTCGGCGGGTGGTGTGGTGGTGGTAGCAGAAGGGCTCGCCGCGCAGGGCGGGGGAGCCGCAGCGGCATCCCGAGGTATGGATGTGACGGCACTGAAAGCGCTTCGGCGCGGGTTCGGCGGTTGGAGTTGGGTTGGCCGGTGCTGTTTCGGTTTCGTTCTTCATTGTGGACTCTCCTGCCGCGCGGTGCTGCGCGGGAAAAAATAAAAAAAATTCAAGATCTTCATAAATAATGAGTTAGATCTGGATCAAATTTTCAAAATCTTGATTCCAGAGGGTTTAGATCTGTTGATCTTTGGAATCAATAGCTTGCTGGTTAAAAGCGAAGACCTGGCGATTGGCCGGGTCTGTTTGGTTTTGCTTACTGATTTAATTATACGCCGTGGAGGGAAACTACTATGCCAAGTATTTTAAAGATTTATGTTGTTTGGTTGGTGTAGATTAGGGGGATTTTTGGGCTTCGAGGGTCTTGACAACAGGAAACAGGGAACAGCAAGAGCAAAGGCAAGGCCAATACTGAGATTCTGGCTGCGCCAGAATGACGACGCGTAGGGGGCTGCGCCAGAATGGCGACGCGTAGGGGGCTGCGCCAGAATGACGACTCTCGTGGTGGCTGGGTCAGAATGACAAACGTTGACGATTTCGTCCGTTTGTTTAGGGATTTCGGGTGAGGCGGAAGATGTGGGCGGTGGCGGTGGGGCTGAGGACGACGAAGTTGGAGCGGTCGTGCCACTGGTAGTGGATGCCGGTGAGGAGGTCCTCGACGTCGAAGGTCTCGTCGTGTGCGATGCCGAGCTGCTTGAGGTCGAGGTCGATCCAGCCGGATTGTTCGTAGTGGGGATCGAGATTGACGACGACCAAGATGGTGTTGGCGCGCTCGGCGGGATCTCCTGGTACAGATGGCGCGGCGGGCGCAGCGGACGCATCGTTCCCATCGATTGCCGCCTTGCCGCTGACTATCTCTGAGGCTACGGGGTCCGAGGCGGCGGGGGCGGATTTGGAGTAGGCGATGAGCTGCGGGTTGTCGACGGGGTGGAAGTGGAGCGAGAGGTCGCTCTGCAGGGCGGGGTTGGTGCGGCGAATCTGGTTGAGGAGGGTGATGAGCGGGGCCAGCGAGTTGGGATCGCGGCGGTTCCAGCGGCGGATTTCGTACTTCTCGCTGTGCAGATACTCCTCGCTGCCGGGCTTGATGGGGAGGTTCTCGCATAGCTCGAAGGCGGGGCCGTAGATGCCGTAGCTGGCGGCCAGCGTGGTGGCCAGGATGAGGCGCTGCTGGAAGGCGGCGCGGCCTCCGGTCTGGAGCGAGGCGTGCAGGATGTCTGGCGTGTTGGGCCAGAGGTTGGGGGTGAAGAAATCGCTGACGGGCGGCTTGGTGATCTCTTCGAAGTAGGCTTCAATTTCGGACTTTTCGGTGCGCCAGGTGAAGTAGGTGTAGGACTGGGTGAAGCCGCGCTTGGCCAGAGAGTACATAACGTGGGGGCGGGTGAAGGCCTCGGCGAGGAAGATCGCGTCGGGCGAGTCGCGGTGCAGGTCGTCGATGCACCACTGCCAGAAGTCGAGGGGCTTGGTGTGTGGGTTGTCGACGCGAAAGACGCGGACGCCGCGGTCGATCCAGAACTGGAAGACGGAGCGGAGCTCGTCCCAGAGGGCGCGCCAGTCGGAGGACTCGAAGTTGAGCGGGTAGATGTCCTGATACTTCTTGGGGGGATTTTCGGCGTACTGGATGGTGCCGTCGGGGCGATGCAGGAACCAGCCGGGATGCTGGGTGACCCAGGGGTGATCGGGCGAGCACTGGAAGGCGATGTCGAGGGCCAACTCCATGCCGTTGGCGTGAGTGGCGGCGAGGAGGCGGTCGAAGCCGGCGAAGGTGCCCAGCGCAGGATGGATGGATTTGTGGCCGCCTTCGGCAGAGCCGATTGCCCAAGGGCTGCCCTCGGCGTCCGGGCCGGGGGTGGTGCTGTTGTTGGGGCCCTTGCGGAAGGCGCGGCCGATGGGATGGATGGGCGGGAGGTAGAGGATGTCGAATCCCATGGCGGCGATTTCGGGCAGGAGGAGTTCGACATCGGCGAAGGTGCCGTGGCGGGTTGGGTCGGGCTGGTTTTCTTTTGCCGCAGGCTGGTCTTCCTTCGCCGCAGGCGCTGTGGAGCGGGGAAAGAGCTCGTACCAACTGGAGAAGCGGGCGCGCTCGCGATCGACCCAGAGGCGGAGTTCTTTTTCGGCGAGGGAGGCGAGGCTGAGATCGGGATAGCGGGCGGCGAGGGCTTCGTCCTGGGGCGTGAGGGGGTACTGGTAGAGGGCGGAGTTCTTGCCGGCCAGAGTGCGCAGCGATGCGGCGATGGACTTGAGCTGTTTGGCGTCGGCGGCCTTCGATCCCTTGCTGCTGGCGCCGGCGCGGGATGCGGTCTGGTCGAAGAGGGATGCGCCGATGGTGAGCGCGAGGGGAATCTCTTGCGGCGGAAGGTCGCGGCGGGCGGGGTCGGGACTGGCGAGGTCGGGCTGGGCGGCGAGACGCTGACGGAGGTCGGCGCACCAGGTGTCGAAGTGATCGACCCAGGCCTGGATGGTGAAGAGCCAGGGGCCGATCCGGTCGACGGAGAAGGCGGCGGCCCAGAGGTCGTTGCCGAGCGCGGTCATGGGGGTGGAGAGCCAGTTGGGGTCGCTGTGGTACTTCGAGAGGAGGCGGGCGAGGACGTGATCGTGGCCGTCGCAGAAGATGGCGGCGGAGACCTGGACGCTGTCGCCGAGGAAGCGGCGGGCAGGGGCGAGGCCGCACGCGACCTGGGGCTGGATGTCTTCGATGACGACTCGTCTACGTCCTTCGGCAGGTTTCATATTGTTCCGTTCACCCGGGGGCTTTGCATCTTCAACCAATGGAGAGAAATCCTTTCGCCGATTGGGCCACTGACTGCATCTTACCGAAGAGTTGGCTGCAACCAACCGAAGAGTACTGCATTTTCGCCTTATGATCGTTTGAAAGAGTTCCGGAGTAAAGCGGGAATGTTGCGCTTTCACGAAACTTTTGCATGGCGGGGCCGTATCCTTAGGAGGGCGACATTTTGCCTGCCGGCGGAGCGCGTGTTCAGTACGCGTGGATCGGTGGTATTGACCGGGGGAGACGTCCCCGGAAACAGGTTCCAATAAGGATAATAAGGATACAGATGGCTACTCGGGACAACTCGGTTTTACTCAGGATTGTGTTCCGCCTCGGGATTGTTCTTTCCCTAGCGGGATTGGCGGGCTTTGCATTTGAGGCCCAGGCTCAGGCACCTGCGGCAACTGCGGCGGCGACCACATCCGAGCGCGGGACGGTGAAGACGGTTGCCGGCAACAGCTTCACAATGGCGACCGATGCAGGGCAAACGGTTACAGTCAGCGTGGCCAGCGGTGCGAAGGTCCTGCAACTGGCCGTGGGCAGCACCGATCTGAAGACCGCGACGGTGATTCAGTTGACCGATATTGCCGTGGGAGACCACATTCTGGCGACCGGCAAGGAGGGCGATACGGCGGGGAGTTTCAACGCTCTGCGCGTCATCCTGATGAAGTCCAGCGCGATCGCGCAGATGCAGGCGGCGCAGCAGGCCGACTGGAAGGCGCGCGGAGTGGGCGGGATTGTGAGCACGGTGGATGCGGCGACGGGGACGATAACGCTGGAGGTGGGGGCCAAGAAGCTGGTGGTGCATACCGGCAGCAAGACGGAGTTCAAGCGATTCAGCGGCGATTCGGTGAAGTATGCGGACGCCAAGCCAGGGACGCTGGCGCAGATCCAGGCGAAGGACCAGTTGCAGGCGCGCGGGGCGAAGTCGGCGGATGGTTTGTCGATCGAGGCCGAGGAGGTGGTGAGCGGATCGTTCAAGAACCTGTCGGGGCTGATTACGAGCATTGAGCCGGGATCGGGCATCGATATGGCGACAGGGAAGATTACCATCAAGGACCTGGCGAGCAAGAAGGCGATGACGGTCAATGTGACGGCGAAGTGCGACATCCGCGCTCTGCCGTTGATGATGGCGACACGCATAGCGGCGCAGACCAACGGCGGCGGGCGCGGTGGACGCGGCGCGCCGGCGGCGGCGTATGGCGCAGGCGGCGCTGCGGGGCAAGGGAATGCGGCTGGTGGTGCGCAGCGCGCCGCGGGAGCGGATCTGTCGCAGATGATGGAGCGATTGCCCATCGGCGCGCTGGCCGACCTGAAGACCGGTGATGCGGTGATGATTGTGGCAAGCGAGCCATCGCCGGGGTCGAGTACGGTGGACGCGATCACGCTACTTTCCGGGGTGGAACCGATTCTGACCGCGAACCCGAATGGCGGCATGGACCTGTCGATGAGCATGGGCAGCGGGGCGGCCGGCGGCGAGGGCGGCGGTGAATAATTCTTTTCAACGTTTTTACAAACGCAGTTATTTATCAGGAGTGAGGATGTCACTACGATCGCGTCTACTGGCAATATTTCTGGTTGTTCCGGTTGCACTGGCCCCGTATAGGACGATGGCGCAGCAGCCTGCCCCGTCCACGACCACCGGCGTGACGACCACCGGCGCCACGGTGCATGGCATGGTGGTGGACCCGGACGACGCGTTGATTCCGGGGGCGACGGTGACACTGACTCCGGCGTCGGGCAAGGCGCAGAGCACCGCGTCGAGGAGCGACGGGACGTACAGCTTCCGCGGCGTGGCGGCGGGGACTTATACGCTGAATGTGAAGGCGCCTGGCTTCGCCGACTATTCCAAGCCGGCGGTTACAGTGACGGCGGGAGTAAACCTGAATGTGGACGCCAGCATGGCGCTGGCGGAGCAGATGCAGCAGGTGAACGTGACCACGGACACGGTCTCGCTGAGCGTGGACCCGGACAGCAACGCCAGCTCGACGGTGATTACGGGAGCGGCCCTGGACTCGCTGTCGGACGATCCGGACGATCTGCTGAGCGAACTACAGGCGCTGGCTGGGCCGGCCGCGGGGCCGAACGGCGGGCAGATTTATATCGATGGGTTTACCGGCGGGCAGTTGCCACCGAAGTCGTCGATCCTGGCGATCCGCATCAACCAGAACCCGTTCTCGGCGCAGTACGACCAGGTTGGGTACGGGCGCATCGAGGTGCTGACCAAGCCGGGGACGAGCGCATTTCACGGCAACGCCACGGCCCAGTTCGGAGACAAATTTCTGAATACCTCGACGCCGTTTCTGGGCGTGGCCAACCAACAGCCGGACTATCACACGCTGTTCTTCATGGGCAATGTGACGGGGCCGATCCGGAACGGGATGTCGTTCACGCTGTCGGGCTCGGACCGCGACATTAAGAACAACGCGATCATCAATCCTCCGGCCTTCTACAGTAACTCGGCGACCTCGGTGACGCTGTGCGCGCCGGGAGACCTAACCTGCACCAGCAATCCTTTCCCGACGACGGCGCGCGCTTTGTCCGAGCCGTCGTCGCGGTGGGACATCAGCCCGCGGGTGGACATGATGCTGGGCGCGAAGAACACGGCGACGGTGCGCTATCAGTATGAATCGGGGACCAACAGCGTCAATCCGGCGGTGAGCAGCGCGCTGCTGACGCCCTCCAGCGGCAGCAGCTCCGAATCGGAGATACAGATCAGCGATACGCAGTTGATCAGCAGCAAGGTGATCAACGAGACGCGCTTCGAATACTCTCACGACGTCTCGAACTCGACCACGCCGGGCACCAGTCCGGGGGTTAGCGTATCGGGCGGCTTCGGCGTGAGCAGCGGCGGCGTCAGCAACAATACCCAGGACCACATCGAGATACAGAACTACACCTCGATCCAGTTGATCAAGAACTTTGTGCGGTTGGGCGGGCGACTGCGGACTACGAGCGAGTCGGCCTACTCGAACAGCGGGGCGTATGGCTCGTTCAGCTATACCTACCTGCTGGATCCATGCACGGATCCCAGCGTATCCAGCACTACAAAGACAACCTTGGGCTGTGCCTCCACTACAGTTCCCTGCTCCGGAGTCCTAACCACCACCCCTCCGGCTGCTCCATATGCACCTATCTCGTCGTACCAGTGCGGCGTCGTCAACTCATTCGGGTACAAGGACATTACGAATCCCACGATCAGCGCGCGGGAGACCGACGTTGGGCTGTATGCCGAGGACGACTGGAAGGTGACGCCGAACCTGACGTGGAGTTACGGGATACGATACGAGGCGCAGAATATGATCGACAGCGCGCACGACTTTGCGCCTCGCACGTCGATTGCATACGGGATTCCAAGAAAGAGCGGAAAGACGGTCACGGTTCTGCGCGGCGGCTTCGGCGTCTTCTACAACCGGTTTAGCCTGGGCAGCATCGAGTCGCAGATTGCGAACAATGGGACCAATTCAGCGAGCTATAACTACACCAATCCCAATTCGACGAGTTGCACTCCGAGTTACTCTGGCGGGTTCTTCACGCCCACCAACAACACCAGTTGCGTAACTCCAGGCGTGAACCCTGCCACGTTCACGCCTACACTGAATGCCCCCAACCTGCGCAGCGCGTACACGATCGAGTCGGCGGGCACGGTGGAGCAGCAGGTGGGCAAGTATGCCAGCGTGACGCTGACGTACATGAATGCGCGGGGCTTCCACCAGTTCATGACGCGCGGCATTCCTGTGACCACGACTGCGAACGGCACAACCAGCGCAGCGATCGACAATATCAACCAGTCGGAGGGCGTCTTCCGGCAGAACCAGATCAACGCCAACATCAACGTGCGGACGCCGAAGGGAACCAATATCTTCGGATACTACTCGGCGAACTGGGCCAATTCCAACGACGCCAGCATCAGCGATCCGTTCAGCTCATCGGTGGATTATGGGCGGGCGAGGTTCGCGGTACGCAGCCGGTTGTTTCTGGGCGGAAGCATTCCTCTTCCGTTGCAGATCTCAGCCAGCCCGATGCTCTCAGCGCAGTCGGGGAGCCCGTACAACATCACGACGGGAGTACCGGAGAACATAACGCTGGCGGGAGTTTCCACGCCCGTTACGCTCGGGGGAACCACGCGGCCGACCTGGGCGGGCAACGGGCCCATGCCTTCCTATGGGAGCTTCTCGCAATGCATCAATGCGGCAAACTTCAGCAACGCGACGCTGTATGTGCCGGGCGCGGTCAACAACCAGATTCCGCTTGACTTCTGCACCGGGCCGGCGAGCGTTTCGCTGAACCTGAGGGTGGCGAGGACCTTTGGCTTCGGGCCGAAGACAGCGGCTGCCCTCTCTGCCGCGGCGGCGAGGCAGGCTGCTGGTCAGGGCGGACCGGGCGGACCGGGCGGACCGGGTGGACGGGGTGGTCCTGGAGGGCCGGGTGGGCCGGGTGGTGGTGGCGGCTTTGGCGGTGGTGGTGGCGGACGTGGCGGTGGCGGTGGAGGCTTCGGTGGAGGTCGCGGCACCAACACCGGACGCAAGTACAACCTGACCATCGGCGCGCAGGCGTTCAACCTGTTCAACGAGGTCCCATACTCGAGTCCGATCGGCAGCTTGAACAACCCACAGTTCGGGCAGACGACGAGCATTACGGGCGGGAACAATGTGCGGCGGATTACGCTGCAGGCCAGCTTCAACTTCTAACTTGTAGAGAAACAAAACGGGCGCGGCCAGAATGCTGGCCGCGCTGTTTTGCGTTGGGGGAAACGGCGAGATTGTTGGGAGAAAGGTACGGACGGCTGGGTGGTTTCGGACGATTTTGGGGTTCCTTCGACCAGCTCAGGACAGGCTCTTCGACTGCGTGGCTCACGATGGTGCCGTGAGCCACTCCGCTCAGGATGACAGATTGAATGGTGGGATTGAAAAGAACAAGCAGTGATTCCTGCTGCTACCTGGCCTGGAAGAGCTTGAGGTCGATGGAGTCGGCCATGGCCTTGTAGCCCGCGTCGTTGGGATGGAGGTGGTCGCCGGAGTCGGCGATGGAGGAGAAGACGGCGGGATTGGCGGGGTCCTGGGTTGCCTTGTCGAAGTCGAGGACGGCGTCGACGAGTTTGGTGGTGCGAATCCACTGGTTGACGGCCTGACGGACCTGTTCGCCGGCGGGCGAGGCGTAGCCCGCGCCGACGTAGGGGGTCAGCGTTGCGGCGTAGACCCGGATGCCGTGGGTGTGGGCGCGCTCGGCGAGTTGGGAGAGGCCGACGATGAGATCGCCGGCGGTGACGAGATCATAGACGCGTGCGGGGTTGGGATCGTAGGCGTGGCCGATGTCGTTGATGCTCTCCATGAGGATGACGTAGCGGACGCCGGACTGGGCGAGGACATCACGGTCGAAGCGGGCGAGAGCGCTGGGGCCGTAGATGTCGTGCAGGACGCCGTTGCCACCGATGCCCTCGTTGAGAACGGCGAGGCTGGCGGTGCGCGGGTCGGCCTGCAGGCGGCGGAAGAGGTCGTCGGGCCAGCGGAGGTTGGCGTTCCTGGTGCTGTGGGCGCCGTCGGTGATGCTGTCACCGAAGGCCACGATGGCGGCGTCCTGGGCGGGAACTTTGACATCGACTCCCTTGACGAAGGGCCAGGAGGAGATCTCGGCGGGGGACTGGAAGACCTGGGCGCCGACAACGTTGCCGGGCGCGGTGTAGCTGGTCTGGTCGGCGAAGGTGTGCACGGAGAGATGGGCGATGGGCTGCGCAGGAAGGAAGAGGCTGATGGCGAGGTCGGAGGCGGCGGGGAGGTTGACCGCGGCGGGGTCGCTGACGACGAGCGCTCCGGGGGGGATGGTGACCGAGGTGCGTCCGCCAAAGGTGAGGCCGGCGGAAGAGACGAGATTGATGGTGCTTCCGCCCTGGCTGATGGCGACGTGGGCGGCGGCGATGGTGAGCGGGTCGGTGCCAAACTCGTTGGTGAAGACGACGCGCAGGATGGGACCTCCGAGGGAGACGTGGACGATCTCGCGGATCGTCGTGTCTGCCGCGCCGTAGACGAAGGCTGGTGGGCGGGCCGGCGGCGCGGGAGTTGGAGTGGCGGGAGCTGCGGCTTGCGGGGACGCGGCGGAAGTTGGAGTGGCTGGGACCGCGGGCGGGGTTGGGGCAGCGAGTGCGGCGGGAGGCGGCGTGGGACGGCCGTTGTTGGCGGCGATGGGCGCGGCGGCCCAGGTTCCGACCCAGTGGTTGGCGGGCGGCGCGGCGTATGCGGTTGCGGTGAGCGCAAGGAGGAGGGCCAGGCGGGAGAGGCGCGAGTGTGTCGTCACAGGATTGTCAACCTCGGAGGGAGAATCTTCAGACGCACCATATTACTCTGGATGACAGGCCGGCGGCTTAGGCGGGTTTGGCGGATGCAGGCGGCTTTCACGTATAGTTGCATTCGGAACATGAAAGCAGGGAACAGGCAACAGGAAACAGAAAATCGGGCCGCGGAGGACGCGCGGGAAGAATGGATGATTGAAAAATGATGACGATGAGATGGGCGCGAGTTATTCTATTAACTATGATGACTACACTTGGAGCACAGGGCGCGGTAGCGGCCACCACGGTTACGAAGGCCGGGTTCGGCAAGCTGCCGGACGGAACGACTGCCGAGATCTACACGCTGAAGAACGCGGAGATTGAGGTGCGCATTACGAACTACGGCGCGCGCATCGTCTCGCTGCTGACGAAGGACCGCGACAGCAAGATGGGCGACGTGGTGCTGGGATACAACTCGGTGGAGGGGTATGTGGCCGAGGAGGCGTCGAAGACCTACGTTGGCGCAATCGTGGGGCGGTACGGCAACCGAATCCGCAACGGGAAGTTCACAATCGACGGGCACCAGTACCAGATCCCGCTGAACAATGGCGCCAACGCGCTGCATGGTGGGCCGCATGGCTTCGACGACCAGACGTGGACGGGCAAGGCGCTGCCCGATGGCGTGGAGATGTCGCTGGTGTCGAAGGACGGCGACATGGGATTTCCCGGCACGCTGACGCTGCATGTGCGCTACACGCTGGTGGGCGATTCGCTGCACATCAACTACGCGGCAACGACCGACAAGACGACCGTAATCAATGTGACCAACCACGCCTACTTCAACCTTGCGGGCGAGGGGAGTGGGCCGATCCTGCCGGAGGTGCTCGAGATCAACGCGGACGAGTACACGCCGGTGGACGCGGGGCTGATTCCGGTGGGCGGAGCGAAGCCGGTGGCGGGAACTCCGTTCGACTTCAATAAGCCGACGGTGATCGGGGCGCGCATCAACGAGGCGAACGAGCAGTTGAAGTTTGGCGGCGGGTACGACCACAACTGGATTCTGCGCGGCAAGCCGGGCGAGATGAAGGTGGCGGCGCGGGTCTACGATCCGAAGTCGGGACGCGTGCTGACGGAATCGACCACCGAGCCGGGCGTGCAGTTCTACTCCGGCAACGCCATCCCCGGCCTGTACAAGGGCAAGACGGGCGTGGTGTATGGGAAGTACGCGGGGTTCTGCCTGGAGACGCAGCACTATCCCGACTCGCCGAACCAACCGGAGTTTCCCAGCACGCTGCTGAAGCCGGGAGTGACGATGCGGTCGGAGACGGTGTACGCGTTTTCGGTGCAGAAGTAGGTCCGTAGAATGCTGAAATTGCCCCGCGCAGAGAGTCTGCGCGGGACAATTTTGTTAGCGCCGATTTCCCAATGGAGTATTGACGGAACAAAGACAGATACGGAGATTCTGGCCTTCGACTTCGCTCAGGCCAGAATGACGACGTGTTTTCTTCTCTCTACAGCAATCGTGAAGAAGCGTCAGCGCGGGTGGGGGAGCCTGAGCTGGAGGTCTTCGGCGATGAGCTTGCCGTGGAGGCGGCCGTTCTCGATGAAGATCTCGTTGGTGCGGCGGCCGGCGAGGATGACACCGGCGAGGTAGATGCCGGGGACGTTGGACTCCAGCGTCGCGGGGTTGCAGACGGGAGAGCGGTCGTTGGCCTCGTCGAAGCGGATGCCGAGCTGTTCGAGGAAGCTGAAGTCGGGGTGGTATCCGGTGAGGGCGAAGACGAAGTGGTTGGGAATTGAGACCTCGCCGCGGGGGGTGGCGATGGTGAGGTTGTCTTCGGCGATGCGCACGACGGTGGAGGAGAAGAAGGCTGCGATCTCGCCGCTGGCGATGCGGTTGTTGATGTCAGGCAGGATCCAGTACTTCACATGGTTGTGCATCTGTGGGCCGCGATGGACCAGGGTGACGCGCGCGCCGTGACGCCAGAGGTCGAGCGCGGTGGTGGCGGCGGAGTTCTTGCCGCCGATGACGAGGACATCGAGGCCGAAGAAGGGATGCGGATCGTCGTAGTAGTGCTGCACCTTGCTGAGCTCTTCGCCGGGGACGTTGAGTTTGTTGGGCAGGTCGTAGTATCCGGTGGCGAGGACGAGCTTGCGCGCGCGGTGAGTGAGTGGGCGAGCGAAGCGGTCGGTGGTGTGGACGGTGAACTGGTCGTCGTGGCCGGAGATGCTCTGGACCGACTCGTAGGGGCGCAGGTTGAGCGAGTAGTGCTCGGCGACCTTGCGGTAGTACTCGAGCGCCTCCGCGCGGCAGGGCTTCTGGTGGGGGGTGGTGAAGGGGATGTCGCCGATCTCCAGCAGCTCCGGCGTGGTGAAGAAGGTCATGTGCGCGGGGTAGTGGAAGAGCGAGTTGCAGAGACAGCCCTTGTCGACCACGAGCGCGGTGAATCCGCGGCGCTGGGCCTCTATGGCGCAGGCCAAGCCGGTGGGGCCGGAGCCGATGACGAGCAGGTCGTAGAGGGGAAGCTCAGCTTGCCGAGGGTTAGCCATCCATCGATATTACAGAAGCGCAAGCCTGGTGCATATAACACAAAACGATCATCTGAACGACTTTTGAGCCTACGGCTTCGGCTTACAGCTCGACCAGCTTGTGGGCGATGGCGAAGAGCGCGAGTTCAAGGCGGGTGGAGACTCCGGTCTTGTCGAAGACGTTGGAGAGGTGGCGCTTGACGGTCTCCTCGCTGATGGAGAACTGCGTGGCGATGTCGCGGTTGCTGCAACCTTCGACGATGCAGGTGACGACTTCGAGTTCGCGTGGGGTGAGGCCGTAGGTCTTGCGTTCGGGCACTGCGGCGGCCTGCGCCTGCAGCTCCTGCAGGGCCTTGAGGAGGTTTGCGACGCGCTCGCCTCCGATCCAGTAGTCGCCGCCGAGGACCGCGCGCAACGCCTCCGTGAGGTCTCCGGCGACGGAGTCCTTGAGGATGATTCCGCGCGCGCCGATCTGCAGCGCCTCGATGATCTGCTGCTGCGAGATGGTGCTGGTGAGAAGGACGATTTTTACGCGCGGCGACTTGGTCATGATGGCGCGCATGGCCTCGAGGCCGGGAAGGCGCGGCATCAGCAGGTCGAGCAGCAGGATGTCCGGCTCGAGTTCGATGGTCTGGGTGATGGCATCGTCTCCGTCCTCCGCCTCGCCGACCACCTCGAAGCCCGGCTCGTTGAGCAGCATGTTGCGGACGCCAAAGCGGACCACGGGATGATCGTCCGCGACGACGATGCGGATGGTGGGCAGGGCAGGGGCGGCAGGGGAAGATTTCGCGGAGGAAGATTTTCTTGCGGGCTGCCGAATGTTTGCGGCTTTTGCAGGCATTTTCCGTTACCTCCACAACTCGGCTGGGGCACCTTCGCTCAGACGCGTGACCCAAGGATACGCTCAAGCCGGTCGCATGCGGCGGAGAACTCATCAAGAGAGTTAACCTCTTCCGCTCCCGTGGTTTCGGCAGCTTCCAGGCCGCGTGCCTCCAACTGGGCCGCCATCCGGTGCAATTCGGTTGCGCCCAGCATACCGCAGCCACCCTTGATTGCGTGGGCCTGGCGAACGAACTGTTCCGCATCGCGCGAGGCCGCCAACTGGCGCATGGAGTGGATGCGTTTGCGTGTGTCGTTCAGGCACAGCGCGTACATCTGGTGGAGCTGCGGCACAGGCATGGAAGCTGCAAGCTGCCGATAGATTGTCTCGTTCAACACGGGCAGGTCGCTGGAGCTGCCGCCGAGGCCGGTCTCCGCGGACTCAACCTGTTGCGGATGGCGGCGCTCATCTTTTATTGATGCGGGCTGCGGCGCAGAAGAGGCGGCGATCGAGATTAACCTTGAGTTGGACGGAGACCGGCTGGCGGGGCCGTGGACGACGGTCCACCTTTCTCGCCTGGCTGGAGTTTTGATGGCGCCGGATGGAGGATTGCGCGCCGCGAGCATGGCTGCGACATCCTTCATTGTGAAGGGCTTCAGGAGAAATCCGTCGAAGCGCGCGATAACCTGGTCGGGCGGGCGGCTTGCGCTGATCAACAGCAGGAGGGTCTGCGGGGGGCAGAAGCTGCGGAGTTCGCCGGCCAGCCGGGAGCCGGCGAGGCCCGGCATCTTCGCGTCGGCGAGCACGAGGCCGGGCGCGGTGGCGGAGTGGTGAATCTGTGTGATCGCGTCCTCGCCGGAGTCAACGCAGACGACCTCGTAGCCTTCGGCCTGGAGCAGCACGCGGAGCAGGTCGCGGCTCATCGCGTCGTCGTCGATGACCAGCACACGCATCGGCTTAGATTGCGATGTCATGATTGCCGAGTAGAGTAACAGGCACAGCATCCGAGCGCCACTGGGCGGGTTTATGCGACCGCGGTGCGCCGGTGTCGTGACCCGGCTGCGGCCCAGGCGTGCGAGTATTTTCACAGTAGGTATAGAGTGGGGCGATAGAAGCCTGCGTGGTTTTTCCTCAAGAAAAACCACATTGCATGATCTTTCCGACAGCGCAGAACCTGTGAAAATACTCTAGAGTAGTGCGATGGCAGACGAGGACGAGTCGGCGCTGGGCGCGGAGTTCGGGGGCGGGCGATGAGGGCTGCGGCGCTGTTGGCGATTCTGCTATGGCAGGCGGCTGCGGGGAACGAGCCTCCGGTGGCAGAGCCGGGGGCGATGCAGTATGAGCGCGCGATTCGCGTGGCTGGTGGCGCGGGACAGGCGTGCGCGGCGCTGGATGCGGCGATCTTTCCCCATGCCGCGCCGTCGCTGACGGACTTGCGAATCTTTCCGGCGGAGGCGGCGGCTTCTGGCGCCGCGGTGCATGAGGTCCCTTACGCGATCACGCTGAGCGAGGCGGCGAGCGAGGAGACCGTGACGGCGCGAGTGCTGAATCTCGGCACGGGCGCGAACGAGAGGAGGGGAAGCGGGCAGATTGCCTTCGATCTGGAGATGCCGCAGCGTGCCTACACGGATGTGACGCTCGAACTCGATCCGTCGGTGCATGACTTTGTCGCAACGGCGACGGTTAGTGGTTCGGACGTGCCGGGCGGGCGCGGCAAGGCCACAGCGCTGGGTTCGTTCACGCTCTTCGATCTGGCTTCGCAGCGGCTCTCGCGGGACACGAGGATTCCGCTCGAGGAGTCGACGTTCAAGTACCTCCATGTGGTGCTGAGTGTTTCGCCCGCGTCGGGCTCTGCGGCGGCGAGATTTGTTCCGGGGATGGTGCGGGGCGCGACGGTGCCGCCGAGCCGCGAGGCGCAGACGATCTACACGACGGTCGCGAACGTCCGTGTCCCAACCACCGGCGTTCTGGCCACTCCCCGCAGGACGCGATTCGATCTTGCCCTTCCGCTTCGTGTCCCGGTGGAGCGAGTTTCCTTCGATATTGCGCCCGGCTATAGCGGCAACTTCAGCCGGGACGTGACGATCCATGCGAGATCGAATCCCGACGCGACGAACCCCACGGAGAGCCTTCCTGTGGAGACCGTGACCGGAAGCATCTATCGGGTCCACTCCACGCTGGACGGGCACACGATCGACCGGCAGGAAGTATCGGTTCCGGCGGTGCTGGGAGCCAATTTGCAGCACGCCGCCCGCGTCTGGATCGAGATCGAGAACGGCGACGACCAGCCGCTGCCGATTGCGGCGGTGCGGCTGGAGATGCGCCAGAGGAAGATCTGCTTCGAGGCTCCTGCCGCTCCATCCACCGACTCCGGTGCAATTCATGGCTCTGACGCAAGCAGTAACCTGGCTCTGTTCTATGGCGATTCCAGGCTGACTGCGCCGGAGTATGACACTGCGCGGCTGTTTGTGGCGTCGCGCACGGCCCTGGCGGCGGAGCTTGGGCCGGAGGAGCTGAATGCGAACTATCGCGCTCCGGCGGCGGAGCTTCGTCCCTTTGCGGAGCGGCATCCTGAGGCGCTCTGGATCGCGCTGATTGCGGCGATCTGCGCGCTGGGCCTTGTGGCGCTGAAGGCTGCGCGGAATGTGGGGCGATGACCCTACGTTAACCAATTAGTTATTAGCTACCTCCCCCCTCCCCCCCCTCCCCGGGGTATCTTGTGGAGAAATCTTTATGAATCTGTGCTTTGCATGGGGTGTATGTCTGTAAAGTAGTCGAAATAAACGAGTTGCTTACAGATTATTCTTAATCAATGACTTGCGGTTGGGCAAGCGGGAAATTTCGGCGAAAGAGCAAAGAAAAGAAGCCCGGCGCGTACGCAGGGCTTCTCTCTCATCTCTCTACTACCTCTATTATACGCGCTGGAGGGAAACTACTATGCCAACTATTTTTTTGGTGGAAGTGGTTGGTGGGATGTGGGTTAGGTGGATTTTCGAGGGTCGAGGGGCTTGACACGCGGATTTGCTGGGGAATTTGCGTAAAAAATTTGTTGGAGGGGTGACGCGAAACCCAGGTCTCAGAAGCGAAGAGCCTGTCCTGAGCGAAGTCGCACGATGGGGGAAGGCCACCCGTGAGGAGGTGAAACTCTATGAAGAAAACTCGTAGCAAGAATTCAGCGACGGCGGAGAGCATCGCGAGGATGGCGGACAAGGGAAAGGATGTGTCGCGCTTTTTCACGAATGCCGGGCGGATGATGACACCGGTGCAGAGGGTGAATGTGGACTTCACGGCTTCCATGCTCGACGAGCTGGACCGCGAGGCCAGGGAGTTGAACATCAGCCGTCAGGCGGTGATCAAGACGCTGCTGCGGCGGGCGCTCAATGAGCAGTATGTGGCTGCGGCAGCGAGGCCGGCGATGAAGTAGCTATCGAAGCGGTCGCTTCGGAATCCGTCTTAGCCTTCGAGACGGTCCTGCATCAAGGCTGGGATGTCCCGTGCGCCATGGACGATGGCGACGACGTAGAGTGGCTCGGTGTCGCGGAGATAGAGCACCATGTACGGGTCGGCGAAGTAGAAGTGGATCGTCCGGGGCAACAGGTCGTCGCGAAGATGGCCGATGCCGGGATTCCGGGCAAGGCTGTTGAAAGCCGCGTACAGGCTCTCTTCTACGTCCATGCTGCGCGACCAGCCGGAGTGTTCGGCAATGCTGTAGAGGAGAGTGGCGAAGTCCTCTTCGGCGTGTGGCGAGAGTTTATAGCGGGCCGCCACGCTCAGGCGGTGCGGGCGAGCGGTTGGTTGGCGCGGCGTCCGGCCATGCGGGCGCGGAGTTGTTCTTCGGTGTAGCCTTCGCCACGGTCGGCCTGGGCGCAGCTCTCTGCGAGACGCGCGAGCAATGCTCTGTGGCGCGCGTCGAATTCTGCTTCGGCCTCGACGAGATCGAGGGCGTGGGCGAGCAGCTCGGCGGGTTCGCGGAAGGCGCTGCGGTCGAGCTGGCGCTGGATTCGTTGTTCGGTGGCGGCGTCGAGGGTGATGGCCATGGGACGAGTATAGACCGGGAGCGGAGCGGAGGAAAGCGATTCCTGCTGCGCTTGTGGGCTTCGCACTGGCCTGCGGCAGCGTGGAGCTCATTTATCGCGCTAAAGGCTGCGCGATGGATGGGGTATCCGGCACTCGGGTTTGTAATTTATTTCAGACATGGGCCAACCGCCTGGGAATGTCGAAGGTGGCGCTGATCGTCTTGCCGGCTTCGGGGCACCTGAAATAGGCGAGCGTCATAGTGGCGAGGATTATATGGGAAAAACCACATCATTTAGGAAGCGGCAATCGAGCAGGCGGCCTATATGGCACTATCTGCCTTTCAATATTGTCCACGGATTCCCGGATACTTACTAGTTCTCGATTCAATTCCTTTATCGCTTGAACAATTTCACGTAGGTCACGGGCATCCATAAAGCACTCCTTTTTATTCCTTGCGATCTTTATCAAATAGGCATTGGCGGTACAGATGATCTCTTTGGCTTGCTGAGGTTTTTCACGCTCGATTTGCGTCGGGGAAGTTCCCATGACGCTATGGTTTCCAGCACTCCTTGGCGCGGCTTGATCAAATGCTCATAGTCAAGAAGCGGGTTCCAGCACGGAAGAGAATGCAGTCTTTTGTGCCATTCCCTAGTTTCCTGATTAGCTCGATTTACGCCCCAGGCGAATAGATCTGCCATCTGGAGTGCGGGGACATACATCGATATATCCTCGCTCACACTGATAACGTCCTCCATAACTGTAATGTCTTTTTTGGCCTTCGGGTGCTCCCATCTGTTGTGTATGTGTCCGTAGAATGGCTCTCCTCGGTCGAAATGAAGTTCGTATTTTTTGGCATCAATGTATTTTCCCCACTTGAGAGCGAAGCTAAGAGATTCGGTAGCGCATAGCTCCTCGATGGTGTCCGGCAGTTCGGGGACGGCCTTCTTAGCCCTAAGCCAATCGTCAAATGGGATCGTAAGCGTTACCGGATACAAGCCCGTTCTGGGACGTTTCCCGCGAACTCCGTCGGGAATGGTTATTTGCTTTTCGATTACGCCAACGCAATCGCTTATGAAGGAATCTACGCGCGTCTTGTCCCATCCCTTTTCTTTTGTAAAATCGTTTCGCAATGAAACTGCATCCGTCGTATGCAGGTAGTCAGCACGATATCTGTAGAGAACCTTTCTCCATTCCGTATCAAACCGCTTCCACTGCTTGCCTGTGGCGCACACCGTGGCAATACTGATGCGGTCATACTCGCTACTGTCCGCGTGATTGCTGCCATCAAAGTAGCTTTTCAAGACCACAAGAAGATGATCCTCTGGGTATTACGTGGACATGACACCTAAACTCTACATCCGCCGGGCTGCCAATTCTTTATTCGACGTGAAACGAATGCGTTTCATCAGTCAGCTTTCAGCTATGAGCTATCAGCTATGAGCAGGTCCCAGTCCTAGCGTAACGCGGCGTCTACTTCTTTGTAGAAGGAGGGGGATTTGAGGATTTCGCGGGGCTTGGAGCCGTCGGCGGGGCCTACCAGGCCGTCGTGCTCCATCATGTCGATGAGGTGGGCGGCGCGGCCGTAGCCGATGCGCAGGCGGCGCTGGAGGAGCGAGGTGCTGGCCTTGCCGAACTCGAAGACGAGACGGACGGCGTCGTCGAAGAGGTCGTCGTCTTCCTGGCTGGAGTCGCCGTTGGCGGAGGCGTTGGCGGATTCGTCCTTGGGGCCTTCGAGGAAGCCGTGGACGTACTCGGCCTCGCCCTGGGCCTTCCAGAACTCGGTGACGGCGGAGATCTCTTTTTCGGTGACGAAGGGGGCGTGGACGCGCTGCACGCGGCTGGTGCCGGGGGGAAGGTAGAGCATGTCGCCCTTGCCGAGGAGGGATTCGGCGCCGTTGGAGTCGATGATGGTGCGCGAGTCGACCTTGGTGGCCAGGCGGAAGCTGATGCGGGTGGGGATGTTGGCCTTGATGAGGCCGGTGATGACATCTACAGAAGGACGTTGCGTTGCCAGCACAAGATGGATGCCGACGGCGCGGGCCATCTGCGCGAGGCGTGTGATGGACTCTTCCACATTGGCGCGGTCGAGCATCATGAGGTCGGCGAGTTCGTCGATGATGATGATGATGTAGGGGAGAGGCTCCTGATCGACGTCGTCGAAGAGGTAGTCGGAGTTGTTGTCGAAGAGCTTGTTGAACTGATCTATATTCCGCACATGATTTGCCGCAAGTAATTTGAGGCGGCGTTCCATCTCGCGGACGGCGTTGCGCAGGGCGTTGGCGGCGAGCTTGGCGTCGGTGATGATGGGGGTGAAGAGGTGGGGGATGCCCTCGTACATGCCCAGCTCGACGCGCTTGGGATCGACCAGGATCATGCGGACCTGCTCGGGCGTGGAGCGGTAGAGGACGGACATGATCATGGCGTTGATGGCCACGGATTTGCCGGAGCCGGTGGAACCCGCGATGAGGATGTGGGGCATGGCGGCCAGATCGGCGGTGACGATGCGGCCGTTGATGTCCTTGCCGAGGGCGATGGCGAGCCTGGACCTGATTTTGGCGAAGGATTCGGACTCGACGACATCGCGCAGCCAGATGGTCTCGCGCTGGTGGTTGGGAACCTGGATGCCGACGGTGGACTTGCCGGCCATGCGCTCGATGAGGATGGATTCGGCGGCCATGGCGAGGCAGAGATCGTCGGCCAGGCCGGTGACGCGGGAGTACTTGACGCCGGCGTCGGGGTGGAACTCGAATGTGGTGACGATGGGGCCGGGGTTGATCTGGGTGACCTGGCCGTTGACGCCGAACTCGGCGCACTTCTGGACGAGGGTGCGGGCCTCGGCGCGCAGGGCCTCCTCGCGGACGACGGGGACTTCGTCGGAGCGATAGAGGAGCGAGGAGGGTGGGAGCTTGTATCCGCGGATGGACTTGGGCGTGATGGTGACCTGCTTGATGTCGGCGTCGGCGCGCTTGCCGAAGGCGATGGAGTTCGGGGGCTGGGCAGCCTGGGCAGGTGCAGGCTCCGCAATCCCACCCATGCGGTGAGACTGCATGGATGGGGCACCTAGCAGTTCGGGGAGATCGAGGCGGGCGGTCTGGTTTGAATTGCGAACGTCGGTGCTGCGAGCGCTGAGCGGCGCGGCGGCGGCGGCCAACTCGGCGGCGAAGGGCGCGGCGGCTGCGGCGGCGGTGCTGAGCGCGGTCGCTGGGGGCGCATCGACATGAGTGCGCGGCATGGACTGCCAGACGGACGCGGGGGCTTCTTCGGGCTGGGCTGCGGCATCGGGCGGCGTGGCGGGCAGGGATTGCCGGTGGCGCTTGCGTCCCAACCAGCCGAAGAGGCCGCCCAGCAGCGTGGAGTGGGCGGTGGAGTCTGCCACGGGCTTGTGCTGGAGATTCAGCTCCAGGGCTGCCTGATCGAGGCCCTGTTCGCGGCGGCTGGTAAAGGCTTCGCTGGCTGGTTCGGGCGTGAGGGCTGGCTCCAGCGTGAGGGAGTGATCCAGCGAGGCTGCGGAGTTGGACTGCTGGCTCAGGGCGATGTGCTGACGCAGGGCGCGTTTTTCGGCGCGGGCCAGGGCGCGGCGCACGCGCCAGTTGTGCAGGCGATCAAAGAGGCTGCGCACCAGGGAGAAGTGCGTTTCCATCCACTCGCGGGCGGTGTGGAAGGTGAAGGTTGTGGCCAGGTAGATGGACATTACCACCATCAGGGCGAGAACGATGGAGGCGCCGGGAAGGTTCAGGTAGTGGACCATGGCGTCGGCGAGGAGGCGTCCTGTGACGCCCTCGATGGGCAGGGCGTGACGCCAGAAGAGGGTGCGCGGAAGCAGGCCGACGGCGGCCGGGGCAAAGACGATCCACAGACCGAGTCCGAGGAGGCGCGCCATCGGGGAGCCGGCGGGACGCTGGCGCATCCAGCAGAGGCCAAGCCGTCCGAGAACGATGGGAAGGAAGAAGGCGGCGATGCCGATGGTCTGGAGGATGAGGTCGGCCAGCCATGCTCCGGCGAGGCCGGTCCAGTTGTGGGCAGGGCCTGCGGCCAGGCGCGCGGCCAGTCCGGCGGAGGCGTGCGCTCCGGTGGCGTAGTTGCCGACCGTGTCCGCGGAGGGGTCGGTCGGGGTGTAGGTGGCCAGCGCGAGCAAGAGCAGCGCGGCGGCGACCAGCAGCACGAGGCCGAGGATCTCGTTGAGGCGGCGGTTGCGGGTTGGAGTCGAGACCAGCCTGAGTGGTTTCATGGGGATGCGCGGGCCCAAGTTTGCGTTCCGTTAGCGTTCCGCCCGCGGCCGGACGCGCGCCTGTGTGGCGGACGCCATGACGCGGAGCTGGACGCGGACAGACGAAGTGCCGGGAACCGCTAGAGCTACCCCGATTATCCCAGAGCGGGAGCGGAAAAAGAGAAAAGTTACAGGTGTGGACTCAGGATGCAAACCCATGGGGGTGGGAGGCATCTATCCTTCCAGCAGTCGCTGTCCGGGAGTTTGTCTTTTGGGCGGAGCTGAGAAGCAACATTGGCTGGGAAGGGGGCGCGGGGTTTTCGCGATTTCTCTCGCTCGCCGCTGGTGCAGGAGAATCGCGTCCAGCCAGTGGACCCCGACCCAACCGACGTTCAACAGCGCGCCGCGCTGCACACTGAATGGATGAAGGGAAATCGACCATGGCAACGGATGCAGCAAGGACCTATGAACTGGAAAGCGCTTTGAAGTCGGTTATCAATGTTCTCGAAGACGGGCAGAAGGGCATGGCCGAGATCGGGGAGCACCTGAAGGACGAGCGGCTCAAGATTTTTTTCCTCGCCGAGTCTCTGAAGCGCGCCAACTTCCGGGGCGAACTGGAGAACGAACTGCATCGCCACGGCGTAGCCGATGTTCACGAGTCTGGCACGGCGGCCGGTGTGTTGAATCGTGCGTGGTCCGAACTAAAGGCCAAGCTGGGAGGCGGCGACCATATGCTGCTGGAGACCGCTGAGCAGGGTGAAGACGAGGCTGTGGACGTGTACAAGGATGCGCTCGACCAGGAGTTGCCGCTTCCCCTGCGGCAGTTGCTGACCGCACAGCAGACGCAGATCGTCTTGTCGCACGACTTCGTCCGCGAGCAGCGCGACGCGCTACGTCCGAAGTAAGTTCCAGCCGAAGTAAGTTGCAGACTGAATGCCCCCGGTTCTGCTCTGAGGCAGAATGGGGTCAAGTGCGTGCGCGGCAGGCCGATAGAAGAAGGTGAGACACAAGAGCAAGCGATTCCGCGTGGATGACGGAGCCAGGGCTGCTGTGTCGGCGCGCGGTACAGAGGAAGCCTGAAATGAATCTGAGGAAGTTGGGACTTAAGACGAAGATCGCCGTCGGATTTGGATCGCTGCTTGCGATTATTGCGGTGACGGGCCTGGTTGGTTACCGGTCCCCGGTGGTCAACGAGCAACACTTGCAGAAAGCCCGTGTCGACGCCATGATGATGTCCCATGACCACGAGATGCTGGAGGCGTTTTTGCTGCAGCGAGTGGGCACGCGCGATGTACTGATGGGCAGGGACAATGAAAGCACGCATCTGTTTGAGCGAAGTGAGACTGAGTTTCGCGATGCCACGGACAAGCTGCAGCCACTGCTGACGACGGACGCAACTCGCGATCTCTACGCGCGGGTCGAGGTTGCCAATTCCAACTACACTCGCCGCAACGATCAGGTCGTCGCGCTGTACCGGGCCGGAGACACAAAGGGAGCGATGGAGCTATTCAAGGCTCCGGAAGAGCTGCTGGCAACCACCGCACTGACGAACGCTCTGAACGATATGACGGGGCAGGTTGAAGCGGACCGGCACAATGTGCTGGTCCAACAGGTCTCGTCGAACGCCTGGACAAAGCACATGTTGCTGTTCCTTGTGCTGGCCGGCCTGGCGATCGGATCGACGATTGCGTTTGTGATGGCGCGGTCGATCATGCATGCGATGCACCGGATGTCGGCGATGATTGAGGCCCTGGCTTCCAACAATCTGGTGGTGGAGGACATGGAGGTGGAGAGCGAGGATGAGATGGGCAAAGCCGCGCTGGGGCTGAACAAGATGAAGAACAGCCTGCGCCGCGTGATATTGTCCATCGCATCGACGGCGGAGAACGTTGCGGAATCGAGCCGGGAGATTTCAACGACGGCATCGCAGGCCGCTGATAGCGCGGAGAACCAGAAGCAGCAGGTGGGGCAGATCGCCACGACCATGCAGGAGATGGCGGCGACGGTTCGCGAGGTCTCCCTGCACTCGAATACGGCTGCGCGCTCGGCCAAGAGCGCGGCTGAGAGCGCCCGCGAGGGCGGCAGGATTGTTGAGAACCTGTTGGGGCAGATGCATGCAATTGCGTACGGCGCGGGGACGGTGGCGGCAATGATTGAGCAGTTGGGGGCCCGGTCCGAAGAGATTGGCAGGATTGTGGGGGTGATCGACGAGATTGCCGAGCAGACCAACCTGCTGGCGCTGAATGCGGCGATCGAAGCGGCGCGCGCAGGAGAACAGGGACGTGGTTTTGCCGTGGTGGCCGGCGAGGTGCGCCGTCTGGCGGAACGGACCGCTGCCGCGACCCAGGAGATCGCGGCGGTGATCCAGAGTGTGCAGACGATCACCGTGGATGCGGTGCGGCAGATGCGCTCCGGCACCGCGGAGGTAGAGCAGGGCGTGGAGGCAACGGGCAAGGCGGGCAAGTCGATCGAGCGGATCATCCGCGAGGCGGACACGGTGGGCACGATGGTGGCCCAGATCGCCAGCTCGGCAACGCAACAGGCGACCGCCGCGGAGCAGGTGACCGCGAGCATGAGCCAGATCAATGAGCTTGCCATCGAATCGGCCGACGGATCGCAGCTCTCGGCGCAGGCCTGCGAACAGCTCTTCGACCTGGCGCTGGGACTGCAGAACATGGTGGCCCGATTCGATGTGGGCCAGCGCGATACGGGCCGGCGCGATGCGGACCGGCGCGATATGGACCGGATCGTGCCGGAAGAGAAGAAGCAGCTGTTGGAGGCGAACTGGGTAGATGCGACCTGAGCGGGTCTGCCTCAGAGCATTCTGACAACTCATGCTATATAACGCACCTCGAACAAAATGCGGGGATTCTTCTCTATTCGCTGCACTCAGGTTCAGAATGACAAGCCATTTTTCTCAAGGGCAATAGAGAAGATGCGTTAGAGCGGTTTCACCGCAACTGTTATCGCGCGAGAATTATTAAAGTGGTTTTTCTTGAGGAAAAACCACGCAAACGGTCTTCTCTCCTGTAAAGACCTGCGGTGAAACCGCTCTAGCGGCCGCGGGAGGGGTCTGGGGTGGGAGCGGTGGAGAGATCGACGTCGAGGGGGGCGGGTGTGGGGGTGTCGCAGTCGCCGTCGGGCGTGTAGGTGCGGGCGCAGGCCTGGGTGATGGAGCGGCGGCGGGGAGACTGGGCGAACTGCCATGCGGCGGCGTCGAGCGTGCCGCTGAGCGCGGCCGGAGGCGGCTGGAGGACGCAGCCGGGCGCGGGTGGGCAGGCGTCCTGGGCGACCCAGAAGGCGATGGGGTGGAGGTGGCTGGCGGCGACATGGGCGCGAATGTCTTGAATGGTGGTGATGGTTAAGGGCTTGCCGTTGGGGCCGGGGCCATCGGCGACGGGCTGGCCGCTGGCGTAGACTCCGGGGCGGAAGGCGGAGCCGGCGACGGCCTCGGTCCAGGCGAAGAGGTAGGCGGCCTGCTCGGGGAGGAGACGACCGCCCTCTTCCTGATCGAGGAAGAGGATGGCGGTGGCGGGGAAGCCCTCGCGGAGGGCTACTGCGATGGCGGCGGCGGCGTCGGCGCGGCCGAGGGCTGCGGGGGAGCTGCTGCGAAGGGATGCGTGGGTCAGCTCGGAGTAGAGGCGGCCTTTGGCGACGATGAGGAAGCCGAAGCCGGCGCGCCGGAGGCGGTCGCGCGTGCCGAGCCAGGAGTTGCGGGTGGTGCCGGGCGGGTTGGTGAGCCAGTATCCGGTGAAGGCGAAGTGCTTGCGCAGCTCGGGGAGGGCGGCGTCTCCGGGGTAGTCGTTGCGGTCGAATCCGAGGTAGGCGCGGGCGGGGGGTGTCTGGGCGATGGCAGAGGCGGCGGCGAGAAGCACGGCGAGGATGAGTATGAGGAGGCGCAAAGAGGGAGGCTCCGATTATCGAACCAGCCGGGGGTGAGTCCCGGTTGTGCGTTAAGGGTACGCCAGAAACCACATCTCAAAATCGAGATGCGGGACGCCCGGCCCTGCACGTTACCTAAGGGCCTGCGCATAAATAACTA
>PKWU01000075.1 GCA_003132145.1 Granulicella sp.
GGACGAAAATGTTGAAGTGGCCGGTATTGTGTCGGTCGTTGAAGATCGCGATGAAGCGCTCGTCCTGCTCGGCCGTGCTCACCACCTCAAAGCCGTGGATGGTGCGGTCGTAGGACTCGCCCACCAACTCCGTCCACTCTCCCTTTGGCGCGTTTCCATTCTTGCCATCCATCGCCAGGTCCAGCAGATGCTTTCTGCGATAGGCATCGCGCAATGCGGCCACCTGGGCCTGGTCCACCGACTGCGGCACCTGGCTCACGTCCTCCACCGCGTAGAGATAGGGAATCAGCGGGATCGCAACCCAGTCCAATCCACCGATCTTGTGGTAGCGGCTGATGACCACGCCGGACTCGCCCGGCCGGCAGGCGCGCAACTCGGTCGGCGACGCCGCGCACACGTGGTTCAGATACACCGCCGAGTGGCCGGTCGGATTCATGGCCCCGAAGTGGCCGTAGGGCTCTTCCATCAGCAGCGCCACGGAGGCATGGGCGCAGATGACCTGAACCAGGAACCACAGCAGCAGCACACCTGCCAGCAGCAGCACGCCCGACAGGTGACCCAAACCTTGGTTCAGCTTGTCACTTGCCCGTTGACTCTTCCAGCCCCTGTTCATGCCAATCCCATCCTCACCGCTGTTCGGCCCGTTCGACACTCATCGCGACAGACGATAGTTCCGCGGAACAACTCATCGCTTGCACACAGCTCTCTAGTTGGATGCATTTTTTGCCCACCGCGGCGGTGGGTGAAGACGCGCGGTACTACAGACGACGGTCCGAGGACTAAAACTACGATTCAAAATGGAACTGCGGGCGTGGAAGTAATCGCCGCAGGGGCCGGTTTGTCAGCCGGTATCACGGTCCCTGCCGGGAAGACGAGAAGCTGGACCGAACCCCAATCTGCGTCCAGGTTCGCGCCCGCCTGCTTGCCTAATCCCAATGTTTTAAGCTGGCTGTCGTCAAAACCAAAGTTCTCGACCAGATACTCGCGCACAACCATGGCCCTGGCTTCGGTGAGCACCAGGTCCTTCTGGGCGTCTCCTTCCATGCCTGCAGAAACAACGATGACCGCAACTCCGAATGGATTCTGCGCCAGATAGTTGCCGCCGTCATTGAGAGACTTCTGGTTCTTCAGCTTGGCAGTATCGCGGCTATCGAAGAGCTGCTTGGCTGTGTAGGTAAACGTCTTAAGTGGCGTACCCTGCGGGAGCGCGGCAATCTTATTCGCGGCCAGACCGGCGGAGTCTTCGTATCCGCGCTTCTTGAAGTAGCCGCTCAGAAAGAAGTTGTGTTTCAGGGCCTCCATATTCTCCTGGAAGTCCGTAACCCCGGTCTGCGCCTGGAGCATCGTCTCATGCAGGGTGGCGGTGGTCTGTTGCAGATTGCTATAGAGTTGCTTGTCGTTCACCAGCGCGCCCACGGTTCCCTGCCCCGAGTCGATCTTGGCGCTTACGTCGTTCAGGTGCGCCGTTGCCTGAACCGTGTTCTGGATGGCCAGTTGGCTGTTGTCGAGAATGCCGCTCGTCTTCTTGAGCAGGTCCGCCATCTGTAGCGGCGGCTCGCTCTGGATCGTCTCGCCATTCCTGACCTCGCCTTGTCCGGCAGATCCAAACGAAAGTGCCACGAACTGACTCCCCAATACGCCCTCGGTTTCGATGGATGCCACAGAGTCGTGTTTGATAATTTCATGCGTCGAATTGTCGAGATCCATGACAACCGTGACCTTTTCCCCTGGGTTGTGAGGCAATGCGATGCTTTGCACAGTACCGCTGTGGACGCCGCCCACACGCACGTCGGCCCCCGTATCCAGGCCCGCCACATTGTCGAACAGCGCCTTCACCTGGTAGGTCGAGCTGAACAGATACTCCTTGCTTCCAATAATGAAGACACCCGCGGCCAGAATTGCCAGTGTCATAACGATGAAAGCCCCTAGCCGTGCCACTCTCGACATAAATCCTCCTACAACTGATTGAGAAAATCCTTTACAAGCGCGATGTCGCTATGTTGAAGGGCTTCAAACTTGCCCTCAATGACCACCTTGCCCTGATCCAGCAGCGCCAGGCGGTTGGCAATCGTCTTCGCGCTGTGCAGATCGTGAGTCACCACGATGGATGCCATCTTTCGCTCGCGCTGGAGCTTGAGAATCAGATCGTTGATTTCTCCAGAGCTGATTGGATCGAGACCGGCCGTTGGCTCGTCGAGAAGCAGAATCTCCGGCTCCAGGGCGAGCGCTCGCGCCAGGCCCACGCGCTTCTGCATTCCACCCGAGATGTCGGAGGGCATCTTATCCACGTCGCCTTCCATGCCCATCTCGGCCAGCAACTGCATCGCCCGGTCCCCGCGCTCGGACCGGGACATGTCTCTGCGGTGATGTACAAGCGGGAAGGCCACGTTCTCAGCAACGGTCAGCGAATCGTAGAGCGCCGCATGTTGGAACAGAAAACCCATCTTCTTTCGGATCTCGCCCATCCGGTCCATGGCCAGACCGGAGATGTCCTGGTCATGGATGCGAATCGATCCTGAGTCGGGTGTTTCGAGGCCGATGATGAGCCGCAGCAGCACGCTCTTGCCTGTGCCGCTGCGTCCAAGCACGGCCAGAGTCTCTCCACGGGCCACTTGCAAATTGATGCCATCGAGAACGTTGTTACTTCCAAAAGCTTTCCGCAGATCTTCGACAGCGACAATCGGCGCACCGTTGTCCTTCTCCGGTTCCGTGTGCTTCATCGCAATGTCAAAGACTGTGGCCATATCCTGTCTCACGATCCGTTCGATTCTGTCTCACGATCCATTTGATTCCGTCTCACGATCCGTTCGATTCCGTCTCACGATCCGTTCGATCCATAGTTAGGGGAAGACCACGAGAATGAACTTCACCAGCACAACGTCGGCCAGGATCACGAACAGCGAGGCCAGGACAACCGAGTTTGTGGCTGCGCGGCCCACCCCCTCCGCGCCTCCGCGCGTGCGCATTCCCTGGAAGCACGCGATGAGCCCGATGATCAGGCCATACACCGCGGTCTTGAACGTAGGCGGCAGGAAGTCGCTCAATTTAGCGCCCTTGAAGCCGCTTGCGATGAACTGGTGAAACGAAAGCGGCTCAACCATTGCCTGTGCGAACCAGCCCATCAACAATCCGCTTGCATCGGCGGCCAGGGTCAGCAGCGGCAGCATCAGGATGCAGGCCAGAATCCGCGTGGCCGCCAGAAGCCGGTAAGGGTTGATGGCCGATGCCTCGACGGCGTCGATCTGCTCGGTTACTTTCATCGATGCCAGTTCCGCGCCGATGCCCGCGCCCACGCGCCCACTCACAATCAGGCCGGTCATGATCGGGCCCATCACCTGGATCACGGAGTACACAAGAGTGGTCGGAAACATCGATTTGGCGCCGAACCGAGTCAGGCTGTAGCGCGCTTCCATCGAGATCACAACGCCGATCGCGGCGCCTGCCGCCGCAACCAGCGGCAAAGACCTCGATCCAACCTCGTCGAGCTGTCGAACCAGCTCGCGCCACTCATACGGCGGCGTCAACCCAGCTTTTAAAACGTTCCAGGAAAAGATGCCGAGCTCGCCGAACCACTCGAAGAACCCGTTCGTCATCCGGCCAACAAAATCCAGTGCGGATGGAATGGACACAGTTCGTTGCTCCGGCAATGCCGGATGATTTCCTGCAACGACTGTGGGTCCGCGGTCGCTCACTTGTTTGCGCCTTCAATGGGGGAGCCGTGCGCATTGTTGCTGCGCGGCAGAGTTGCCAGATCGGTCGCAACCGGAACCAGAAGAAACGCCCGGCGAATCTCTATGGATGGCTTCATCATTCCCCCTCCCTAAATCGGCGTCGACACTCTCAGACACTTCTGATTTCGCCCACGATATGCAGGCGTTTGGCTACGCTATAGAAAGATTGTCAGAATCGGGGCGTCCAGGGATGGTCATAATTGCACAGAAATGCAATTCGTCTGTTCTTCATCGGCGGTACCGGGCAATCCAAACGAGATCCGCCCCCATCGGCGTGGATTCGCCAGAGGCCTATGTCTAAAAGAGAACAGACTGGGCGCTCATGAGTGGAGAGAATGAGACTCTTGCTGCATTCACGGCTGAGCGAGGAGCCCATCATGCCTGACGTTCACGCTTTCCTTTCATCACCACGCATTGCCTGTTGCCCAACGGCATTGATCCAGCACGCCGGGCAAACCGTGCAGAAGGGGGAGATATTTTGAAAAACCGAGACGCCCAAGATCCATTCGACCCCGCCGTCTTTCTCGCAAACGCGGGGCTTGGCCGGAAGATCGTTCAATTGGAGCCCGAAGAACTCTTTTTCTCGCAGGGGGATTCGGCCGACACGGTCTTCTATCTACAGACAGGAAAGGCAAAGCTCACGGTCATCTCGCAGAACGGCAAGGAGGCCACAATCACGCATCTCTCGGCCGGCGACTTTGTCGGAGAAGAGTCGCTGGCATCCATTCCTGGACTGCGCCTGGCGACGGCCTCCGCCGTCAACACGTGCGTTGCGCTCAAGATCACACGGAAAGAGATGACCCGCGTGATGCATGACGAAACTGAGTTCGCCGACCTCTTTTTCAAATTTCTGCTGGCCCACAGTATGCGAACCCAGGCCGATCTGGTCGATCAGCTCTTCGATTCCAGCGAAAAGCGCCTGGCGCGGATTCTCCTTTTGATGGCCGAGTTTAGCAAGCCGGGAGAACGGGACACCTTCATCCCCCCCATCTCGCAGGAAGCGCTGGCGGAGATGATCGGCACCACGCGGTCCCGCGTCACCTTTTTTATGAATCGCTTTCAAAAGCTCGGGTTTATCAGTTACAACGGCCGCATCCAGGTGAATAAGTCTTTGCTCAACGTGGTTCTTCTCGACCAACTGCCGGAGCAGAACTCGCGGAAGCCGCCGACGCTAGTCGTCAGGGAACCTTAAACATAACTGCCAGTTGGAGAACGCAGGGGATCCGTAGAATGAAGCGGCACCTGCTGCACGTGCTGCCGCGGCTGTCTCGCTGGACGGCGCAATCAAGTCCCACATGGCGGAGGTCACCCTCCATGCTGTCCCATGAGATGTCGCGTTACAAGTGCAACGACTTCACGATCAGCTCAGCACAGGCATCCAGTCCCAGCGTGCTATTGACGCAAAGGTGATAGAGCCGGCAATCCAGCCAATTGCTGCCAAAATAGTGTTGCGTATAGTTCGCGCGATCGGAGTCCATGCGCTGCAACAGTGCCCGCAGGTCATGCTCGCGCGGATGACGAAGCTTCACTCGCTCCATTCTTTCCGCCAGCGGTGCATACACCAGCGCGTGAAATGCATTTGCATGGCGCCGCAATACGCACTGCGAACCGCGCCCTATGACGACACAGTTGCCAACTCTGGCGGCCTCATGAATCACTCGCGCAGTGGCTTCTTGCACTTTGTCGTAATCCAAGGACGAAACAGGCACTGTCAAAGACATCTCGAAGCCTTGCAGCGCGTTCTTCCACCAGGAACGCGACTTTTCGTCGGCGGCCTCGATCCAATCACACCGCACCCTCCCCGCCACGGCGGCACGCTCAATAATCTGCTTGTCCAGGAACTCCCAGCCCAGAAGCTCTGCTATCTTGCGCCCAATGTCGGCGCCCCCGCTGCCATACTCTCTTGCAATCGTCAAAACGTTGAACATGCCGCCATCCTTTCCCGCATTTAGAGAATACTGCCGTATGCACCCCTCACTCGCTGTTTATCCTCAGAGTATCGTGCGCGTGCTTTCGCGCGCCATGAAACAACAAGGCAAGCGGTATGCAGAGCAGCGCGAAATACCCCAGCCATCGAAAATTATCGGTATAGGCGAGCAGAGATGCCTGCCGCTGCATGCTCTCGTAGAGCGCCCCAAGGGCCTTCTGATGGGCGGTGTAGGTGTCCGCTCCGCCCAGGGATAATTTCGCCTGCATACCATGAAGCATAGCAACTACGCCGGAATTTCCCACCGTGATGTTGGCCGCCAGAAAGTTCTGATGGGTCTGCGAGCCACGCACCAGCATGGTCGTGACACTGGAGATGCCGATGCTTCCCCCAAGGTTTCGCATCAGGTTGTATATGCCGGACGCATTGCCGATCTCCTGTTTGCGCAGCCTGCCCATGGCCATGGTGGTCAAGGGAACAAAGATAAGGCCGCCGGAAAAGCCGTTGAGTATATTGGGGATGATGATCGACACCATGGAGACGCCAAGGTTGATGTGACTCAACATAATGGTGGAGTAGCCGAGAATGGCGAAACCGGCTGCAACCATCAGGCGCCCGTCGACATATTTGACCAGTATCCCTGCCACGATCATGGAAGCCAGCGAGCCGATGCCGCGTGGACTGACGGCCAGGCCGCTGTCCAGCGCGGGATACCCCATCAGGGTCTGTAGAAACAACGGTAAAAGGGCCGTGGTGCCATAGAGCACAAAGCCGTAGATGCCAGTGATCAGCGTTCCTACACAGAAGTCGCGGTTGCCGAGCACACGCAGTTGCACAATCGGCTCGCGGTCCGTGAATTCGCGGAAAATAAATCCTAAAAATGCGATTACGGAAATGGCAGCGATCCAGCGAATCCAGGTCGCGGCAAACCAGTCGGCCTCCTGTCCCTTGTCCAGCAGCAACTGCAATGAGCCCAGCCATAGGGCCATCAACCCGAAGCCGAGATAGTCGATCGCGCCACGAAATGCCTGCCTGATGTAGGGAGGGTCTTCGATGTACAGGTTGACCATGATCAGGGCCAGCAAACCCACCGGGAGATTGATGTAAAAAATCCAGCGCCAGGAATAGCTGTCGGTGATCCATCCTCCCAGAGTCGGGCCGATCATCGGGGCGACCACGATTCCCGCGCCGTAGACCGCCATCGCTGTTCCATGCCGGCGCGGCGGAAAACTCTCCAGCAAAATGGACTGTGCCAGGGGCTGCATGCCTCCTCCTCCGAAGCCTTGCAGGACCCGCGCCATGATCAGCATCGGCAGGTTGATGGCAATCCCGCATAGCAGCGAAGCTGTGGTAAACACCACGATCGAAATCATGAACAGACGTTTGCGTCCAATGCGCCGCGTGATCCATCCGGCGGCGGGAAGCATGATTGCGTTGGAGACGAGGTAGCTGGTCAGAACCCACGTCGATTCATCCGTGGAAGCTGAGAGGTTTCCCGCGATATGCGGCAGGGCCACGTTGGCAACCGAGGAATCGAGCACCACCATGAAGGTGGCAATCATCACCGAAACCGCGATCATCCACGGGTTCGCCGCAGGACTCCACTCAGCCTGTTCACCCTCCGTGCTTGTTGGGACATCAACGTGCGTGCTCATGCGACCTTCCCCAACATTGTTTCACGGGGAGAGCGCCGGCAGTCATGAAGAGCATCACGGTTGCAGGAATGGAAGAGTTGGGAGGGCATTCATGCCTGTTCTGCTTCACGCGGCGGCTAGAGCGGTTTCACCGCAACTGTTATCGCGCGAGAATTATTAAAGTGGTTTTTCTTGAGGAAAAACCACGCAAACGTTCTTCGCTCCTGTAAAGTCCTACGGTGAAACCGCTCTATCGCCGTTCATCTCCAGGAGGTGGACGGGGGACAACGCGGTCGAGGCGGTGAAGCAGTACAAGTTCAAGCCGGCGATGGAGAATGGCAAGCCGGTCGACGCGTGTATGAGCGTCGAGGTCAACTTCAAGATCTTCTAGGGTTGCGGCTGGGTTTGCGGCTGGGGCTTGGTTTGGAGCAGGGGCTGTGACTGGGTTTGTGGTTGGGGCTGCGGCTTGGTTTGGGGCAGGGGTGCGGGTGCGGGAGCGGCGTCTTTGGCGGGTTCGGGGAGGAAGGCGGTGTCTGGGTATGCGGCGTTGGTGGAGATGTTGATGAGTATGGGGAGCTCGGCCTGCATGCGGGCGAACATTTTTGGGTTGCGCTGGAGGTAGATCGCCTTCTCCGGGTCGTTGAAGTAGGCGAGCAGGTCTCGTTTGAGGCCGAAGGGGATGGGCGTGGCGGGTTTGAGCGCGATCTCGTGCAGCAGGTTCGCGTATGTCTCGTCGCAGAGGCGGTAGGAGCCGGGGTGGATGATGTCGCCGGTGTCGAGGTCCTTGTTGGGGATGTTGGCGGCGGTGGTGGCGTGGGCCAGCGTCTGGCGGAGGACATCGACGGTGTGGACGAGGGAGTTGACGTAGTCCTGTTCGGTGGCTAGGGTGGGGCCGCGTAGCGAGAGGACGGAGAGTGTGCCTACCTTGGGCAGGATGAAGATGAAGCCGGCGAGCAGGTGGGTTCCGGGGCCAGCGTGGCGGCGATAACTGTCCCAGTGGTCTTGAGACGAGAGGGTCGCGATCTGCTGGTTGAGGCTGTCCAGCGCGGGGCTGGGCGCGTCGGGCGGCATGCGATTGCGGTAGAGCAGCGTTTCGGCGTAGGCCACGCGCGGCAGCAGGGTGCGGACAGAGTATCGGTAGCCCTGGAGCGTGGGGCGCTGGTGGCCGAGGACGACCGCTATGTCGAGGCCGTAAGTATCGTAAAAGGCGCGGGTGAGCAGCGGAACGGGGATGGCGAAGCCGATGTGGTTGAGGTAACCCTCGGGAGCGAGGCGGTGCTTGGCGATCTCGTTGACGTCGAAGGCAAACTCGGCGCGGACGTGCTGATGTGTGCCCTCGGCGTAGTTGACGTTGGGGCCGTACTTGGCGGCCAGCGCGGGGAACTCGGTGCCGACTGCCAGGTTGATGGATTCGGCGTGGCCGATGGTGTCGCCGAGGTAGTGGGAGAGCGCGCCGATGGCGAAGGCAACGTCGTCGGGGGATTTGGCGTCGCGGAAGAGGGCGCGGATAAAGTCTCCGGTGCGGACGTAATGCAACAGATCGGAGAAGAGCGGCTTGCCCATGGGATAGTAGCCGAGGTCCTGGATGACGCATCCGCCGTAGGCGTAGGCGCGGGCCTCACGCAACTGGGCAGGAGTGAGGTTGGGATAACGGCGGAGAAGCAGCGGCTGGATGGAGTCGGCCCAGGTGAGGTCGATGATCTGCTCGTGGGTGAGGACAGAGTAGGCGTGGGTGGGCTGCGGGACCGCGAGGAGAAGAAACAGGAGAGCGGCCAGCAAGAGGCGGAACGAACGGAACGAGCGCATATGTTGGGTTGGATGCGTTTTTATCGTGATACGTCTGTGCGGAAGGATCTGGCGAGGCTCGCAGTTAGCAACCGCGGTCACTCCCCACCCGGAGCTGCACCGGATTGAACACACGGTGGCGCGCGCGGGACTGACAATCGGCCTGACGGCGAAGGAGTTCGCGCGGCTGATGGAGTACGACTGGCCCGGCAATGTGTGCGCGAGCTGGAGCATGTGCTGGAGCGGGCAACCATTCTGGCGGGAGGCCGCCGGGAGATCGCGCGCGAGGAGATCCAGTTCTAGACTGGTTAACTGCCGTTCTAGCTGCCTCTGCTGCGCGGAACCAGAACAGACCCTCGACCCCTGGCTGCATCGAAGGCAAGCCCTTTCCCCATGCGAAAAGAGCACGCCTACGGAATAGCTGAGGGTCATGCGGTCATGTGTTATGCGGCTATGCGGGAATCAATTGCTTGCGCAATGGCAGCTCGTGACAAAATGGTATGTAAACCATCATGCCAAACGAGACCACCCCAAGATCTGAGTCCGCGTCTGAATCCGCATCTGGATTCCCATCTGAATCTACCGCTGAAACTCCTGCCGACTCCGGCGCTGCATCCGATGCCGAGCCCTCGCCTGAGTTCACTGCTGAATCTTCCGCTGAACCTGCTGCAGAATCCGCAGCAGAATCTCCCGCTGAAGCCGCCGTCGATACCGCTGCTGAAACTCCCGCGGAATCGTTCGCCGAGTTGCTCGATCAGTTCGAGCACACGCACCAGCACCAGGCGGAGGGCGGAGGGAAGCAACTGGAAGGCACCGTCGTCTCGCTCGACGCCGAGAGCGTGTATCTCGACATTGGCTACAAGTCCGAGGGGATACTGCCGCGCAGCGCGTTTGAGAACAACGCCGATGGGGTCGCAGTGGGCGAGAAGTTTCCCGTCTCGGTGAAGGGACGCAACGCCGAGCGCTACTACGAGCTCTCGCGGCACAAGGTGGTGCAGCCAACAGACTGGGCCTCGCTGGAAGAGGCGTTCGCGCAGAAGTCCGCGGTGGTGGGGATTGTGACTGCGGTGGTGAAGGGCGGACTGACGGTGGATGTCGGCGTGCGCGCGTTCATGCCCGCCTCGCGCAGCGGCGTGCGCGATGCCGCGGAGATGGAGAAGCTGGTGGGGCAGGAGATCACCTGCCGCATTACCAAGCTGGATGTGACGGACGAGGACGTGGTGGTGGACCGGCGCGTGATCAGCGAAGAGCTGGCGCGCGAGCAGGAGCAGGGCCGCTACTCCGAGATGAAAGAGGGCGAGATCGTCAGCGGCACGGTGCGCAGCTTTGCAACGTATGGCGCGTTTATCGATCTGGGCGGAATCGATGGGCTGCTGCACATCAGCGATATTTCATGGAGCCGCGTGAAGGCTGCGGAGGACGTGCTCACGATCGGTCAGGAGCTGCGACTCAAAGTGCTCAAGGTGGATGCGGAGGGCCGTCGCGTCTCGCTTGGGCTGAAGCAGCTTGAGCCGGAGCGGTGGGAGACCGCCGCAGAGAGGTATACAGTTGGCCAGCGGATCAGCGGAACAGTCTCTCGGCTGATGGACTTTGGAGCATTCGTCGAGCTGGAGCCGGGGATCGAAGGGCTCATCCACGTCTCTGAGATGTCGTGGGTGAAGAAGGTCCACAAGCCCAGCGACATCCTGAAGGCAGGCGACACAGTGGAGGCGGTGGTGCTGTCCGTGAAGCAGGAGGAGCGGCGGATTGCGCTGGGACTGAAGCAGGCGCTGGGCGACCCGTGGACGGACGCGGCGAAGAAATTCCCCGTGGGTTCGGCGATCGAGGGGCCGGTGACGCGGCTGATGAACTTCGGCGCATTCGTGCAACTGGCGGAGGGCGTCGAGGGGCTGGTCCACATCAGCGAGATCACCGCGGAACGGCGCATCAACCATCCGCAGGACGTGCTGCGAGTGGGGCAGATTGTCAAGGCTCTGGTACTCGCGGTGGAACCGGAGAAGCGGCAGATCAAGCTCAGCATGAAGCAACTGGTGCCGACCAGCATCAAGGAATATCTGGAAGAGCACAGCGCGAATGATGTGGTCTCGGGGCGCGTCGTCGAGCAGACGGCGGAGGGTGTCATCGTCGAGCTGGGCGAGGGGATTCGCGCCGCTTGCCCGGTGACGGCAAAAGCTCCTGTGGCGGCGCAGAAGAAGAGTGACGCCGGGGTGGACCTGTCGTCGTTGACGTCGATGCTGAGTGCGCGCTGGAAGGGCGGGGCAGCCGGCACTGCGCCGGAGGCGCTTGGCGTGGGAGAGATTCGCAGCTTCCGGATTGTGAAGCTCGATCGCGAGACGGAAAAGATCGAGCTGGAGCTGGCTTAGACTGCGAGTTCTGCTGGAGACGCGGAAGACGCCATGCTTCCCGCAAATCCATCCACTTTCGCGTCGTCTATTGGCTTACTTGTACTTCGCCGCGCAGGATGGTCTGGCGCAGCTCTCCCGTGGCGGAGTAGAGGTTGAAGTTCGCGGGGCGGCCAACCGCGACTTCAGTGAGGTTGTCGAGGCCCAGCATTCGCGCGGGGTTTCGGCTGGCCAGACGCACAGCGGTCGCAAGAGATGCGCCGGTGAAGCGGCGCAGATTGGCGACAGCGCGGTCCATTGTGAGCACCGATCCGGCCAGCATCTCCACGCCGTTGGCGAGATCGTTCGTCAACAGACAACGACCGTTCTTCACTGTTACTTCAAGCTCGCCCAGCATGTAATTCGCGTCGGGCAGTCCGGTGGCGGAGATTCCGTCCGTCATTAGAATTGCGCGTTCTTCACCCTTGGCGCGCAGCCACAGACGCACAAACTCCGGGGCGACGTGGATTCCGTCGCAGATCAGCTCCGCATAGAGCGACTCCGCGTCGAGGACTACGCCTGCGATTCCCGGCTCGCGATGGTCCAGCCGCCGCATGGCGTTGAAGGTGTGAGTGGCGCTGGTTGCTCCTGATGAAATCGCCGCGCGCGTCTGGGCAGCGGTTGCGTCGGAGTGGCCGAGGCTGACGCGCACGCCGGAGCGCGTGGCGTGGGCGATGAGATCGAGCGCGCCAGGGAGTTCGGGCGCGATGGTGAGCAGGCGGATGTGGCCGCGCGCGGCCTGCTGCATGCTCTGGAAAAGCGCGATGGAAGGCGGCTGAAGCTCTGCTGTGGGATGCACGCCGCGCTTGGCGTGGGAGAGGAATGGGCCTTCGAGATGAATGCCGACGGGACGCGCGGCGAGTGCTGCGTCGTCATTCTTCACCGCGTCGATTGCGTCGGCGATGCCTTCAAGCGCGCGCAGGGTGCGGTCGATGGGTGCGGTCACGGTGGTCGCGAGGAAGTGTGCGACTCCCTTGGTGGCGAGAAATCTGCCGATGCAAGCGAGAGCATCGCGCGATCCCTCCATTGCGTCGTGCCCCGCCGCGCCGTGGACGTGGATGTCGAAGAAGGCGGGCGTCAGCGTGGTCTCTTCCGCGCCTGCGGCTTCAGAGCTTGGCTCGCCGGCTTCTATGCTGGCAATGGTTCCGTCTGTGTGAAGTGCGATTCGCGGATTCTCTCCGATGCCGTCCTCTGCAATCAGTCGTCGCGCTGTGAGCAGGGTGGTTTTCATCGCACAGCCCCCGGAACAGCCGTTGACGCGCCCTCTGGAGTTGGAGGAAGAGCAGGCGCGGGGATTGCCGCGGGCACAGGTGGAATGCCTAACTCTTCCGCGGGTGGGAGGGTTTTCAGTTCGGTCCACTGGCGTTGGGCGCTGCGGACTTTTTCGGCGCGGGCGATCCAAACCTGCGCGACGTAGTCGTACTGCTCGAGGATGTTACGCAGCCAGTAGGGGCGATTGGAGCGCAGCCACGCCGATTCGTAGAGGTCGCGCAGCAGCGTGGTTCCGTTGCGCAGGTCTTGCATGCGGCCGTTAATGCCGTTCAAATCCGACAGCTCACGGCTGACGGTTGCGCGCGTTTTCTTGTCGGTGCTGGTGGAGGCGACGACAGCGCGCGCGTATCCGGCGGCCATCTCGTCGGCGAGCTGGAACTTGAGGCCGATGAAGTCCATCCGCCGCGCGCCCAGCTCCATCGCATCGACGGCGTCTGGCTCGCGCAGGTTGCTGGTGGCCGCGCCGTACCTGGTTGCGTCGTAGATCGTCGATGATGCGCCTGCTTCATTGCCGCTCAGCGAAGCCGCACCGCTCGATGAATCCACTCTTGGTCCGGCCACGGCGCGGGCCTGCGCGATCAGCGTCAGCGCGGCCTCGGCGTGCATGCGGAGGTCGTGCGTCCAGGGGCGCATCTCGGCTGCGATCTTCTGTCCGTCCTTCGACCACGGGTCGAGCCAGAAGAGGGAGTTGGTGGCATCCCCCACCTGCGCCTGGTCCTTCAGTACCTTGTGCGCGGCCATCAACTCAAGCTGCGCCTGGTTGAGCGCGCCCGATGCGTCGCCGTGAAAGACCTGCGCGTAGCTCTGCTGGAAGGCTTCCACCGGCGATTCGCCCGGCTGCCACGCGGCCGCCGCGCCGAAGAGGATGCCGTACCAGTCCTGATTGATGAGTCCCTCGCCGTCGTCGTTCCAGATGGTGTTCAGCTGGCCGGTCGAGCCCAGTTGCTGCGCGTCGCGTGTGAACTGCTGAATGTTGACGAGCGCCATGTTGTAGTCGGGATAGACCACGCGGAAGTTATGCACGCTGGGCGAGACCCAGGTCTCGAAGCCCGCATTGGTAAAGGGCGTGAGCAGCCTGGCGAATCCGCGCGGCTCCGGGTTGTAGTCCCAGGCGACGGCGATGGTCTCGTCCTTGAAGCTCTGCGGGATGCTTTTGAGAAGCTCCGGCGTGTCCTGCGCGATGTCTCCCCAGAAGAGCAGCCTTCGCTGTAGCGGCTGGAGTGCAGTAGCGATCTGCTGCATGAAGTCGAGATAGACCGGCGTGAGGCCACGCGCGTCGACGTCGGGCTTGGTCTGGCCCATGCCGAGGTCGACCGTCTCGTCGGCGCCGATGTGCAGAAATGGGCCGGGATACTCCGCTGCAAGCTCGGTGAACTCCTGCTTGATGAGCGCGAGCGATCCGGGCTGGCCGGGCGCCAGCACCGCGCCGTGCGGCGTCTCGGCGAGGAGCTGGTACTGCTCCCACGTCAGCACGTTGTGCAGATGGCCGAAGGCCTCCTGCTCCGGCACGATGGTGACATGATAGGGTCGCGCGTAGGCCACCAGAGCGTCTGCATCCGACGCACTGATGCCGCCGCCGGGAGGCGCGATCAGCGGGTTGGCGGCGTAGGTTGCGGTGTGCTCGAAGTACGGCGAGTAGAGGTTGATCTTGTAGGCCGCGATGGTGCGGATGAGTTTTTTCTGGAACTCCAGCGTGGGGACGGGACCGCGCGAGAGGTCGTCGTCGAGGCCGCGATATTTCATCGCCGGCCAGTCGCGAATGGTTGCGGTGTGGAGCACTGCATTCGCGCCGGTCCCGGTGACGAGCTGCTTCACCGTCTGCAGCGCGTAGAAGACGCCCGCGTCAGTCGCAGCGGTCAGGGCCAGTCCCTTGCCGTCGGGAATGATTGCGTAGCCCTCGGGCTTCATTGCGTCGGGCATCTCGGCTGGTGCCGCGCCGCCGTTCCGCGCTGCCGCGCCGCCGCTCTGCGCTGCCGCGCCGCTCGATGCCGCTTCGCTATAGATAGACTTTGCCAGCGGTGAGCCGTATCGCGTGACCAGAATGTTGACTGCGGAGGTGGTGTTGAGCGCGACGCCCTGCGCGGTGAGCCAGGCCTTCAGGTCGTCGATGGCGAAGCTGTCCTCGGCCACGCACGGGGCCGCGCAGTTGATCTGGACGCCGCCCGCGAGCGACTGCACCGCGCCTGCGCTCACCTCGCGCGGCATGGGGATGAGCTTCAGCGACTGCGCGGGCAGATTGGTTGCCGGCGGCGCTTGATGCACGGGCTGGGCCTGCGGAGTCGCGGGCTGGGCCGCAGCCTCGCGGGCCGGCACAGCGCCTGTCATCAACAGCGAAATTGCAAACAGCGCCAGGCCGGACCGGGAGATCGACATGACCTTACGGTAAACCAGCAGACCGGCACGCGGCCAACCGATTTCCGCGCGTACCACCCTTTGAACCCCGCAGGCCTTTGTGAAAGTCGGGTTAATTTCTCGGAATTCAACAGAAGCCGCGGAAAAATTTGTCGTGTATTCACATACCTTTGACAAGCTCAGGGAAACGAACGAGCAGAGGATTGTGCGGCAAGGGCTTGGCTGCCTGAAGAATGCCGCGTGCGTCTGCTTCCAACCATGTTTCTCAGCGAGGTCCCATGAAGAAGCAACTACAAACGGCGATTGCGGCAATGCTGGTACTCGGTACCCTGTCGTTGCATGCACAGACCGGAACTGCTGCCCCAGCGAAGACAACGAAAAAGACGAAGCAGGCCAAGACTGTCACTGCGGTGAAGATTGAAGAGAGCCAGGACGCGAAGGCCATCCGCGAACTGCAGGAGAAGATGGCCGCGCAACAGGCCCAGATCGACGCCCTGACGCAGCAGAACGCCGCCAAGGACGCCGCGCTCTCCACCGCGCAGACCAACGCCGCGAACGCAGCATCGCAGGCTGCCGCAGCCAGTGCACAGGCGCAGAGTGCTGCCGACGCAGCCCAGGCGCAGGCTGCCGCCGTCACCGCCGTGAAGAGCGACGTCAGCGACCTGAAGAACGCCAACGTCGGCCTTGCGACGACGATCAACGACACCAAGAAGGACCTGAACGACAAGATCGACTCGCCCTCCGTTCTTCACTACAAGGGCGTCACCATCACTCCGGTTGCCTTCTTCGCGGCGGAAGGTGTGTGGCGCGAGCGTTCGGTGAACTCGGACATCAACACTCCGTTCAATTCCATCCCCCTGCCGGGCGCGAACGAAGGACATGTCAGCGAGCTGAACTTCAGCGGACGGCAGAGCCGTCTGGGTGGCTTGTTTGAAGGCAACGCTGGTTCCTACAAACTGTCCGGCTACTTCGAGGCCGACTTCCTGAGCTCAGGAACCACCTCCAACGGCAACCAGAGCAACAGCTACACGCTGCGCCAGCGCCAGATATGGGGCAAGGCGGAGACCCCAAGCGGATTCGCCATCACCGGCGGGCAGATGTGGTCGCTGGTTACCGAAGACGGCACCAGCACCAACAACCGCACGGAAAAGCTGCCCAACACCATCGACGCGCAGTATACGGTGGGCTTCTCCTGGGAACGTCAGCCGGGCTTCCGCATCCAGCAGCGCTGGGGAGATCCCAAGACCGGAGCATTCACCGCAGCCCTCTCTGTCGAGCAGGCGCAGATCACCAGCTTCACGGCGGCTTCGGCCACCTCGGGCGCGCTTCCAACCAACTTCTTCTTCGCCGGCGCCGGAACAGGCGGAGGACTCTACAACGCATACAGCGGCACTTACGCCAACAACGTTGCCCCGGACCTGATCGTGAAGGCCGCGATCGATCTACCCAAGGCGCACTTTGAACTGGGCGGACTGGCTCGCTTCATGCGCGACTTCTACTACCCCATCACGAACACCAGCGGCCCGTATACCTACGCGCCAAACTACACCTCCAACACCAAGGGCGCGGGCGGCGTCTTCGGCAGCATCCGCGTCTCGCCCAACAAGTATGCGGACCTCGCGGTGCAGGCGATGGCCGGTCAGGGTGTGGGTCGCTACGGCTCCGCGCAGTTGGCCGACGCCACCCTGCATCCGGACGGTACACTGGAGCCGATCCGCAACTATCATGGCCTGCTCAGCATTGAAACCCACCCGACGCCGAAGCTGGATGTCTATGGCTACTACGGTGGCGAGTACGCGCAGCGCACGGTCTATACCATCACGCAGGCGCCCTTCGTAGGCGCGCTGATGGGTTATGGCGCCCGCAACCTGAACGACGCGGGCTGCATTGCACTGCCGTCCAACCCGGGATCTAGCACCGGCGGTTCGCCCAGCTCACCCAGCACCTGCGCCTCGCCTACCCGTTACATTCAGGAAGGCATGCTCGGCTTTACATACCGCATCGTCAACACACCAAAGTTCGGCCGTCTACAGTACGGCATCAACTACCAGCTGATTCAGCGTGGCTTGTGGTCTGGAACCATAGCCGGACCGCGTGCCCAGGACAGCATGATCCTCACCAGCATGCGGTACTACATCCCCTAGTTTGTTACTTGCGTGAGTGGGTAACTTTCTTTGCCAGCCGGAGGGTACGATTTCAAGCAGAAGAACCCAACTGCTTGAGGTCATGCCCTCCGGTTTTATTTTGCTCGATGTTTTTAGAGTACGCGGGTGTGGGAGTAGCCCTCGGCGGTCAGGGCGGCGAGCAGCTCGGCCACATGCTGCGGGCCGCGCGTCTCCATCGTAATATCGACGACCGTGTCACCCAGGTTGACGCCGTAGTAGGCGCGGTTGTGCAGCGTATCGATGATGTTGGCGCGTTGGTCCGCGATTAGCCGGGTCAGCTCGTGCAGCGCTCCGGGTTTGTCCAACAGAACGATGCGTAGGCGGATCATGCGGCCGTCCTTCACCAGACCGCGCTCGATGATGCGCGAGAGCAGCGTGACGTCGATGTTGCCGCCGCAGACCAGCACCGCCGTGTGCGCTCCATGCAGGCTGGTGCGGTGCTCGAGCAGCGCGGCCAGCGCGGCTGCACCGGCGCCCTCGGCCAGCGTCTTCTCGCGTTCCAGCAGCATCAGGATCGCGGAGGCGATCTCGTCCTCCTCCACGGTGACGATCTCGTCGACGTAGCGCTCGACCAGGGGAAACGTCAGGTCTCCGGCGCGGCGCACCGCGATTCCGTCCGCGATGGTGGTGGCCGGATCGACCGTGACCGGATGGTGCGCCTCGACGGCGGCCTGCATGGACGGAAGCCGCGAGGTCTGCACGCCGACGATGCGAATCTGCGGATGCGATTCCTTGATGGCGCAGGCGATACCGCCGATCAGCCCGCCGCCGCCGATGGGCACCACGACCGCTTCAAGCTGTGGGACCTGTTCCAGAAGCTCGAGGCCGATGGTTCCCTGGCCGGCCATGACGCCGGCGTCGTCGAAGGGATGGATGAAGGTGAGCTGCTGCTCGTCGCACAGGCGTACAGCCTCGGCGCAGGACTCGTCGTAGTTGGCGCCGTGCAGCAGCACCTCGGCGCCGAAGTCGCGGGTCGCGGTCACTTTGACCAAGGGGGTGGTCAGGGGCATTACGATCAGCGCGCGAATTCCGCGCTTGGTGGCGTGGTAGGCCACGCCCTGCGCGTGGTTGCCCGCGCTGGCCGCGATCACTCCGCGCGCCGCCTGCTCGGGCGTGAGCATGGCGATGCGGTTCAGCGCTCCACGCTCCTTGAAGCTGCCCGTCATCTGCAGGTTTTCCAGCTTCAGGTAGACCTGCTGGCCGGTCAGCGCGGAGAGCATGATCGAGTGCGGGCAGGGCGATTCGTAGATGGACCCGCGCAGCCGTTCGCGCGCGGCCAGTACGTCCGCCAGTCCGATGCTCAGGTTGGAAGGTGTCTTCATCGCCATCTCTGTCTTTGATGGTAGCAGCGTTCGCAGGGCATTATTACTGAGGTTGTAGAGTATCGCGCCACGAACGAAATGCGGGGATTCTTTGCTGCGCTCAGAATGACAATTATTCTTTTCATTTACAACAAAGCGAAAAAAGCTCTATCGGTCGCGCAGCGCGCGAAACTGGTTGGCCAGGCGGAACTCTTCCTTCAGCTCCGGGGTGCGCAGGTTCTCGCGCAGGTGCGCCAGGCGCTGCTCCAGCGCGTGCAGCGAGGCGGCGATCGGCTCGGAGTTCGAGAGCGCGATGTCGCGCCACATGCTGTAGGGACTGGAGCCCAGCCGCGTCGTCTCGCCGAGCGCGCGACCGCCGATTGCGGCGATCTCCGCGCGGCCCGTTGGGTCCGAGCCGAAGGTCTCTTCCAGCAGCGCGGCCAGTGCCGTGGAGAGCATCTGCGGAAGATGGCTCACCCACGCGCAGATCTCGTCGTGGCGCGCGGGTGCGAGGTCCATGGTGCGCGCGCCGAACCTTGCCACCTGCTGACGCCACTCCACTTCGAGCGCGCAGGGCTCTGTGCTGGGCGCGGGCGTGAAGAGCCACATCGCGTTGCGAAAAAGCGTGGCCTCGGCCAGCGCCGCGCCGCCCGACTCCTTGCCCGCCATCGGATGGCCGGGAAGGAAGCGCGCCCTGCCGGGCCGGTTGTATAGCTTTGCGGCCAACTCCACGATCTGTACCTTGGTGCTGCCCACGTCGGTGACCAGTTGATGCTCGCCGAGCACAGGCGCAAGCCGCTGCATCCAGTCGAGGATCGAGAGAACCGGCCCGGCCAGCAGGATGATGTCGCAGGTTGCGGCTACAGCATCGGCGGCATCGCGCGCGACCCATGAATCGATTGCGCCCATACTCTGCGCGATGGTCAGCGTGCGTTCGGTTGGGCCGGTGCCAATGATCTCACCATCGAAGCCGGCGGCGCGCAGGGCGAGGCCTGTGGATGCGCCGATGAGCCCTGTCCCGACAATGAGGATGCGACGCGCCATCGTCTACGCGACCCTTCGCCCGACCACCGGCGCAAGCTGCCGAAGTTGCGCCATCAGTTTGTTGAGCTGCTCGGGATAGAGGCTTTGCGCGCCGTCGCTCAGCGCTTTGTTGGGGTCCGGGTGCATCTCCATCAGCAGCCCATCGGCGCCCGCAGCGACCGCGGCCAGGGCCAGCGGCGGGACCAGGTCGCGGATGCCGACGCCGTGCGACGGGTCCGCCATCACGGGCAGGTGGGTGAGCTTGTGCAGCACGGGGATGGCGGAGATGTCCATGGTGTTGCGCGTGTAGGTCTCGTAGGTGCGGATTCCGCGCTCGCAGAGGATCAGGTCGTAGTTGCCGCCGGAGAGGATGTACTCGGCCGAGAGCAGCACCTCCTCGATGGTGGCCGCGATGCCGCGCTTCAGCAGCACGGGGGTGCGCGTGTGGCCAAGCTCGCGCAGCAGGTTGAAGTTCTGCATGTTGCGCGCGCCCACCTGGAAGAGGTCGATCAACGGAATCATGGACTCGATCTGCGCGATCTCCATCACCTCGGTGACGACCAGCAGGCCGGTCAGGTCTGCGACCTCGCGCAGCAGCTTCAGGCCTTCCAGGCCCATGCCCTGGAAGCTGTAGGGCGAGCTGCGCGGCTTGTAGGCGCCTCCGCGCAGGAACTTCGCTCCCGCGGCGGCCGCCAGCTTCGCGCTCAGCAGGATCTGCTCGCGCGACTCGACCGAGCAGGGCCCGGCCATGATGACGACCTCGTCGCCGCCCACCACCACGCCGTTGGGGAATGTGATCTTCGTTCCCTCCGGCCGGAAGCTGCGCCCTGCCAGCTTGTAGGGCGAGGAGATGCGGTAGGCGTCATGCACGCCGAGCAGCACCTTGAACTCCAGCACATCGAAGTGCGCCGGCGTGCCCACCCCGGCGAGAATCGTTTGGTTGGCGCCGGTGGTGCGGTGAACATTGAACCCGAGCTCCACCATGCGCTCGATCACGTCCTGAACCTGCTTCTCGGTTGCCTGGTCCTGCATTGCGACAATCATCATTTCCGTCCACTGATCTGAATTTGTAACTGCATTGTTTCCGTCTTTCTTCAATCTTCCTGAGTTTGTAGCGTATTTCGGTCCTTATTCCGCCCGCGTCCGCGGTTTTGTAACTTGATCTGTTGCAACTCCTGTAAAGCCAGCGCCAGTCGCGGCGCTCACGCATTGCGCGGCCCTCACGGCTCGCGCTTCTGCAGCGTGCGCATCACGTCGATGAGCCGCTCGTAGATGTGTTGCATCTCGCTGTCGGCCAGCGGCCCCTGGTTCACCGCGCGGACGTGGTTGAATACCGACTGCTCGCGGTCCGGCTCGTAGACCGGCGCGAGTGTCTCGCGCTTCAGCGCGCCGATGGCCTTCGCCGCTTCCGCGCGCCGGCTGATGAGCCGCACAATCTCGTCATCCATCTCATCAATCTTCTTTCGCCAGTCGTAGATATCCATGCCAATCGCCTCGCCTTGAACTTAAACTTGATCTCGAACTCGAGCCCGAACTTGAATTGAATTGCAGCGTTTGAGTCTGCGTCCGGAACTTTGTCTGCAGCATCCATCATAAATGGCGTGCAAGGCAGCGCCGAGAAACCGGCGGCGCGCGGCCGGATATTGAACCGCCGCCCTCATGCGCGAAGCCCCGCGATGAACCGGCCGACCGCCGCCGGGGCCTGCGACGACTTGCTGATCTCGATCAGGGCCACCAGCGCGCTGCCGATCACAGCGGCGTCGGCAAATTTTCCCACCGCGTGCACGTGCTCCGCGTTGGAGATTCCAAAGCCCACTGCGATGGGGATTCCGCGCGGCTCGGTGAAGGTCCGCAGCCGCGCGACGAGCTGGGAGGCGTCGCCCGCGACCTTCTGCTGTGTGCCTGTGATTCCCACGCGCGAGATGGCGTAGACGAAGCCCTGCGAGGCTGTTGCGATCGCCTTCAGGCGCGCGTCGGGACTGGTGGGCGCGGCCAGAAAGATCGGGGCCAGTTTGTTCGCGCGCATCTCCGCCAGGTACTCGTCCGCCTCTTCGACGATCATGTCGGTGAGCAGCACTCCGTCCACGCCCGCATCCGCAGTTGCGGCGCAGAAATTTTTCATCCCCATGCGCACCACGGGGTTCAGGTAGGAGAAGATCACAATCCCGCAGGCAGGGCGCGCCGCTCGAAGTTGGCGGGCGACTTCCAACACATCGGTGAGGCGAACTCCGCGCGCCACGGCACGCCCGCTCGCGCGCTGGATCACCGGGCCATCGGCCAGCGGATCGCTGAAGGGCACGCCCAGCTCGATCACATCCGCGCCGTTGTCGATCGCGGCCAGCGCAATCTCGAGCGTGGTGGCCAGATCGGGATCGCCCGTCGTCAGATACGCCACAATCCCCGGTCTCTTCTTGAACTCAATCGGCATCGCTACCCCTTCGCTCCTTGCAGGTTCATCTCGCGCGCCAGGATTCCCATGTCCTTATCGCCGCGACCCGACAGGTTCACCATGAGGATGTCTGTCTTCGCCATCCTGGGCGCCATCTTCATGGCTTCGGCGATGGCGTGCGCGCTCTCCAGCGCGGGCAGAATTCCCTCGGTGCGCGCCAGCGCCGAGGTTGCGGCCAGGGCTTCCGCATCGGACGCCGATGTGTATTGTGCGCGGCCTGAGTCGTGCAGCATGGCATGCTCCGGGCCAACACTGGCGTAGTCGAGCCCCGCGCTGACGGAGTGGGTCGTGGCGATCTGTCCCGCGTCATCCTGCAAGACGTAGCTGTACGTCCCCTGCAACACTCCTGGAACACCGCCGTCGATCTTCTGGAAGCGCGCCGCGTGGTCGCCCAGCGCAGTGCCGCGTCCGCCAGCTTCGACGCCAACCAGACGCACGTCCTTGTCGCCAATGAAGTCATAGAAGATGCCGATGGCGTTCGATCCGCCGCCCACGCAGGCGACGATTGCGGTTGGCAACCTGCCCTCCTGCTCCAGAATTTGCGCGCGCGCCTCGCGGCCGATGACGCGCTGGAAGTTGCGCACCATGGTGGGGTAGGGATGCGCTCCGAGCGCGCTGCCCAGGATGTAGTAGGTGTCGCGCACGTTGGTGACCCAGTCGCGCATGGCCTCGTTGATGGCGTCTTTCAGCGTCGCGGAGCCGGTGCTTACCGAGCGCACCTCCGCGCCCAGCAGCCTCATGCGGAAGACGTTCAGCTCCTGCCGGCGCATGTCCTCCTCGCCCATGTAGATGACGCACTCCATGCCGAAGAGAGCGCAGACGGTTGCGGTGGCAACGCCGTGCTGTCCGGCACCGGTCTCGGCGATGATGCGTCGCTTGCCCATCCGCCGCGCCAGCATTCCCTGGCCCAGCGCGTTGTTGATCTTGTGCGCGCCGGTGTGCAGCAGGTCTTCGCGCTTCAGATATATCTTGGCGCCGCCGAGCTGCTCGCTCATTCGTTTGGCAAAATAGAGCGGGGTGGGACGGCCGCAGTAGTGGTGCAGCAGGCCGTCCAGCTCGGCCTGGAATGCGGGGTCGGCCTGCGCCTCGGCGTAGGCTTGCTCCAGCTCTTCGAGCGCGGCCATCAGCGTCTCCGGCACATAGCGCCCGCCGTAGACGCCGAAGCGACCGGCGCGCGCGCCGACAGCAAAACTCACCGGCGATTCCAAATTTGCACTCATGCTCATCGGACCGTCCTCCGCACAACGCAACCGCACAAACTAAAAAGCCGCGACAAGTTGGGTCGCGGCTCGCATGGATTTTGAATCAACTGAAACTTGCCGATCGTTGAACAGATCGTTCAGATGAGCCTAGTCCGCCGAGCCCGCTACTGTTCGCCAGTAGCGGATGGGAAACGAGAAGCGGCTGAAGTTGGCTGTCATCTTGTCTCTACGATATATCTTTCCCGCGTATTCCCGCAACCGCGATCCGATTTGCCCGCAGCCGCCCGTCGGCGGGTCGATCGACCACGCCGGGAACCGCGCAGGGTACATCTTTCACCTCGGACATTATTTTGAAACCAACCCACTGCCCGGCTCATCGCATATATGTACTCTTATGTTAATGGGCCTGAGGGGAAGCAGTCTTGGGGGGGAGCCAGAGATGAAACTCAACATTCACTTGACGCACGCGTTTTTGTTGGTTGCTGTGATGACTCTTGTGCCTGCATCCGCCTACGCATTGGGAATGTCGGGTGGCGGTCATTCCCGTTCGCAGACCTACCACGACCGCACCCCCAGAGTGCATTCGCACGGTTCGCACCCCCGCCGCGGCTAACTTAATCCAAACATTGCAGAGCAGGGAAGTCCCGACCGGACCTTGGCGTCGAGGACGTGCGCGCGTTTTCCGTGAACCGCACAAGCTGCACGGGGCCATTCCGGCCGGTTGACGCCGCAACCTCGCGGCGGCCATCGACGCCGTAGCTTCCACGGACAGGATCGAGCGCTACACATTCACCATCCGCGAGAACGGCCGTCATCCGCGACGCGCGCGCCAGAGTGCGCCTTCGAGGGGATCGACGGGAGACTGGCACACGCAGGCTGCTGGCAGCGTGTCGGCAAGCCGCGCGATCATTGCGGCGCGCACGGTGGCGATGTGCGTGAGGACGCTGCCGGTGAAGGCAACGCTGACCGCAGCCGGTCCGGCTCCAGTTGCGGTGGGCGCGGCGGTCATCTTGCGGAAGACAAGCGCGACCAGCTCGGCGAGCTGCTCGCCGGCGCGCGTGAGGACCTCGGCGGCATGCGTGTCGCCCTGCTCTGCCGAACGCGCGACCACCGGCGCGAGCGAGGCGAAGTCGGGCGCGTGATGGTTAGGGTCGGCGCGCTGGTTGCCAAGGGCGACCAGCTCGCCGAGCGAGTTCAGATTCCAGTGCCGCTCGATCTCGCGCAGCAGGGAAGTGGAGACGCCGTCGAGACCGTTTCCGGGTTGCGCGCAATTTAAATTGCTGGGCGTGTCGCGGTCCTGCGCGCGCAGTGCCGCGCGAATCGCTTCGAGACCGATCCATGTGCCCGATCCCTCGTCGCCCAGGACAGGCCCCCATCCGCCCGCGCCGAAGAGGCTGCCATCGGCTGTACGTCCGATTGCATTCGATCCCGTGCCCGCAACGACCAGGATTCCCGGGCCTCCACTGAAGGCTGCATTGAGTGCGATCTCTTCGTCGCCGCAGAGGAGAAGCTCGCCGGCGACTGATTTGCAGAGAGCGCGACTTGCCCACGCGCGCACGGCGGGGCTGCTGAGTCCAGCGAGGCCGAAGCAGCTGCGAGTGATCTGGCTGAGCGAGACGCCCGCCGTAGCCGCAACCTCGGCGAGCATCGCATGAAGCCGCGCCGTCGCCTCCTGCTCCGAGACGCGCATCAGCTTTAACGTGCCGGTCGTCGCGCGCGCCAGGACGCGCGTCTCGTCGGCCAGCAGACATTGCGTTTTGGTGCCGCCCGCGTCGATGGCGAGGAAGTAACTCATCGCGACAATGATAAGCCACGGGTGAGGTTCGAGGTTCCAGGTTTGGGCATCGAAGTCCGAGGAATCGAGCTGGGTGGCTATACTCAGGCAATGCCTGTTCGCTTGCATGCGCTCGATCTCGGCGTGGTTGGGCTGTACCTGGTGGCGATCACTCTCTTCGGGCTGCGCTTCAGCCGGCGGCGCGCGGCGGGCGGCGCGGCGAAAGACCGCTCGCTGCGCGGCTATTTTCTGGCGAACAAGACGATTCCCTGGTGGGCGATTTCGCTGTCGATTGTCTCGGCGGAGACGTCCACGCTCACCATCATCGGCACGCCGGGACTGGCGTTTGCGGGCGACTTCGGGTTTCTGCAGATCGTCTTCGGCTACATGTTCGGCCGCGTGGTAGTCGCACTGCTCTTCCTGCCGAAATACTTCCAGGGCGAGATGCTCACCGCCTATCAGCTCATCGACCGGCGCTTCGGCCACACGCTGCACAAGGTCACCGCGGGCCTCTTCCTGCTCACCCGAGCGGCAGCCGAGGGCGTCCGCGTCTTCGCCGTCTCCATCGTCGTAGGCATCGCGATTGGCACGGGGGATGTGTTATCCATCGCGATCATCTCCGCGCTTACGCTGCTGTATACCTTCGAGGGCGGAATGGCCGCCGTCATCTGGACCGACGTGGTGCAGATGGCGATCTACGTCGGCGGAACGCTGGTGGCGATCTGGTCTCTCGGTGCGCACGTCCCCGGCGGCTGGGCGACGATCCACACCATCGGCGCGGCGGCAGGCAAGTTCCACATGCTGAACTTCGCCATGAACCTGACGACGACCTACACCTTCTGGGCGGGCGTGCTGGGCGGAACCTTCCTCACCATGGCCTCGCACGGCACAGACCAATTGATGGTGCAGCGGATGCTGGCCGCGAAGAACCTCACTGAATCCCGCCTTGCGCTGCTCTCCAGCGGCGTCGTTATCTTCATCCAGTTCGCGCTCTTTCTGCTGATCGGCGCGGGTCTCTTCGTGTTTTATGGGATGCATCCGGCGGCGCTGACTGCGCTGCACGGCGCCAATACCAACCGCATCTTCCCGGCGTTCATCGTGCGGCAGATGCCGGTCGGCATCGCGGGCCTGCTCGTCGCGGCGATCCTGGCCGCGGCAATGTCCAACCTCAGCGCCGCGCTCAACTCGCTTTCGTCAACCACCGTGGTCGACTTCTACATGGGCTGGCGACCTCGCGCCAACGACCGCGAGCGCATGGTGGTCTCGCGCGCCAGCACAGTGCTGTGGGCGCTGGTGCTCTTCGCCGTCGCCATCTATGCGGTGCATGCGGGCGGCAAGGGCAACGTCGTCGAGATCGGCCTCTCCATCGCGTCGGTGGCATACGGATGCTTGCTCGGCGTCTTTCTCCTGGGCACGCTCACGCGCTATGCTACGCAAGTAGGAGCAATCATCGGCATGATCACCGGCTTCGCACTCAACCTGGCGCTCTGGCAGTTCCCCGGCAAAGTCCTCTGGAGGGATACCCTCAAAATGAGTGACGGCACTTACCGCCCAGGGCCCATGCCAGACATCGCCATCCCCCACATCGCCTGGACCTGGTACGTTCTTATCGGCGCACTCGTCACCTTCGCCGTGGGCTCGCTTGCCAGCCTTGTCTTCCGCAAACGCACTGCAAGACGCGCTATCGCAACCGCCGTGCTACTTGCACTGTCGGCATCCTCGCCTTTCTTGTTGTCATTCCGTAGCGTAGCGGAGGAACCTGCTTCACCAGCAACAGCGGCCCCCGATTTTTCCGCCGTCTCCACCGCCATCAACGCAGCCATCGCACAGAAGAAGCTACCCGGCGCGGTCGTCGTCATCGGCCACGGCGGCAAGGTCGTCTTCGAGCAGGCATACGGCGTGCGCAAGCTGGCGGGCGAACCCGGCCTCGACGGCAAGCCCTCGCCCGCTGAGCCGATGACCCTCGACACCATCTTCGACATGGCCTCGCTCACCAAGTGTCTCGTCACCGCGACCGCTATCATGCAGCTCTACGAGGCGCACAAGCTCGACTTCGACGACCCCGTCGCCAAATACCTCCCCGAGTTCGCCGCACCAGCCACGCGGCCACCTACCTCGAGCGCCAACGGCGCGACGCTATACCAGCCTGGGGCGCAGCCCCAGGAATCGGATCGTAAAGAGACGAAGAGGGCTGAAGGCCAGACCTATACCGCCTCCGATAAAGCAAAGGTCACCATCCGCGAGCTGCTCACCCACTACTCCGGCCTGCCGCCCGACGTGGATCTGAAAGACGCATGGGGCCTCGCCGCACCCGACAAGGCCGAAGGCATCCGCCGTGCCATGAACTCCCCGCTCACCACCACTCCCGGCACCCACTTCGAGTACTCCGACATCAACTACATCGTCCTCGGCGCGTTGGTAGAAAAGCTCAGCGGCGAGACGCTTGATGTGTATGCAAGCGCGCATATCTTCCTGCCACAAGGCATACGTGGTCCGTATCGCTCACAGTTCCTTCCGCTAGAGCGAGCTTGTGGACTTAGCTCTAGTTTTCCGCCCTACTCAGCACCTTCGGGAGATCGGATCACTGACCAGAAGGGTGTGGCACTTGTGGAATGTGACCGACCGGGCTCGTGGAGTCCTGAGCAGATCATCTCCCACACTGCTCCAACGCAACATGACGATCAGGGGACAAAGGAGACGAATCCCGATTTCGATGTGCTGCTGCGCGGGACGGTGCATGATCCTACGGTGCGGCGCATGGGCGGCGTAGCAGGACAGGCGGGACTCTTCTCCACGGCGGCGGATGTAGCCCTCTTCGCGCAAGCGCTGCTGGATCGCCTCGCCGGTCGCCCCAGCAACTTCCCGCTGAAGCGCGAGACGCTGCAACTGATGACCACTCCTCAGCAGCCCAAAACTGCTCAGGGCGGCGCAACCATCTTCACCCAGGACGGCCAGACCACCGCCGGCGTAGCTCTGCGCGGCTTCGGCTGGGACATCAACTCCGCCTACTCGCGTCCGCGCGGTACGGTCTTTCCCACCACGGGCACAGCCGTCCCGACCGCCGGAGCAGGAGTACCAGCTAGCTTCGGCCATACCGGCTTCACCGGCACAAGCCTGTGGATGGACCCGGCGAGCGACACCTATGTAATCCTGCTCTCGAATGCAATTCACCCGCGCGGTAATTCCCCAATCTCCGCTCTGCGCGGCGAAGTAGCCACAGCCGCAGCGCAGGCGCTCGGGGTTGGGGTTGGTGGCTATGTTGCCTATATCTCATATTCGAAAGATGGGAAGCCCACGTCGATTGTGAAGACTGATCCTGGCTGGCCCCGAACCCCACATGAAATTGACTGTCATGCACCAAACACGATCTGTGACGTAGCTGTAGTTGGAGCCTCATACTCCTACGCCCCCCTTCCATCGAAGTTTCCTCCAATTCCACTTTCAGCATTATTTAGCGGAATAACTTCAAACCCGCCGCCCACCCTGACTGGCATTGATGTCCTCGAAGCCACCAACTTCGCGGCGCTTAAGGAAGCTGCGGCGCGCAATGGTGGCCACCTCCGCATCGGCCTGCTCACCAACCAGACCGGCCTCGACGCACAGGGGCGGCGGACGATCGACGTGCTGCGCGGCATCGGCGGCGGCATCGAGCTAACCACTCTCTTCTCGCCCGAGCACGGCATCTTCGGGGCGAAGGACTCCACCGAGATTGGCCAGGAGGTCGATCCCACGACTGGCCTGAAAGTCATCAGCCTCTACGGCGCAAAGGACGCCGACCGCCGTCCCAAGCCCGAAGACCTGAAGAACCTCGACGCCGTCGTCATCGACCTGCAGGACGCGGGTGTCCGCTTCTACACCTACGAGACCGTTGTCGGCTATCTCCTCGAAGCCGCTGCCTGCGAGACCGCTCGCGCCCATCCCCTCGAAGTCATCCTCCTCGACCGCCCCGACCCCATCAACGGCGACGCCGTTCAGGGCCCCATCTCCAACACCGCATCCTCCTACCTCGATTACATGCCGCTCCCCATCCGCCACGGTTTCACCCTCGGCGAACTCGCCCAGTACATCCATGGCGAGCATCCAGTCACCTGCGCCCCCAACACCCCGCCCATCAAGAACCCCGCCCGCCTCACCGTCGTCCCCATGCAGAACTGGCGGCGCGAGGAGTTCTTCGATGCTACCGGCGTGCCCTGGGTCAACCCATCGCCTAACCTGCGCAGCGTCACCGAGGCCACACTCTATCCCGCTCTCGGCATGATGGACATGACGAACGTCTCGGTCGGTCGCGGAACTGCAACCCCGTTTGAGGTCTTCGGCGCGGGCGCAACCGCCGCAACAAAAGACGCCCCCGTCCTCCCCGCATGGTTCGATGGCAAAGCCGTCGCGGCCTACCTCACAGCCCGTAACATCCCCGGCGTCACCTTCACCCCCACCACCACCCGAGTCGCCGAGGACGCCAACCACTATCCCTACCACGGCCAAACCGTCGAGGGCGTCCGCCTCACGGTCACCGACCGCTTCGCGCTCGACTCGCCGGAACTGGGCATCGAGATACTCTCCGCGCTGCATCATCTCTATCCCACGCAGTTCAAGCTGGACAAGGCCGCGCCGCTGGTGGCCAACTCCGAAACAATGGCAGCGCTGGCGCGCGGAGACGATCCGCGGACGATTGCGGCGGGCTGGGCGCAGGGGCTGGCGGACTTCAAAGCGCGCCGGGCGCAGGTTCTGATCTACCATTGATTCTTGCGTTGTCAGCAAGGACAAAGACGAAATACGCGGATTCTTCCCCTTCCCCTTCGGTGCGCTCAGGGTCAGGGTGAGAATGACAAGCAAGGCGGCAAAGGTGCCTTTGCGGCTACTCTGTCACGGCATATTCACACGGCGTTTTCACAACTGCGTCACAATAGAGGTTGTCGTTTTTTCAGACGAGGAGTCTTCCATCATGCCGCGCATCAACTTTCATCTGCAACTGGCCGAGCTGAAGGACAAGCTGCTGGCGATGGCGGCCTTGTCGCAGCAGGCGCTGGACTTCTCGGTGGAGGCGTACCTGGAGCGCGACATGGCGCTGTGCGAACATGTGCTGGAGATCGAAGAGGCGATCAACACCGGCGAGACCGTGGTCGACGAGATGGCGTACGAGTTGCTGGCCAAGGAGCAGCCGATGGCCATCGACCTGCGCTTCATCCTCTCGGTGATCAAGATCAATGGCGACCTGGAGCGGATTGGGGACCAGGCGGCGAACATCGCGGAGCGCGCGCTGGCGCTGAAGGACCAGCCGGTGATCCAGCTCCCGGTCGACATTCAGGAGATGGGCGAGCGGACGGGCGTGATGATCCGCACGGCGATCCAGGCACTGCTGGAGGCGGACGCGCACATGGCCGACAGCGTGCTCTCGATGGACGACGCGATCGACGAGCGCAACAAGATTGTGCAGGTCGAGCTGATGGAGGTGATGCAGCAGCAGCCGGAGGTAAGCCTGCAGGCGCTGACCGCGATCCTGATCGCGCGCAACCTGGAGCGCTCGGCCGACCATGCGACGAACATCGCGGAAGACGTGATCTTCTGGCTGCGCGGCTCGGACGTGCGCCACAAGTTCTCGCTGGTCGAGGCGGAGTGAAGATGGCTCTTCGCCGGCTGTGCGCGCGAGGCGGGTTTGACGCGACGGAGCGGCGCAATTAGGCTAAAAGCTATGAAGAAGTGCGACCGGAACCCGCGTGCGTACCATTCGGCTTGTTGTTGCAATCTCGCGCGCCGTCGCTTCTGTCCCGCTTCGTAGAGTTTGCAAATTGCGAGGTCAAAGACAAGCTGATTGAGCGCCCACAAATCCGGTGGGCGTTTTTTATTGAGACAATCATTTGATCGCTCTCTCTGCCAGCTATCGGCCGGATTTGTTCAGCTATAAACGATAAGGATTCCCGGAGAATAATGACCAACCTCGCCAAAGTGACGCCGTCGGCCGCAACACCAGCTGCCAAGGAGACCAAGGCCCAGAAGGCCGAGCGCCTCAAGCTGGAAAAAAATCCGTGGGAGGCGTGGGACGAGGTGCGCCAATTCGCGCGCGAGGGCCGCGCCGCCGTGCTGCCGGAGTGGACCGAGTTCTACTTCAAGTGGTGGGGCATCTACACCCAGGGCGACGGCGTCGGTGTCACCGGCGGCAAGGACGGACAGGGCAATGCGAGCGAGTTCTTCATGATGCGCATCGGCCTGCCCAACGGCCTGCTCACCTCGCACCAGTTGCGCGTCATCGGCGAGCTGACCCAAAAATACGCGCGCAACCTTGCCGACATCACCACCCGCCAGAACATTCAACTCCACTGGCTCACCATCGAGGCGTTGCCGGAGATTGTCGACGCGCTGACCGCCGTCGGTCTGAGTCCCAAGGGCATGTGTGGCGATGTGGTGCGCAACGTGACGGGCTGCCCGCTCGCCGGCCTCGACGCGCACGAGCTCGTCGACGCAAGCCCGCTTGCCGTCGAGATTGCGCACCGGCTCACCGCCAACCCCGAGTTCTACAACCTGCCACGCAAGTTCAAGGTCACGGTCTCGGGCTGCCCCGTCTGGTGCTCCTACCCGGAGATCAACGACGTTGCGCTGACGGCGATCCGTCGCGGCGACGAGGTCGGCTACACGCTGCGCGTCGGCGGCGGCCTATCGACCGAGCCGCACATCGCCGTGCGGATTCCGGTCTTCATTCCGCAGACGAAAGCCGTAGAGGTCGTCGAGGCCGTTCTGCGCATCTTCAAGGAGCAGACAGAACTCCGCGAGAATCGCACGCGCGCGCGGCTAAAGTATCTCTTCCTGCGCCACGGCTGGACGGCGGAGTCGATGCTCGCGGCGATCGAGGAGAAGCTAGGCTACAAGCTCGATCCATTGCCGGTGAGCGAAGACGAAACGCCCGACGACGTCTATCGCGACCACATCGGCGTGACTCCGCAGCGGCAGGCGGCCCTCTCCGCCGTCGGCGCCAGCGTGCTGCGCGGCAGGCTCACCGGCGATCAACTCATCCAGCTCGCCGACCTCGCTGAGGAGTTCGGCGACGGCCATCTGCGCGCGACGATCATGCAGAACATTATTGTCGCGAATATTCCCAATGCGCGCACGCGCGACGTAGTTGAGCGGCTCAATCAAATTGGATTGCAGGTCGAGGTCTCGCCCTTCTGGCGTGGCGCGATTGCTTGCACGGGAACAGAGTTCTGCAAGCTCGCCATCGCCGAGACCAAAGGCTTCGCCAAGTGGCTGGTCGGCGAGATGGAGGAGAGGCTGCCCGCCTTCGACCAGCAGATTAAACTGCACGTCACCGGCTGCACCAACTCCTGCGGCCAAAGCTGGATCGCCGACATCGGACTCGAGGGCAAGAAGATCAAGAAGGACGGCGCAATGGTCGATGCCTTCTACTTCTGCGTGGGCGGCGCGGTCGGCAAGTACGCGGGCATCGCGCGCCAGATCGGATTCCGCGCGGCCGCCGAAGACTGCCCCGCCGCCATCGAGCGCCTGCTGCGCGCCTATCTTGCCGCTCGCGCACCCGGCGAAGACCTCCGCGCCTACTTCGCTCGCACCGACGACGAGACCCTGCGCGAACAGCTTGCGGGTACCGCCGTTACGCCCGTCGAGCGCGACCCTCCACCGGTGGGCGGACGACACATAGTGGACGCATAATACGCTATGCCCCTTTTCCCCATTTTTCTCAAACTGACGGGCCGGCCTTGCATCGTGATTGGCGGGGGAAATCTGGCTGAGTCGAAGATTGATTCGCTGCGCGCGGCGGAGGCGCGGGTGACGGTGATGGCGCCGGTCGCAGGCGCGCGCATCGCGGAGATGGCGGAGGCGGGCGAGATCGTCTGGCACCAACGCGCGTATGCGGCAGGCGACTTGGCAGGGCAATTTTTGGCGGTTGCGGCGACCAGTGACGCGGCGGTGAATCGCGCTGTCTTTGCCGAGGCCGAGGCGGCGGGAATTCTGGTGAATGCGGTGGACGACCCGCCCTTCTGCGACTTCTACTTCCCCTCCGTGGTGCGCCGCGGCGACCTGCAGATCGCCATCTCTACTGCGGGCGCAAGTCCCGCGCTGGCGCAACGCCTGCGCAAGGAGATCGACGCGCTGCTTCCGCTCGATGCGGGCGAGTGGCTCGCCGAGCTGGGCAATCTGCGCCGCGAGATTTTGCAACGCGAGCCCGCAAACGGCGCCCGCCGCGAGCTGCTGCATCAGCTTGCCAGCCGCGACCTCTGCGGCTTTGAGGGCTGCCCTACGCGTGCGCTGGCCCGTCGGCACGCGCAGACAAATCCGCTGCAGAACGATCCCACACAGCCAAATTTATTGCCGAGCAACCCCGTGACAAGCAATCCCGGCGAGCGCAAACCATGAAGAGATCGGCGCAGTCGGGCGTGGTCTATCTGGTTGGCGCGGGACCGGGCGACGCGGAGCTGCTGACGTTGCGCGCCCTGCGCCTGATCGAAACCGCCGATGTGATTCTGCCCGACGACTTGGTCTCCGACGAAGTGCTGGCGCTGGTTTCGCCTACCGCGCTGGTGGTTCCGGTGGGCAAGCGCTGTGGACAGCCACGCATCACGCAGGCGGGGATTCATGCGCTCATGCTGGAACACGCGAGCGCGGGCCGTAGCGTGGTGCGGCTGAAATCGGGTGAGCCGCTGATCTTCGGGCGCGCGGGCGAGGAGATTGCCGCGCTCACCGAGGCCGCGATTCCCTTCGAGATTGTGCCGGGGATTACGGCGGCCTTCGCCGTGGCGGCCGCGCTGAAGACCCCGCTCACCGACCGCAGTTCCGCCTCGAAGCTGATCTTCGCCACCGCGCACCACGCAGCCGACAAACTCGAACTCACGCCCAAGTGGGAGGGCGCATTTCCTAAGGACGCGACACTGGTGGTTTATATGCCGGGGCGCAGGTTCCGTCAGCTAGCCGACGAGCTGATTGCCTCCGGGATCGACGGCGATACGCCGTGCATTGCTGTCTCAAATGCGACGACAAAAGACGAACGCGTTCTGCGCACAACGCTGGCCGTGATCGACGATGAGGCGGTGGGCCCTGCGCCAGTGCTGCTCCTCATCGGCGATGCCATCCGGCCTGCGTAAATGATGAATTGTCAGCTCCCACTCATCCCACCCCACCAGCAAAGCTGGCGGGGACCCCGGTATCGCGATGAGACCACGATGAATAGGAAGTCTCGCTACTTGACCTCGACCACGGGGGTGACGGAGAGGCCGGGGCGCAAAACGTAGTCGCCGTCCTCCTGCTGCAGGTTGGTGAAGTCGATGCGCACCGGAAGGCGCTGCACCACCTTGACGTAGTTTCCCGTGGCGTTCTCCGGCGGGAAGAGCGAGAGCATGGAGCCTGTGGCGCCGCCGACCTGCGTCACCGAGCCGGAGAACTTGCGCCCTCCGTAGGCGTCGACTTTGATGGTCACCTTCTGCCCGGCGCGCATGTGGGTCAACTGCGTCTCCTTGAAGTTGGCTGTGACCCACAGGTCGGTCAGCGGGATGATGGTCATCAGGTCCTGACCGGCGGCGAGGTTGGCGCCCACCTCGACGTTCTTTTTGTTTACGATTCCCGCCACCGGCGCGGTGATGCGCGTGTAGCCAAGGTTGAGGCGCGCCTGATCGACGCGCGCCTGCGCCTGCTGGATGGTGGCCTGGGCGGCCTCGGCGCGGGACTGCTGCATGCGCACCTGGTCGGGCCCGTTCTTCACCGACTGCGCCGACTGCGCCTCGGCTTCGGCGAGTCGCTGGCGCGCGCTGGCGACGGCGTTCTGCTGGGCGAGCACGGCGGCCTCGGCCTCGGCGACCGCGGCCTTGCTGGCGGCGGCTGCGGCGACGGCTGCATCGTACTGCTGCTTGGAGATCACGTCCTTCTCGACCAGCGGCGTGTAGCGATCGACGTCGGCCTGCGCCTTGCGCGCGTTGGCCTTCGCCTCATCGACGCGCGCGCTGGCGGCTTCCACCTGCTTCTCCGCCTGCGCAATCAAGTCGGTCGAGCCCTTCACGTCGCTGGCGGTGGTGCTGACCATGGTGCCGACGCTCACCTGCGTGATGGGCACATTGACCGTGGCCTGCGCGAACTCGGCCTGCGCGCTGGCCAGGTTGGCCTGGGCCTGATCGAGGGCGACCTGGTAGTCGGTGGGGTCGATCTCGGCCAGCAACTGGCCCGCCTGCACGGTCTGGTTGTCGTCCACGGTGACCTTGACCACCTGGCCGGAGACGCGCGAGCTGATCTGGTAGAGGTTGCCGTCCACCTGCGCGTCGTCGGTGTCTTCGGTGAAGGTGGAGCGCCAGTAGAAGAAGACCGCGCCCAGCACAAGCAGCAGCACGACGCCGATGACGGCGAACTTGCGGTTGCCGTTGGACTCGGCGGAGTCGTCAATCTCGTCCTCCGCGCCGGCGTTGGCCGGGAAGTTGCCTTTGGTTTCGGCGCTCTGGTCGGCGGTTTGGTTGGCGGATCGTGTGCCGCTTCGGTTCTGTTCGTCTGCCACGGTTACTTCCCTCCGAGATAATCTTTCAGGTTGGACTGCGCGACGCCGAGGGCGCGCGCCAGCGAGAGCTTGGCGGCGTTGTGCTGGTAGAGTGCTGCGATGTACTGGTCGTTGGCCTGCTCCACCGAGGCCTGCGCCTGGCTGACGGGCAGGTTGTCGCTGACTCCGGCGTGGAAGCGCTGCTGCGCCTCGCTGAGCGCCTCATTGGCCAGATCGACGTTGGACTTTGCCGCCTCCACCAGCTTGGCTGCGGACTGGATGTCGAGGATGGAGTCGCGAACCTCGGCGTTCACCTGCTGCACCTGGTCGGCGAGCTTGTCACTAGCCTGCGCAACCTGCGCGCCCGCGATGTCCTCTTCGCCGCGCGTCTTCGCGATCTGCAGGATCGGCGCGGAGACGCTGCCGGTTGCGCTGTATGAGCTGTGCGAGTGATTGGCGGTCTGGCCGATGTCGCCGAAGTCGCCGGAGAACTGCACGGTGGGGAGCTGGTCGGCGCGGGCCGCGGTCTGCACCGCATGCGCGGCGGCGAGTTGCTCGCTGGCGGCGGCCAGGTCCTTGCGGTTTTTCAGCGCTTGCGCAAACGCAGCCGCGGGATCGAGGTTGTCCAGCGCGGCGTAAGGCTCGCTGTCGGTAAGGCGGAAGGCCTGGTCGAGCGGAAGCCCGATGGCGCGCGCCAGCGCCAGCTTGTCCTTGGCCAACTGGTTGCTTGTGGAGATGAGGGTCTGCTGCTCGTTCTGGTAGTCAACCTGCGCGCGCAGCACGTCGAGCCGCGGACTGACGCCCGCCTCGTGCGCGGCCGTGGCCTGGTCCAGGGAGAGCTTGCTGGTGGCAAGCTCGGCGTTGACCGCGTCGATGCGTGCCGCGTCGGCCAGGCACAGCAGATAGGCGTTGCCCACGGTGAGCACCACCATCTCCCGCGCGTCGTCCGCCGAAAGCTTTGTCGCGGCAAAGTTGTGTTTCGCTGCGAGGTAGCTCTCCAGCGCCGGAACGTTGATGAGGTTCTCGGTCAGGTAGGCGCGGAAGTCCACCACCTGGAACGGCCCGACGATGGGGTTGAGGCCTGGGATCTTGAGGCCGTAGGTGGCCAGGTCGATCTGCTCCACCTCGATGGATGCGTCGCCGGTGACGGTCGGCAGCAGCGCCTGCAGCTGTTCGAGCTGCTGACCGTGCGCGCTCTGCTCGGCGGTGGCCTGCAGGATGAGGCCGAGGTTCTGCCGCAGGCCGCGCGTGATGGCGTCGTCCATCGAGAGGCCGAGCACCGCGTCCGTTGCCTTGCCCGCGACCAGCGATCCGCCGAATGCGCCCTGCGTGGGCGCGGCCAGGTTCACTCCGCCCGGCGCCGCGAGCTGTTGCAACGCGCCCTCGGTGGCCTGCGCCTCCGCGGAAGATGTGGCCCCGGGACTGCCCGCCTGCGCGTAGCCTGTGGCGGCACCAAGCAACAGAGAAACGAGCAGCAGGGAACTGGCTCCGCCGGCCGCAAGGGCCCTCCAGCCGGACGACACTGCATTCCGTTGAATCATTGCTTCTATGTTACCTGTACTTGGGGCGGTACTGGAAGATTGGCACATCCACTGTTGGTCTCAATTGTCCTTCGCAGTCCTTCCGTTCTTCGCTATGAGCTTTCCCAAGGAAGATTTCGATGCGGCGCGCATGCATTTGCTTCCGCCAAACGGATACACTTTGTATGCAATCGAAATGGTTGATAGAGGAGAGCACAATGTTTCTGGGAATTGACGTAGGGACAGGGGGAACGCGGGCCGTGCTGGTGGACCGCGCGGGACGAGTGGTGGCGTCGGCGACGAGCGATCACGCGCCGATCCACTCCGCCGAGATCGGCTGGGCGGAGCAGCAGCCGGAGGACTGGTGGCGCGCCGCGCGCGAAGCTATTGCGGGCGCGATCGCGTCCGCCGAGCTGGATGGCGCGCAGATCGAGTCCATCGGCCTCACCGGCCAGATGCACGGCTGCGTCATGCTCGACGCGGCGGGTGAAGTCCTGCGTCCCGCGCTCATCTGGTGCGACCAGCGCACGCAGCCCGAGTGCGACTGGCTCAACGACAAGATCGGCCGCGAGCGTCTGATCGAGCTCACATGCAACCCAGCGTTGCCCAACTTCACACTCACCAAGCTGCTCTGGGTGCGCACCCATCAGCCCGAAATCTTCGCGCGCATCGCGCACGTTCTCTGCCCCAAGGACTACGTCCGCTTTCGCCTTACCGGAGAGTACGCCATCGACATGCAGGAGGCCAGCGGAACGTTGCTGCTGGACGTGGCGCATCGCCGCTGGTCGGCAGAAGTCGCCGAGGCCGCGGGCATTCCCCTGAGCTGGCTGCCGCGTCTCTTTGAAGGCCCCGAAATCTGCGCGCGCATCAGCGACGCAGGCGCCGCCGCAACCGGCCTCGCCGCTGGAACTCCCGTTGCGGCAGGCGCGGGAGACCAGGGCGCGGGCGCGGTGGGAATGGGAATCGTCGCGCCCGGCGCGGTCTCTGCCACCATCGGCACCAGCGGAGTTGTCTTCGCCGCCACAGACAAGCCCACCATGGACCGCCTCGGTCGCCTGCACACCTTCTGCCACGCCGTGCCCGGGATGTGGCATGTGATGGGAGTGACCAACGGCGCGGGCCTCTCGCTGCGCTGGCTGCGCGACACCTTCGCCCCCGGCGTCTCCTACGACGAGCTCACCGCCGAGGCCGCGCGCGTCCCCGCCGCCAGCGATGGAATGCTCTGGGCGCCGTATCTCTTCGGCGAGCGCACGCCGCACCTCGACCCCGAAGCCCGCGCCGCGTTCGTCGGCATCACTGCCTCGCACACCCGCGCCCACTTCGTCCGCGCGGTGCTGGAGGGTGTCGCCTTCAGCCTGCGCGACACGTTTTCCTTGTTTGCCGAACTGAAAATCCCCGTCGCACGAATCCGGCTCGGCGGAGGAGGAGCGCGCGGCCCGCTCTGGCGGCAGATCCAGGCCGATGTCTACGGCCAGCCGGTGGAGCTGCTCGCCGCCGAGGAGGGAGGCGCATTCGGCGCGGCGCTGCTGGCCGCGGTCGGCGTCAACGCGTGGCCCAACGTGCAGGCGGCCTGCACCGCGACCGTCCACGTCGCGCAAACCATCCAGCCGAAGGACGCACCCGCAATGGACGAGGCCTACGCGCGCTTCCGCAGGGTTTATCCTGCACTGAGAGAGATTGGGAAGGCGTAATGGCAGAGCGGGAGATTGGCGTTGGCGTAATTGGCTACGGACTGGGCGGGCGCGTCTTTCATGCGCCGTTCGTCAACGCGGTGCAGGGGCTGCGTCTGGCGGCGATCATGCAGCGCACCGGCGACGACGCGGCAAAAGCATATCCCGCAACCAGGATTGCGCGCTCGGTCGAGGAGTTGCTGTCCGATAATTCCATCGAGCTGGTCGTCGTCTCCACGCCCAACGAGACGCACTTCGCGCTGGCCAAACAGGCCCTCGAAGCAGGCAAGCACGTGGTCATCGACAAGCCCTTCGCCGCCACTAGCGTTGAAGCGCTCGAACTCGGCGAACTCGCAAAGAGCAAGGGGCTGCTCGTCATTCCCTTCCACAACCGCCGCTGGGACGGCGACTTCCTCACCGTCAAAAAATTGCTCGCCGAGCAAGCCGTTGGCCGCCTCGTCACCTTCGAGTCGCACTTCGACCGCTTCCGCTCCATCCCGCGCGAGAACACATGGAAGGAAGCCGGGAATCCCGCCAATGGAATGCTCTTCGACCTCGGCCCGCACCTCGTCGATCAAGTCCTCGCGCTCTTCGGCGCGCCCGACGCGATCACCGCCAGCGTCCGCTCCGACCGCGACCAGACGGCCGTCGAAGACGCCTTCGACATCACTCTCCATTACCCCGCCGCGAACGGAAAAGGCCTGCTCGCCCACTGCCGCACCAGCTATCTGGCCTGCGACAACGCGCCGCGCTTCCTGCTGCACGGGACCAGGGGCAGCTTCCGCAAGCACGGCCTCGATCCGCAGGAGCCCGCACTGGTCGCCGGCGCAAAGGTTCCCACGCAAGGCTCGCAGGAGGTGTGGTTGCAGGAAGACAAATCCGCGTGGGGCACGCTGACCGTCGCTCCCAATCCAGCCGATCCGGCAACGCTCATCACGCGCCAGGTCAAGACCGAACGCTGCGACTACCGCAGCTTCTATGCCAACGTCCGCGATGCAATCCTCGGCACCTCGCCGCTCGCCGTCACGCCGGAGGACGGCTTCCGCGTCATCCGCCTGCTGGAGCTGGCGCGCGAAAGCTCCACCCAGGGCCGCACCCTGAAGGTGCAGTTCTGACCGCCGGGCATCGCGCGCAGCGGCCCGGCGCTACCTCGCCCAGCCGCCCACGCCGCTCACCTTGCTGCAATGCGCGCGGGGCCTGAAGACGAGAAGTGAGTAGACGAGGAACCTGCACAGCCGGGCCGCCGGATGACGAGCAGCCTGAAGACGGCGTGAAGCCTGGTTATAGAAGTGGACTTTGGTTTTGGTCCGCAATACTCGGGTCGGTTACTGGCCGATTCCGCCGGGTGCGGTAGCCGCGGCTGCGATACAGGAACAGCGATCCGCACGCGCCGCACTTCCACGGGTAGATGCCGAAGTGGCCCAACACGCTCTGCTGCAGGAAGCCGTTGCGGTGGACTCGCAGGGTAGAGTTCCCACTGCATGTGGGGCATCGCACTTCTTTCGACCGTGACATATTCTTCCTGTTACCGCTGGGAGAATTTCGCGCAATCCCTGAACGGTTTCCCCGTACCGGATCGAGCGATAGTGCTGCAATGTGGCTTCCTGCGAAAAACCACGAAACATTCTTCACAACTGCAACGCCCGCGATGAAACTCTCTCAGCTTGCATCCGGGAGCCAACCCGGTATGGAGTTCTATCGGCAGGGGGAAGCAGTTGCTACCATGGCCCGAAACCTGTCTAACAACAAATCTACAAACTAAATCTGGAAACTGCTGTATCCCTGATCACACCACAAGCAATCGATGTGCGCCATAACCATAACGTTGCAGCAAGAATAACCTCAACCGGCCTTCTGCGCCTGCGATTTGTGAAATTTTTGCACAAGGGCAAGGTACTTCCGTGCGTTTTCGGTAATCGTCTCGGGGTGACCCTCCGCGATGGCCTTTGGGTTCACCAGGTCGGCGCCGACGCCGAGCGCGAATGCTCCCGCCTCCAGAAACTCCGCCGCGGTGGCCAGCGATACGCCGCCGGTGGGCACCAGTTCCACCTGGGGCAGCGGCGCCTTGATCGACTTCAGGTACTTCGCCCCGCCCAGCGCGCTTGCCGGGAAGACCTTGACCGCGTCCGCGCCAGCCTCCCATGCGGTGAGTATCTCGGTGGGCGTCAGCGCGCCGGGAAGTACGGGCACGCCGTAGCGATGGCACATCTCGATGGTCTTGAGGTTGAGCGTGGGGCTCACCACAAACGCCGCGCCCTCCAGAATGCACAGCCGCGCCGTCTCGGCGTCCAGCACGGTACCCGCGCCGATCAGCAGGTTGGGCATCTCCTGCGCCACGCGACGCATCACGCGGAACGCGCCGGGAACGGTCATGGTGACTTCCATGACGGTGACGCCGCCGTTCGCAACCGCTGTTGCCAGCGCCAGCGCCTGCTCTTCGCTCTCGGCGCGCAACACCGGCACCAGGCCGATCCTGCGCAATGCATTCAGAACTTCTGCTTTCTGCATTTCTTTCTCCTGTTCCCTGCTTTACCGCTGTACGCGGGCGCCGCCGCCCTTCATAATGCGCTGCACCTCGTCGAATGTCGCCATGGTTGTGTCGCCGGGGGTAGTCATGGCCAGCGCTCCGTGCGCGCATCCGCAGTTCACGGCCCACTCCGCGCCCTTCTCATTGAGAAATCCGTAGATCAGCCCCGACGCGAACGAATCGCCGCCGCCCACGCGGTCGAAGATCTCCAGGTCCGGCATGGGACGCGCCTCGTGGAACACGCCCTCGTAGTAGCAGACCGCGCCCCAGTCGTTGATCGTCGCCGTCTTGGCGTTGCGCAAGGTGGTGGCCACCGCGCGGAAGTTGGGAAACGCCGCTACCGCCTTCTCGATCATCCGCCGGAAGCTGCCCGAGTCCAGCGCGCCAAGGCTCTCGCCCACGCCCTCGATCTCGAAGCCCAGCGCGGCGGTAAAGTCCTCTTCGTTGCCCAGCATCACATCCACATACTTCGCCAGCTCGCGGTTCACCTCGGTCGCGCGCGCCTTGCCGCCAATCGACTTCCACAGCGAGTCGCGATAGTTCAGGTCGTAGCTGACGATGACTCCGTGCTTGTGCGCCGCGATCATCGCTTCCTTGGCAACCTCCGCGGTCGATTCGCTCAGCGCGCAGAAGATCCCTCCGGTGTGCAGCCAGCGCGCGCCCTCTTTGCCGAAGATCTCGTCCCAGTCGATCTCGCCCGGTTGCAACTGGCTCACCGCCGTGTGCCCGCGGTCACTGCAGCCCAGCGCGGCGCGCACGCCAAACCCGCGCTCGGTAAAGTTCAGCCCATTGCGCGTCGTGCGCCCCACGCCGTCGAACTTCGCCCACTTCACATGCGACTGGTCCACGCCGCCCTGCAGCATCAGGTCTTCAATCAGCCGGCCCACGGCATTGTCGGCCAGCGCGGTCACCACCGCAGTCTTCATCCCGAAGCAGCGGCGCAGGCCGCGCGCCACGTTGTACTCGCCGCCGCCCTCCCACACCTGGAACTGGCGTGCTGTTGCCACCCGCACGTCGCCGGGATCGAGCCGCAGCATCACCTCGCCCAGGCTCACCAGGTCCCACTTGCACTCCTCTTTATTGCGAATCATCAGACTATTTCCCCCCGTCCGCCATTAATCCAGGCTCCTCGCGCCAACCAGAAACCAACAACCAGCAACAAATAACCAACAAATAACCAACAAATAACAACCAACAACTAACAACGAACAACCTGCAACTTACTTCAAATTCCGAATGGCAACCAGGTCCATGTCGTCGTAGGCCTGGTTTTCTCCGCCCATGCCCCAGCAGAACCCGTAGTTCTTGGTGCCAACTCCGGCGTGGATCGACCATCCCGGAGAGACCACCACCTGCTTGTCCGCCATAATCAGGTGGCTGGTTGCGTCGGGCGGTCCCATCAGGTGCACCACGCGCTGGTCCGGCTCGACATCGAAGTAGAAGTAGACCTCCGACCGCCGCATGTGCGTGTGCGCGGGCATGGTGTTCCAGTTGCTCCCCGGCGCAAGCAGGGTGAATCCCATCACCAGTTGGCAGCTCCGGATTCCGTCGCGATAGATGGTCTTGTAGATAGTCCGCTTGTTGCATGTCTCGGCCGACCCCAGCTCCAGTCCCTTCAGGTCGGCGAACTTCACCATCTTCGTGGGATATTCGGTGTGCGCCAGGTAACTCAGAAGATAAAATGCAGCCGGAGCGAAGACCGACTTACTTGAAAAAGTAACTGACTTACTTCCGCGACCTACATAAAGGCAGTCCAGCTTGTCCAAGTCGAAGCTGACTCCATCGACTGAGACCGAGCCCGGCCCTCCGGTGTTGAGCACGCCCAGCTCGCGCCGCTCCAGGAAGTAGTCGGCGCGCAACTCCGGCTGCGTCTCCAGCTTCAGCGCGGCGACGGTCGGCACAGCGGAGCCGATCACCGTCCGGTCCAGGTCCACATAGGCCAGGTCGATGCGTTCGGGAGTGAATATGCCTTGCAGCAGAAACGTCTCGCGCAACTCTTCGCTCGTCATCCGCGCATAGCGCACGGGATCGGCCATCTGAAGCAGTTTCATGGGTCTCCTTCGAGCTCCACCTCCACTCACGCCGCCGTGGAGCCACGCAGGCCATTGTAACGGAGTGGTCTGGCAGAATGCGCGATCGAACTTACACTTCGCGGCAGAGAAGTTTGCCCGATGCGGCAAGGCCTGCGTAAAGTAGTCCGTATCATGCCCAACATTCTCGACTCCTTCCGCCTCGACAACAAGATCGCCCTCGTCACCGGCTCGGCCGGCGGGATGGGCGCGGCCATTGCCATCGCGCTTGCCCAGGCCGGCGCCACCGTCGCCACCCATGACGTGCGCCCCCCCACCGCTACCTCCGACGCCATCGTCGCCGCGGGCGGAAAATCCGCCGCCTTCAGCGCCGACCTCTCCGACACCGCCGCCTCCGACGAACTCTTCAAGCAGGTGCTCGCCAAGTTTGGCCGCGTCGACATTCTAGTCAACAACGCCGGAATCATCCTACGGGAGGACGCCGTCAACGTCCCCCTGGCCGACTGGCTGAAGGTCATCCAGATCAACGAGACCGCCGTCTTCCAGCTCTCCCAGCTCGCGGGCCGCGACATGATTTCGCGCAAGGCACCGGGCAAGATCATCAGCATCGCGTCCCTGCTCAGCTTCCAGGGCGGCATTCGCGTCCCCTCCTACGCCGCGGCCAAGGGCGCCGTCGCCCAGATCACCAAGGCGCTGGCCAACGAGTGGGCCGTCAAGGGCATTCAAGTCAACGCCATCGCTCCGGGATACATCGCCACCAACAACACCAAGGCGCTCAGGGCCGATGCAGAGCGCAGCAAGGCAATCCTCGACCGCATCCCCGCCGGGCGCTGGGGCGAGGCTACCGACGTCGCCGGCACAGCCGTCTTCCTCGCATCGTCCGCAGCCGACTACATCACCGGCCATGTGCTTGTGGTGGACGGCGGATGGATGGCGCGATAACCATTCATCCACTCGAAACAGATTGCACCAAACAAAAAGATCCCACCCCTCAAGGATGGGATCTTTTTTCAGGACCGAAGTTGTTGGCGGTCAGCTCGATGCGTCTCTCATTCACGAAATCTGTCGTGACAATAACCGTGCCAGAAACTTGGAATTTCAGATCATTAAATTCGTTCTCCAATATTCCAACTCTGATCTTACGAAGTGAACCCATATCAAGTGCAGCAGCTCCAACGCGTGCGTTTGCTTCAACGCTGGTCTGCCAAGACGCATCATTATCAATCGTGATGTACCAGCCCACAGGAAGCGAATCAAAGCTATCGAAAGCACCAGCAACAATGTGCAGTTCCAACCCCACAATTCTTTCGCCACTTCTAAGCTGCACATTCTGAATTGAAAATACGTGATGCTTTGGTGCTTGTGCCTGACATTGGCCCAAACACAACCACAGAATAGCAACCAAGCCAAGCTTCATTACTCGAGACGTAATCATCATTCCTCCAGTGGCACTGGAATCATCGTGGCCGTGCATTGCCAACGTAAATTGGGACAGCAGGCTAATCTCAGCGTTACTTCCCCACCTTCGCCGCCGGCGGAATCGTAATATCCATCTCCGTCACTGTGCCCAGCGTGGAGAGCGGCGGCTTGATCTCCGTCTTGTTGCCCACCACCACAATCGCCAGCTTCGACGCGTCGATGTACTTGTTCGCCACGCGCGTCACATCGGCCGCCGTCACGCGCGCGATTCCGTCCTTGTACTTCTCCAGATAGTCCGGCGGATAGCCATAGAACGCCAGCACAACCTGCTCGTTCAGCGTCTTCTCCGGCGTGTCGTAGTGGAAGATGAACGAGTTCATCACGTCATCCTTGGCCTTCTTCAGTTCCTCTGGCGTCGGCGGATCGGTCTTCAGTTGGCCGATCACTTTCAGCACCGCCTGGGTCGCCGCCACCGTGCTCACGCTCTTCGTTCCAGCCTCGCTGCGAAATTCGCCGGGGTGGTCGTACGCGGCGCCATAGCTTCCGCCCACTTCGTAGGCCAGCCCCAGCTTGGTGCGCACATACTGAAAGACGCGCGAACCGAAGCCGCCGGAGAAGACCTCGTTCATCACGCTCAGCGCGTAGTAGTCGGGATTGCTGCGCTCGGTGCCGATGCCCACGATCTGCACCGACGACTGGTCCACATCCTCCTTGTCCACGAAGTAGACGCCCGGCTTCGGCCCCACGAAATCCGCCTTCATCGTCTCGATCGCCGCGCCGCGCGCCAGCGGCTCGAACGCCTTGCGCAGCTTCGCCTCCATCGCCGTCGAGTCGAAGTCCCCCTCCACCGAGACGATCATGCCGTTGGGAACCACGCTGCGGTCGTGCCACGCCTGCAGGTCGTCCACGGTCACCGCAGCCACGGTCGCGTACTCGGCCTGTCGTGCGTACGGGCTCTCCGCGCCGTACACCAGCTTGGTCGATTCACGCCCCGCAATCTCGCCCGGGTCGTCGTTGCGCCGAGAGATCCCAGTCGCCATCTCGCGCTGCGCCATCGCCAGCTTCTCCGTCTTGAAGGCCGGATCGAGCAGTAGATCGACCGCCTCGCCGAAGACGACATCGAAGTCCTGCTTGAAGCTTCCCCACTCCACAGACGTGTTGGCCAGCCCGCCGCCGGTCTCGATGCTCGCGGCCTTTACCGCAAGCTCCGCGTCCAGCGCGTCGCCGCTCTTCGCCGCCGTCCCGCTGGTGCGCCACGCCTCGCCGTACATCGACACCAGGCCGATCTTCGCGGCCGGCTCCTCGCGGCTCCCTCTGCGGATCAGGATCGATCCATCGATGAACGGAAGCTCATGGTCCTCCTGTAGGAAGATCACCAGCCCGTTGGCCAGTTCGATCCGCTTCGGCTGCTGCGGCTTGAAGTCATGCAGCGGCGGAATGGCAATCTTCTTCCACGGCTGCGCCTGCGCCGGGGCCTTCGCCGCAATTTGCGCGGGAGACTTAGCAGCAGTCTTCGCAGCGCTCTTCGCGGTCGCAACCGTGGCAGGTTGCGCCGAAGCTACGCTCTGTGCCGCGGAGAATTGTCCCGGCGGGAGCAGAACACAAACCGCAATCGCAAGTGCGAAGAAACTCCCGATTGATTTGCTCTTCATCCTCATCCCCGCCGAATCCGTTCTGTTTGTCCGCATTGCCGAAGCAGTGATTAATTCCAATGAGGCGTCCTTCATTTCGCGCCTCCCGCGTCCTGCGTCTGCGCCTGCGCCGGCGGCGTGAACTCAATCCGTATGCTGGTTCGATTGCTCTCCACAAAAATCTTGTTCGCCACGCGCCGCACGTCCGCCTTCGTTACCTTGTCGATCTCGTCCAGCTTGCGGAACAGCTCGCGCCAGTCGCCATACCGCGTCTGGTACTCTGCCATCTGTTGCGCCAGCCCCTGGTTGTCGGCCAGCCCGCGCAGCAGACTGGCCCGCGCCCTCGTTTTGAACATCTGAAGTTCTTCATCGCTCACGTCGCTCGTCTTCAGCCGCTCGATCTCCTTGTGGATCGCGTCCTTCATCTCGTCCGGCGTGTGTCCCGGCACCGGCTCGCCGTAGAACGCGAAGAGCCCGGGAAACTTCTCGCCGGGAAATCCGCTGAACCCTTCCGCGTCCGCCGCGATCTTCTGGTCGCGCACCAGCGACTTGTACAGCCGCGCCGTGCGCCCGTTGGAAAAGATGTCCGTGATCGCGTTGTACACCGAATCGTCCGGGTCGCGATAGTCAGGCCGGTGGTAGCCCTCCAGATAGAACGGCTGCGCCGCCTCGCGGATCGTCACCGACTTCTCGGCGAACTGCGGCGGCTCGACGGTTGTCATCGGCTCCGGCTTCGGCCCGGCGGGGATCGCGCCAAAATATTTTGTCAGCATCGGCATCGCGTCGGCCGCCTTCACGTCGCCCACCACCGCCACCACCATGTTCGCCGGCACATAGTACTTCGCGTGGAACGCCGCCGCCTCGGTCGCGTTCACCTGGCTGATCTCGCTCTCCCAGCCCAGCGTGGGAACGCGGTAGGGATGCGCCGTGTACGCGGTGGCCAGAAACTGCTCCACCATTGCGCCGATGGGGTAGGAGTCGGTCCTCATCCGCCGCTCCTCCTGCACCACGTCGCGCTCCTTGTAGAACTCGCGCGCCACCGGATGCGCAATCCGCCCGCTCTCCATGTACGCCCACAGCTCCAGCCGGTTGGACGGCATACTCCAGAAGTACTGCGTCGAATCCTCCTCGGTCGATGCGTTCAACCCCACCGCGCCGTTGGTCTCGGCCAGCTCCGCAAACTGGTTCGGCACCACAAACTTCTCGGCCGCCGTCTGCGCCTCCTCAAAATTTTTCTTCAGCGTCGCCAGCTTTATTGCGTCCTGCCCCACCCGCTTGCGGAACTCCGCATCGTACGCCGCGTACGCCGCCTCCACTTTGGCCAGCGCAATTTTTTCCGCCGGATAGTTCGTCGTGCCGATCTCCGTAGTCCCCTTGAACGCAATGTGCTCGAACATGTGCGCCAGCCCGCTTGCGCCCTGCGGGTCGTCGGTCGATCCCACATCCACCAGCGTGTAGAAGCTGAACACCGGCGCCTCCGGCCGCTCGCAGACGATCAGCGTCAGCCCATTGGCGAGCACCTTCACCGTCGTCCGCTTCTCGAACCCCGCCAAATTCTGCGCGTAGCCGCCGCTGTCCTGCGCCCGCGCCGCCGCGCCCCAGCCCATCGTCAACGCCAGCACTACGCCAACCACTCGGCTCATCCGCACAGAAACCCTCCCGCAACAAACTCAATCCAGAGAATTAACCATACCTGATCGACGCATCGAGCGCCCTAAGGACAACAACTCGGCTTGCCAATCCCGAACGCCCGCTTCACTCCGCGCCACACGCGTCGCAGCCAGCCGCCCGCCTCCTTCTCCACCGCCTCCGCCTCGGCCTGGATCGCGCCCACCACCCCCGCGAGCATCTGCTGCCGCGTCCACGCATTCCTCGCCGCGTTGATCCCTCCCCTTGCGCACTCCGCCGCCGCCTCCGCCCACGCCCCCGTCTCCACCGCGCGGATCATCTTCGGATAGCCCTTCAGCAATCCCTCCGGCCCCAGGTTGTACGCCATATCCAGCAGCGCCATCTTCACGCCGTCGGGCAGCGCGTCATAGCCCGTCAGACCAGCCCGCAGCGTTGCCTCAAATCCTGTCAGCACCGCGCTCAGCTTCTCGTCGATCACCAGTTCGGGCAGCTCCAGCGATCCGGTCGCCCGGTAGAACGATGGCAGCTTGCCCATCGCCAGCGCCTCCACGCGCGCAAACTCCGCCGCAATCTGCTCTGCCGTCGCCGCGCCTTCCGCCGTCTGAAAGGGAAGCGCGCAGGCCGCCGCCGCGTTGGGCAGCATCAGCCCCACCCCTACCGTCACCCTGCCCACCGTGTCGCGGTACATCCACGGCACGCATCCCTCAAAGCTCTTCAACTGCGCCAGCGATTGATTGAAGTAAGCAAACATAATGGCGAAAGAGTAGCACGCCACCGGAATCGGTTGTTGAAGCGCATCACCATCTGCGCATCAATCCGCGCTTTCCCGCAACATTTCCTGCTCCGGATGGTCTAATCTTGTAAGCCAGTTGGTGGGAATTGCCGTCTTAGAGATCAGGCGGGATTCCGGCGTTCCCGATGTGCTTTGTCTTTCCCTTGCCGCTTTGGCCCAAACGATTCGTAACACAGGATTTATCTATGCGCGGAACATCCTTTTCCCGGCTACTTTCCTTTGCCACTGTCTTTGCCGGACTGGCCGGAGCCGTTCTTCCGGCTACCTCGGCCGTGGCCCAGAACAGCATCCCCAACCGCATCACCACCGCAATCTCTTCCAGCTCTTCTAGCCGCATGGTCGTGATTCCCGGTTCGGTCCATCCCCGCGCGCTCCAGGCCACCGATCTCGGCCCCCTGCCGGGCGACACCCGGCTCAATGGCATGTCGCTGCGCTTCACGCCCAGCGTCGCGCAGCAGGCCGCGCTCGACCAGCTTCTGGTCGATCTGCAGAATCCCTCCTCGCCGCGTTACCACCAGTGGCTCACGCCGCAGCAGTACGCTGCCCAGTTCGGCCTCAGCAGCTCCGACCTTGCCAAGGTGACGGCGTGGCTCACCAGCCAGGGTTTCACCGTCACCGGAGTCGCCCAGGGCGGATCGTTTATCACCTTCGATGGCTCCGTCTCCCAGGTCCAGACCGCCTTTGCCACCAGCATTCACTCCCTCTCGCTCAACGGCGAGACACACTTCGCCAACGTCACCGAAGCCAGCGTCCCCAGCGCCTTTGCCGCCGTGGTCGGCGCCGTCACCGGGCTGCACAACTTCCGCCCCAGACCGCATCTGCGCAACAGCGTCGTCAAGCCGCAGTTCACCTCGTCGCAGTCCGGCAACCACTTTGTCACTCCCGGCGACATCTACACCATCTACGACATGAACCCACTGCTCGCCAACTACGCCGGCGCGGGGATTGGGACCGGAACCAACTGCCATAGCGTAGGCACACCGCAACCCACCTGTGGCGATATTGCCGTCACCGGCCAGGTGGACCTCTACAACACCGGCACCACCACTACACCGATTTATGCGGATGTCATCGCCTTCCGTAGCGCCGCCGGCCTCAGCACCACCAACCTTCCCACTACCGTGCATGAGGGCACGGACCCCGGCCAGGCCAACAACTGCTCCTCAAGCACGTCGTCCAACTGCCCGTCGCCCAACCTGGACGATCTGGGCGAGTCTTCGCTCGACGTGGAGTGGTCCGGCGCGATGGCCCCCTCCGCCAGCATTCTCTTCGTCAACGCTGCTAACGTCTTACCGGGCGGGATTGGAGAAGACGCGATGACCCAGGCCATCGACCAGGACCTCGCTCCCATCATCACCACCAGCTACGGCGCATGCGAGGCTGGCTGGGGATCGTCCTTCCTTAACTCGACCAACCAGCTCTTCAAGCAGGCCAACGCGCAGGGCCAGACCATCATGGCCGCGGCCGGAGACGCCGGCGCAACCGACTGCGACACTGGTTCATCGGCCACCGAGGGCCTGGCCGTCGACTTTCCCGCCAGCTCGCCCAATGTCACTGGCATGGGAGGCACTCAGTTCAACGGCGACGCCGCGGCCACCGGCTCCGGATCCACCTGGGCCACCACCCAATACTGGACCGGAACCTCAGGTTCCGATGTCATCAGCTCCGCCCGCTCCTACATCCCAGAGGCGGCATGGAACGATGCCAGTGCAGGCTACTTCGGCGGCGGCGGCGGCGGAGCCAGCTCCTTCTTCGCCAAGCCCGCATGGCAGGTTGAGACCGGCGCCTCCGGCATGACCACCCAGGTCTCCACCGACGCCTCGCGCGATGTGCCCGACCTTGCCTTGGACGCCTCTGACGTTCACGACGGTCTCCTCTACTGCGTAAGTGGCTCCTGCGGCAATGGTTTCCGCATTGCGAGTGGCACCTATGCAGGCGACCTGACCGCCGCCGGCGGCACCAGCTTCGACTCCCAGATCTTCGGCGGCATGTTGGCCCTAGTCGAGCAGAAGCTCGGCTCCAAACTCGGCAACATCAACCCCACCCTCTACGCCCTGGGCAACACAACCGCGTACTACAACACCGCCAGCTCCAGCGTCTTCCACGATGTCACCTCAGGCAGCAATGCCATGCTGTGCACCGCGGGAACCACCGACTGCCCCAACGGCGGCTCCATCGGCTACTCCGCCGGGACCGGCTACGATCTGGCCACCGGCTGGGGCTCGGTCGATCTCTACAACCTGGCCAGCGACTGGAACCTGGTCACTCCCCTCGGCTCGGGATCGCTCGGCTCCAACACCTCGGCCACTACGCTCGTCGCATCCTCCACCACGTCCTCGGCAACCAGCGTCACCGTCACGCCCACCGCGACCGTCACCGTCACCCTCACCGCCGCCGTCTCCGGCTCGGCGGGCACGCCCACCGGCACGGTGCAGTTCCTGGTCAATAATGTCGCCGCCGCCGGCGCCAGCAAGGTCACGCTCACCACCGCCAATAACGTCACCACCGCGATCTACCAGTACACCGCCAGTTGCTCTACCCTCGGCCAGCAGAGCATGACCGCCGTCTACTCCGGCGACTCCAACTACCAGGGCTCCATCGGCCCGGCGCTGACCGCCGGCGGGACGGCACTCACTCTGCTGATTGTCACGGTCAATTCGACCACATGCGCCAGCTTCACGCTCTCGCCGGCCAGTACCACCTTCTCGGTCGCATCCGGCGGCACCATCCCCAGCGTCGCCATCTCCGTGGTCCCGGCCGACGGACTCACTGGCACCGTGACCTTCTCCGCCACGGCCACCACCACCAGCTCCGCCGGCACCATCCCCACCTTCAGCTTCAGCCCCACGTCGGTCGCCATCAGCTCCACCGCCTCGGGCTCAACCACTCTCAGCCTCTCCGGCATCACGGCCAGCCTGAGCCTGCCCAACGCGCCCGGAAGGCTCGGCGCTGGCGTGATGCTGGCGCAACAGGCGCCCGGCCGCAACCGGCCCTGGACCGCCGCGGGCTCCGGCGTCACCCTCGCCTGCCTGCTGCTTCTGGTTCTGCCGCGCCGCCGCCGTCTCGGCGGCCTGCTCCTGCTGGCCTTCTCGGTCGCACTGATCGCCGGCGTCTCCGGATGCGGAAGCAGCCAGTCCAGCCCGCCCACCACTACAACCACAACCACCTCCACCAACCCGTACGCCGGAACCTATACCGTGACCGTCGTCGGCACTTACTCCGGCTCGGTCTCTCTCCCGCCGCAGGTCGTCACCCTGACCTACAACATCCAATAGTTGACCGCGTCAAGGAAGCACTCAGCTAGCGGACCGCGTCAACGCCTGCATCAGCCAGCCGTCGCCGCATCCGCCACCCGTCGCAGCGCCGCCGGCAGCTCTGCCGGTGTAGCCACCACTGCATCCGGCGCCGCCGCCGCCAAACTGTGCGGAGACAACCCGTAGCTGCAACCAATGGCTCGCGCGCCACAGTTCCGCGCCGTCAGGATGTCCACGTCCGAGTCGCCGATCATCACCGTCTCGCCTGGCGTGATCGCCGCCCCCGCGCCATTCAGCGCCGAGGCCTCGGCCATCAGCGTCAGCAGCCCCGCCGGGTCGGGCTTCTTGGTATGGAAGCTGTTGCCGCCGTAGACTTGGAAGAAAAAGCGGTCCAGTCCAAAGTGTGCGCATATCTCGCGCGATACCCCCACCGGCTTGTTGGTCAGCACAGCCATCGCAATCCCCGGCCTCGCCGCGCGGATCGCCGCCAGCGCCTCTGTCACGCCCGCATAAACGTAGGTGAAGTCCACCTTATGAACGCGGTAGTGCGCCAGAAAAAACTCCAGCGCCGCGTTTACGTATTCTTCATCGTGAACGTCGCCCTCGGGATCGCCCAGTGCGCGGCGCACCAGCATCGTCGCCCCGTCGCCGATGTAGCCCAGCAGAACCGCGTGCGGCAACTCCGGCTTGCCCAGATGCGCCAGCATTGCGTTGATCGAGTTCGCCAGATCGATCTGCGAGTCGATCAGCGTGCCATCCATATCGAAGACCAGAAGCCGTGGAACCATGATTCGATTCTACCGGTAAGTCGAACCTCGAACCTTGACCCTCGAACCTCGAACCTCGCCCTTACTCCTCGAACCCGCGGTTCCACCTCTCGACCACGCGCGTCTCCTTCTCCCATCCCAGAACGCTCACGCTCCCCGTTCCCAGCACGAAGCGACATCCCTCGCGTGCCTCCAGCCCAATCCAGCGCGCCGCCAGAATCCGCAGAATGTGCGCGTGGGCAAACAACGCGACCCGCGCCGCATCCTCCGTCGGGTGCCCCAGGTCTCGATTCTGAGACCTGGGTTCGCCAGAGGCCACAGCCAGCGCCCGCGCAATCACCCCATCGGCCCGCGCGCCCACCTGCTCCACCGTCTCGCCCCCAACGATTGCGTCCTTCCACACCGACCAGCCGGGAATCTCCGCCTGGATCTCCCCGCTCGTGCGCCCCTCATACACGCCGTAGTCCCACTCGCAGAGTCCTTCATCGACCACAGCAACGCTGCCGTAGCCCGCGATCTCGCATGTCTCCCGCGCGCGCCTCAGCGGGCTGCAGAGCACCGCTGCAATCGGTGTCCTGGCCAGGAACTTCCCCAGCTCCACCGCCCGCTCCCGCCCATGCGCGGTCAGCGCAATGTCTGTCCGTCCCGTGTGGCGCCCGCTCAGGCTCCACTCCGTCTCTCCATGCCGAACCAGCCACAGCTCCGTCACGCCGCCCCCTTCAGTCTCTCTCTCCCAACTCTACCTGTTCCCCTCTCTCCCCCCAAACCTCCGCCTCAGCCCTTGCTCCCGATCCGTTGGGAGTGCAGCAGACACGAGTCGTCATTCTGGCGCAGCCAGAATCTCTGTATTGGCCTTTGCTTTTGTTCTTGCCGTTGCCTGTTCTCTGTTTGTCATTCCGTAGCGCAGCGGAGGAATCTGCTTTTGTTCTTGCCGTTGTTTGTTCTTGCTATCATCCTGAGCGCGTCTTTCGAGCGCGAAGGACCCCGACGAAGCTCGTACCACCCCAACCGTCCGCCCATTTCTCCCCACAAACTCCCGCTCATCGCTCATCGCTCATTGCTCATCGCTCATAGCTCATAGCCGAAACAAAAAAGCGCCCCAACCACCCGCAAAAACCCCAGCAAATCCCCTTGTCAAGACCCTCGACGCCAAAAAATCCTCTTAACCAACACCCCATCAATCACTTCCCCCCAAAAAATACTTGGCATGGTAGTTTCCCTCCACGGCGTATAATTAAAGCAGTAACAAACAAACAGACCCGGCCAACCGCGCCGGGTCTTCGCATTTAACGCACCAGTACCGCCGCAAGTCATCGCGAATGACTACTTTATAGGTAACTACAATAGAATGACTACTTTACCGGCCACAGCCCGTCAAAGCCAAATTTTTCACCGATAACCCGAATGTTTAGACGACTTTACCCGCAACTCAAATAGAATGACGACTTTGGCATCCAGCACGCCGCGCAATCGCCAGATTCCATGCCACTTGGACGAAATTCAACCGAAAGAGGGGGGGGTGGGGGGGCAGAATAAAAAACGAACAAACGACGAACAATCAGTTCACGCGAGACAAATGGCCTCCGTCTTCCCTTCGGTGACGGTATCCTATCAAGATGGACTTCCAGCTCGCCACGACCTATACGCCGCAGGGCGACCAGCCCCGCGCCATCACCGAGCTGGTGGCCGGCCTCGCCGCAGGCGAGAAGGACCAGGTCCTGCTCGGCGTCACCGGCTCAGGCAAGACCTTCACCATGGCCAAGATCATCGCCGAGGTGCAGCGCCCCGCGCTCATCCTGGCCCACAACAAGACCCTGGCCGCCCAGCTCTATCACGAGTTCAAACAGTTCTTTCCGAAAAACGCCGTCGAGTACTTTGTCTCTTATTACGATTACTACCAGCCGGAGGCATATATTCCCGCCGGCGATATATTCATCGAAAAAGAGGCCACGGTAAATGAAGAATTAGACAAATTACGTCTTTCGGCAACCCGCAGCCTCTTCGAGCGGCGCGACGTTATTATCGTCTCCTCGGTAAGTTGCATCTACGGTCTCGGCTCGCCCGAGGCCTACTACGGAATGCTTCTGCTGCTGGAGCGCGGCCAGAAGATCAAGCGCGAAGACATCACCCGAAAGCTGGTCGAGATCCTATACGACCGCAACGACATTGACTTCCGCCGCGGCACCTTCCGCGTCCGCGGAGACATCATCGAGGTCTACCCAACCTACGACGAAAATGCCTACCGCATTGAGCTCTTCGGCGACGAGATCGACTCGCTCTCGCAGATCGACCCGCTCTTCGGCACCGTCCGGCAAAAATATTCGCGGCTTCCCATCTATCCCAAGTCGCATTATGTCGTTCAGCCGGAACGCAAGCTCGCAGCCACCGATTCCATTCTCGCTGAACTGGAGGTTTGGGAAAAAGAGTTAGAGCAACAAGGACGTCTAGTAGAGTCGCAAAGAATTCATCAGCGGACAAGATACGACCTGGAGATGATTAAGTCCGTAGGCTACTGCCACGGCATCGAGAACTACTCCCGTCACTTCTCAGGCCGCCAGCCAGGCGAGCCGCCGCCGACGCTGATCGACTACTTCCCGCGCGATTTTCTGCTTTTCATCGACGAGTCGCATGTAACCATCCCGCAGCTCCATGGCATGTGGCACGGCGATCGCTCGCGCAAGCAGAACCTGGTGGATTACGGCTTCCGCCTGCCCTCGGCGATGGACAATCGCCCGCTGAAGTTCGAGGAGTTCGAGGGCCGCACCGGCCAGATCGTCTACGTCTCCGCCACGCCCGGTCCCTATGAACTCACCAAATCCTCCGGCGTCGTAGTGGAGCAGATCATCCGTCCCACCGGACTTATCGACCCGCAGGTCGAGGTTCGCCCCGTCAAAGGACAGATTGACGATCTATTGGCAGAAATACGCCAGCGAGCAAATCTAAATCAACGCGTCCTGGTAACTACTCTTACCAAACGAATGTCCGAGGACCTGGCCAACTACTACACCGAAGTTGGCGTGCGATGCCGCTATATGCACTCCGAGATAGAAACTCTGGAACGGATTAAACTACTTCGCGACCTGCGCAAGGGAGAGTTCGATGTATTGATCGGGATCAACTTACTCCGCGAGGGGCTCGATCTGCCTGAAGTCTCGCTGGTTGCCATCCTCGACGCCGACAAGGAAGGCTTCCTGCGCTCGCAGGGATCCCTCATCCAGACCATCGGCCGCGCCGCGCGCCACGTCGAAGGCCGCGCCATCCTCTACGCCGACAAGATGACCGACTCCATGCGCCGCGCCATCGACGAGACCGACCGCCGGCGCGAAAAACAGGTCGTCTACAACGAGGAGAACGGCATCACGCCCATGTCCATCGTTCGCCCGCTGGAGATGGGACTGGCCGGAATCCTGAAGGCCGAATACGCCGATCTCACCGACGAGGCCGAAGGCATTCCAGAGTTCGCCACCCAGGCCGAACTCGAAAGCTACATCGAAAAGCTGGAGTCCGACATGCGCGAGGCCGCCAGGAAGTTCGAGTTCGAGAAGGCCGTCAAGCTGCGCGACACCGTCAAGGACCTGCGCAACAAGGAGTTCCTCTTCAGCTAGAACTCGATGCCGCGCTGGGCCAGGATGCCGCGCTGGTAGGCGTGCTTCACCTCGCGCATCTCAGTCACCGTATCGGCTAGCTCCACCAGCAGCGGGTGCGCGTTGCGTCCGGTCAGGATCACATGCACCATCTCCGGCTTGCGGCGCAGGACCTCGGCGACGGCTTCGGGGGAGAGCATCTTGTAGCCGATGGCGTAGTTGATCTCGTCAAGCACGACCAGGTCCCAGTCTCCCGAAAGGATCGCGGCGGCAGCTTCGGCCCACGCAGCCTCCACCATGCGGATGTCTTCGGGGTCGGTCTGGGCGCCGCCGACCTTGACGAAGCCGCGGCCAAGCTGCCGGATGACGAAGTGTTGCGTGGGCGCGGAGCCGGTTTCCCCGCCTGCGTCCGCTTCCAGTGCAGTGTTCAGCGTGGCGGCAGCGTCCAGCTCGCCGTAGTGCCAGGAGCCTTTGAGGAACTGCAGAATGAGCACGCGCATCCCGTTGCCGGCGGCGCGCAGTGCCGTGCCCAGCGCGGCGGTGGTCTTGCCCTTGCCGGGGCCAGTGTTGATCAGGATGAGGCCGCGGCGAGCAGCTTTGGGAGTGGGCGTGGAGTCGAGCATAGATATTGTTATAGCTGGAAGCGCGGTGGGAAAGTCATGTGCGCTCAGTGGCCGGAGTGGTAGGGATGGCCGGCGAGAATGGTCAGCGCGCGGTAGATCTGCTCGGCCAGCACGACGCGGGCCAGCTCATGGGGCAGCGTGATGGCTCCAAACGAGAGCAGCAGGCTAGCACGCGCGCGGGCGGCGTTGGACCAGCCGTCAGCCGGGCCGATGGCCAGCACCAGCGACTGCGTGCCGGAGTCGCGGAGGCGGCCGATCTGCGCTGCGAAGTCTTCCGAGGAGAGCTGCTTGCCCCGGCTGTCGAGCAGGATGAGGACTGGTGCGGTGCGGGCGGATTGGCGATCCAGCCAGGTGAGCAGCGCGGCCTCGGAGCCGTGGGCCTGAGCCTCGCAGGGGAGATAGCGCGAGGCTCGGGCAAGGAAATCCGCCGCCAGAGTAGCGGTGGCGCCGGACTTTGCGCGCGAGCGGGTTGGGGAGATGGCCGCAATAATAAGCTTCATCCAATGAGCGTACTGCATGAAGATACTGCAAGATGTAAAAGAAAAGCATGCGCGAGAATATGAATTATGGGAGAATGGTTTTGCAAATCGCTTAGCAAGTCTGTCGCCAAATGGATGCAAGGCCCGCAGGTGATTGTAAACATTAGATTAAAAAGTCAATCTGGCATTACCCGATTCCCAGCCACTTTGGAGAGCTAATTGCAGGGAACTATCCATAAGCAAAGCTATATATTGTGATGCACCCACTGTTACTCCGCCCTTGGCGAGAGTGCGGTCGAGAGAGAGATAGACGGGGGTTAACAAATGAAGAGGATTGAAATGATGATTATGCCAACTATGCGTCGCCTGGGTATCGCACTCCTATTTGCTCTAGCACTGAGTACGGCCAGGGCCGCCGATGTCAACGGTCGCATCAAGGGCACGGTCACCGATCCGGTGGGCGCGGTTGTGGTCAAGGCAACGGTTGTGGCTACGAACACCGCTACGGGTGTCAAGTTCAACACAACGTCTCAGGCCAATGGCGAATATCTTTTCGGTCAACTGCCGATCGGGACATACATCATTACAGTGACGGCTACGGGCTTCAAGACCTTTTCAGCGACGGGCATCGTTCTGAATATTGATCAGGAGTATGTTGAGCCGGTGCAGCTGTCTGTGGGTAACGCAACCGAGACCGTCGAGGTCCATGCGGACACCGTTCAGGTGAATACTAGCGACATGCAGCTCTCCAATATTGTGGACTCCACCCAGATGGAGGAGTTGCCGCTAATTGGGCGAAATTTTACAAGTCTCGAAATCACTCTGCCGGGCGTACAACCCACGGACTCTCGTTTTGCCGGCACCTACTCCGTCAGCGGTGCGCAGGCCCAGCAATCGGAGTACCTGATCAACGGCGCCGACACGAACGACATTGCCCTGAATACCATCGTCTTTGTGCCGAACCTGGACGCCATCGATCAGTTCAACCTCCTGGATGGCCCCCTCAACGCCGAGTATGATCGCAACTCCGGCGGTATCGTCAGTGCCACAATCAAGACGGGAACCAACCAATTCCACGGCGATGTTTTCGAGTTCTACCGCGATACCTTCCTCAACACGCAAAACTTCCTGCAAAAAACCTATAGCAGCGGCGCGCTCACCTCGACCGTCAGCCCCTTCCACCAGAACATCTTTGGCGGTACGATTGGGGGCCCCGTCCTCAGGAATAAGCTCCACTTCTTTGCCGCTTATCAGGGGACCCGCGAGAGTGTTCCGCAGGCCAACAGCCTTGTTCAGGTGTATAACTCGGCCATGCTCGGCGGCGACTTCAGTGCCGATATCACCGGAACTGGTCCCCATGGCGCGACGACCTTCAGCACAAATCCGATCCCTGTGTCCGTCACCATTCCGGGATGCACTGCCGGCTCGACCTGGGCCACCTGCCTTACCACGCTGGGCGGAGTTGTCCCCACTACATCGCTTAACTCTACGGCCGTGGCAATTGCGAAGAAGTACGTCCCGACAGCGAACAGCGGAACCTATGGCTACGGCTTCAACGCAACCACGCAAGAGACTATTAACCAGTACATCGGTCGCGTAGACTACAACCTCGATCCCAAGAACCAGATCACCGTGCTTGGTCTGTATGAGAAGCTCACCGACAGCGACACCCTCCCATTCAGTGGCGGAAATATCCCCGGCTTTGGCGACGGCAGCATTGAGCACATTCAGCAGTGGACACTCGATTACGTCCACCAGTTGAGTTCCAGCTCGGTCAACGACTTCGCGGTGCACTATACTCGCTTCAACTACGATGCGGACGTGCCGCAGCAGGTCGTCCTGCCCAGCAGCGCGGGTTTTTCCATTACGCCCGAGGACCCAGCCGGCGCAGTCATCCCCTACATGGGGGTCGCAGGCTACTTCGCGCTGGGAGGCAACACCAGTGGACCTCAGCCGCGCATCGACCAGGTGATCCAGGCGGGCGACACCGTCTCCAAGGTAATCGGCGCCCACTCGCTCAAGTTCGGGTATGACGGTCGCCGGTTCAACATCTCGAATGAATTCGACTCCAGTAATAGTGGCAATTACAATTATCAAGGCGGCGGCAGCTACTCCACCGGCGATCCGGGTCTTGACTTCCTGCTCGGTATCCCAGACAGCTACCTCCAGAGCCCAAACGGCGTCATTCAGGCCGACGCTTTCCTCAACTACATGTTTGCGCAGGACACCTGGAAGGTTACGAACGACTTCACGCTCGACTATGGGCTTGGTTACTCGATCGACACACCGCTGCGCAATCACCAGTACGGCGGCGAGGCTGTGTCCTGCTTCATAGTCGGCCAGCAGTCCACGGTCTTCCCCAGCGCGCCCACGAACATGGTTTTTCCGGGCGACCCCGGCTGCTCCAACTCTGCCCAGGCTTATACCCACTACAACGAGCTTGGTCCCCGCATCGGCTTCGCGTGGGCGCCCGATCTCGGGCGTATCTCCGGTGCGCCGGGCAAGTTCTCCATCCGTGGCGGCTTCGGGTTCTACTACAACCGTACCGAGGAAGAGAGCGCTCTTCAGACTCTCGATATGCCGCCCTTTGGCTTCACCAGCGGCGGCGCGGCAGACTTTGGCGGTTCGCCCCAATTTGTCAATCCCTTCGCCGATATCAACAATGGAAAAACAACCGGAACCGGAGGCACGGCGGGTTCAGCGTCAGAGCCCAATCGCTTCCCCTACACCTTCCCGGTCAAGGGGCAGAGTCCGACTTTTCCATCCTCGATCTTCAATATCAGTTCCTTCGATTCCTCGTTCCGCGCTCCTTACGCGGAAAACTTTCAGATTTCGATCGAGCGCGAACTTCCCTCCAAGATGATCGCCCGCGTGAGCTACGTGGGTTCCCTCGGTCGACGTGAGCAAATTACCCCTGAGGGCAACTATGAAACCGCTGCGGGACACGCTGCCTGCCTGGCGAATCCTGCGTGCGTGGCCGCGCGCAACACCCAGGCACTGAGCTTCCCCCAAAATACGATCGGCGGCAGCTCCGTGATCGCAGAGGAGGGCGAAGTCAGCTCCGAGGGGGCTTCGAACTACAACTCGCTGCAGGCGAGCCTGACCAAAGGCATGACGCACGGCCTGCAGTTCCAGATGAGCTACACCTACGCACATGCGATGGATAACGGTTCAAGCTTTGAGAACTCTGGATTTGGCGGATTCGGGCTTCCCGGCGCTGCTCGAGGCTACAACCAGTACGTCACGTCGCTCAACTATGGCGATTCCACTTACGACGTCCGTCATAATTTCGTCTTTGCACCCGTTTATACCACTCCCATCCTGCACGGGGAGAGCGCCTTGTCCCCCATCAATCTCGCGCTTGCAGGATGGCAGATCAGCGGCATTCTGCAACTGTCGACCGGCGAACCGTATGATATCGCTTATTACTTTGGCTCCGCTCATTCCCTCTACTGCTCCGTCTACCTGTCGTTCTACAACTGCCCCGACATCCCCGAGCAGACTGCTCCTCTGGTGAAACTGAGCCCGCGAGCGACCCACGGCGGTTACTTCTCTCCGGCCAGCTTCGCGGCAGAACCCATTGGCTCCTTTGGTAACATTCACCGCAACCCGTATCATGGCCCTGGGACCAACAACACTAACCTGATCCTGGCGAAGAACTTCAGTCTTTCGTCAGACGGTTTGCTTCGCCTCCAACTCCGTTTGGAAAGCGATAACGTCTTCAATCACACTCAGTTCAACCTCCCCGACGGCAATTTCGCCGATGGCACCTTCGGCGCGATCACCTCGGCCAAGGCCGCTCGCCAGACGCAGCTCGGCGGGAAGTTCTACTTCTAATCCGGTACGCAATCAGACCAGAAAGGCCCCCGACTTGGGGGCCTTTCTGGTTGCAGGGCTCAGTTCCAGCCTCACTTGCGGCTCTTGGTGGCCTTCTTCGCCACCTTCACCGCAGGTGCTGCACTCTTTTTCACCGCGCTCTTCTTCACCACGGCCTTTTTTGCAACCGCCTTCTTAGCTGTTGCGGCTTTGTGGGCGCGCGCGCTGATGATCTTCGCCTTCAACTCGGCGTTGAGCGCGGCGACGCTGATGGTGGTGGCGGACTTGCGCAGGCGCTCCAAGCCATAGAAGGCGCGCTTCTCCCTGGAAAAGACGTGGACGATGAAGTCGACGTAATCCATCAGGATCCACTCGGCCTGGCGGCGGCCCTCGACCGAGTTGGGGTAGGCGCCGAACTCGCGTTTGAGGCGTAACTCAATCTCGTCGGTGATGGCGACGTTCTGGCGCTCGTTGGTTCCGTTGCAGATGAGGAAGTAGTCGGTGAGGCCGCTCTCGGAGGGGTCGAGGGCGAGGATGCGGACGTCTTCGGCCTTTTTGTCTTCGCAGGCTGCCGCCGCCGCCAGCAGCAGTTGATAGCTTTCAGTTGAGGGCATGGATCTCCTTGAGACCATGGTACCGGGTTGCGGCGGTCAGAGTCCATCGCAGCCTGCGTGCAGTGACGCAGGGCCGCGGTGGAGGGGATGAATGTTGGCTACTTCAGTGTCTTTACAAACGCCGCAAGGGCAGACACCTGAGCGGGGTTCAGCGCGCTCATCGGGTTGATGTGCGGCGCCTTTGGCTGGCCTCCCTTGGTGAGCACTTCGACGACTTTTGCCGAGCCGGCGATCTTGGGGAACGTGGGAGGCTTTCCCTGTCCCTGGTCGCCGTGGCACATCGCGCACTTCGTCTTGTACAGCGTGCTGCCGTCCTGCGCTGGGGCCTGCATCCACGCCAGCATGGAGACGGAGGCCAGTAGTACGGGTAGAATGCGGATTTTCATGATGGTCCTCTTTCTTGGAATGATTGAATCTGCGTTCCTTTTTCTGTTGCTACTCGTGTTCCGGCCGGCTTTCAGGCTTGTTCCCGGTGTCGTTCGCCGCGGCTGGGTTGGGTTCCGCAGCGGCCTCGGCATCGGTCTCCGCCAGGGTCTCCGTGTCCAATTCGTGCTCTTGCTTGTAGTGCTCGACGGACATCTTGCCATCTCGCCAGGCCCAGTTCATGGGATAGACATCGGGATCGAAGAAGACCTGGTAGAAGTGCCAGACCAGGATCGCCAGCGTCGCCAGGATCGCCTCGTAGAAGTGTACCGCGGTTGCCGCGTCCACCCACCAGCGCGCCAGCAGATTGCCGACCGAGACCTTGGCCCATAGCATGATTCCAGTGATGGCCATCAGCGCCGTGCCCCAGACCAGCGCCCAATACTCGGCTTTCTCGGCGTAGCTGAAGCGGCCGAACTTCGGCTTCCGGTTGCGCAGGCCGAGGTAGAAGAGCATTGTTCCCCAGGCGTCGAGCGCGTCTTTCGGCGTGGGCAGCAGATCGCGAACCAGACGCCGCCCGTCGCGAGTGAACACGGCATAGAAGACGTGGTAGATGCCATCTCCGATGAGCAACACTCCGGCGACGCGATGGATGATGCTGCGCCACCACTCGCCCAAGCCGAGGGCCACGGCGAACCAGGAGTCGGGATACTTCAGCGCGAAACCGGTGACGACGAGGACGAAGAAGCTGGTGAGCAGAATCAAGTGCTGCCAGCGCTGGTTGGGCGTCATGCGCAGCACGCTGGGCCCCATCGCCCTGCGCCGGGCCATGGCCTTGGCGCGCCACAGAACCGCGTTGTGCAGCAACATCCCGCCGATGACCAGCAGGATCAGGGGAAGATAGAACCACCTGATCCAACGCACCGCGAGCGTGCCCTTGTCCATGGCCCTCCCGCCCTCCACATCCACATGCACCTTGTAGCGGGTGAAGTTCTGTGTGACTCCCTTGTGGCACTGTCCGCAGGTGGCATCGAGGTTGGCGGGGTTGATGGTGGAGCGCGGATCGCTGGAGGGCAGGATGTTGTGTACTCCGTGGCAACTGGCGCAGTTGGCCACCACCACCGAACCGCCCTGCGAGGCGAGCCCGTGATAGCTGTCCAGGTAGGTCGAGACTCGGTTGCCCGGCACGTCGAACTCCTGGGTTAGCCGCACTCCCTGGTGACAGCGTGTGCAGGTCGTACTCGACAGGTTCTCATCGGAGGCCGATGAGTTGGGATTGGAGGGCGCCTTGATGGTGTGGATGCCGTGGCAGTCCGTGCAGACCGGGGCCAGGCTGTTGCCGCGCAGGACCGCATGGCCGTGAATGCTCTGCATGTAGACGCTCTGCACGTCAGCGTGACACTTGCCGCAGGTGGCTGGGACGTTGAACTTGTTGACCAGCGAGCGGGCGTCGTTGGCGGGAAGAATCTGATGCGAGCCGTGACAGTCCGTGCAGACTGCGGCGGTCTGCGATCCGTTTTTGACCGCGCGGCCGTGGACGCTGTCCTGGTAGGCGACGAAGACCTGCGAGCTGCCACCGGTGGACTGCATCAGTAACTTCTGGCCGTGGCAGGAGCCGCAGGTGGCGGGGATGTTGGAGTGGCTGACCGGCGACTTTGGATCGGCGGCGGGCAGAATTGTGTGCGCGTCGCCGTGGCAATCGACGCAGGTGGCGGCCGGCGATCCGTCGGGCTTCTTCGCGGTGGCGTGGAAGCTGTGCTTATATGCGGCCTGCTGGTCGGCGTGGCACTGGGCGCATGTGATCTTTGCCGGGGTTGCTTCGTGGGGCGAGGACTTCACGTCCTTGTGGCAATCGACGCAGGAGAACATTCCACCGTGGATGGACTGCTTCAATTTTTCGGCGTCGACGGTGAGGCTGACCGTCTTGCCGCTGGCGTCGGTGGTGGTGAGCGTGGGGTCGGCGTGGCAGGCGAGACACTCCGCGTCCTTCGGCTTGTGCTGGGCGCGGGCGAGGGATGTCCACGAGAGCAGGAAGACGACGATCGCCAGCGCACAGAACTTCCCCGCGGATTTCATGCAGCAAGTACACGCCGGTCGAGCCTTCCTTGCGGTGACTGCGATCACAATGCGCGCTCAAGCAGAAATGCATCTCAAACCTTGCGGTTGCGGCAGCAAGATTGCGCGGCGGCGGGCATTCACCTGTAGAGACTGTTGGAGGCGAGGCGGATGCGCTGGAGGAGTCTGGTGGATTGCCTGGGCGGCAGGAAACCGGCGGCGATGGCCTGGATGACGCGGTAGAGCGCGCGCTGGATGGCGTGGCGATCATCGAGAGGGCCGAGGCGAATGGCAGGGGGCCTGAGAGCGCGCAGGCGGCGGCGGGCACGCTTTTCGAGGTCATGGTGATACGGGCAGTGGGGAAGACGGGCGCGTGCGAACTTTCGGCAGGGGGTTCCATCGGGCTTGATGGCGGAGCAGAGTCTGGCTTTCATTCGATTCTCCTATGAAAAAATAAAAAAAATTGATCTTAAGTGATTTGTAATCATTACTTATGAAATTTTTTCCTGTAAGATCTGACAAAATAAGGACTTAGAGTCTAAGAATAAGAAAACAAAGAGGAAAGGCCCAGGGGTTGATACCCTGGGCCTTTCCTGTTTTCTGATCCTAGTTAAATTATAGCAGGTTGCGGAAACTACTATGCCAAGTATTATAGTGGGGGAAGTGATTGATATGGTGTTGGTTATGGGGATTTTGATAGAGCGAGGGGCTTGACACGCGACTTTGCTGGGAAAAACGGGGAAATTATTTTTGGTTGTTGCGGCTGGGCGGGCGGCGGTTTGTTGCCTCCCACCCTTCCGCGATGAGACTGCGGAAGGATGGGGCACCCGGCAGGTTGAGGAAACTACTATGCCAAGTATTTTACTGGGGGAAGTGGTTGATATGGTGTTTGTTATGGGGATTTTGACAGAGCGAGGGGCTTGACACGCGATTTTGCTGGGAAAAACGGGGAAATTATTTTCGGTTCAGGCGATTGGGCGGGCGGGCGCCTGTAGATGGTCAAGAGGTT
>PKWU01000070.1 GCA_003132145.1 Granulicella sp.
ATGATGCTTTTGGAAACAGAGTATCGAAGACGGTGAATGGAGTGACCACGCAGTATCTTATCGAAGACGACGTGAATCCCACCGGGCTGCCGCAGGTGGTGGAAGAGACGGTCAACGGCGCGGTCACGAGGAGTTATACCTACGGCCTCGAGCGCATCAGCGAGGCCCAGGTTATAAATAATGTTTGGACGCCCAGCTTCTACGAGTACGACGGCGCAGGCAGCGTCCGCCAACTGACGAATTTGGCCGCTAACGTAACCGTGACCGACACCTACGAATACGACGCCTTCGGAAACGCGGTCAACAAGACCGGCGCGACGCCGAACAACTATCTCTATCGCGGCGAGCAGTTCGACCCGGACCTCGGCTTATATTATCTGCGGGCGCGATACTACAATCCCGCCACGGGGCGCTTCCTCAGCGTGGACCCGCTTTCGGACGAAGGCCAGCGCCGATACGAATACGCCGCCGCCAATTCGGTGGACGGCATGGATCCCAATGGCAGCGAGGCATTGATTGAGTACGCGCTGGTGCCTCATATCTTCCCGCCGGTGTGGATACCCAATTGGTGCGGGCTTTCTGGAACCAACCCGATGGGAGGCTCGCTGCCCTGCATACATCGACAGCCGAAAAACCATGAGGTTACAGTCTCTTACTGGCCCAAACCCGCGATGGGGTTCGGACATGTAGGAGTTGGTTTAGACAGCGACGATACTTCAGGGTTCTATCCAATAAAAAAGGCGTTGTGCCTGGCCACCGGATGTAGTACGCCTGGAAATGTATTTTCGGATCAAATGAAGGAGGGTGTTGCTTACGCTACGACAAGGATTGCTACTACTGCAGGACAAAACGCGATGATGAAAATGACTATTACTCAAAGAGAACAGAATGCTGGGATGTACAACCTATTTAACAGAAACTGCGCAGAGTTTGTCGAAGATGTGTTGGACTACGGGGGAGTGCCATATGGACCTTATACGGAACGTCCCACGAAATTGTTTACTGATCTTGGAGGTCTAATAGCTGAGTAAAGCTATATCAACACTGGTGTGCCCAGCGCAGGAAAACAGACAATAGCAAAAGCGAAATATGGGGCACCTCTACGCCGCAACGGACGATGAAACTGTCCGTTGTTCCGGTCGGGATGACGGCGAATGGATTGGGACCATTCATTCTGGTTATGCTCTATTTGGAACAATGACGACGCTGAATCAACGACAATGCTGACGCAACCAGATTAGGAGACTTGCATAATGATGAAACATTCATTCTCGAGATGGCTTGTCGTTTCCGCAGTAGTAGGTCTGGCTGTTCCAATTGCTTTTTTTGTGGCGCGAGAGGTTATCAGTTCCTCTAACACGATGGATTCAATTACGCTAATCGCTTGGCCTTCCTCCTTCTTTATGATGGCAACAGATGGGGAGCCAGCATGGACTGCAACATACAATTATTTTCTTGCGATGTCTGTACTTGCAAACATTTTACTCTATAGTGCGGTGGGATCTATCCTTTGGGGGATTAAGTGGGGGATTGCACGGATCAGAACCGCGTTGCCAAGACGGTGAATGGAGTGACCACGCAGTATCTTGTGGAGGACGACGTGAACCCGACCGGACTGCCGCAGGTGGTGGAAGAGACGGTCAACGGCGCAGTCACGCGGAGTTATACCTACGGCCTCGAACGCATCAGCCAGGCCCAGCCCATCCAGGGCGCGTGGACGCCCAGCTTCTACGAGTACGACGGCGCGGGCAGCGTCCGGCAGTTGACAAATCTGGCCGCTAACGTAACCGTGACGGATACCTATGAGTACGACGCCTTCGGCAACGCGGTCAACAAAACCGGCGCGACGCCGAACAACTATCTCTATCGCGGCGAGCAGTTCGACCCGGACCTCGGCTTATATTATCTGCGGGCGCGATACTACAATCCTGCCACGGGGCGCTTCCTCAGCGCGGACCCGCTTGCCGACGAGGGCCAGCGCCGCTACCAATACGCCGCCGCCAATCCGGTGGACGGCATGGACCCCAATGGCAGCGAGGCATTGATTGAGTACGCGCTGGTGCCTCATATCTTCCCGCCGGTGTGGATACCGAATTGGTGCGGGCTTTCTGGAACCAACCCGATGGGTCGCTATCTGCCCTGCAAACCACCACCATGCAAAAAATGCTTTAATACGCAAGCATTTGCGCAAAAGATCGACTCAGAAGCGGTTCCTAATGAGTCTGCCCAAAGTAAATATCATGGCGAGTGCGCGCATGTAGTTGGAGATGGACTTCAAGCCGGTGGAATCAACGCCAGAGTTGAGTTGGCAGGCAATTACGGACCAGTTCTTCTACAAAACAACTTCAAGATCGTTGATTATATATCACAGCCTGCGTTCCATTCGCAGCATGCTGGCGAATTGGGTGACATTACTATCTTTGGGATAGTTTCGGGACACAAGTCTGGCCATGCGGAAGGATATACCGGAACTTCCCAGAGTCATTGGACTTCGTATTGGCAACAGAGGTATTGGACCCCTTACGGACCGATAAGTAGTAAGACTGGTCTTCCAAATGCTCCTACTGGTCCAGCAACAATTTACCGGAATAAATGCCGTTGCGGCAATGATTCCTCATCATTTTATCTAATTCTAGAAAGGCTGGATTATGTTTACTAAGTTGATGCAACTGATTGTTGCCGATTTTCTTCTGATGATTGCTGCGGAGTGCTACGCGCAATACAATCCAATTCTAATGATTGGCACCAACCGCCCCAATTCTCACTATGAAGTGTTACCGCAAGACGTTAGAAGTAAGTGTACTCGCGCTATTGGACCTTATAAAACTGATCCATTCGTGGTCTATGCACATATCAGGAAGAGTAGTTACGAGTATTATGCGGAATGGGGTACGAATAAGAACCGGAAAGACGACGAATATGATCAAGGCGCTACTTTGCTGGAAATCCATGGTCGAGAATGTAAATCATGGGAACTGGAGGGCACATTAATGGCTGTACCGCCAAGAAATGGCTATCATGGTTCAACCTCCGAAGCCAGATTGCCAGGGGACGACTCTCCAACTGAAGATTCTCCACTAGTACGTCACTTTGTATTTAGGTCCGCAGAAGAGGAGTCACTTCTGAGAGAATTCATTAGAGACACGATCTATCGCGCAATCAAAACATATGGAGGAGATACACCTTTCAGGGCTGTGGCCTGTAAGCCTCAAGAAGAATTGACGGATTCTGGGTTTATTGTTGTCCTGCAGGAGCTTAAGTCATACTGCTCGAGGGCGCCTGGAAAGTGAGTTGCTCTACGATGCCTTCGGCAACCGCGTTGCCAAGACGGTGAATGGAGTGACCACGCAGTATCTTGTGGAGGACGATGTGAATCCCACCGGCCTGCCGCAGGTGGTGGAAGAGACGGTCAACGGCGTAGTCACGCGGAGTTATACCTACGGCCTGGAGCGCATCAGCCATGCCCAGCCCATCAACGATGCGTGGACGCCCCTTTCCCGCGAACTCGTAGTCCCGGTGCTAGGTTTTTCCTGCGCATAGCTCGGCCCGCCGGCCAGCGAAAGAATGCGTACCCTGTGTCTCCGGCACTCATCAGAAGCGTCTGTCGCCAGCCCCAGTCGTCCTCGCAAAGAACGCGCAACGTGCTGTCGGCACTTCTGGTATCGACCTCCAAGACGAAGACTCCGGATGCGGCTCCGGTAGCCAGGCCCCAATTGCAGCCTGGGAGTTCGCACGCCCATTGCTCCAACTGGGCCAGGTCGGCCGTCGCGTCTTCGATCCGCACCTTCGCTGACACAAGCCTGTTTTGTGGCTGAACTGGAAACACGCGCCACCGGCGGTTCGCCTGGATAATCTGGATGGGGAGATCCGCGGAACACTGCGGTTCGTTGATTGAGGGTGTGGGCAGCGCGGCAACGCGCTGTCCGTACTCCCGGAAAAAATCTGCTGGGTCTTTCATTCTTCTCCTTGAGTTAAATGGTCAGTCGCAATCGCTACCCGGATGGGGCAGCAAGTTGTTACTGATCGGTGCGAAGTCTGATTTGGGGAGGAATTAGAAGGGCTCGCGCGGGCGGCGGGCCGGGAGAGAAACGCATGTGTTGAGGGCGTAAGGCGCCACCAGTCCGCTAACACTGTCACCTCCTCAGCTGTTGCCTGGTCGGCGGTCGCGTCTTCAATTCGCACCTCGCATGTGCCAGCCTGCCCTGGGGCTGAACAGAAAACAACCTCAGGCGGTTTGCGTGAAGCACCTCGATGGGAATAACTGCGGAACGCTGCGGTTCGTTGTTTGAGGGTGTGGGCGGCGCGGCAATGCGCCGTCCGTATTCTCGGGAAGGATCTTCCTGGTTTTTCATTTCTTGCTCTTGCTCCTCGATTTAATGGGTCAGCCGCAAACGCTACCGGCGAAGGCAGCGAGTCACTGATCAGTTGTGAAGGGAATTAAGCGGGCCGGGAGAGAAACACATGGCTTGGGGGACGTATCCGTGTCCGCCTCATGCGATGCAAGGCTATTGATTGCTGGGTCGAGAGGTTGAGAAGGGATCTCAACATCGGGTCGAATCTGCGGTACTTAGGTCGCCGCTATGGATCGGCAACGTTTGAAATCAGCAGGACATCGATCCCCTCGATTCGAGGTAAAGCCCACATCCCGCAATGAAACCGACGTCGCATGCTGCCTGGGCGGAGCGGTTAGCGACCGGCCGCTGACCGCTGGTTGAGGAATATCTGGAGGTCTGCAAGGTACCGCTGATTGCGTGCTCGTTGCGCATTTAGCTGCTGGACTGCGGCGTCTCGCTGCCTGGAGGTCTCGCCCAAGGCCGCGGCGAAGTCTTCAGTCGTCGGGATTTTGGGAGCTGGGCCCTTGTGACCAGGTGAAAGGACGTCACTGTGATTGCGTGCCTCGTTGCACTGCCGACAAGCGCTGACGCAGTTTTCGATGGTATCGGGACCTCCGCGGCCACGCGGCATCCTGTGGTCGACGGTTGCCTGGTCAGGGGGCGACATTGTCACAGAGAAGTGTGACGCGTCCGCACCAATGACACCTTTTGTCTGCCTCGAGCCACAGAATCGTACGTCGGGGCAGTTGTCTTCCGGTTGAAGTTTTCATGGGTTCACTTTCAGTTAGGTGTTGCGGGTGTATGTGTAGAATGCCCAGTCTGGAAGACTGGCTGTGGGGGCTGAACTTACTGAGAGAGCTTCCCTCCTTTCAAATAGGAACGCCGCCCCTTGCAGGGCGGCGGTTGATCGCGTAAGGCGTTAAGACGTGAACAAGGTACCGACCCATCCGCCGACTTTTTTGAGGCCGTGCGATTCATCGAAGTTGCGTCCATAACGCCTGATGGTTGTGTTGATGTTCCGGTGCCAAAGGTGCTTACTAAGTGATAAATAGTCTTCCGGGTGTGTATCGAGCCACCTGAAAGCCAGTGCGTCGCGATACAGATGCGGATGGCCCCAGCGACCTGCGTGCTTCATCGTGAGGCCGCCGATTAGGTTTCCAAAGGCGAGGCGTGTGTAGGGGCTACCCTCGTGATTGAGGAAGAGAGTTCCCCGGTCAACGAAGAGAGTTCCACGGTCAGCGGTGCTAATGAGAGCGGCTCTAATTAGGAGAGGCCGTTGATTCGTGACGTAGTCTTCGAGTAACGGCACAAGATACAACGGCACGATACCGCGAACCATCTGTTTTGTTTTCACCTGTTCCTTGGGGAAGAAAATCTGCCAAAATTCAGCTCCTGGGTTGCGCGCTAGCTCCGCCTCGACGTCGTCTGGCTTCCCGATGGGCCGGTTGGGATCAAAGCCGGCTTTGAAGATGTTCGCGCAGTCTTTGGACGTGCCAAGATTGCAAATCCTCACGTTGAACTGACGCCAGGCAAACACCGCCATCCAGTGGGTCAGCAAGATGTCGTGGGTTAACCTCGCATATTTGATGGTGCCTCTCTGTACGCGGCTCCTCTCCTTTTCGATCTTCAGCGGAATTTCGCAAAGCACGCGATGCTCGATGAAATACTCGGATTTGCGGTCGATCGCGGCTTCCTCATCCTCTACAGGAATCGTGTTCATCAGGTCAGTCATCCAATCGAAATCGATTGTTTGATAGGCCGGATATTTTCGGAGTGTGCCGCGCAGTGTGGCAAGGTTGGAATAGAGGCTGTTCGGAGTTACCTTCCTTTCATCGAGTTGCCACGAGATGTAGGGGTCTACGATTCTGGGGTGGACAACCTCGAGCAGGTCGACCGGACCCTGAAGGTCCAGAAGATGTTTCAGAACGCCGTAACCAAGCAACTTGCTGACAGCTCGCTCAACGTTGATTGCCGTTTCGGGCCGAAGATTCTCGTTTTCGCGGCGGCTGCTTTTGCCCGTGTCACGACGGCTCCCTTTCTGCAAACGGCGTGTAGCCGTATTGAGGCGGGATGCGATCATGTCGCGCAGTTGCGTGCGACACGGTTCTGGCATGTCAGCTGTCGCGACCCCGTAAAGATAGTCGTCCAGAGGATGCGTGATCAGCGGGAACTTATCACGGAGTTTGTTTTGGACGATCATCCGCCGGAAGTTACCTAACACAGCCTGTACGGATTTGGGGTGGCGTCCGTTTGCAATTTTCAACTCCTTGAATGCAAGGAGATGATCGTCGGAGAGTTGACCAGGGGCCTTCTCGGCGGCGACGGCAAACCGGACAATTCCGGAACATCCGTCTAGCAGTTTTATCCCGGCGAGAGCTTCCTGCCATTTGGCTTCCGCCTTACTCGGTTCGGCGGACCATCCCAGAAGGTCCACAGCGAGGCGGCGCAACAATAGTGCGTAGTTTTTGTACGAGCGCACAGAATTGCGGCTAAGCGGCTTACCCTTCCTAGAAGTCAGTTTTGCCAAGAAAGAGCCGAAGCCCTGCATTGCAGGCTGGAGCGTTGCGATCTTCAAGTCAGGCAGGAGCACGCCTACGTAGGTGGAAAAATGCGTTGCTGTGGTTGTTAACATTGCGACGGGGAGATCCGGGCGCATTTTGGCGATGGCGCCGAGGAGATCGACGACTCTGGTCGACGAAGCCGACATAACGAGATCCGGCGAGGCAATGCGCGGCAAAGCCTCTTTTGGCGAGGCGATTGTAAGATTCTGGACGTTCATATATGCAATTTCTCCATTAGTTTGTCAAAGTAACGAACGGTGATAATGCATATAAAGCACGAAGCTAAGCGACTTATTGTGAGCAACTTAACGTAAACGCGAAACAGAGGGGCAAATCGCGGTGATATACGCGGCAAAGCGATGCTGGCGGCAATCAAGATCATTACTTTCGGCCTCCCTTGGGCTTCTCTGTGATGGTGGGAGAAGGCAGCTGCATTTCAAGGAAGGCCTCGATATCACACGACAAGAAGCGCCCCCGCTTAGGCAGGTCGCGCGCCGGCCATTTTCCGATATGAATACGCTCCTGAATGCTCCTGATATCGCAAGCGAAGATTCGCGCGGTGTCGGCGGTTGTGTACTGTGCTTGTAGTGGCAGGTTTTTTTTGCGCAATACCTCGCATAAGCGTGGGTAGAGCTGAATATCCTCCGCCGTGAAACTCGCGGTAGGGTCGTTTACGTCCGGTGGGCCTTCGGTCGGTTTTCCTGTGCTGTTTTTGGGGGGCATGTAGTGCGTCCTTCATCAGAATTTTTGGATCCGTACCATTCCCGGACTTGCGGTCCGGTACTTTTCCCAAGTTGCCGTTCTTATCGGGAAATATGCTCATACCCGAGCCGGGGGGTGTGTCACGCTTATTTGTCGTCGCTCGAGCTGGACGGAGCTGCGCTTTTACGCGGTTTGCGAGGTTGCTTCAGATTTGGGTGGTCGGATCGGGCATAGCGCTCGATGGCGCTCCTGGTCAATAGCCGACGGCTCCCAATGCATCGCGTGGGCAGCTGGCCCGAGGCAATAAGGTAGTCCAGAGACCGGATCGAGATGCCTAGAGCCTCGGCTGCATCGCGCCGACCGTATAGTATGCGGAGTGGTATTTTGTTCATGTTGGGAGCATGAACCTTGGCCGACGAGGAGTCATTTACTAGCGCACTATTTTTTTAGACGAAAATCGCGTCTACGCAAGTCCTTCATTATCAATAGATACCGGAGTCCGGTTTAACCTGGCCAACATGCTGCCGAAGGGTCTTACTCAATCGATATGAGTGGTTTCCGTTAGAAGGCAACGAAGTGCGGGTACTAAAATGTTCAGCCTTCTCACAAACTCTATAGGGTCATGAGAATTCATGTAATCGCCGTGGATGCCGCAAAGCAGTTGGATCGCGGCACCATCACTGGAAACCGGAATCTTTTTAGGGATTGGTTGACAGCCATTCAAAGTGTTGTCGTCTGATGAAGTCTTTGCATCCGGAAACTTCTCCCTAACACCCTCAATTATCTCGTCTAGCTTGGCTCGTGTGCCACCAGCGTTGAGACGGTTCGCATGAGCCGCCACATTGGCGGTTGAGTATTGATAAAAATCATTGCCATTCGGGAATTTGCCGGCAATCGCCTCGTGTATCACAGGCATCATGTCACACACTTGTTCAGAGCTTAGCGAAGTCATATCGCTATGGGGATTAGCGAGTGCTCTTGCCGCTTGGATCTTTTGGAGGGCAAATCGCAGATTGTTATATCGCTGTTCGGAATACGAAGAGCGGCGGGCTCTCTGAGTCTCCCCGATTGCGTCTAAACATGCGCTAATGAGTTCTAGGATTGGAGCTATATTTTCGCTGAGCGGAGGAAACTTGAATTCTCGTTTTAGAGATTCGTCCTCCAGATGCAATGCGTTTTGTAGTGCCTTGATGCGCAGTGCGACCCTCTCAAACTCTTTAGTAGAGTCGATTCTTTTGTCGATATATCTTTTTGCTCGTGCTTGGTCTTCAGGTCTTGTGATGCAAATTGCCACATAATCGAATACGGCTTTTACTTTACATTTGGGTAAAGAACGCTGTTTCCATTGCTTGCGGACCAGCATTCTATTTCTTCTGTGGCAAGCGTGGTTAAGATTAAGCAGGTCGACAAAGCGGACGACAAACTGGGAATACATTGACTCGTTGTCTTGAGAAGCATCAACATAATCTGTGAATTCTCCCAACGGATTGTCTTTCAAAAACTGCTTGTGATTATCTTCGTCACAAGCAACATGAAGATATTCGATCAACTCTTGTTTTTCGCTCTCGTTAAATCGCCTCGATGTGTCCCGGTTATCCAAGTTGATTACCTTCCCTAATTGCTCAGTCTGTCGGACCGTCAACATCTCACTGTCTTGGCAGTATTCCTGCCATCATTTTCACGCGATGTCAGTAGTCAACGGTTCGCAGCAGAATCCAAAGTCACGACCAGATGGTGACAGTAAATGCTCGATCTTGAAGGCTGGCATCCATAGGTTATTTTAGTCCGCATGGGCTTCCGTCTCCACATTACAGACGCTGATCGGGAATACCCTACCGACCCTGTGCAAGCTATACCGGCCTGAAGGCATCCTCCAGGGCCTCCCGCTTGGATTCTTGATCCAAGTGGGCATACCGGGCCGTCATCTTGATATCCCGGTGACCAGCCAACTCTTGCACAACCTTGAGAGATTTCCCGGCCTGGACCAGCCGAGAGCAAAACGAGTGCCGGTTGTCATGCCAGCGGTAATGCTTGACCTTGGCTTCTTTCAGCACAGCAGTCCACCATTTCTTTGGATCAGCGAGCGCGAAACAAACCTCTTTGGGTGATTTATTCGGCTGTTCCTCTGCCCGGTCCTTCCGCTCCAGTCCCATCGACTTTAGCGTATTGAAGGAATCCACAACTTCGGGGAGCATGGGGATATACCGCTCCATTCCGTTTTTCGATTCCTTGACATGGATTTGCCTAAGCCTGAGGTCCACATCCGGCCACTCCAAACCGTATTGCTCCCCTGCCCTCATTCCGGTCTGAATCGAGACGACGAATTCACACAGGTGGTGGCGCTGGTGCTTGGCGCCGTCGAGATGGCCTTCCTCTCCCGCCGTGTCGATGCGTTTCTGTATGGCCGCGCGGACGGCCTTCTCTTCGTCCGGCTTCAGCCACCGGATCACGCCGTTCTTGAGCTTCCGCTGAGAAGTGCCCTTGACTGGGTTCTCCGTCACCTTCTCGTTCTTGATGCCGCGCTTGTACACCGAACTCAGTGTTACACGATAACGGTTTACACTCGCGTCCGATAGCAGCTTGCCCCTTCCCCGCTGAGCGTGGAGGTTCATCAGACCGTCGAGCCAGGCTTCGATGTCCTTCGGCTTGATGCTGGTGGCAGGGTGGTCGCCTAGATCAGCTTTGATTCTGTCCAGACGGCGCGGTGGATTGAGCTGGTCCTTGTACTGTGTCGGATGCTTCTTGATGTAGAGCTTCAGGTCGTAGCACAGCTCTCCAAGGGAGATAGCATTCACCTGAGCTTGTCGACGTGCTTCCTTTTCAGTCGTTGTAAGCAATGGTTCGGTTGCGCTTGTGGGGAGAACGCTTGCGCCTTCCTTCAGCCTGAGACCACGCGCAATGTCCAGCCATTCGATTGCCTTCCCACGGTCACCGAACGCCTTGCGGACACGTCTGCCGTTGACCTTGTACATGGCTTCCCACAACTCTCGGTCTCCCCGGTAACGAAGTCCCCTCACTTTTTGCGGCTGCCTGCCCCTCGCCATCAAACCACCTCCAAATGCAGTGTAAAGGATTGGTGGCACTCTGGTGGCACTTTGTTTTGGTTATTCGTGCAGTCACGTGCAGTGAACCACGTCTAAATATGTAAGTAATCTATATGTAAACACACGGTTTATTCGACATCATGCGACCACGTGCAGTCTTGTGCAGCAGCCTACGTATCGCACTCCTAACGCGAAGGTCGGCAGTTGGACTCTGCCCCGGGTCACCACATTTCAGATGCTTTACTGCCCCACCGCCGCGCGCTCGGTCGGCACGCGCGCGCCGCTCAGCCCGCCCTCGTAGCGCGCCACGCCCTTGTACAGGCTCTCCGCCACGCGCTCGCGATACTCCGGCTGCTGCAACTGCTCCGCGTCCTTCGGATTGGTCACAAACGAGATCTCCGCCAGAATCGATGGCATATTCGCCCCGATCAGCACCACGAACGGCGCCTTCTTCACCCCGCGGTCCTTCAGCCCCGCATTGTTCTTCTGCAACCCGGCGTAGAGCGAGCCCTCCACGTCGCCGGCAAACTCGCGGCTCTCGGCGATCTTGTCCTTCAGCGCGATCTTCTTCACCAGGTCGCTCAGTTGATGGATCGACTGGTCGCTCACCGCGTTCTCTCGCGCCGCCACGTCCAGCGCCGTCGGGTCGCTGGTGAAGTTCAGGTAGTAGGTCTCCACTCCGCGCGCGCTCGCCTCCGGCGACGAGTTGGCATGGATCGACAGGAACAGGTCCGCCTGCGCCTTGTTGGCGATCGCCGTCCGCGTCTCCAGCGGGATGAATGTATCGTCCGACCGCGTGTAGATGATCTCCGCGCCCAGCCGGTCGTGCAGCAGCTTGCCCAGGCGCAGCGCCACATCCAGCACCACGTCCTTCTCCTCGATCCCGTCCACGCCCAGCGTTCCGGAGTCGTGCCCGCCGTGCCCAGGGTCGATCACAATCCGCCCGATCTTCAGTCCCAGCGCGCGCACCAGCGATGTCTCGCCATCAGCCGTCGGCACTGCCGCCCGCGCCGGAGTTGCATCCGCCACAACGGTCGTAGAGCCGCCCGCCGCCTTCGCCTTGCTCCTGCGCGTCTTCTTGCCGGAACTCGCCGAAGTGTCCGGACCCGCATCCGCCGGTGTCACAACAGCAGCATTCGTTTCCTCCGCATCGCCTCTCGAACCTTGAACCTCGAACCTCGAACCTGCTCCTGTCTCCACCACCGCCGAGATCGGCTTCGAGGTCGGCTTGCTCGTCGCCTCCACTCTGCCCGGCAACTGGCTCAGGTCTGCAACCTCACTGGCCGCGTTCGCGCTCTTCGTCGCCACGCTGTTCGGCACGGGCCGCGCAGCCGTCGGCTTCACCGTAACCGCCGCGCGCGGAGCAGGCACATCACCCACCGCCAACCCAGCCGTGTCGTCTTTGTTCCCTGTCGCCTGATCCCTGTTCCCTGATCCCTGTTCGCTGTTCCCTGCCTCTTTGCCTCCATGGATGTCGATGATCAGCCGGTACGGGTTTGGCAGCAGAAACGCCGAGTACTCCGTCACATCGTTCACATCCAGCACCACCCGCGTCACATCGTCCGAGTACTGCGCCGCCCGCACCTTCTTCAGAAACCCATCGTCGGTCACCGCGAAGCTCTTGCCCACCAGTTCCGGCGCCAACCGCGTCCCATGCAGGTCGAAATAAATCCGGTCCGGGTTTGGCACGCGCGCCGCCTCGTAGGTCACGTTGTCGCCCAGATCGATCGCCACCCGTGTATACGTCGCCGTCGACCAGTGGCGAATCCCGGTCACCAGCGCCGGCTTCCCACTGCGCGCCTCGCCACCCGACACCGCACCGGCCACTAAATCGGCGCCACTCATTGCAGTCATATCGCTAACCGGGGTTCCCGCCATCTTTGCCGGTGGGGTTGGATGAGTGGGCTGGGCCGTGCCCAGGCGCTGCTGCGCTGCACCATTCGCCCCCACTCCCGAAGTCTGCGCCATGGCTGGCAGCGACGAGACTCCGCTCTTTGTTGAACGCGCGCCGTTGGTCGCCCCATTTGTTGCAGCATCACCATGAGCCGTGGTTGCAGCCAGCTTTGCCGGTTGGGTTGGATGAGTGGGCTGGTCCGCCACGGAAATGGGTGCCCCACTGCCTGCGCTGAGCTTGTCGGAGGGTCTCGCCACTGAGACGTGGATTCCAGCCGCAACCGATAGTCCCGTCTTTCCTGATCCCTGTTCCCTGATCCCTGTTCCCTGCACCAGCGAAGCCAGTCCCGCGCGTGCCTCTTCCGCCTGCTCGCTCCTGCCGTGCTCCTTCAGCAGCAGCTTGTACCTCTCGCGCGCCGCCGCCGCGTCCTTCAAGTCGTTCTGCGCAATCTGCCCCTCGGCCAGCAGCGCCTGCACCCCCAGCGAGCTTGCCGGATACTGTGTGCGCAAAAATTCATACTGCCCCACCGCCGCGCGAAGGCTCTTCTCATCGTGCAGAGTCCGTCCCTGCTCAACCAGCAGCTCGGCCACCGCATTCACCGCCGCCGAGGCATGAACGTCCGCCGGGTTGGCATGATAGATCGCCCGATACGCGTCCATCGCCTGTGTGTAATCCGCTCGCGTGCGCGTCGCTTCAGGAATCGCCTCCAGCGTCTCCCGTCCGCGCTCCGCCTGCTCCCACGGCGTCAGCGCCACCGCCTTCTTCGCCGCCCGCCGTCCGCCAACAGATCTGTCATCCTGAGCGGACCCTGAGCGACCCTGAGCTAGCCGAAGGGGAGTCGAAGGGAAAGTCGAAGGACCTGCGGTCTTCTCCCCCACCGCGCGCACCCGCGCCGCGCCGCAGCACAGCGTCGCAACACAGCTCAGCGCGATCACGCACGCCGCACACCGCACCCACCGCATCTGTTTCCCGAGAGACATCGCTCTCTCAGTTTAAGTCGCGCCGCACCACCGCCCCACGCAAAAACCGCCCGGTACTCCCCGCGATACCCCCAGCCTTGTTCCAGTCTCTTGTTTGTCATTCCGCAGCGCAGCCGGGGTCCCCGGCGAGCGGTCTTTGCTCGCTGGGGTGGAGCAGCGGAGGAATCTGCTTCACCAATATGCCAGCTTGCCTGGTGCCCCATTCATGCGGCTTCATCGCATGAGTGGGAATTGGGTTGACCACCCTACCCGAGCAATCCCCCCACAACCTCTGCCGCCTTGGCCAGTGCGCCGTCGAGCGCACCCGCATCGCTGCCGCCAGCCTCCGCCAGGTCCGGCCGTCCGCCGCCCTTGCCACCGACCAGCCCCGCTAGCGCGCCAACAACCTTCCCCGCATGGACCTTTCCGGTCAGGTCTTTCGTCACGCCCACAATCAGCGCAACCTTGCCATCCGAGGCCGCGCCCAGCACCACAACGCCCGATCCCAGCTTGCCGCGCATCTGGTCGACCAGATCGCGCATCGGCCCGCGCTCCAGCCCGTCGACGCGCTGCACCAGCAGCTTGACGCCCTTAACCTCGCCCGCCGCAGCCTCGCCCGCCGCAGCCGAGGCAGACTTCATCCGAGCCGAATCCAGCTCGCGCCGCAGCTTCTTCATCTCCTCTTCGGTCGCCGCAATCCGTGCGCGCAACGCATCCGCCAGCGCACTTTCGCTCTGCCCCGATGTCTCTGCGCCTCCCACCATCTGTCCCACCACGCGAGCCACCTCGTAGTCCCGCCGGAACTCACCCAGCGCGCCCCATCCGCTCACCGCCTCCACGCGCCGCACGCCACTCGAGACCGACCCTTCGCCCACCAGCTTGACTAGCCCGATCTCGCCCGTCGCCCGGGTGTGCGTCCCGCCGCAAAGCTCGGTCGAGAAATCGCCGATTTTAACCACGCGCACCTTGTCGCCGTACTTCTCGCCGAACAGAGCCATCGCGCCCAGCTCCTGCACCGCAACGTCGATGGGCACATCCACCATCGTCTCCACAGGCGTGTTGGCCAGCACCTGCCGATTCACAATCTCTTCTACTTGAGCGAGTTCTTCCTCGGCGACGCCCGCGAAGTGGGAGAAGTCGAACCGCAGCCGCGCGCGGTCCACCGACGACCCCGCCTGCTTCACATGCCGCCCCAGCACCTCCCTCAGCGCCGCGTGCAGCAGATGCGTCCCCGTATGGTTCCGCGTCACCGCCGCCCGCACCTCGCCATCGACCAGCGTGTCCACCGTGTCGCCTACGGCGATCCGCTCCCGCACCACTACGCGATGCGCCCACACGCCCTGCACCGGCTTCGACGCGCCGCTCACATCGGCGACCACCGTCGAGTGGCCCGCGCCCATCAACCAGCCCACGTCGCCCACCTGCCCGCCGGAGTCGGCATAGAAGCTCGTCGCATCGAGGACTACCTCGCCCGCCTCGCCCGCGCGCAGCTCGGCCACGCCCACGCCGTCCTTCACCAGCGCCAACACCCGCGCCCCATCCACGCGCAGCGCCGTGTACCCCGCAAACTCCGTCTTCGCCAGCTCGCGATACACCGGCGAAGCCGTCTTCTGCGACCCACCCTTCCAACTCGCCCGCGCCCGTGCCTGCTCCTCCTCCTTCGCCTTCTCGAATCCCTCCATGTCGAAGTCGTAGCCACGATCTCGAGACGCTTCCTGCATAAAGTCCAATGGCAGCCCATACGTTTCATATAAATGAAAAGCATCTTTGCCTTGAAGAACAAGTCTCTTTTCGAACTCCTCCCTAAGTTTCTTCAGCAGCGGCGGACCAACCAGATCACCATAGAATTTCAGGAGAACGTCTTCGACAGCATTCCACTCAATCATTCCGCTATCAGTATTTAGCGCATTCAGAACATCCCAGAGACCTGGCTTAGTCTGCTTTTCGATCTCATCGATAACGCGTTTTAGCTCCTTAACACTCAGATCCTTATGCCCTTGCAGATACTGCTCGAGCTCTCTGACTGCAATCGCCAACACCCGCGCAAATTGTTGTTCCTCCGCGAGCACTACTTTACTCACCCGCTCTGCACTTCCCTTCAGCTCGGGATAAGCCACCTGCATCTCATCGCGCACGGCGAAGACCATCTCGTGCATGAACGGCTTTTCCTGCCCCAGCAGCCGCCCATGGCGAATCCCGCGCCGCAGAATCTTGCGCAGCACGTATCCGCGTCCCTCGTTCGCCGGAACTACCCCGTCACCGATCAGGAACGTAGCCGCCCGCGCATGATCCGCAATAATCCGCAGGCTCGCTGCGCCCTTGTCTTCGCCCTTCGCTGATCCGCTGAATCCAGTCAACTCCGCCGCGCGCTTGATCAGCGGCACAAACAAATCCGTCTCGAAGTTCGAGAGCACACCCTGCATCACCGCCGCCACGCGCTCCAGCCCCATCCCCGTATCGATCGAGGGCTTGGGCAGCGGAGTCAACACGCCATCCGATCCGCGGTCGAACTGCATGAACACCAGGTTCCAGATCTCCACGTACCGCTCTTCGTCCTGCGGGAATAGCAGGTCCTTGCCTGACAGGGAAGCCTCAACCCCCATATCGAAGTAGATCTCCGAGCACGGCCCGCACGGACCCGTATCGCCCATCTGCCAGAAGTTTTCCTTCACGCCCATCTCGAAGATGCGCTCCGCCGGAACCCCCGCCTCCACCCAGAACTTATAAGCCTCGTCGTCGCGCGGCACCGCAGCGTCGCCCTCGAAGATCGTTACATACAGCTTCGCCGGATCGAGCCCAAACCACTCCTTCGAGGTCAGCAGCTCCCACGCATACGCAATCGCATCGCGCTTGAAGTAGTCGCCAAAAGAAAAATTCCCCAGCATCTCGAAAAACGTATGGTGCCGCCGCGTGAATCCGACGTTCTCCAGGTCGTTGTGCTTCCCGCCCGCCCGCACGCACTTCTGGCTGGTCGTCGCCCGCGAGTACTCCCGCCGCTCCGCGCCCAGGAAGACGTCCTTGAACTGGTTCATCCCGGCGTTGGTAAACAGCAGCGTCGGGTCGTTGGCCGGCACCAGCGACGACGAGTGGACGCGCCTGTGTCCCTGCCCCGTGGCAGCCGAGACCTTGCCCTCAAAAAACCGCAGAAAATCTTCGCGAATCTGGCTTCCAGACCTCCCGCTGTTGCTTTTCGTATGATCGCCCATAGGTCTTTAAGTCTATCAGCGGAAGGCGCGGCCCCTGCTAAAATCGCACCGTAGCCACGTCCCCGCCCATCGCATGTCCCACCGGCTGCACCCTCGCGTCATCCTCCGCGAAGGCCTGGTCCGTCCAGTCCCAACTCGTGTGATAGAGCACAAACAGATGCTCACCCGGCCGCGCGCGCAGCGCTTCATACGACACCACCGGCAGTCCCGTGAAGCGCCCGATGTGCATCGCCGTCAGCGTCATGGTGTCGTGCCGTCTCCAGCGCAACTCCTCGTCGCGGGAGTACACCAGCGTCATGCGCGCGCGCACATCCGCGTCCGGCTCGTAGATGCGGTCCTCCTCGAACGCGCCCATGTCCTGCACATACAGCCGCCCATCCGGGTTCGCGTCGAGCGCGCGCTTTACCTCCGCCGACAGCACCAGCGACGCCAGTCTCTGTGCCGTCTTGCGCTGTTCCGCGTGAATTCGCGCCGTATCCGCCCCCACAATCGCCACGCCCAGCACCACCATCACCGCCGCAAAGACCGCATCGCGCCGCAGCCACGAACTGATCGAAACCGCCAGCATCGCGCTGATCGCCACTGCCGCGCCCAGCACATAGCGCACCTCGATGGAGTGCGTCACAAGCCGCGCCAGCAGGTAACCGCAGAAGGGAAGCGCCGCCAGCACGAGCATCAGCACCCACTCCGCCGCCGGAATCCGCGTCTCGCGCCCGCGCCCGAAGATCTGCCGCGCGCATCCCCAGACCAGCGCCGCCGCAAACGCCACCAGCGCCACCATCCACAGATGCTGCGTCGTCATCGACATCTGCGTGTAGTCCACGAAGATCGACCGATAGGCACGCGTAATATCGTGCAGCCCCACCCACCCCGAGTTGTAATAGTTATTGCGAAACTCGCCCGCAGCCTTCAGAAATGGCATCGTTGCCGCGAACCCCGCTATCCCCATGTAGATCGCCGCCATCACCGGCCAATCCGTCCGCCGCCGCTGCAAGCTGCGAATCCCTTCCGCCGCGCACACCGGAACCAGTAGCAGTATCCCGAAGTAGTGCGCATTGATCGTCGCCGCAATCGCCACCGCCAGCCCAACCAGCGCCCATCCTCGGCGTCTGCTCCCTGTTCCCTGATCCCTGTTCCCTGCTTCACGCGTCGCCACCTGCCAACTCAACAGCGCCAGCGCATACAGCCCCAGCATCAACCCATACGGCCGTCCCTCGGCAGAGTAGTAAAGCGTAGCCGTCAGTGCCGGAAACGCCGCCGCCACCGCGCCTGCGCGCTCGCCCGCCAGCCTCCGCACGAAGAAGAAGAGACAGACCTGCATTAGCAAAAATCCCAGCAGGGCAGGAAGGCGCAGCGCGAACGCACCCGCACCAAACGCCCTCATCCCCGCATGAGCCAGCAGAGGATAGAGCAGCGGGTCCAGCGAGATCGGCCACGTCCGCTGCACCCGCACCAACTCCGCAACCGTCGGCACGCTCGCCGTCTGGAAGGCGTACATCTCGTCCTGCGACATCAGCTTGTTATGCGACCAGGTCAGCGCGAGCGTCGCCGTCAGCAGCACAAACACCACCGCCAGCACGCGCGCCAGCCTGCACTTTGCGATTCCCGAATCCATTGCCGCGTCCGCCATCAGCGGGTGCCCCACGTCTCGACCTTGAGACGTGGGTTCACGCACCGCGCACCTCAAACCGCAGCGGCACAACCTGCGACACTGGCGCTGCAATACTCGTCGGCTGCACCACTGGCAGCGTCGGCATAAAGAGTTTCTCCAGCCACGGCAGGCGCACAAACAGCAGCAGTACCATCACCACCACCGTTGCGGTAAACCACAGCATCAGCCCCGGCTCGCGATACAGCTTCTCCGGATTCTGCACCGCGCTATTGTGCTTGAACGCGAGCTTGAAGTAGATCGCCATCACCAGCGCCACCAGCGGGAACGCCAGCAGAAGCTCGATCCTGTAGCGAATCACAAACGCTCCGAAGAACAGCATCGCCGTCGACGCATAGAAGACCACGCTCACCAGCAGCGACTCCGGCGTATACCGCTTGAAGCTCGCGCGATACGCCCCCGCCACACCGCCCTCGCCAATCTCCCGCAGCTCGCTGAAGCGCTTCAGCGCCATGAAGTAGCAGCCAATCATCCAGTAGCACATCAGCAGACTCAGCGGCGGCACCAGCCACGCCGCCACCGCGTACCACCCCAGCAGCATGCGCAGCGGATTGTTCACGCTCTCCGTCAACACATCCAGGTATGCCACGTCCTTCGTGCGCAGAGGCTTGATGTTGTATGCGCATCCCATCAGCCACAGCGCAAGCGCCGTCACCGCAAACGGACGCGAGATCGTCCAGCCGATCGCCACGCCCGCCATCATCATCAGAATCCACTGCACGTAAGCCGCGGGAATGTTGACCAGCCCAAGCGCCGCTGGCCGACTCTTCTTGGTCGGATGCAGCCGGTCGAACGGCGCGTCCAGAACCTCGTTGAGCACATAGTTGCTGCACGCCACCAGCGTGATCGACACAAACGCCCACACCAGCGTCTCCGCCAGCCGCCAGGTCAGCAGCCGTGGATAGAGGCTCAGCGGAACAATAATCCCAGGCAGCACAAACAGGTTCTTGATCGAGTGGTCCAGCCGCGCAATCGCAAGATGCGCCCGCAACCGCCCGGAGAAACTCACCTTCGTCTGCGCCGTCTCACTCATGCCGGTCCCATCATCTCCTGGCTGCTTCCATACGACAAACGCTTGCTCGACACGCCCTTCGGCGCTCACCATCCTCTTATCGCACCAGCAGAGTCAGTATATCGGCGAAACCATGGACAGCAGAGAAATACCCCGTAGCTCTCCGCAGAGTGTGGTTGGTCTCAACTAGAACCACGTCCCCGCCTTGTACCGCTCGTACTCCTCCCCGAACGCCGCGGCCAGCACGCGCGCCTCCCTCCGCGCTCGAACCATCTGCACCGGAACCAGCGCTGCAATCGGCAACAGCAGAAGCCAGCGCTCCGACACAATCACGATCCCCACCAGGAACACCGCGCTGAACACATAGATCGGATTGCGAATCCGTGAGTAAATCCCCGTCGTCACCAGCGTCTTGGCCTTCGCCCGAATCGAGAACGCCGCGCCCAACTGTAGCCGCGCCACAACCAGCAGCGCCAGCGACACCCCAGCAATCCCCGCACCCTCAATCCTCACCCCATTCCACTCCATGCTGGGCGCGAGCCACAGGCACACCCAAACCACCCCCACAATCAACACCGCCAGCGTAATCAGATTCAGCTTCACCTCGCTCCGCCTTTCACTTCGCAGTCTCGAGTTGAAATATTTCCCCTGCTCCCGGTGCCCAGGTCCAACCCTCCACCTTATACTCCGGGTCCACCGGCATCGCCAACCCCGCGAACTCCCCTCGCCGCGCGGTCATCGCCATGCAGCTCACCAGTGCGTCGAAGGCGTCCTCGCTACCGCGCGCCCGCTCCATCACTCCCCGCGAGAGCGCCGCATACGCCGCGTCCTCCCTGCGCTTCTTCAACAAATAAACCGCCCGCGCCGCCGCATTCGACTTGCGCACTGGCCCCGTATTCAGCCGCGTGTACATCTCCACCACCATCGGCAATCCCGCCCGGTCGAACGGCCACACCGCAAATCCCGCCTCGCGCAGCCGCCGTAGCACCGGCATCCCGCGCAGCGACGCCGTCCCCACGCTGCCCGCTCCGCCGATCTGAAATACGCTCTTCGGCCCAATCCCGCGCACTCTCTCCGCGCGCTCTGCCTCGGGAATCCGCGCCGCCAGCTTGCAGTCGATGTCGGTTGCCCGCAGCATCCGGTGCAGCCGCTCGCCCGTGAACTCCTCCGGCTTGGGATGCTTTCCCCAGAAGCGCCTGTCTGGATTCCCCTGAGCGAGCCATTGTTCGCTCAGGCCGCGGCATACCAACTCCCAGAAGGCTGGCCCGTCCGCGCAACCCATCTCGCCGCGCACGAACCACGCCGGAAAGCTGAAGCAAAAATCCAGCCCCACCACCATCCGCGGCGTCTCCCTCGCCATCCCGATCAACCACTCGCACAACTCCGCCCGAGTCCGTCCACCCTCCAGCGTGATGCGTCCGCCGTCAACCTTCCCCGCGCCGGGTGCCCCATCCATCGCGGTTCTATCGCGATGGGTGGGATTCATCGTCCAAACCCCGGCCCAGATCTTCCGCCTCTGCCCGGCCTCACTGCGGTCCCCGGACCAGTCCACCGCAACCACGCGCTCAGCAACCACGCGATTGGCAATCGCCCTCCGTCTCACCCCGCTACTCCGCATCGCCGACGACATCCACCTCCTCCACCTCCACCCCCCACTCCTTCAGCACCTTAAACACCGCGCCCGCCGAAAATCCCGCGCGCAGCAACCGCCCCATCACCCGCGCCGCCTCCTGCTTGGCCTTCTCTCCCGCGGGCTGCTTCATCCTCTTGCGCGCGATGTACTCCCGCGCCAGCGCCGCCTCGTCCACGCCCTCATACGCCGAGCTGACCGCAGTCGCCACCATCTCCGGGGCGACACCTTTCGAAGCCAGGTCCTGCTGCACCCGCCGCCGCCCGAACTTCTCTCCCTCCTTGCGCAGTCGCGTGTACTCCGCCGCAAAGCGCGCGTCGCTCAGGTAATTCAATTCCTTCAGCCGGGCCACCACCGCGTCCATCGCCCGCTCGCCCTCGTCTCCCTCCACGGCGCGCCGCTTCATCAACCGCCGCAGCTCGCGCTCCGTGCGCATCTGCGACGCCAGCATTCGCACGGCGTACTCCATCAGCCCAGCCTCGCCCACCGGCTCCCGCCGCTTCGCCCGCTTGAACGCCATCGCCTACCTGTTCCCTGATCCCTGATCCCTGTTCCCAGTCTCCGCGTACTTCCCCGTTTTCGTCCACCGGTCGCACCAATCCGCCACCGTCTCGTACCAGAGCTGCGAGTTCTGCGGTTTCAGCACCCAGTGCCCCTCGTCCGGGAAGTAGAGGAACCGCGCAGGCACGCCTCGCCGCTCGAGCGCGGTATACAGTTCGAAGCCCTGCGAGACATCCAGCCGGTAGTCCTTCTGCGAATGAATGATGAGCGTCGGCGTCTTGGCATTCTCAATAAAACGCATCGGCGACCACTTGCGGAAGGGGTCCTGGTCCGCCGGCAGGTTCTGGTATCGCCACGGCTCGGCCTGGTGTCCCTCTGGGTGCCCCACATCTCGATTTTGAGATGTGGGTTTAAACCCATCCCACCCCGCCGGAAAGTCCTCCGGCCTGCGGAACTCCCACTCGTTGAACCACATCTCCTCGGTCGTCCCGTACGCGCTCACCGGGTCCACCATCCCGTCGTGCGTCACGATGCACTGGAAGCGGTTGGTATGGGTCAGCACCCAGTCGGCCATGAAGCCGCCATAGCTCGCCCCCAGCGCGCACTCCCGCGTCTTGTCGATAAATGGATACGTCGCCTCGGCATAGTCCAGCCCCTTCATCAGGTCCTCGTACGCCCGCCCGCCCCAGTCTCCGCTCACCTCATCCACGAACTTCTGCCCATACCCCGTAGACCCGCGCCGATTGATCCCCACCACCACATATCCATCCGCCGCCAGCAGCTCCCAGTTCCACCGATAGCTCCACGAATCCCCCAGCGCCGTCTGCGGCCCCCCATGCATCACAAACTTCACCGGATATTTCTTCCCCGCATCAAACCCCGGCGGACGCAAAATAAACCCCTGCACCTTAGTCCCCTCCGCCCCCGTAAACCAGAACCGCTCCAGCGCAGCCAGATCAAGTTGATTCACGAGAGCATCATTGACGTGTGTGAGTTCGTGACCATAAACGAGCTTGGGAAGTGCAAGCATTTGGGGCACAGTTATGACATCAATGACGCCCACAATTTGATTGGGTTGTAATGCGACAATCCTGCTAGGATCATCAACCTTCATCCGCGTAGCGACCATAGTTTTGCCGGAATGATCGACTTGGAGTTCGGAGAATTCTCCCTCAAGATCTAAAGCTGAATTCATTACAACGTGAACTAGCGAGTTGTCGTCTAGCTGAAAGCGAAGGATCGGTTCCTGCCCCTGATAGCCACTCGCAAAATAAATCGTCTTCGAGTCCGGTGCCCAAACAAACTCATCCACCCACCGATCAAACTTTGGCAGCACTTCCTTGATCGTCTTCTTCTCCCGGTCGTAGAGCATCAACCGAAAGCGATCCGACTCAAACCCCGCCCTTGCCTGCGACCGGAACGCCAGCCACTTCCCATCCGGCGAGTACTCCGGCTCATCATCGCTGCCCGGCGAAGTCGATACCTTTACCGCCTTCGCTCCCGGCTCGTCCAGCCGCAGCGTAAACACGTCATTATTCGTAGAGGCCGCCGGAACCTTATCGAGGTTCGTCACATAGGCGATCTCCTTCGAGTCGGGAGCCCACGCATACTCCAGCGGCCCACCCAGCATCCACGTCGGCGTCTCCGCATCCCCCACCGCGCTCGCCGGAGTCAGGTCCCGCGGATTTGCCCCATCCAACGAAAAATCCGCCTCAATGATATGGCTCCGCTTCAGCCCCGTGTACTGGTCCCAGTGCCGATAAAGCAACGCATCCCAAACCTGCCCCTTCACCGGACTCTTCTCCGCAGCCTCATCCTTGGCCTTGTCGCAAGCATCCTCCTCCGCCCACGAAGCAGGCTCCATTCCGGCCCACTGAATTCCGGGTGCCCCATCCATCGCGGCAGTATCGCGATGGGTGGGAGCCGACACCGCTCGCGCTCCCGCCTTCACGCTGCACTCTGGATAGACCTGCGTCGTAAACAAAAAGTGCCGCGAGTCCGGCGACCAGATCGCCCCATCCGCATCTCCACTCACCGCCGTCAACGTCCGCCCCACTCCAATCGTGCCGGTCGCCTCATCCCAGGTCGCAATCGTGATCCGGCTCACCGGATCGTCCTTGGTCGGCGCGCCCGTGTACGACACAAACTTCCCATCCGGCGAGAACCGCCCAAAGCTCTCTCCCGTGTTGAACGTCACTTGCCGTTCGCCACCGTCTTTTTGTTTGTCATTCCGCAGCGCAGCGGAGGAATCTGCTTCTGCACCGACACCACCCCCCAGCGCCACCACCCACAGATGGTTCACCTTGTTGTTCTTCTCCAGCGACACGTCCGTCACCGAGAACATCACCCACTTGCCACTCGGCGAGATCTGTGGATCGCTCACCCGCTTCATCGCCATCAAATCCGCAAACGTCATCGGTCGCTTGGCCGCGACCGGCTCCGCAGCCTTCGCTGCCGTCTGGCTGCTCGTCTGCCCAGCACCCTGTCCCAGCCCCGCCACCATCCCGGCCCACGCCAATACAATCCCAACCGCACGCATCTTCTTCATCGCGCCAGTCTACATCCAACCGCCGCTCTCTCCCACCCCGCCGCAGCCATCGAGGCCGCAAAAAAATCCCTCAAAAACCCCAGCAATTCCGCATGTCAAGCCTCTCGGTCCTCAAAAATCCCCCTAACCAACGCTCCATCAATCACTTACCCAAGAAAAATAGTTGGCATAGTAGCTATGCTCCAGCGCGTATAATTAAATCAGTAAACAAAACCACCGAAAGACCCGGCCAACCCGCCGGGCCTTCGCTTTTAATACGTCTCAAGCGCTTAGCGCGATCTTAAAATGCATGTTTTGAATACTTTACGCTAATAGCACTGGGGGGGTACCACGCCAAACCAGAATCGACTAACATCCAGACAGCCCGAATACGGAGTACAGCACCGATGAATCTGCCCGCCAAAGCCGCCGCCCTCCTCGCCCTCGCCCTTGCGGCGCCGCTGCATCTCGCCGCCGCGCAGGATGCCTCCGGCTTCGGCAAGCTCGACACCGCCCCCCCCACCGGCCTCACCGTCGACCAGATTGTCCAGAAATTCGCCGCCCGCGAGGCCGAGTTCGCCCAGGCCCGCAACGACTACGTCTTCCGCCAGGCCGTCAAGGTCGACACCCTCGACGAAGACTCCGGCAAGATCGACGGCGAGTACCAGCAGGTCACCGACATCACCTTCTCCCCCGAAGGCCGCCGCGAGGAGCACGTCGTCTTCGCCCCGCAGAACACCCTCGAGCGCATCATGATGACCCCCGCCGACTTCGACGAGATCGAACACCGCCTGCCCTTCATCCTCACCACCGGCGACCTGCCCCAGTACGACGTAAAGTACCTCGGCCGCCAGAAGGTCGATGAGATCGACACCTACGTCTTCGAGGCCGGCCCGAAGACGCTGGTCAAGAACCACCACTACTTCCAGGGCAAGGTCTGGGTCGATCAGCAGGACCTGCAGATCGTCCTCATCAACGGCAAGACCGTTCCCCAGGACATGCGCCCCGGCCACGAAGACCTGCAGCCGCCCTTCACCACCTACTACGAGCAGGTCGACGGCAAGTACTGGTTTCCCACCTATACCAAGGCCGAGGGAGAGCTGCACTTCGCCGCGCAGAACGGCGCGCTCAGCGAGGACGTCCACATCCGTTCAACCGTGCGATACACCGACTACAAGCGGTTCCGCGCCACCAGCCGCATTATCTACAACGGCCAGGACATCACCAACAACAAGGACTCTGACGATCAGAAGCAAAAACAGAACACCGGCCAGCCGCCGGCTCCCGCCGCGCCGCCAAAGTGAAACGGACAGATGCGCGCGTCACGCGACGAACTGCAACTCCGGCTGGGATTCAAAGTAGAGATAGCGCCTCCAGCTTGGGTCCGCCGATCCGATCATGCGCATGATATGGCGCGACGTATGCAGGCTGAACTGCCGCGGCTCGCGTTGTAACGTCATCTCGGTCAGCTCGTGCAGCAACTGATTCCCCTTGCGCCGATTGCACTCGTGGCAGCAGGCGACCAGGTTCTCCCAGGTCGAAAGCCCGCCCCGCGAGCGTGGGACCACATGGTCGAGCGTCAGTTCGCCGGCGGTCAGCACGATGCCGCAGTACTGGCAGGCGTTGCGATCGCGCAGCAGGATGTTCTTGCGCGAGAGCGCGCGCGTCTGGTGCGGGATCCTGCGGTATTCGAGCAGCCGGATCACGCTCGGCATGGCCACACTCATGCGCGCTGCGTGCAGCACCGCGCCCTGTTCCTCCTCGGTGCGCGCGACGCCCTTCAGCACCAGAACCAGCGCGCGCCGTGCGCCGCAGATGTTGATCGGCTCGTAGGAGGCGTTCAGCACCAGCACGGGAGTCTGCATCGCCGGCTGGCGAAAGACGCCGATGCGGACATCGAGCTCCGTGGTCAGCCGCGGCGAGCCGTGTCCGCTCGCGTGCCGACTCCCGCTCACCCGCTGCTTCCGCACCTTCAACGAACCGTGAGACGCTTGCATTGCTCAGACCCTCCGCTTCCAATCCTCATCCGAATACGCTGCATTGATGCCGTTGAACACTCAAGACCGCTGAACTCACTTGCCCATTCGCGCTGCCTCTATCCGAATCCCTGCGGAGAGTGCGACCGAGTTTCGTCCCACATGGCAACCGGAATGCGCGGGGTCTGTGCGCGGGCCAGCGTGGCGACCCAGACCTTGCCTGCCCCGGCCCGGCGCAGCGCTCGCGAACACTCGCGAGCGGTCGCGCCTGTGGTGTAGATATCGTCGATCAGAAGCACCTCGCATCCGGGCCGAATGGAGTTCCGATTCACCGCAAAGGCGCCCTTGACGTTCCAGTAGCGGCTGGTCGGGTTGAGCGCAAACTGGCTTCGCGTGTCGCGGCGGCGACGAAGGATTTCGGACTGTAGACGAAGGCGCCAGTCAGGACGCGTCCGATGCAGCTCGGCCAGAGCGACTTTGGCCAGCAGTTCGGACTGGTTGTAGCCGCGCTGGCGCAGCTTGCTCGGGAACAATGGCACCGGAACGACAATCAGCTCCTGAGCAGTCTCGGCCTGAGCGGTCTCGGCTTTGATCGACAGGATTGCCGCGGCCAGCATTGGGCCAAGCAGCTTGGCAACACCACCCATCCGCTCATACTTGAGCAGGTGAATCATCTCGCGCAGCTCTTTCCGGTAGACAGCGTACGCAACGGCGCGCTCGAACTTCGGTGGGTCGGTGCGGCAGCCGTCGCACAGCAGACCTTCGTCCATGAACTGGCTGGCGAAGCGAGCGCTCTCCATGTCGATATCGAGAGCCTCGCTACATATGCGGCACATGGCCAGAGTTTGCGGCGGTACAGAAGTCCGGCAGTTGTCGCAGATGGGAAGGATTGTGGAACGCAGCAGCGGACCGTTGCACACGCGGCAGTCCGAGGGAAATGCTGTCGTAACCAGATCGTCGAGAACAGAACGAAACGCCGCGGTTGCGCGGCCAGCCAGACGTTGCAGCAGGCGCATTCGCGCGCGAACATCGTCCGAACCGGCGTTTAAACCTGACGGCGCGCCGGAAGAAACATGGAGCGTACTCTCATTCAGACATTCGCTGAAGATGCACCTCGCTCGCACGGCGCTCCAGGCCGCTTGGGCCGCGCCGATGGTCGAAGTATAAATCCTGGCGGCTCGATTCGCCAACAGGAACACCTATTCGCGTCTATGCCAAAGCTCTAGACCGCGCGAAAGTCCGCTGCCGCTGATACACTCCCATCGAAGCCTGTAACGCTGCTATTCCGCGGGAGATTTCAATCACATGGCCGCATCGACACCCATTAAGCCGGTCTTCAAACCCTTTGTTCCCGCAACCGAAACACGACCGGAGTTGACGGCGAGAGCGCTCATTCTGGGCGCGGTCTTCGGCGTGCTCTTCGGCGCGGTGACGGTTTACGTCGGGCTGCGCGCAGGGCTAACGGTTGCGGCCAGCATTCCCATCTCGGTGCTGTCGATCTCCATCCTGCGGGCCTTCGGTCGCGCCAGCATTCTGGAGAACAACATTGTGCAGACGACGGGCAACGCGGGCCAGTCCATCGCTTCGGGAGTCATCTTCACCCTGCCCGCGCTGATCTTCCTCGGCTTCGATCTGGAGGCGAGCCGCATCTTTGCGCTCGCGCTCTTTGGCGGATGGCTCGGCGTGCTGTTCATGATTCCGCTGCGCCGGCAGCTCATTGTCGAGGAGCATGGAACGCTGATCTATCCCGAAGGCACGGCCTGCGCCGACGTTCTGATCGCAGGCGAGCGCGGCGGCAGCTTCGCCTCGCGCGTCTTTCTCGGTCTCGGACTTGGTGGCGTCTACACGCTCTTCCAGAACGACGGTCTCTTCGGCCTGTGGCCCGACACGCCGAAGTACGATCCCGACCTCGGCGCGCAGCACCTGCTCAAAGGTGCCTCCATCCGTGCCGACTGTACAGCGGAGTATCTCGGCGTTGGCTACATCATCGGAGCGCGCGTGGCGGCGATCATGCTGGCTGGCGGCATCTTCTCCTGGCTGGTGCTGATGCCCGCGATCTACTTCTTCGGTTCGCACCTCTCCGGCCCGCTTTATCCCGGAACCGTCCCGGTGAAAGACATGTTGCCCTCCGATCTTTGGCGAACCTACGTTCGGCCGATGGGCGCGGGCGCGGTTGCGGCGGCGGGACTCATCACGCTGGTCCGCACATTGCCGACGATCGTCAGTGCGCTGACGCAGGGCCTGAAGAAGGGCAGCGCAAAGCTGGCCGCGGCGCGGCCTTCGCGCACGGAGCACGACTTGCCTCCGATTGTCGTCTTCGGCGGCAGCGGCTTGCTGATCGTGCTGATGTTCCTCTTCCTCCAGTTCAAGCCGGTCCCAGGCGCGTACGTCGGGCCGCTGGCGAACCTCGCCGCGGCGCTGCTGATAGTCGTCTTCGGCTTCCTCTTCGTCACGGTCTCGGCGCGAATCGTCGGCATCGTCGGCTCGTCGGCGTCTCCCGTCTCCGGCATGACCATTGCCACGCTGATGGCCACCGCAGCCATCTTTCTGGTGAAGGGATGGACCGCGCCGGCGTTTGGCGCGCTCGCCATCACCATCGGCGGAGTGGTGTGCATCGCGGCGTCGAACGCGGGCGATACCAGCCAGGACCTGAAGACCGGCTACCTGATCGGCGCGACACCGTGGAAGCAGCAACTGGCGCTGATGATCGGCGTCATCGTCTGCATCTTCTCCATCGGCGCCACGCTGAACGCGATGAACCGCGGTCTGGAGCAGTTCCAGCGGATGCCGAAGCCGGTCGCGCTCTCGCTCGCGCAGCTTCCCGACGGCGTGCAGAACAAAGGCTATTTCAACCGTGACAGCGTCTCGCTCAGCTCGCACAACGCGGACGACCACGCCAAGGAACAGCTTGGCGGAACGCGGCAGTACATCCTGCTCAACGCCATCGGCTCGAATACGCTGGACGACGGCAAGTACCTCTACAACCCCGCCACCGGGCAGATCGAGGTGCAGTGGATCCAGGGCATCGGCAGCGAGCGGGCGGCCGCGCCGCAGGGACGCCTGATGGCGACCGTCATCAACGGTATCCTCTCGCGCAAGCTGCCGTGGACGCTGGTTCTGCTCGGCGTGGCGCTGGTGATCGTCGTCGAGCTGCTGGGCGTTCGTTCGCTGACCTTCGCGGTCGGCGCTTATCTCTCCATCGCTACGACGCTGGCGATCTTCGTCGGCGGCGTGATGCGCTGGATGGTCGATCGCGCGATGATCCAGCATCGCGAGCGAGCACGCGTAGAAGCCAATCCCGACGTCATCGATCCCGAAACCGGTTTCCCCATTCCCGGCAGCGTAACTCCCGACCTCGACAGCGAGAGCGAGATCTCGCCGGGCAGCCTGTACGCGTCGGGGTTGATCGCGGCGGGCGGAATCGTCGGGCTGCTGGGCGTCTGCGCGCGGCTGCTGGAGGGACTCTCCGAACAGCACGGAGGACACTGGCAACTCTTCCGCTTCAGCGATCAAAATCCGCTGCACCACGACTGGGTGAGCGTGGTCATGTTCGCTCTGCTCGCGTTCAGCCTGTACTACTTCGCGCGCAAGCCGCTGGGCGAACAGAAGCAGGGGTGAGTGCCAGGCCGAAGAGCGACTCAGGAGAATATCGTCGATTGTTCGCCGTCTGTTCGTTGTTTTTTCGCCCCTCCCCCCTCCCCCCTGGGGGTACTCTGGGCGTAAGTTGAATGGAATCATTCGATTGCGCGGGGTACTGGACGGCAAAGTATTCATTTCTGACAGGTTATAGATAAAGTATTCTAAACATTCGGGTTATGGGTGAGATTGAGGTTTGGTGGGTTGAGTTTGTAAGGTCTTCATTCTATTTGACTTTCTGATAATGCGTTGATTCGCAACGGTTTGCGGTAGTGCGTTAAATGAGAAGGCCCGGCGTGTTGGCCGGGTCTGTTGGTTACCTACTGCTTTAATTATACGCGTTCGAGCATAACTACTATGCCAACTATTTTTCGGAGGCATGTGGTTGATGGGGTGGGAGTTATGGGGATTTTTGAGCGTCGAGGGGCTTGACAAGGGGATTTGCTTGGGATTTTGCGGGGGGTCGAATCCCACCCATCGCAAAGTACGCGATGGATGGGGCACCCGATGAGACCCCACCTTAGCCGCGATGAGACTGCGGCGAAGATGGGGCACCCGGCAACGGCAAGGTCCAATACGGAGATTCTGGCTACGCCAGAATGACGACTCGTGGGGGGGTGTGCCAGAAGGACGACGCGTGGAGGACTGCGCTCGGGATGACGACGCGGAGGGGAGGGAGAGGAGGAGGAAGTACGGAAATAATCGTTGACATACGACGATTGTCGTACTAATGTGTCTGCATGATGAGACGACGAGTTAAAACCCGCGATGCGATGCAGCTACCGACCGAGGCCGAGTTGGAGATTCTGAACATTCTTTGGGCGCTGGGACCGAGCACGGTGCGCGACGTGCATACAGCGAGCGAAAAGGAGACCGGGTACACCACGGTGCTGAAACAGATGCAGGTGATGGCGGAGAAGGGCTTGCTGGCGCGCAGCGAGCAGTTCCGGTCGCATGTGTACGAGGCGCGGATTGCGAAGGAGCAGACGCAGCGGCAGTTGGCGCGGAACCTGGTGCGGCGGGCCTTCGATGGGTCGGCGAAGGAACTGGTGCTGGGCGCGCTCTCGTCGCAGAAGGTGACGGCGAAGGAGCTGGCGGAGATTCGCGGGATTCTGGATGAGTACGAGAGGGGGTCGCGATGACAACGCTGATTGAAATCTGCGGGCTGCCGCTGGTCCATGCGCTGGGCTGGACGCTGCTTCATCTGTGCTGGCAGGGGGCGGGGGTCGCGGTCGGGCTGTGGTGCGTGCTGAAAGTGCTGGACGGGCGGTCGTCGCGAGCGCGCTATGCAGCTTCGTGCCTGGCGCTGGGGCTGATGATTGCGCTGCCACTGGCGACCTTTGCGCACCTTGCATCGGTCGAGTACCGGCTGCGGGCCGCGCTGGACGGCCCGGTGGCGATCGATCCGGGGATGACACTGCTGGTTGGGGCGGGGGAGCTGACCGCGCCATGGCCGATGCGGATTGCCGTGGCACTAGACCACGCGCTGCCGTGGGTGCTGGTGGCGTGGTTTGCGGGAGTGATCTTCTTTGTGGGCCGGTTGAACGTGGGGCTGATGGTTGCGCGCAGTATGCGGTCGGTGGCGACGACGGCAGCGCCAACTGAGTTGCAGCAGGCGTTCGATGCGCTGCGGCGGCGGCTTGGCGTAGAGCGCGTGGTGCGGCTGATGCACTCGGCGCTGGTGGAGGCGCCGACGGTGATTGGCTGGCTGCGGCCTGTGGTGCTGGTTCCGGCAAGCTGCCTGACGGGGCTCTCGACGATGCAGATCGAGGCGGTCCTGGCGCATGAGCTGGCGCACATCCGGCGGCACGACTATCTGGTGAGCGTGTTGCAGTCGGTGATTGAGACACTGCTGTTCTACCACCCCGCGGTGTGGTGGGTGTCCAAACAGGTGCGGCGCGAGCGAGAGTGCTGCTGCGACGAGCTTGCGGTTGCCGTGGGCGGCGATCGGCTGGCGTACGCGCGGGCGTTGTCGCTGCTGGAAGAGCGGCGGTCGTTTAACCCGGAGTTTGTGCTGGGAGCGAATGGCGGGGTGCTGACGATGCGAATTAAAAGGCTACTTGGACGTACGGAGGCTTCGGCTGCTTCTCAACTGGTATCGATTGCGCTTCTGGCCGCGCTTGTTCTGGCAGTCGGAGCGGCTTCCTACAAGCTTGCCCACGCTCAGAATGTCACGGCTCAGACCAACTCCTCTGCTTCCAGCACCGCCCAGGTCACCGTGGAGCCTGATGCGAGGCAGAGCGCTGCAGTGAGTGCCGCGATAGGGCCCGCGAATGGGCCTCCTCCATCGCTCTCGACAGCCGGGCAGCAGACAACTTCGGACACAGAACGACAGATTGAGAGCGCGCAGTGGCAATTGCAGAACGCGCAAGAGAAGCTGAATAGCGAGCAGTTCAAGAAGCAGATTGAGGACGCGCAACGGTGGTTGCAGAATGCGCAAGCGAAGCCGAATAGCCCTGAGTTCAAAAAGCAGATTGCTCAACTCTTAGCGCAGAACGCTGCGGCTGGCCAGGAACCGGGCGCGCCTCCCAAGCCGGTTGCGCCACCCGTGCCAATGGCTCCGGGCGGGCCGGTGCGGTTATCCAGTGGGGTGGTGGAGGGGATGATCCTATTGAAGGCCATGCCGGTGTATCCGGCGGAGGCGAAGGCGGCTGGGGTACAAGGGGCAGTGGTGTTGCACGCAATTATTTCGAAGACGGGGACGGTGGAGAGTGTAGAGGTGGTCAGCGGGCCGGAGGAGCTGCGGGATAGCGCACGCGATGCGGTGAGGCAGTGGACGTACAAGCCGTATCTGCTGAATGGCGAGCCGGTGGAGGTGGAGACAAGCATTACGGTGAACTACACGCTGGCCGATTCGGTGGTCGTGGGGCAGAGCCCGGCGGCCGGTAAGGCGGTCGACGGAGTAAGGCAGGTTGGCGGTAACGTTACGGCACCAATTCCGATCTACCAGCCGGAGCCGGAGTTCTCGGCCGAGGCGAAGAAGTCGAAGTTCATGGGGGTGGTGACCGTCAGCATCATCGTAGATAAGAAAGGGCGGCCGCAGAATGTGCATGTGACGAAGGGAGTGGGGCACGGGCTGGACGAGAAGGCGGTGGAGGCGGTCAAGAAATACCGGTTCATTCCCGCAAAGGAGAACGGCAAACCGGTCGCGGTGGGGATGAACGTCGAGGTGAACTTCGAGATCTTCTAGGGCTGCCGACTGGGGGTGACGCCGGACAAATTCTATACTCAGGTGTTGGGGATGAGGGCCTTGGCGAGGCTTCCGTTGGCGCGGTCGAGGCGTGCAACGGCCGCGGCGCGGTCGAGCGAGAGCACATGCATGGCGATGGCGACCTTGACCGAGCCCGCCTCGATGAGCAGGCGCGCGGCGGTGGGGCGGTCGCACGCGGTGGCGGCCATCAGGATGCGCTGGGCGCGGTCGATGAGCTTGTCGTTGGTGGGTTTGACGTTGATCATGAGGTTGCCGTAGACGGCGCCGGTGCGGACCATTACGCCGGTGGAGATCATGTTGAGGACGAGCTTGGTTGCGGTCCCGGCCTTCATGCGCGTGGAGCCGGTGATGACCTCGGGGCCGGTGACCGGGGTAATGGCGATGTCGGAGTTGCGGGCGACGGGCGAATCGGCGACGCAGGAGAGGCCGATGGTGAGCGCGGCGAGCGAGCGGGCGTGGAGCAGCGCGCCGAGGACGTATGGGGTGCGACCGCTGGCTGCGATTCCGACCAGAGAGTCCGCGGCGGCGAAGCCTGCGGCGGCGAGGTCGCGGGCGCCCTCTTCGGCGGAGTCTTCCGAGTGCTCGGAGGATTTGCGCAGGGCAGCATCACCGCCTGCGATCAGTCCCTGCACCAGCGTGGGCGGGACGGAGAAGGTGGGCGGACACTCGGAGGCGTCGAGCACGCCGAGGCGTCCACTGGTTCCCGCGCCGATGTAGAAGAGACGGCCGCCACGGGTGAATCGCTCGGCGATGGCGTCGACGGCGCGCGCGATGGCGGGCAACTGCGACTCGACCGCCGTGGCGACGGCCGCATCCTCCCGGTGGATGAGGGCGATCATCTCCAGCGTAGAGAGCTCGTCGATGTGCGTGGTGCGCGGGTTGCGTTCTTCGGTGGTGAGGGATGCGAGGTCGGGCATATAGCTTGATAGTAGCCGGTGGAAGGTTGCAGGGTGCTGGTTGTTTGTTGAATGTTGTTGGTTATCAGTGTGGTTCGCGCAGACGCACAAATGCCCCACCGCTTCGCAAAGATCGTGAAGGGGATGGGGCACCCGAAAGAAGCAGATTCCTCCCCCTTCGACTTCGCTCAGGGTACGGAATGACAAACAAATCCGCTACGGAATGACAAAAAAAGCGGCACGCGGAGTTGCCGGCGGCTATTTGCCGACGACGACGATTTGGAACGAGCCGGGAATCATCGGTGCGCGGGGGCCACGGAATCCGCCAGGCCCGCCGGGACGGCCAGAACCAGCGGTACCACCGGCAGTGGTTGGTGTCGGCGAGCCGGGTGAGGGCGGTGCAGGCGCAGCGGCGGGCGCGGGAGGCGCTGGCACTGGGCCGTACTCGGCGGTGATCAGCAGCAAGTGGCCGGTCTTGGTGTCGAGGGTGATGGTCTTGGCGCGCTGCGGCGTGGTGACGGTCTGCTCGACGACAAAGCTGGTGGGGGAGTTTTCTTTAATGACGGTGAGGGTGCCGTCTCCCTGGGAGCTGAAGGCCTCGTTGGTGGCGGGGTTGAATGTGGCTCCGTCGCAACCCTGGCCGATGGGCAGATCGGTGATGATATGGCCGTCGGTGGCGGAGAGGATGACCATGTCGTTGTGATCGCGGCAGGCGGCGAAGAGGATGTTGTTCCTGGCGTCGAGGGCGAGGCCGGCGCAGCCACTGCTCTTGCTGGAGAGGTCGTACTTGCCGACCATCTTCATGGTTGCGGCGTCGATGACGGCGATGGCGGCCTTGTCTTCGATGTCGACGTAGATCCTGTTCTTGCCGTCGAACTGGCCCTGCTCGGGCGCGCCGCCGATGTCGATGGTGGTGAGGATGGAGCCGTCCTTGTCGTCGATGACGGTGATGTTTGGCGTGGAGTGGGAGAGATCGTAGAAGCGGTGGTTCACCGTATCGTTGAGGTAGCCATCGGGATTTCCCTGGACCGGGATGGTCTTGATGATGGCGAAGGTCTTGGCGTCGAACATGGTGATGGCGCGCGAGGTGGCGAAGCCGTGGCCGGTGACGTCGTCGACGACCGCGCCGTGCGCGCTGGTGCCGGGGATGTCGCCGACCTGGGCGAAGGTGTCGAGATTGAAGACACCGATGTGGCCAGCAGGGCCGGAGCGCGCGACGTAGAGGGTGCGGTTGGCGGAGTCGGCGCCGACGTAGTCCATACCTCCGTCGCCACCGACCTTGACGATCTGGAGGACCTTGTATGGGCCGGACTGCGCGTGGGCAAGAGCGGCGAGTGGAAGCAGAACGGCGAGAGCGGCGAGTACGAGCAGTTTGCGTGACATTGAGGTGCGTCTCCTGGTGGTTCTATGAACTTTGCGGCGTGCTGGAGACTGAGTATAGGCTTGCCAACCTTAAGCGCGCGTGAATCTGCTGCCGCGCGCGGAGCAGATGCAGGAGCATTCGAGAAATGCTCTAGTTTTCGGAGGGCTTTTCGATGTGGTCGATGACCAGGTTGGTGGAGGGGATCGTCAGGGGTTCGAGGCGCAGGCCAAGGGTGTTGAGGTCCCAGTGGGTGTCGGGACCGTCGGCGGGGTCGTAGTCATAGGGCAGGACGATGTCGTAGTGGCCCGTGAGGCCGGTCTTGTCGATGATGGGATGTCCGGCCGAGCCTCTGCTCAGCTCCCCGGAGAGATCGGCCATGGTGGCGTTGTAAACGTGGATCTCGGGCGGGCCGCCGCGCCTGCGGGGGACCACGACGCCGCCGTCGGGCAGCTTCATGCCGGGTGGCAGAGTGGCGCCGGGCGCGGATAGGGTGAGGTGCGGGCCGCGCTTGCCGACCACCAGCGCGAAGCCGGCAATGGTCGAAGGAACCCGGTGAGCGACCAGCTTGCAGCGGTCGGCGAGCATGGACTGAAGCATCTGCTGGAGGAGGATCTGCTGCCCCGGCTTCAGGTCTCTCTGCCGCGTCCACTCGGGCAGATCGGCGTCCGAGACCTTGGCCGTGATGTCGTAGGGATCGTGGAAGAGCCAGGAGGGACCGCCCTGAATGCGGTTTTCCCAATTCCAATCGTTCTGCGGGAAGTAGGCGTCCTGGATGATTACCGAGATCGAATTTCCGGTGCGGTAGCCGTCCGGCAGGATCGACAAGCCGCCCAGTGGGGGACTGCCAGGCTGACTGGGGCGGATGGAGACGACCTCGAAGGCGAGGGGCTTGGCGGGAGCAGGAGCGGGAGTTGGAATTGATTGTCCGAAAGCAGTGGCGCAGGTCAGCAGGGCGGTGGTGACGATTCTCCGTAGCACGGGTTTCTCCTCGGGGAGATGGTACACCCGATGGCGGGAGACAAATGCGGGGGTCCCTCCGCTGCGCCGCTCACGGTGAAACTGTGAGCGGCTTCGGTCGGGATGACGGTGAGTTGAGGTTGGACGAAGAAGATGGTTCGCGCAGACGCGAATGCCCACCTTAGCGACGATGAAGCTGTCGCGAAGATGGGGCACCCGGTTTTGTGGCGGACTGATGGAAAGCAGATTCCTTCGCTACGCTGCGGAATAACAAAAAATGATCTGCTGCGGAAGCACAAATACTCTGCATTACTTGCCTTGGGCGGTGGCGAAGCGCTTGTTGATCTCGTCCCAGTTGACGGTGTTCCACCAGGCGGCGAGGTAGTCGGCGCGGCGGTTCTGGTACTTGAGGTAGTAGGCGTGCTCCCAGACGTCGTTGCCGAGGACGGGGTAGAGGTCCTCGGAGAGGGGCGAGTCCTGATTGGCGGTGGTGACGATCTTGAGCTTTCCGGCCTGGAAGACGAGCCATCCCCAGCCAGAGCCGAACTGCTTGGCGGTGGTCTCGTTGAAGAGCTTTTTGAAGCTCTCGAAGTCGCCGAAGTCGGCCTTGATCTGGGCTGCGATGGCGCCCGAGGGGTCGCCTCCGCCGGCGGGCTTCATGATCTGCCAGAACATGCTGTGGTTGACGTGTCCGCCGCCGGAGTTCTGGACGATCTTGCGGATGTCTTCGGGGATGGCGGAGAGGTGCCGGATGAGGTCTTCGGGGGATTTGGCGGCCAGCTCGGGGTGCTTCTCGATGGCGGCGTTGAGATTGGTGACGTAGGTATGGTGATGCTTGTCATGGTGCAGCTTCATGGTCGCCTCGTCGATGTGGGGCTCGAGGGCGTTGTAGGCGTAAGGCAAAGGTGCGAGTTCGTAGGCCACTTTGGTTTCTCCTGTCGATGATGATGCGAATGGTGGAACTGCTCTTCGTGCTATTGGATGCAAGGGAGCGGGCGACGGTGCGGGGGAGTTTCGGTTTCCGGATGTTGCGCGACCAGGATGGAGGTTGGCTTGTACACTATAAGGAAGCGCGTTAACAGATCAAGACAAGGGACAAGGGAAGAAAATGAGCGATCGGCAGAACGAACTGGACCAGCTTTCCATCAACACATTGCGTTTTCTGGCTGTGGACGGAGTAGAAAAGGCCGGGTGCGGCCATCCGGGAGCGCCGCTGGGCTGCGCGCCGATTGCGTATCTGCTGTATCACAAGCTGATGAAGCACGACCCGGCTGCGCCGAAGTGGATCGACCGCGACCGGTTTGTGCTGTCGAATGGACATGCGTCGATGCTGCTGTATGGCTCGCTGCACCTGTCTGGGTACGACCTGCCGATGGCGCAACTGGAGCAGTTCCGGCAGTGGGGATCGAAGACGCCGGGGCATCCGGAGTACGGCGAGACGCCGGGCGTGGAGGTGACGACCGGGCCGCTGGGACAGGGCTTCGGCATGGCGGTGGGAATGGCCGCGGCGGAGAAGCATCTGGCGGCGGTGTACAACCGCGACGGCCATGCGGTGATCGATCACCACACATTCGTGCTGTGCGGCGATGGCGACCTGATGGAGGGCGTATCGCATGAGACGGCGTCGCTGGCCGGGACGCTGGGTCTGGGCAAGCTGATTGTGCTGTATGACGACAACCTGATCTCGCTGGACGGGCCGACTTCGCTGAGCTACACGGAGGACGTGACGCTGCGCTTCGAGGCGTACCACTGGCAGGTGTTGAGCGTGGCCGATGGCAACGACCTGGTGGCGATCGAGGACGCGATCAAGGCGGCGAAGGCGGACACGACGCGGCCGACGCTGATCCGGGTGCGCACGGTGATTGGATACGGAAGCCCGAAGGCGGGGACGAACAAGGCCCACGGCGAGGCGTTGGGAACGGAGGCGGCGCGGGAGACCAAGAAGAACCTGGGCTGGCCCGAGGACAAGAATTTTTATGTGCCGGAAGAGGCGCGGGCGAACTGGAACACGGTGAAGCCGAAGGGCGAGAAGCTGCACGCGGAGTGGGACGCGCAGTTCGCCGAGTACAAGAAGGCGTATCCCGAGCCGGCGGCGGAGTTTGAGCGCGTGGTTGCGGCGAAGCTGGCCGAGGGGTGGGAGAAGGCGATTCCGACCTTCCCGTCGGGGCCGGAGGCCAAGAAAGTGGCGACGCGCATCGCTGGCAATGTGGTGATCAACGCAATCGCGAAGGCGGTGCCGGAGCTGTTTGGCGGGGCGGCCGATATATCGGCTTCGACCAAGACGAACTTCAAGGACTCGCCCAGCTTCCATGTGGATGCGGCGGGACGGAACATCTTCTTCGGAGTGCGCGAGTTCGGCATGATGGCGATGGTGAACGGAATCGCAGCGCACGGCGGGTTAATCCCGTTTGGATCGACGTTCTACGTCTTCTCGGACTACTGCAGGCCGGCGATCCGGCTGGGCTCGCTGATGGGGATCCATGCGCTGTATGTGTTCACGCACGACTCGGTGGGTCTGGGCGAGGACGGGCCGACACACCAGCCGATCGAGCAACTGATGAGCATGCGCGCGATGCCGGTGCTGACGGACTTTCGTCCGGCGGACGCAAACGAGACGGCGGCGTGTTGGCGGCTGGCGCTGGAACGCAAGGGACCGAGCTTCATGGCGCTCTCGCGGCAGGACCTGCCAGTGCTGGATGCGGCGCTGGCGTTTGCGGGCGTGCCGAAGGGCGCGTATTCGAGGACGCCGGAGGTGACGAAGCCGGATGTGATTCTGCTGGCGGCGGGCTCCGAGGTGGTGACCTGCCTGACGGCGGCTGCGGAGCTGAAGGCGGCGGGGATCGCGGCAAAGGTGGTGTCAATGCCGAGCTTCCGCATCTACGACGAGCAGAGTGCTGCGTACAAGGCTGAGCTGCTGCCCGAGGGGACGCCGAAGGTGTCGCTGGAGGCGGGCGCGACGATGGGCTGGTGGAAGTACGTGGGCCACAACGGCGCTGTGATCGGGATCGACCGGTTCGGCGCGTCGGCTCCGGGGCCGATTGCGATGGAGAAGCTGGGAATCAGCGTGGCCAATGTTGTGGAGCACGCGAAGAAGCTGGTGAAGAAGTAAGAGATTGTCCGGGGCAGCGGAGGAGAGGCAAAAGCAGATTCCTCCGCTGCGCTACGGAATGACAAGCAAAAGCGCGGAATGACAAATCATTCGGAGCAGGGCGATGGTAGAGACAGAGCGCGAGATTCTGCGGGAGAAGAATGAGGAGGCGAAGCTGGGCGAGCGGAAGCCGTTCGATTCTTCGCTGCAGGCGACGTACGAGGACAGCGTTGTTCCCGATAACGATTGGGAGCATGAGGATTCGGAGTAGGGCGGCGCTGGGTTTTCAAAGGATGTGGAATGACGCAGGATGAGGCGAAGCTGCTGGTTGCGAAGCGCGCGGTCGAGTTCGTGAAGGACGGGATGGTGGTCGGGCTGGGCACGGGGACGACGGCGACGCTGTTCATTCGCGAGCTGGCGGGGCGTGGGCTGAAGATTCGCTGCGTTGCTTCGTCGGACGCGAGCCACGCGCTGGCGGCGTCGCTGGGGATGAGCGTGGCGATGCTGACGGAGCTGCCTGAGCTGGATGTGTACATCGATGGGGCCGATGAGATTGCGCGCGTCCCAGGATTGGGATTTGGGCTCATCAAGGGCGGCGGCGGGGCGCTGCTGCGGGAGAAGATTGTGGCCAGTGCGGCCAAGAGCTTCATTGTGGTGGCCGATTCGACCAAGCTGGTGGAGGTGCTGGGGAAGTTTCCGCTGCCGGTGGAGGTGATTAAAATGGCCCTACCGGTGGTGCAGCCGAGGCTGGCGGCGCTGGGGCTGAACCCCAAGCTACGGCAGGCGAAGAGCGGCGGCGCGCCATCTGCGATAGCCGGGCCGTATCTGACGGACGAAGGCAACTACATTCTGGACTGTGCGTGCGGGCGGATCGACGATCCGCAGCGGACGGCGGCGGCGATTCGCGCGATTGTTGGAGTGGTGGAGCATGGACTGTTTCTCGGCATGGCGACGCTGGCGTTGGTGGCGGGCGAGAACGGCGTGAGCGAGGTCCGTCCTTAGCGATACGTTGCAGTAGCTGCTTGTTGGTTGAAGACGAGGAGCGCGAGAGTGCCACGACCGGTTTCAGTTACCTATAGAGTTTGGCCTACAACTGACGATCTGGCTGCGGCGGCGGCGGAGTTCTTTGCGTCGGTTGTGTCGGCGGCGGTGCGCGTGCGGGGAGTGGCGCGGGTTGCGCTGTCGGGTGGGACGACTCCGAAGAGAATGTTTGCGCTGCTGGCGGACCGGAACGCGCCAACCTTCACGCAGGTGCCGTGGGAGCGGTTGCAGATCTTCTGGGTGGATGAGCGGTGCGTGCCGCCGACGGACGCGGAGTCGAACTATCGCATGACGGAGGAGGCGATGCTCGAGCATGTGCCTGTGGCGGCGGCGCAGGTCCATCGGATGGAGGGCGAACTCGATCCCGAGGTTGCGGCGGCGCGGTATGAGGCGGCGATTCGTGCCGCGTTTCGGCTGGAGGGAGCCCAGACTCCGGCGTTCGACCTGGTGCTGCTGGGGTTGGGCGAGGATGGGCATACGGCGTCGCTGTTTTCGCACACCGAGGCGCTGCATGAGATGGGACGAATCGTCGTTGCCAACCATGTGCTGCAGAAGGAGACGTGGCGGATCACGCTGACCTGGCCTGTGATTCAGCAGGGGCGCGAGGTGGCGTTCCTGATCGAGGGCGCGGCCAAGGCGCAGGTGGTGCAGGATGTGTTCCTGGGCGCGTACGATCCGGAGGCGAAACCGGCGCAGATGGTCCGTCCGGCGAGCGGTAGACTGACGCTGTTGCTGGATGCGGCGGCGGCGGAGAAACTGCCACGGCCGGCGGGTTCGGAAGCTGCCGGGACTGGGTCGTCGTATGTTGCGACGTTGGAGATATAGATGATTCTTGCGGGCGATGTCGGCGGTACGAAGGTGCATCTTGCGATTTACAGCAACGAGTGCGGGCGGCTGAAGGCGGTTCGCGAGCGGAAGTTTCCGGCGTATGAGTTTGCCTCGCTGGACGCGGCGGTGAAGACGTTTCTCGCCGACGGCAGCACAGAAGAGATCGTTGCGGCGTGCTTTGGCTGTCCTGGGCCGGTGCGCGATGGACGGCTGAGGCTGACCAACCTCGCGTGGACGCTGGATGCGCGCGAGCTGGCGAGCGCGCTCTCGATCGAGACTGTCTTTCTCATCAACGACCTCGAAGCGAACGGGTACGGGATTCCCGAGCTTGCGGCGGAGAGCGTGGAGACACTGCAAGCGGGCGATGCGTCGGCGGTGGGCAACCGCGGGCTGATTGCGGCAGGGACGGGGCTGGGCGAGGCGCTGCTGATCTGGGACGGCGAGGCGCATCGGCCGATTGCGTCGGAGGGCGGGCACTGCGACTTTGCCGCACGGACCGGGCGCGAGATCGCGCTGCTGGAATATCTGCGGCGCAAATTGGGCGGGCGCGTGAGCTGGGAGCGGGTTGTTTCTGGGTTGGGGATACAGAACATCTATGCGTTTCTGCGCGATGTGGAGAAGATCGACGAGCCGGAGTGGTTGCGCGAGCGGATGGCGGAGGAGGACCCGAACGCGGTGATTGGCCGCTGCGCCGAGGATGGGTCGAGTGAGCTGTGCCGCGAGACGATGCAGACGTTCGCGGCGGCGTACGGCGCGGAGGCGGGAAACATCGCGCTGAAGGTGCTGGCGACGGGCGGGATGTATCTGGGCGGAGGGATCGCGCCGAAGGCTCTGAAGACGTTGAAGACGGGCGGATTTATGCGGGCGTTTCTGGACAAGGGGCGGCTGTCTCCGCTGCTGGAGTCGATTGCGGTGCGGGTGATTCTGGATGAGAGCTGCGCGCTGCTGGGCGCGGCGGCGTACGCGGCGGCGCGCGCGGCGGAGATCACAGGCCACTCGGAGCGGGCGGCGACGGCGCAGGACTGAACAAGAGGCTTAACCCCGATCGCCACCGATAAACCGATACGACTCAAGAATGCTCGGTTGTAGTAAAAAGGCACCATGCGATTTCACATGCTCAAGTTCTCTGTGATTCTCTTCGGCTTGCTTGGCTCTGCGTTGGGACAACGCTCGCCGAGTGTTACCACTCCCATTCGCGATGTTGTGCAGTCGTCGCTGATTGCCGCTGGCAGCACTCCGTTCCATTTGAAGGCAAGTATTACGGTGGGCCGCGAAGCGATGCCATCCGGTGAGGTAGAGATGTACTGGCTGTCACCGGATAGATATCAGAGGACAATTGTGTCGACGGACTTCTCCCAGACTCTGGTGGTCAACGGGACAAAAGTCTTCGAGAAGGATTCATCGGACTATTTCCCGTTGCAACTGCGCACGTTTGTGACTGCGATGGTCGACCCGCAGCCGATTCTGGACGCGGTTCGGCCAGGGGATCAGGTGCTGACGAAGGCAAATGGGGCGGTCAACGAGTCCGGCGTCAGATGTTTTGGTCCGAACGGGGCAATGTGCGTCTGGGATAAGTTTGGGATGCGCGAGGAGGTGGCTGCGTCGGGTCACGGTGTTGTGTTTGCGGATTACCAGCCGTTCGAGGGTAAGCGGATTGCACGCGTGTTGACCAATGCTTCGCGTCTTGGCGAAGAGCCGATGATGCTTCGAGTCAAGCAACTTGAGAGACTCGACGAGGCGGATTCAAAGTGGCTTGAAATGCCGGATGTGACACCTCCGCAGGGTCAGATGCGCTTCCTTACGCGGTCGGAATCCGAGCTTCGCGCATCCGTGCTCAGCTCTCAAGAGATTATTTGGCCACAACCTCTTGACGGTGCCGTGCAAGGCACGGCGAACTTCTTCGTCTCAATCGACCGGACTGGCGTTGTGCGTGAGGTGAAGCCGCTTTATACAGCGAATGAACGCACGAATGACTCTGCTGTTGCGCAGTTGATGCGTTGGAAATTCAAGCCGTTCGATGTAAATGGGCTTCCCGCTCAAGCTGAGGGCATACTTACCTTTACCTTGGACACGCGCGCCTATGGTCCCGCTGAAACACTTACTGGTACGGAGGCTCGCAAGTTGGCGACAGGCATTGTGGATCCGGATGTTCCTGCGGGTAAGTACCTAGCGGGAACGGTCTATACGATGAGGATTTCGATTGATGCCGATGGAAATATGATCGAGGCGATTGCCGGCGAGGGGCCTCTCGAGCTCTGGCAACCATGCTTCGATTCGCTGAAGAAGTGGACCTTTCATCCACTGATGGAAAATGGAGCACCTCGGCCATATCGGGCGAACATTATCTTTCCTATGCCGTGAGTCGATGTGCTGGAGCAACCCCCCCGGCAAAGTGGGTATGGATCCCGGATTGCGATACGACTGCGAATATATGGGTCACCTGGCTCTTTCATATGTGACCCGGGATACCCCAGAAGCGGCATTTATCAGCAGATGGTGGGAGCATATGATTGCCAAAATACATTGCGGCCACTGACCGCGCATCCGAGGGAAAGCCTGATGAGCAGCCTGCAAGTACAGGCGGCCCAGCCGCAAGACGAATCTATGACTACCGCACCCGCCGCCGCGCCGCAGCCCGCTGCAATGAGCTGGTGGCGGCTGTTGCCTGCGATCCTGTTCTGCCTGGACTTGTTTCGTATGCGGGTGATGCTGCTCTTCTCTGCGCTGCCGGTGAACGACTTCATCACATATTGGACCTCTGGGCGTTTATTCCTCGCCGGATCCAATCCGTATTCCTCAACTGCGATCTATGCCATCGAGCGCTCCCTTGGTTGGCCCTATGTGCAGCCAATCGTGATGTTGAATCCGCCCTGGGCTTTGCCCTTTGTCGCCTTGCTTGGTTTGCTGCCCTTCCGTACGGCCCATCTTGTGTGGCTAGCTGTCTCCCTGATACTCGAAGCGGTCTCCGCAATCGCTCTATGGCGGTACTTTGGCGGCGAGAAGAGCAAGCAGTGGATCGGGCTTGCTCTCTTCGTCACGTTTCTGCCTCTCGGTTCGGCGGAACATATGGGCCAGATCACCCCGCTGATCCTGGCCGGGTTGACCGCTTTTCTCTTCCTATTGCGCCGCCAGAGGTACGTGCTTGCCGGAGCCTGCCTGCTCACGCTCGGCCTGAAGCCTCATCTGCTCTATCTGGTTTTGCTCGCGCTTCTGCTTTGGACCATCCAGACCAAGAGATGGTCGCTTGCCCTCAGTTCCATCTTTTTCTATGCCAGTACCACGCTTTCCGCAATTGCCTTCAACCGGAACGTCCTGGGTTATTTTCATGGCACACTGCAAGCTGCCATGGACACATCGTGCGGCGTGGGCGGGGTGCTGCGCTCCATCTTTGGCGTGCAGCACACATGGCTTCAGTTTCTACCCGCGGCGATCGGGACCGCATGGTTCGCGCTCTACTGGATCAGGAACCGTCGCGGATGGACGTGGGAAGAGCATCTCCCGCTGGTTCTGCTGGTTTCCCTGGGCACGGCCCCATATTCCTGGGCCCATGACTACATCCTGGCGCTCCCATCCTTCGTCGCTCTCACCGTTGCCATCTCACGAACCCGCACCGACTGGCTGGTCGCATCGGGCCTTTATCTTGTGGTGCAGATCGAAATCTATTCGTTGATTGATCCTACCTCCAAGGCGTGGCTGGCAACAGCCAGCCTTCTCTGGCTGGTTCTCTATAAGATAGGCACCACCAGCCTGGCGAGAGCCGAGCGAGCAACTGTCGTTCAGCAACAATAGCTCTCGATTTTCAGACGTTCTCGACCAACAGACTGCGCTCCAGCACTATCTCCTGAAGAACGCTCACCGAGCAGTTCGGAGGAAACACATTGCGTCGTAGTTTGGCTTGTTCGTCAGCCACGCTGCTCTTCTGTTTGCGCGAGGGATATAGTCTGGTGGGAGTTGATTGGGGGAGCTGGGGCGAGATGAAGATTTGGCGGGGGTTGGCGGTTGCGGGCGTGATGGTGGGGTTGGGTTGGGTTGCCGCGGGGCGCGTCGAGGCGCAGCGGCTGCCGGGTGGGGTGCGGCCGGAGCACTACTCGCTGACGATTGCACCGGACCTGAAGGCGGCGACGTTTGCCGGAAGCGAGACGATCGATGTGGTGCTGGATGCGCCGACTACGACGATTACGCTGAATGCGGCGGAGATTGAGTTTGGGGCGGTGAAGGCGACCCCAGAGGCAAAAGCAGATTCCTCCGCTGCGCTGCGGAATGACAAGCAAGGGGCGCTGGGGAATGACAAACAAAAGACAAATGCAAATACGGAGATTCTGGGCTTCGCCCAGAATGACGAACAAAGTGATGCTGTAAACGCGGTGGTGACGCTGGATGCGGCGAAGGAGCAGGCTACGTTTACGTTTGCACGAGAGCTGCCGGCGGGACGTGTGCGGCTGGCGATCGAGTACAAGGGGATTCTGAACGACAAGCTGCGGGGGTTCTATCTGTCGAAGACGAAGGCGCGGAGCTATGGGGTGACGCAGTTCGAGGCGACGGACGCGCGGCGGGCCTTCCCCAGCTTCGACGAACCGGCGCTGAAGGCGACCTTCGACGTGACGCTGGTGGTGGATGCGAACGATACGGTGATCACGAATACGCAGATCGTTTCGGACACGGCGGGGCCTGCGGCGGGCAAGCATACGGTGGCGTTTACCCAGACGCCGCGGATGTCGACCTACCTGGTGGCGTGGCTGGTGGGGGACTTCAAGTGCAGCGAGGGGAAGGCGGATGGGGTGGCGGTCCGCGTCTGCGCCACACCGGACAAGGTGAAGCTGACGCGGTTTGCGCTGGATGCGGCGAAGCAGACGCTGCGCGATTACGACCGGTACTTCGGGATCAAATACCCGATGGCGAAGCTCGATCTGGTGGCGGTGCCGGACTTCGAGGCGGGCGCGATGGAGAACTTCGGGTGCATCACNNCGCACCAGTGGTTTGGCGACCTGGTGACGATGGCGTGGTGGGACAACCTGTGGCTGAACGAGGGATTTGCGACGTGGATGGAGACGAAGGAGGCGGCGAAGGAGCATCCGAAGTGGAGGTTCGACGAGGACGCGGCGGTGGAGCTGGAGCGCACGATGGACGAGGACGCTGGCCGGACGACGCGGACGATCCGGGCGCTGGCCCAGACGCCGGACGAGATCAACGAGAGCTTCGACGAGATTGCGTACGGCAAGGCGGGCGCGGTGATCGGGATGGTGGAGAACTGGGTGGGGGAGGAGGTGTTTCGACGCGGGGTGCATGAGTACCTGACGGAACATTCGTATGGCAATGCGACGGCGGAGGACTTCTGGGGGACCGAGGCGCGGGTGAGCGGGCTGCCGGTGGATAAGGTGATGCGGAGCTTTGTGGTGCAGCCGGGAGTTCCTCTGGTGACGCTGGGGAGTGGAGGAGCAGGCGTGCCCGTGACGCAGCGCAGGTTCTTTCTCTCTGGGGCTGCTGCTGACACAAGAGAAGCGTGGACGATTCCGGTGTGCTTCAAGGGTGCGTCGTGCCGACTGCTGACGCCGGAGTCGGCGACGATGGATGTGCCAGTCTCGATAACTGCTCCGCGCACTCCGTTTGTCTATGCAAACGATGGAGACAAAGGGTATTACCGGACGGATTATCCGGTGGGGCAGCTTAAAACTATCGTGGCGAATGCGGAGACGGGGCTGACCGTGGAGGAGCGGATTGGGTTGTTGGGCGACCGGTGGGCGCTGATGCAGGCGGGCGAGGGGTCGGTGGGCGAGTTTCTGGATCTGGCGCTGGCGGTGAAGACGGACCCAAACGTGTCGGTGCTGGAGAGCGCGATGGGAAAGATTGGCGCGATCAAGGAGCGGATTGCGACCGACGACGACCGCAAGCGGCTGGATGAGGTGGTTCGGCGGGAGTTCGGCGCGGTGTATGCGGGTCTGGGCAAGGGCGGTAGGCATGAGTCGGATGACCGTGGGGAGCTGCGCGAGGCGCTGTTTGAGGCGCTGGGACGGGCGGGCGATGCAATGGTGCTGGCGGAGGCGGCGAGCGAGACGCAGGCGCTGTTTGCCGGGCAGAAGCCGACGGATGTGGCGGATGCGGCTGTCTCGCTCACCGTGGCCAAAGGCGACGCGGCGATGTACGAGAAGATTCTGCGCGTGGCGCAGACGGAGACCGATCCGGATTTGAAGGAGGACGCGCTGCATACGCTGACGCGGTTCCGGCGGCCGGAGCTGGTGGCGCGGACGCTGGAATACGCGATGTCGGACGAGGTGCGCAGCCAGGACAGATGGACGCTGATTGCACGGCTGCTGGCGCGGCGCGAGACGCAGGATGCCGCATGGGCGTTCGTTCAGCAACACTGGGCGAAGATTGAACGGAAGGCGACGGAGAATTCAGGTGCGCGGATTGTGGGGGCGACGGGGGCTTTCTGCTCGGTGGAGAGGCGCGACGAGGTGACAAGCTTTTTCGCGGCTCATCCAGTGGCGTCTGCGGAGCGGACGCTGGCGAAGGCGGTCGACAGCATTAATGACTGCGTTGCTCTGCGGGCGGCGCAGGAGCCGGAGCTGCGGCAGTGGCTGGACGCGCACGGGGCGCAATAGCAAGCGGGGCAGTCTTCACTCAATCGATTGCAGGCGGTGTCTCATTTACAGGGCTGTGCGCCTGCTCTTCAGCGTCCTCTTCTTTCTGGACGGAAACTTCTTTGCGCTCTTCTGCGACCTGGCTGCAAGCGCGAGTACGACTCCCGGTTTTGCGCTACTGCGCGATTTAATCAGGCTCTGCCAGTCGCGCTCGGTCTGGTTGGCGTAGTCGGCGGCGAAGTTTGCGATGGCCGCGTCGAATCGGGCGGAGGTGCCGAGGTAGCCTGCAATCATGCCAGGGTCGCCGGAGCGGGCGTGGCCGCGGGCCAGCGTCTCGCCGCAGACGGTGGCGTACTCGAGCAGGCCGGCTGCCTTCAGCTCGCTCATCTCGACGGCGGCCTTGTGGTCGTTGAGCTGGCGGACGAGGAAGTCGCGGCCCTCGATGGTAGTCCATCCGAGGAAGGGGTCAGACTGGAACTGCATGGCGCGCTGGCCCTCGACAACGCGGCGCCCCTGATGCGACTCGGCGGGCGATTCGCCCAGATATGGGGCGTAGGCAGAGAGTGTCTCCTCCTTGATCTGCAGAAAGAGCGGGTCCTTGGGGCCGTTGCCCTGCAGGTAGATGCAGTAGTCGCGCAGGCCGACCGAGCCGGTGCCGACGATCTTGAAGGCAACGTCGAGCGGAGTGTACTGGGCGAGGAAGTGGCGGCGCTCGGGCTGGAGGGTTTCGGCGTAGGTTGTGAGCGAGTCGAGGACCGCGCGGGCGAGATCGCCGTGCACTCGGGTGAGGATGGGGTCGATGGTCTTGAAGATGCGTGAGTGCGATCCGGTGCGCAGATTTAGCTCCGAGGTTGCGGCGCTCTTGCTTCCGGCGGGTGCTTCGATGGTGAGGGCTTCGAGGTTGTGCAGTGACGTGGCGCGCTCGGCGAGGCCCAGGATCTGCGAGACAGGTTCGACGGTGTGCAGGCGATGGACCTGATAGTGAGCGAGTTCCAGCACGGGCATCTGCGCGAAGGCGTGCATGGCGGTGCGATAGCTCTTGAGGAAGGCGCGCGTGGCGTCGCGGCAGAGGCCCGTCTTCGCGCCTGCCTCGCGTCCGGCGAGGATGAGACTGGCGGCCAGGCGCTTGACGTCCCACTCGAATGGGCCGCGGATGGTCTCGTCGAAGTCGTTGATGTCGAAGACGAGGCGGCCGTCGGACGCGGCGAAGGCGCCGAGGTTGCGGACGTGCGCGTCGCCGCAGAGCTGGGTGTGGATGCCGGTGTTGGGGCCGAGTGAGAGATCGCAGGCCATCACGGGCACGGCTCCGCGGAAGAATCCGAAGGGCGAGGCGGCCATGCGGTCGTATTTGATGGGGACGAGCGCGGGGACGCGGCCTCGCATGGATTCGGCGAGGAGATGGAGCGGATCGGCGCGGCGGAGTTTGGGTTGCCAGCCTGCTTGATCGGCGCGGCGCATGTGCTTGCGCTGGGCCTGGCCGAGGGCGATGCGTTCGCGGGAGGTGAGAGGAGTGGGCATAGGCTCTGTGGCTAACGTACACCAAAGAAGACGAAGTTGATTGCGGATCGACACAGAGAAATGCTAATCAAAGACAGACACGTTAGATTCTGGCGAGTACGCGAACTAAAGTAGAGGGTTGGAACGAGCCATGAAGGATGTCTACAATCTGCAACGGTTTGTGGATGCGCAGGCGGGCGTGTATGAGGGCGCTTGCGCGGAACTGCGGCGGGGAAGGAAGACCGGACACTGGATGTGGTTCATCTTCCCACAGCTCAAGGGATTGGGGGCCAGTTCGATGGCGGAGTATTACGGAATACCATTGCTTGCCGAGGCCAGAGCGTATCTGGATCATCCGCTGCTGGGTGAGCGGCTCATGGAATGCAGCCGACTTGTGACGTTGATCGAGGGGCGGACTTTAATGGACATCTTCGGCAGTCCCGACGATATGAAGTTCAAATCGTCGATGACGCTGTTTGCTCATGCGGCGCTCGAGAATTCGATTTTCATCGAGGCACTGAATAAATACTGTGAGGGCAAGTTCGATCCGCTCACTCTGGCGCGACTTTGATTGGGCTGGCGCTATGGGATGGAGGCGGCGGGGAGGGCGGAGATTTGGCCGTCGCGGGAGAGGAGGAAGGTGGTGAGGCCGAACTGGTCGGTGCGGAAGACGCGGGCGTGGGCGTCGTGGAGGCGCTGAATGATCTCCGGGCGGGGATGGCCGAAGGTGTTGTGGAGGCCGACGGAGATGACGGCGTCCTGCGGCGCGACGAGGGCGAGGAAGTCGGGGGTGGTGGAGGTTCGGCTACCGTGGTGGCCGACTTTGAGCAGCGTGTCTGGGCCGAGCTGCGCAGCGAGGTTGGTGAGGGATGCGGCGACCATCTGATGTTCGCTGGGAGCTTCGGCGTCGCCTTCGAGCAGGGCGGAGGATTGGCCGTATTGCATGCGCAGGACGAGCGAGTCGTTGTTGATGGGCGGGCCGGGGTTGGCGTAGGCGGGGGTGGGGGCGAGGATCGAGAGGTCGAGCGTATCCCAAGTTATGCGGTCGCCGGCGCGGAGGTGGCGCACGCGAATGCCGAGGGTTGCGGCCTCGGCGAGCAGGGCGCGGTAGGGTGCGGAGTTGGGATCGACGGCAACCCAGAGCTCGCGGGGACGGAAGTTGCGCAGTACGGCAGGCATTCCTCCCATGTGGTCGGAGTGAGCGTGGGTGAGGGCGACGACATCGAGGCGGCGGAGCTGGCGCGACCAGAGGTAGGGCGAGACGACCTCTTCGCCGATGTCGAAGGTGGAGGAGGTGAGGGAGGCGTTTTCGGCGTTGGCGGCGGCACCTGTTGGGCCTCCAGCGTCGATGAGCATGGCTTGGCCAGTGGGGCCGACGACGAGCAGCGAATCGCCCTGGCCTACGTCGATGGCTGTGACTTCGAGCTGGTTGGGATGGACGGCTGGCGGAGTTGGCCAGAGGACGATTGCGGTGGAAAGAGGGAGGACGATGAGGGCGGCCCAGACGTAGGCGCGCGAACGGCGGACGGCCCAGCAGCAGAAGGCGAAGCAGGCGACGGCAAGCAGAGCGTGCGTGAGTGTGGGGCCGGGGACGCGCAGGTCGGCGGCCGGCGCGTGGCTGATGCGGTTGATGGCGCCGGTGACTCCGTGCAGCAGAAGCGCCAGCATGGAGCCGGGCAGAGCGGCGAGCCAGGGACTTATAAGCGACGCCAGGAAGGTTGCGAGGCCGAATGAGGCGAGGACTGCAATCAGGGGAATACAGATCATGTTGGCGGGCAGCGCGAAGATGGTGGCGCGATGGAAGTACATGGCCATGGGGAGCACCATGACGGCTTCGGCGACGAGACCGATCAGCGCAAGTTGAGCGGCCCAGAGGACTGCGATCACGATCCTTGCGGGGAGTAAATAGGCCCACTTGCCGAGGATGCCGGCGAGTGGTTCGCCCCACATGCGGAGTGAGACTCTCAATTGAGCGAAGCGCGGTGGAATCACTGGGTCGCGCCAGAGGTCGTGGAGGTTGCGGGCGGCGCGGGCGTAGGGGAGGAAACTGCGATCGCCCAGTGGCATGGCGATGCCCGCGATGGCCACGATGGCGAGAAAGGTCATCTGGAAGCTGGCCTCAAACAGCGCGCGTGGCGACCAGACGAGTACGGCGAGGGCGGCTGCGCCGAGAGCGTTGAGCGGGTTGCGCTGGCGGGAGAGCAGGCGGGCGAGGAGAAAGACGGCGGTCATCAGAAGAGCGCGCTGCACGGGGACACCGAAGCCGGTGAGCAGCGCGTGGGCGTAGGTGAGGGCGAGGGTGAGGAGGGTTGCGAGCCAGTTGCGCAGGCGGAGGCGGCGGGCGATCCAGAAGACGAGGCCCGCGAGCAGAGCGACATGCATTCCAGAGACGACGAAGAGGTGAAAGGAGCCGGTGCGCTGGAAGCCGACACGCAGTTTCTGAGTGAGGCTGGAGCGGTCGCCGAAGAGCATTGCGTTGAGCATTCCGGCGTCGTTGGGAGTGAGACGGAGGCGCGGCGGAAGGCGGCGGTTTGCGGAGGAGCGCGTGTAGGCGATGAGGCGCATGGCGGCCCAGCTCTGCGCGGCGAAGATGCGGCATTGCAGGATTGCGGAGGTGCGGCCCGCAGAGAGATCGTCCGCGAGCGGGTGCAGGGATGCGGATGCGGCACCGGGCAGGACATTTGCCAGGGGATGGAGCTTATCTGAGGGAAGGCTGGCGGTGGCGGCGATTCCCTGGTCGAGGAGATAGTCTGCGAACTGCCATGCGCCGGGGTCGCGGTAACGCTCGGGCGCGCGCAGGCGGAGGGTGGCTTCCACGAGATCGCCGCAGTGGAGCTGGGGCTGGGTTTGGGATTGGGGAGCGCGGCCGGCGAGGAGCGTGGCGCGGACGCCGCCGGCGATGGGAACCATGCGGGAGGTGTCTTGCGTGACGTCTTCGATGGCGGTGAGCGATAGGTCGAGGGAGGTGCTGGGCGTGGCGTTTTCCCCCGCACCGGAGGTCTCGTCCCACTGGTCGGGATCGACGTCGACGTCGGAGCTTTCGTCGTTGTTGGCGCGGGCGGGGAGGGTGCGGATGCGGACGATGCGGCCCTGGACGGTGCGGCTGAGACCGTCGGCGTAGGAGAGCAGGGCAGTCTGCGGCGAGGGCGCGGGCTGGAGCTGCGCGGACCATAGGCCGGCGGCGATCCAGAGGGCAGCTACGGGGAGGATGGCAAGGCGGAGGGTTCGGCGCAGAGCGAGGAGGGTGAGCGCTGTGAAGGCGAGGACGGCGAAGAGGAGGAGGATGGTGGGGCGTGAGGCTGGAGGCGGGAGTTTGGTGAGGGACTCGCCGAGGGCGAAGCAGAGCGCGGCGGCAAGCAGCGGGGCCCGGCGGAGACGGAGGGGTTCGACGCGCGGGAACCGGGGCCAGAAGCGGCGCTCGCGCTCGTCCCGCGTTTCGGGTGTGGAACCAGGTCTGGGAACGCCAGAGATTTGCCGCAACAGGCCACCTGTCTTTCCTCACCACTTTGTCACACTGCGCGAGCAGTGGCGCAATTATTTTTAGCGGGTGAGGACGGCAACGGTTTCGATGTGGGTGGTCTGGGGGAAGAGGTCGAAGAGGTGCATCTCGGCGAGGGTGTAGCCGGAGGCGGCCAGGGTGATGAGATCGGCAGAGAGGGCTTCGGGCGAGCAGGAGACGTAGACCAGCGTGGGCGCGGCAATGCGGGCAAGAAGGGAGCAGACCTCGGTGCCTGCTCCCGAGCGCGGCGGGTCGAGGACGATGAGGTCAGGGCGGTCGCGGCCGGTGACGGCGACGCGGAGGAAGTCGAGCGTAGTGGCCTTGACGGCGTGGAGGTTGGGGAGCTTGGTGGAGGCGAGCGCTGTGGCGGCGGGTTCGGCGATCTCGACGGCGGTGACGTGGGTGAAGTGCGCGGCGAGAGCGCGGGAGAAGAGGCCGATTCCGGCGTAGAGGTCAAAAGCTAATTGGCCGGTGCGGTTGTTGGTGACGAGCGCGAGGAGTTCGGGGAGGAGGAAGCGGTTGACCTGAAAGAAGGCTCCGCGTGGGACCCAGTAGTTGGCCGGTTCGAGCTTCGAGCTTCGAGCATTAAGGGAGGAGATGGTGTAGTTGAGGCCGGGGCTGCCCCAGGTTGGGCCGGAACGAGGCTGCTCGTTGCGGCGGCTGCGCTGGCGGGAGAGCGTAGGAAGGATGGCGATGCCCGCACCGGTGAGTTCGGGGATGCGGGTGCGGAGGGATTCACAGAGAGCGGTGAAGTCGGCGGTGAACTTATTGGGGAGGGCTGGTTTCTTTTGGGGGGCGGCGGTGCGGAGGTAGAGGGTGAGCTGGAGGCGGGACTCGTCGGCTGTGGTGAAGATTTCGAGCTGGTCCGGGATTTGATGGGGATTGCTCAGCCAGGTGCTGGCGGATTGGTTGAGCTGCGCCAGGAAGGCTTCGGTGGCTCGCCAGAGGATGGGCGCGGCGATGGGACAGACGGTGATGGGGAGGAAGGCTGGTTGCTGGTTGTTGGTTGCTGGTTGTTGGTTGTTGGGGTTGGATGAGTTTAGGTAGCCGGCGCGGAGCTGGCCGCCGACCTCGGCGAGGGTGAGGCGGATGCGGTTGCGGTAGGCGAGCGGCGGAGATGGGTGGAGCTGAAGCGTGGGCAGCGCGAGGTCGGTGGCTTCGAGGAGGGCGCGGAGATGGGTGGATTTGTCGCGGAGCTGCGCCGCGTAGGTGAGGTGCTGGAGCTGGCATCCTCCGCATGGGCCGAAGTGCGGGCAGGAGGGAGTGGCGCGGTCTTGAGCTTGAATGGCTGCGGGATTGAGTGCGGGCAGCATCGATCAGTCCTGCTCGTCGTGCGGCATGTAGAAGAGGCTGAGGCGCGGCAGCGAGTGGGCTTCGAGCAGGCGCTTCTGGAGGAACTGGTGCTGCACCTGCTTGATCTGGACTGCCTGCATCTTGCCGCGGTAGGGAGCCAGCTCGCGCGCGGCCTGTTCGCGCAGGGCGACGAGCTGGACCTCCGGCGCGGCGGTGAGCAGCGCGGCGAAGAGCTTCTCTTCGAGGACGGTAAGGGTGCGGTCGAGAGCTTCAAGGGACTGCGCGTCCAGCGAAACCGCCAGCTCGCGCTGGCGAGAAGCGGCCTGCGACGCGGCGGTGTTGGCGGGTGATGGGAGATTGGCGGCGGCTGCGTCGAGCGCGGCGGCGTTGCGTTCGAGGTAGTGGGCGATACGGGCGGCTTCAAAGCCGGATTCGCGGGGTTCGGTGGGCTGGGTTGGCGCGGCGCCGATGGCGGCCTCTTTGGACTGCTCGACGGCTTCGAGGACGGCCTGCGCGCACCAGGCGAGGCCGTTTATCTTGCGCGGACGGCGCGTGCTGCGAAGGGATTGCGCGGCGTGCTTGTCGAAGGCCGCGTCGATGCCGCGCAGAACGGCTTCGAGCGGGACGCCGGCCTCACGCCATGTCTCAATCAGCGCCCAATCGAGCGTGGAGAGCATAAGGAGCGAGCCTCGGCGCTGCTGGAAGCACTCTTCGATCTCGGTGAAGTAGTTGAAGTAGTTCATAAGCCACACCTCGCTGTGGCGAAGTCAGTCGTGGTGGGGCTTTGGGGGGCGGGGGCGGGCTTGGTGGTGGTCCTGGTTGCGCTCGTAGATGAGGCGGAGGCCGGCGAGGGTGAGGCGTTCGTCAACCTGGCGGATGTATTTGGAGCCGGTGGCGATGAGGCGGGCGAGGCCTCCGGTGGCGATGGTGCGGGTGTCTGGGCCAAGCTCGGCGATCATGCGTTCGAGGATGCCATCGACCAGGCCGATGTAGCCGTAGTAGAGGCCGATCTGCAGGTTGTCGACGGTGCCGGTGCCGATGACCTTGGCGGGCCTGCGAATGTCGATGCGCGGCAGGCGGGCGGCGCGGGTGAAGAGCGCGTCGGCGGAGATGCCCAGGCCCGGAGCGATGGCCCCGCCGAGGAACTCGCCGCGCGAGCTGATGCAGTCAAAGGTGGTCGCGGTGCCGAAGTCCACGACGATGACCGGCGGATGGCGTGGTGGGGAATCCCTGGGTGGGAGCGGGTCTTTGAAGTTTGCCGGATCTTTGAAGAACTCGTATGCGGCGACGCAGTTGACGATGCGGTCGGCGCCGACCTCGGCAGGATTGTCGGTGAGGATGGGCAGGCCGGTGCGGATGCCGGGTTCGACGAAGATCGGCTTGACGCCGCAATAGAGTTCGGCGGCGCGGCGCATGGTGGAGTCGAGCGGTGGAACGACGGACGAGATGATGATGCCCGTGATCTGCGCAATGTCCATCGAGCGCACGGCGAAGAGGTTGCGGAAGAGAATGCCAAGCTCGTCGATGGTGGGGTTGCGGTGAGTGGTGATGCGCCAGTCGGCGAGCAGAGTAGCGGGGGCCTCTGGCGTGGCCAGGCTATAGAGACCAAGGACCGTGTTGGTATTGCCTACATCGATGGCTAAGAGCATAGGTTTGAGGTGCCAGGTTCGAGATTCGAGGAGAAGCAGATTCCTTCGCTGCGCTACAGAATGACAAACGAAGCTACGGAATGACAAACAAAGTCAGGGTTCGCGGAGGCCGCCGGAGAGAACGGTGTGGAGCTGGCCGTCGTCTCCGTGGACGAGGAGAAAGCCGCTGGGGTTGAGTCCAGCGGTAATGCCAGTATATCCGCCGGGATCGTCATCGCGTGCTTCGACGCGGACTCGTTTGCCGCTGATCCAGGAGCTGTACTGAGTAAGGTCCGAGGTTCGAGGTTCGAGGCTCGATGTGAGGCGGCGGATCTCTTGGTCGAGCGCGATGAGAATGGCGACAGCTAGCGGCTCGCGGCGCAGAGGTTTGGATGGGGTGGGTAGTTCGCGGCGAAGGGATGTCGCGATGGCGTCGATCTCCGGCGGAAAACTTGCGTGGTTGACGTTGATGCCGATGCCGATGACGGCGTAGCGCAGCATCGCGGGGCCGGAGATGGGGACGGACTGCGCGCTTGTCTCGATAAGAATTCCGCCGCACTTCTTTCCATTGAGGAGCAGGTCGTTTGGCCAGCGGATGTCGATCTGGTCGCGCACGCGAAAGCCTGCAACCGAGGCGATGGCCGACTGTGCCGCGATGGCGGTTGTGAACGAGAGGCCGAGGGCTCTCTGCATAGGAATGGCGGGCGCAATGAGCGCGGTCATATAGAGGCCGTCGCCTGCGGGGGAGTGCCAGATGTGAGAGCCGCGTCCGCGGCCGGCGGTCTGTTCGCCGGCGATCCAGACGCCGTGACGCGCGCCTGCCTTGGCCGCATCGAGTGCGAGGCCGTTGGTGGATGCGACCGCGTGGAAGTGCTGTAGGTGTCCAGCGAATTCAGTGTTGGCGATGGCCTGCTCCACCGCACGGAGGTCGAATGCACGGAGGTCGAAGGGGCCGGTCGCAGGCATCAGAGCGTGTCGGCTGTGATCTTCATGCTGAGGTCGACGGCGGTGGCGGAGTGGGTGAGCGCGCCGACGGAGATGAAGTCGACGCCGGTCTTGGCGTAGTCGCGGACGGTCTTGAGGGTCACGCTGCCGGAGGCCTCGATGGTGGCCTTGGGCAGGGCTTTGCGCACCAGCTTCACGGCCTTCTTCACCTCTTTTGGGGTCATGTTGTCGAGCAGGATGGACTCTGCGCCGCCGGCGATGGCCTGATCGAGTTCGACGGGGGTGCGGACTTCGACCTGAACGATCTGTCCCGGCTTGCGCCCTGCGAGAGCGCGCGCAAGCACTGCGGGCAGGCCGCCGCCAAGCGAAATGTGGTTGTTCTTGACGAGGATTCCATCCTGCAGGTCGAGCCGGTGGTTGGTGCCTCCGCCGCAACTGACGGCGTACTTGTCCAGCGCGCGCAGGCCAGGGATGGTCTTGCGGGTGTCGAGGATGATGGTTTTGGACTTGGTAGCGGCTACCTCTTTGACATATTCATTGGTCAGCGTACTGATGCCGCTCATGCGCTGCATGAGGTTGAGGATGACGCGCTCGGTGGAGAGGATGCTGGCGGCGTTGGCGCGGATGACGGCGATGGCCTGACCCTTCTTGACGCGGACGCCGTCGAAGATCTCCGGGTGGCTGACGACCTCGAAGCGGCCGACTGGTTTGGTGGAGAGCTTGCCGTAGAGGCTGAGGAAGGCGGAGATGCATCCGATACCGGCGACCACGCAGCTCTCCTTGGCAAGAATGGTGGCGGTGGCGCGCAGGGCGGGGTCAATGGTGAGCGCGGTGGTGATGTCGTTGGCGGCCTTATCCTCGATGAGGGCGGCTTCCAGCAGTGCGGTGATGCGGCGGGATTTCCAGTCCATAATGGCTCGATTCTACTCGGTGGTTCGAGGTTCAAGGTTCAAGGTTCGAGGCTATGGGCGGCGATCATCGCCCTTTTACTGTGCGGGCAGCGCATCAAGTGCTGCCTTGGCCTTGTCGTGGAGGGTGCGGGTTTCGGCGGCTTGTTTGCGCAGGCCTTCGACGATGTGGGCGGGGGCTTTGGCCATGAAGGTTTCGTTGCCGAGTTGGCGTTCCGCGGCGGCTAGACCTTTTTCATACTTGGCGAGGTCTTTGGCGAGGCGCTCACGTTCGGCGGGCACGTCGATCTGGCGTTCATAGAGGACGGCTACATCGAAGCTCGACGTGCTACGCGCGTTGTTTCCGGTGAGGGCAACGAACGAGACTTCGATGCCGCTGACGCGGGCAAGACGCGCAAGGATGTCCTGACTGAACTGGAGTGGATCGAGGATTTGTGCGTCGCCGTGGATCCGGATGGGCGCGGACTCTCGTTCGGGAACAGCCAATTCCTTGCGCAGGGCGCGGATGGTGGTGATGAGCTCCTGCAGGGTCTGCATCTCGCCGAGGGCGGCTTCGTCGCACTTGTAGTCCTGCGGCTGCGGGTAGCGGGTGAGGGCGATGGATTTGGCGGGCGGAAGGCCGGCATAAAGCGCGTGCCATATCTCTTCGGTGAGGAAGGGCATGAAGGGCGAGAGCAGGCGCAGCGCCGACTCGAAGACGGCAACGAAGTTGGTGAGAGCGGCGCGGGTCTGGTCAACGGACCTCTCGGCACCTTCGCTGGTGGGGAAGGGAAGATCGTTGGTTGGCTCGAAGTTGAGGCGGAGCTTGACGATCTCCAGATACCAGTCGCAGAGGTCGCCCCAGAAGAATTGGTAGATGGTGCTGGCGGCTTCGTCGAAGCGATAGTCAGAGAGTGCGCGATGGACTTCGGCAGAGACGGCGTTGAGGCGAGAGAGAATCCAGCGGGATTCGAGGGCGTCGGTGTCAGGGGATCCCACCTTAGCCGACGATGAAGCTGTCGGCGAAGATGGGGCACCCAGATTTGGCAGCGCGACTTCGATGCCGGCCTGGCGGGCGCGGTCGAGGTTCATGAAGAGGAAGCGGGCCGCGTTCCAGATCTTGTTGGCGAAGGCACGGTTGCCCTCGGTGCGGGCCTCGCTGAAGGCGATGTCAGTGCCGGGTGAGGCCATGCTGGCCAGCGTAAATCGTACCGCGTCCGTCCCGAAGCGCTCGATGATCTCGATCGGGTCGATGACGTTGCCCTTGGTCTTGGACATCTTCTGGCGGTCGGCATCGCGCACCAGGGCATGGATGTAGACCTCTTTGAACGGGACGGCTTCGGCAAGGGTGCGCTGGCTGCCGCCCGGCATCGGAACGTCGAGCATGAAGTGCGTGCCGAGCATAATCATGCGCGCGACCCAGAAGAAGAGAATGTCGAAGCCGGTGACGAGCAGCGCGGTGGGATAGAAGGCGGCAAGGTCGGGGGTAAGGCCAAGAGAAGAAGCAGATCCCTCCGCTACGCTGCGGGATGACAAACTGGCGGTACCGGGCCAGCCGAAGACGGTGAACGGCAGCAGGCCGGAGGAGAACCAGGTGTCTAGAACGTCGGTCTCCTGCGCGATGTCGGAGGAGCCGCAGGTGGAGCAGGCGGTGGGCGTCTCGCGGGCGACGGTGATGGCGTGGCAGGCCGTGCAGTGCCATGCGGGAATGCGGTGTCCCCACCAGAGCTGACGGGAGATGCACCAGTCGTGGATGTTCGTCATCCACTCGAAGTAGGTCTTGGAGTACATCTCCGGAGTGAACTGGATGTGGCCGTCGCGCACGGCGGCGATGGCTTTGGCGGCGATTGAGTCTCGTGCAACTCCACCGGGGCTAAAGCCCCCCTCTTGTGCGGGCGTATTCAGGGGACTGAAGCCCCCTGCTCCCTCCGGTTTGCCCCCTGTTCCCTTCGGTTTGCCCTCTGCACCCTTCGGTGTGCCCCCTGCACCCTCCGGCGATTTGTTGACGGCGAGGAACCACTGCATGGAGAGGCGCGGCTCGATGACGGCGCCGGAGCGCTGCGAGAGGGCGATGGCGAGGTTGTGATCCTTAATGGCGACGAGCAGACCAGCGGCTTCGAGGTCGGCGACGATGCGCTCACGCGCGGCGAAGCGGTCGAGGCCGTGGTAAGGCGAACCGGGCAGGTCGATTTGTGCGGAGGTGTCGAGGATGGTGATCGAAGCGAGTGAGTGGCGCTGGCCGATGGCGAAGTCGTTGGGGTCGTGCGCGGGCGTGACTTTGACCGCGCCGGTGCCGAACTCGGGCTGTGCCCAGTCGTCGGCCAGGATGGGGATTTCGCGATTGGCCGCACCGTTGACGGCGCTCAGCGGCAACGAAATGACTTTGCCGATGACGGCGGTGTAGCGCGCGTCGGTGGGGTTGACGGCGACGGCGGTGTCGCCCAGCATCGTCTCGGGGCGCGTGGTGGCGACGACGATGGAGGCTGTTCCATCGGGCAGGGGGCCGTCGGCGAAGGGATAGCGGATGTGGTAGAGCTTGCCCAGGCGATCTTCGTGCGTGACTTCGAGGTCGGAGACGGCGGTCTGCTGGATGGGGTCCCAGTTGACGATGTATGCGCCGCGATAGATGAGGCCCTGTTCATATAGCCGAACGAAGGCCTCCTTCACCGCGACGTTGAGGTGGTCGTCCATGGTGAAGTACTCGCGCGACCAATCGACCGAGGCACCGAGGCGGCGCATCTGATCGGTGATGGCAGAGCCGTACTGCCGCTTCCACTCCCACACGCGGGCTATAAACGCATCCCGGCCCAACTGCTTCCGGGATGAGCCTTCGCTGGCGAGTTGGCGTTCCACCATCATCTGTGTAGCGATGCCCGCGTGGTCGGTGCCGGGAACCCAGAGCGAGGTCTGGCCGCGCATTCTGTGCCATCGGGTGAGGATGTCCATCTCCGTCTGGTTGAGCATGTGGCCCATGTGCAGGCGTCCGGTGACGTTGGGCGGAGGCAGCAGTTGGGTGAAGTTCCGCGCTGGATTGCCCGCGGCTGTTGCTGCCGGACTCTGGACTTCAAAGAGCTTCTCGCTGACCCAGTACTCGGCCCAGCGGCGCTCGATAATGGAGGGGTCGTAGGCCTTGGGAAGATTGCTGGCGGAGGCTTCGGTGGCTGGCTGGGCGGCCAATTCCGGCTGCGTCTGGGCGGGCGATTTTGGCGTCTTTTCGTGACTCATGGGGATACGTCAAGGGTAGCACTGGCGGACAGGCTTGGTCGCGCGGGGAATCCATGCCACAGGTCAATCGCATGAAGGTCATGCGGGGCCGAGGAGATGCTGTACCTGCAATCCGCCTGTTGCGATATAGAGATAGACTGTCTGGCAGACCCCTTCCACCGGCTGTGCTTGACGATTCATGTCCATGAAGGCAAGGAATTTGCCGCTAACTCAGCGGGTGTATTGCTCAAAGATTGGTCTTGCCAACCGTCACGCGATGAGCTTAGTATCCGATTCGATCCCGCAATAAATGCTCAATTACGCACTGCCAGGACTGAGTAATTCGCACTGCCAGGACTGAGTAACAGGTTGTAGCCGGATATCGCCCGAAACGCTCGGACAATTCCCGGAAAGGTAAGTTTGGGTTCAATACACCCTTATCCACAAGTGAGGGGTTTGAATACCAGCGCGCATTGGAGTGACGACACAATGACTTGGTACGCCTACTGCATTGCAGAACGAAACGCATTCCCTGAGCTTTGCCGTCATCGCCGTCCAATGCCACTTACGGGAGTCTCGGGACTCTTTGGCAACCAGACCTTTCTGTTTCCGGCAAGCGATTTGGCCGTGATCGTCAGCGAACACACAGCGGAGGACGCCGCCCGGATGGACCCGAACTCGGCCAAGGACCACGCGCGCGTGATCGCGGACTGCTTCAAGCTGTCGACCGTGCTTCCCTTCCGCTTTGGGACGACCTTTGCGGACGACGATGCGCTGCGGCGGTCTGTCCGATCCAACCAGCGGCACTTTACGGCGAACGTGGAGCGGCTGCGCGGCAAGGCGGAGATGCACCTGAAGGTGCTGATGGACGACACCTGTCCGGGCACCTCGGCGCGCGATATGACGGTGGGGCAGCAGTACCTGACCAGCCTGCGGGAGAGCGCGGCCCGGCAGCGGGATAGGCAGTCGCGGGCGCGCGCCCTGTCGGTGCAGATGCACCGCATGTTCCTGCCGATCGCCGAGGAGATCACATGCAAGCGCACGGAGTCCGGCAAAATGCTGCTGGACATCGCCCACCTGATCGACAACAAGACGGTGGAGCGCTACCAGAACAAGTACACGTCGGCGACACTGGAGATGAAGGAGTGCCGGATGCAGTTGTCCGGGCCCTGGCCTCCATATCATTTTGTGCAGCGCCACTCGGCCACGCCGCAGCATAGCGCCTGACACTGCGACCGGAATCCGATGGCAGTCGAAGGCCGCCCCGCGCGGCCTTTGCGCGTTTGGGGTGCGAATTGGGCGGCCGTCGTTTATAAGAGAAGGATGAGATCACTACAGGGCAAGGTTGTTCTGATTACCGGCGCCAGCTCGGGCTTTGGCCGGGCGACGGCGTTCGCGTTTGCGGCGGAGGGAGCGCGGCTACTGCTGTGCGCGCGGCGACTGGAGCTGCTGCGGGAGATGGAGGCGCCGCTGCTGGAGGCGGGTGCCGAGGCAGTCTTGTCCTTCCGGCTGGACGTGCGGGACCGCGCTGCGGTTTCGGCGGCCATCGCGGGACTGCCGGAGGAGTGGGCGGCGATCGACATTCTGGTGAACAATGCGGGGCTGAGCCGCGGGCTGACCAAACTCTACGAAGACGACCCGAAGGACTGGGACGAGATGATCGACACCAACGTGAAGGGGCTGCTGGCGATGACGCGGGCGGTGGTTCCGGGCATGGTGGCGCGTGGAGCGGGGCATGTGATCAACCTTGGCTCGACCGCCGGACATCTTACCTACGCCAATGGAGCCGTCTACTGCGCGACCAAGGCAGCAGAGAAGGCAATCAGCGAGGGGCTGAAGATTGATTTGATGGGGACGGCGGTGCGGGTCACGTCGATCGATCCGGGGATGGTGGAGACGGAGTTCAGCCAAGTGCGCTTCCATGGCGACGAGGAGCGGGCGGCGAAGTTCTACGAGGGCGTTACGCCGCTGACGCCGGAGGATGTCGCCGATGCGATTCTGTGGGCGGCGACCAGGCCCGCGCATGTGAACATCCACACGATCGTGCTGACAACGATCGACCAGGCCAACTCGACAGTGGTGCATCGGCGCAGCGTGAGCTAGAGGTGGACCGTCCAGCCGAGTTCGGTGAGCTTCTCCTCGATGTCGGCCAGTGCGTTGGCCAGAGCGGTGCGCCGGATCGGGCTGGGGGTTCGCTCGGCGAGGATGCGTTCGCGCTGCAGAACGAGGGCTTGGCGCTTTCGCGTGCGTACGGCTTCGCGCGCGTGGGCGGCGGCTTTGTCCTGTACGGGTGAGGTGGCCTTCGCAGGCTGCTTTTTTGCGGATTTTGTTTCCAATCCTTGTGACATGGGTTAATTTTACGCCTGTGCGCGGGATTGCATCCGGTTCTGGATCCGATCGAGCTGCGTGCGAGCGGATGCTGCGGAGGATGTGCGCGGTGGACCGGACGCGCGGATGCCTATAATAGGAGGACGCGCGAGCGATGGAACGGAGTGGGGAGAGTTTGGCAATCATTGTCCAGGTAGAGGGCCTTCGCAAGGTCTATGGGGGCAGGCAGCGGGTGGTTGCCGTAGATGGCATCGACCTGGGCGTGCGCGAGGGCGAGTTGTATGGATTGCTGGGCCCGAACGGCGCGGGAAAGACGACGACCATCGGGGTATGCACGACGCGTGTTCTACCGACAGCGGGAACGGTGCGCATCGCGGGAGTCGATGTGGTGCGGTCGCCGTCGATGGCGCGGCGGTCGATGGGAATCGTGCCGCAGTTCAATACGCTCGACCGGTCATGCACAATTTACGAGAACATCCACTTTCACTGTTTGTACTTCGGCCTCTCGCGCGGTGAGGCGAAGCATAGGACGGACCAACTGCTGGAGCAGTTTTATCTGAGCGAGCGGGCGGACGCGTATCCCGCGCAACTCTCCGGCGGGCTGGCGCAGCGGGTGCAGATTGCCCGTGCGATTGCGCATCGGCCCAAGGTGCTGTTTCTGGATGAGCCCAGCGCCGGGCTCGATCCGCAGAGCCGTATTGCGATGTGGGATGCGGTGCGGCGGCTGCGCGAGGAGGGGATTACAGTGGTGCTGACGACGCACTATATGGAGGAGGCCGACGAGCTGTGCGACCGCGTGGCGATCATCGACCACGGAAAGATTCTGGTGGAGGACACGCCGGCCGCGCTGAAGGGATCGGTAGGCGCGCAGAAGGTCTATGCGCTGGAGCTGAGCGATCCGGCGGGCGCGGCGGCGCTGGGTAGGCTGTTGCAGCCGATGGCGGGCGTGCGCAGCGTCGAGCCGACGCAGAGCGGAATGCGCATCTTCGCGGACAACGCGGATGGGCTGCTGCCGGATATTGTTCGCGCCAGCAATCCGTATGGGCTGCGCGATTTGACGATTACGGAGACGAGTCTTGAGACGGTGTTTATACGGCTTACAGGGCGGGATCTGCGGGAGTAGGAGTTCCGGAGTAGAGGCTTATGGCGGTAGTGGAGACTGAGATCGACGCGAGATGTCCGGCAGAGAGACCTGCTGCGTTCATGCTCTACGCGCGCGCGTTTGCGGGGCTGTTTCTGCGCGACCTGCATGTGCTGCGGCGTGAGATGCCCGCGTTTCTGGTGCGCGTGGTCATGAATCCGCTGCTGTTTCTCTTTGTGTTTACCTACATCATGCCGCACATGAGCGGCGGCGCGGCGATGAACCCGACGGCCTCGATGGCAGGCGCTGCCGGGGCTAATTTTTCGACGGTGCTGCTGCCGGGACTGATGGCGGTGGCGATCATGTTCTCGGGAATTGCGGCGGTGGCGCTGCCGCTGGCGCAGGAGTTCGGCGTGACGCGCGAGATCGACGACAGGGTGATGTGTCCTCTGCCGGTGGCTGCGGTGGCGGTGGAGAAGATCGTCTTCAGCGCGGTGCAGAGCATGATTGCGGCAGGAGTGGTCTTTCCGCTGGCGTACTACATGCCCGCGACGCCGGTCTATGCGCACGTGGATAGCTGGGTGTTTCTGATTGCGGTGCTCGCGCTGGCCAGCCTTACGTCGGGCGCTCTGGGGTTGGTGATTGGGACCAGCGTGCGGCCACAGCAGATCGGGCTGATCTTCGGCGTGGTGGTGATGCCGATTACGTTTCTGGGTTGCGTGTACTATCCGTGGGCCGCGCTGCACAGCATCAAGTGGTTGCAATACGCGGTGCTGATCAACCCGATTGTATACATGAGCGAGGGGCTGCGCGCGGCGCTTACGCCAGGGATGCATATGAATCCGTGGCTGATCATAGCGATGCTGACGTGCTCGCTTGCGGTGCTGACGTGGTTTGGGGTTCGGGGATTTCTGCGGCGAGTGATCGACTAGGACTACGCGAGGTCGAAGAGGAGAAACTCTGCGCCGGATTTGCTTTCGATGGTGATGGAGGATTCGGCTTCGATCTCGAGACCGTCGCCCTCATGCAGCGTTTTGCCGGCGGCCAGGACGTCACCGCGCGCGATTTGCAGCCAGCCGTTTCCGAGGCGGAAGGTGTGAGTGACGGAGCCGCTCGGGTCGAGCTTTGCGGCGAGGAGTTCCGCGTCGGAGTGGATGCGGAAGGAGCCATCGCGCGCGTCGGTGGAGGCGAGCAGATGCAGGCGATTGGGCTGCTCCTGCACGGTGAAACGCTTCTGTTCGTACTTCGGCGGAATGCCGAGCTGGTTGGGGACGAGCCAGATCTGGAGGAGGTGGAGGGTCTTGTCGGCGGAGGGATTCATCTCGCTGTGGCGTACCCCGGTGCCCGCCGACATGTGCTGGAGTTCGCCGGGAACCAGCGTCTCGCTTGCGCCGGTGCTGTCCTCATGCTTGACCGCGCCTTCGAGGACGTAGGTGAGGATCTCCATGTCGCGGTGGGGATGCTTGCCGAATCCCATCGCGGGGGCGACGCGGTCCTCGTTGATGACGCGCAGGGCGCGGAAGCCCATATGCGCGGGATCGTAGTACTGGTCAAACGAGAAGCTGAAGTTGGAGTCGAGCCAGCCGTGGTTGGCGTGGCCGCGGTCAGTGGCCGGACGGATCGTAAGCATTGCAAATCACCCTGAAGATTGGATGCTTCAGAGTGCGCGTGGATGCAGGCGAGACATCGGTGCTGACTGACTTACAGGCCTTTGCGCAGGGCCCGCCATGCAATGTCGCGGCGGAGCTGCATTCCGTCGAAGGAGATTTCTTCGAGCGCGGCGTAGGCCTTGGCGAGGGCGTCTTCGAGCGGTGTAGTTGAGGGCGATGCACTGGCGCTGGAGACTGCGGTGACGGCGAGGACTCGGCCGCCGGCAGTGACGATTGTGCCGTCCTTGGCGGCGGTTCCGGCGTGGAAGACGACAGTGTCGGGGTGCTGCTGGTCGAGGCCGGAGATGGGTTGGCCGTTGACGACCTTGCCGGGATAGCCGCCACTGGCTGCGATGACGCAGACGCTGGCGCCGGGCTTCATCTTGATTGCGAGGCGTTCGGCGGTGCCGTCGATGGCGGCGTCGAAGAGGTCGACGATGTCGCTTTCGAGGCGGACGAGAATGGCTTCGGTCTCGGGGTCGCCGAAGCGGGTGTTGAACTCGAGGACCATGGGCTTGATCGAGCCGTCGGGCTGGTTGCTGGGAGGGGGCGTCATCATCATGCCGCAAAAGAGGATGCCGTGGAAGGGCGAGCCTTCGCTGGCCATCTTGTCGACGACCGGTTGGGCAACGTTGGCCAGCAGCCACTGCTCCAGTTCGGCGCTCATCAGGCCGTCCGCGGTGTAGGCTCCCATGCCGCCGGTGTTGGGGCCAGTGTCTCCCTCGCCGATGCGCTTGTGGTCCTGCGCGGCGGCCAGCGCTACGGCGTGCTTACCATCGCAGAGAGCGAAGAACGACAGCTCTTCGCCGTCAAGGAACTCTTCGAGGACAAGCTCTTTTTCGGCGGTGCCGAGCAGCGCGCCGGAGAAGATCTCCTGCGCGGCCTGCTCCGCCTCGGCGTGCGACTGGCAGATGACGACGCCCTTGCCCGCGGCGAGGCCGTCGGCCTTGACCACGACCGACGCACTGAAGCGGGGAAGCTCGCGGCGTACCTCTTCGAGCGAGCGGCAGACGGCGTAGGCGGCGGTGGGAATCGCGTGGCGCTGCATGAACTCCTTGGCGAAGGATTTGCTGGACTCCAGGCGCGTGGCGGCTTGCGTGGGGCCGAAGACGCGCAGGCCGCGGCGGTGCAACTCGTCGACCAGACCGAGAGAGAGCGGAAGTTCGGGGCCGACGACGGTGAGGGCTGGGCGTTCTGCCTCGACAACGCGCAGCATCGCGGCCAAGTCTCCAGTGTTGACCGGGACTGTGCGGGCGGACTGCGCGATGCCTGCGTTGCCCGGCGCGCAGACTACTTCGGTTACACGTGCGGACTTGCGCAATGCCCAGACGATCGCGTGCTCGCGTCCGCCGCCACCGATTACCAGAACCTTCATGGGGGAATCCTCTTCTGTTGAGCGCGTATGCTCGCTAGTCTATCGTTTGGCGAAGTTTTTGGCGTGGAACAAGCGGCTATCGAGCGCCGAGGAGATGGGCGACCAGGGCGGAGGCTTGCTCGATGGTCTCCTGGTCGCCGCCGAAGCCGGGGAGCCAGTGCAGGGCGGGGTCTTTGCGGAACCAGGTGAGCTGGCGCTTGGCGTAGTTGCGATGGCCCTGCTGGGCGGCTGCGATGGCCTGGTCGCGGGTAACTTCGCCGCGTAGCAGGGCGGCGGCCTGGGCGTAGCCGAGCGAGGTGAGCGGGCGGCAATCGTCGCCAAATTGCGTGACCAACCGCGCGGTCTCTTCGACCAGGCCTCCGCCTTGCGTGGGCGGGTTGAACATCCGGGCTGCGCGGCGGTTGATGCGGTCGTAGAGTGCGGCGCGCGGCGGGTTGAGGCAGAGGCTGAGGATGCGGAAGCCGGTGAGCGGGTCGCGCGGCTGCTGCTGCCACTGGCGGGTGATTGGTTGGCGGGCGGAGAGCGTGACTTCGATGGCGCGGACGAGCTTGGGCGTGTCGTTGGCGTGGATGAGGCCGGCGGCAGCGGGATCGAGGCGGGCGAGGATGCGGTGCAGGTGGGCAGGGCCGCGAAGTTGGGCCAGATCGCGGAGTCTGGCGCGGAGGGGTTCGTGGCGGGGCGGCGCGGGGAAGAGGCCGTCGACGAGCGCGCGCAGGTAGAGGCCTGTTCCGCCACAGACGATGGGCAGTCTGTCTCGGACTGGTTCACCACTGCCGCGGGCGCTGATCTCGCGGATGGCCTGGCGGGCGAGGCGGCTATAGTCTCCGGCGGTGCAAGGAGCGTCCGGCGGAAAGACGTCGATGAGGTGATGGGGGACGCGGGCGCGCTCGGCCAGGGTGGGCTTGGCGGTGCCGATCTCCATTCCGCGATAGACGGCGACCGAGTCGCAGGAGACGATCTCGCCGGAGAACTGCTCAGCCAGGGCGAGGGCGAGGGCGGTCTTGCCGCTGGCGGTGGGGCCGGCGACGACGACCAGCGGCGCGAGCGGCCCGGCATGATCTGCCGCGTGGTCTACCAAAGCCGCCACCAGCCCGTGGTGAAGACGCGATGGACGCCGGCGCGGAGGATGGCGAAGAGGATGGCGGCGAAGGCGAGGAGGAGCATGCCGCGGAGCTGGCGGCGGCGAACTAGCTGCGCATGCAGGGGAGATTCCGTGCGGGATTCATCGGCTTGCGGGACGGGCTGAGGGTCTTCTGCGAGCCGGGACATTGATGGCTACTCCGGGAGCGGGATGTTGTAGAAGAATCCTACGCGCAGCTCGAGCTGCGGGCCGTGGAACTGCCTGGGAAGCGGCAGGAACTGGCCTTCGCTGGTGATGGCGTTCCATGCGGCGTGGTCGAGCGCGACATCGCCGGAGCGGGTCTCCAGCGTCATGGCGCCGATCTTGCCGTCGGGCAGGATGGTGAAGCGGATGCCGACGACTCCCTTCTTCATCAGCGGGGGCTCGACCTCTTCGGGGATGAGAGGGTCCCAGTTGCGCTGGATGTCGTCGTGCAGGCGGCGCATGTAGGAGCTGAAGTCGACGCCCATGGTGTCTGAGAGGATCTCGGCACCGGCCTGCAGCGGTCTATGCGACCCGGGCGACGAGCCGTAGTCGGCTCCGCCGCGACCGCTGAGCGCTCCTCTCATGGCGTCCTGGATTGCGCCACGGGCGCTCTGGTTGTTCTGGGCGAAGTTGGGCTTCGGCGCGGCAGGCAGTGGTGATTCGACCGATGGCTGGGCGGGCTTTGGCGCGGCGGGCAGAGGCGCGGCGGGCTGCGGGACGGGCGGCGCTGTGGCGCTGGCCTCTTGCTGCGGAGGCTGCGGCGTGGGCGCGGCCAGGCGGGCCTGCTGCTGAAGCTGCTCCATGGTCTTGCGGTCGATCTGCGGATGCGGCGGCGGCTTCAGCGCGGGTGCGCTGTGCTGCTGGAGAAAGGTCAGCTCCTGGTCGTGCTGCTTCATCAGGGCGATGGGGTCGATGTAGCGCGGCTGATGCCAGAGGACGCGGGGGCCGTAAAAGAGGAACCAGGCGATGGCGAGCCAGATGATGATGGAGATGTAGATGGACTCGCGGAAGCGGGCGCGGGAACGCTCGTCGTCGAGCGAATCGAGCAGGTGGATGATCTCATGCTCCTCCAGTTCGCCGTAACGGCTGGTGAGCAGCTTGCGAGGCTGGCCTGCACGAGAGCTTTCCTGGCCGGCGGCTGCGTCTTCCGTCGTCGTTTGGGTGCTGTCTGGGGCGCGAGACGGTTTGGGGAAGAGCTCAATAATGGGCATTGGTCAGGATTAGTGGGACGTTTGGCGGTTCTATTGTTGGGTAGCTCTCGGTTGTTAGACGGCGCAAAGATGCGTCCGGCATTGGCTATTGATATAGACCCCGCAAAACGGCGGGAGCTTCGCTGGTTCCTTATTTTCTCACCTTTGAGGGTCTGCCTTGAAACCTTTGCCGGTCTGCCTGGGGCCGAGAGGGCCGAATCTTGTGCGCCGTCGCGGGGTTGAGGAGCAGAGGGACCGTGCCCGGATCAAGCTGGACGTAAACTAACAGAGGATGAAAGAGCCGACTGGGTTGGCGAAGACGGAGTTCGTCGATTGTGAACCTGCCGGGTTCGCCGGACGGCGCGTGAGTAGACCGATAGAATCGAGTTGCCTGTGAAGATTGGACCGATCGTACTTCTGCATAAAGCCAGCGCCGTGGTGAGCGCGGCCCTGCTGCCGTTTGGCATCTGGGGGCTGGGCGGGCTGGCATTCATCGACGCCGGGATTTTTCCGATTCCGACGACAATGGATGGGGCGGTGATCGGGTATGTGGCCAGCGACCACCGGAAGTTCCTGCTGTACTGCCTGATGGCGGCTGCCGCCTCGGCCTTGGGTAGCCTGATTCCGTACTATGTGGGGCGCGCGGGCGGCGAAATCTTCCTGCTGAAGCGCATCAACCGGGCGCGCTATGAGCAGATGCGCGACCGCTTCGCGGAGCAGGAGTTCCTGGCCATCATGATCCCGGCGATGATGCCTCCGCCGATGCCGGTCAAGCTCTTCGAGTTCGGCGCAGGCGTCTTCGAGATGAAGCCACTGTTGTTCGCCACGGCGATCTTCTGCGGCAAGTTCATCCAGTTCCTGGTCTGCGCGCTGATTACGGTCTTTTACGGGCCGGAGATTGCGCACACGTTCCGCAGAACCGTGCATGAGCACTCCGACATTGTGCTGGCGGTCTCTTTAGCGATTGGGCTGACGTTCGTCGTGTATCTGCTGCGCAAGCTGTTCGACCGGCGGCGCGGCACGCAGTTTCCCATCGAAGAGACGGCTGAAACGGACGAGGCGGCTGAAACGGACGAAGCGGCAAGCAATGACGACACTACTCTGATTACCTAAGAAGTTGTTGGTTGCTGGTTGCTGGTTGACAACTGCGGCAGACGAGCGACCTCAACTAACAACCAGCAATGTTCTTACGCCGTAGGCAGGTCGTTGTTGTGTGCGGTGTGCAGCGACTCAATGATGTGGGTGGCCAGCACGGGCAGGCCGAAGAGCGCGCCACAGGTGAGCGCGGTGGAGGCCAGGTCGTTGCGGTAGAAGGGAAGGCCCGCCACGTAGCAGGCGCCGAGGCCGGCGAGCGAGCGGGGGTACATGCTCATGGAGCCAGCGGTCCAGACGACGAAGTTGCTGATGAGGAAGAAGGAGGTGGAAGAGGCTAGCACTCCGGCGACGACACGCAGCAGGGTGGGCTTCTGCAGGATGCCCATTCCGAGCAGGCAGACGGCTGCGTACCACAGCCAGGTGACGAGGTAGGTTCTCGCCTGGAAGGGATACTGATAGGCGAAGACGGTGAGGTAGTAGTCGGTTGCCATGAGCACGGCGACGGCGGAGGGGAGCATCCATGCGGCGCGCTTCGAGCTGCCCATCCGGGAGCCGAAGAAGAGCAGGCCTCCGCCGAGAGCGGTGAAGTTCCAACTGACGGCGTGGAAGGCGTGGGGAAGGATGCGGCTGAGCACGGCAAGCAGAAGGACGAAATAGGCGAGCATGGAAGACCTCGAAGGGAATCTGGAGAGCAGGCCCGGAGCGGGATGGAACGGGAGCGGCTGTCAGATTCGATTCTCGGTCTTCGCGGCTGTGCGGTCAACTGTGTGGGAGGCGCGAGGCGCGAGGTGCGAGGCGTTGCGGCTGTGGACTTGCAAAACGTGCGGCTTGGAATAGTATGTCTCTGTCTTGAATGGATGTGCCATGATCTCTCGCAGAGTTGTCCCCCTGATGCTTTCGGCAGTTGTTATTTGCTTTGCGCCATTTGTCAGCTCGGCACAGTCTGGACAGCAAGCTGCGGCTTCCGATTTGTCAAAGCTGTCTACAGACAAACTTATGGCTTGCTATGTAAACCTGAAATTGTGTGGGGCAAGCGATATTTGGCAGATATCCGACGAACTAAATAGTCGTCTACCCTCTGTGCCCTCGGAGCGCTTGGTAGCTTGTTTTGACGACTGGAAAGTTTGTGGAGCACAAGAGGATCGAACATCCGGGTGGCCTATATCGGACGAACTCGCGCGACGAGGCGACATCCAATGGCTTCTTGATCGCTATTGGCAGACCCGGAACATGATGATTCGCAATGGCATCGAGCACGTTGCATACCACTTTGACACTCCGGAAGTTACAGCATTTATGAAAAAGGTTGTATCCAAGAGAGTGTTCGACGGCGAGGATCGGTACTGGCCAGTCAATTATCTGGCAAAGAAATGCGACACCGTGGCTCTGCGTGAACTAAGCAGCGGCCGATATCGGGGTCAGGCAGCCTGCAATACCAGACCAGCGTCGAGCTCTTGGGAAAATGTGGTTACAGGCCAGCGATTCCATATCTAGTTGACGACGCTCTCTATGATTTTTCGTTAAATATCGTGATTGCGGCCCAAGATAGCCTGCAGCAAATTTATCCGGATGCGCCCCAAGACTTCGACTCGCTCGAAAAAGTACAACGATACTACTGCGGTCGGGCTAAGCGAGACGGGTTCAAGGTGAAGTGTATCGACCACTGATGTTGCCGTGGCGTCAGGCGAGGCCGGAGCCGGAGGCTAGCAGGGAGTGGATGGTGATGTCGTCGAGGAAGCTGATCTCCAGGCGGATGGCGACGATCTGGCCGAGTTCGGCCGCCAGGCGCAGATGTTGACGGCGGGTGCAGAGCTCGGTGAGGGCCTCGTGGCCGGCGCGGGTCAGCTCGACTCCGGTGGCGATGATGGCGGCGTAGAGGTCGAGGACCGCGAGCAACTGGATCTCGATGCGGAACTCCATGTTGGTGGGGGAGAGGGTCTTGCGTTCGAGCACCCAGCCGCCGCAGTTGCTGAAGGCCGCCGTCAGGTGGGGAAGCAGGCCGTGGCGCTGTTCGTAGGTGAAGCCCTGGATGTCTAGCGAATGCATGGGTTCGATGAGCCGCCGCGGCTTGGAGGTGATTGCCGCTACTATGTTCATCGGAGCCATGGCACCGGCGCGTGATAGGCCAGGGGGGTACGGGGGTCACGTGACTACGGGGGGTCACGTGACCAGGAGAGCAAGGTACCAGGTTCGAGGTACGAGGGTAAAGCCAGGGTCCTCGAACCTGGACCCTCGCACCTAATCCTCCATGACGACGACGGCGAGGGCGATGTCTTTGCCGTGGGTGAGGCTGAGGGAGATTCCTGCGATGCCAAGCCGGCCGGCGCGCTGGGCGGCGCGTCCGGTCAATTGCAGCGTGGGTCTTCCGCCGGACTCGCGGTTGACCTCCAGCTCGAGCCAGCTCACGCCCTGGCTGATGCCGGTTCCCAGGGCTTTGGCTCCAGCCTCCTTGGCGGCGAAGCGCGCGGCGAAGCTCTCGGCGGCGTTCTTCTTGCGCCTGCAATAGGCGATCTCGCGCGGGGTGAAGACGCGATCGAGGAAGCGGTCGCCGAAGCGGTCGATGCTCTGGGCAATGCGCGCTATCTCGATAACGTCCGTGCCTACTCCGATGACCATTGCGACTCTCTCTGTTTCGGCTCTAGTGTAGCGTGGGCGGGGGGTGGTACCCTCTGATCAAGCTCCGATGCGGCTTGCAGGGCGCTGCGCCAAGGCTTGCAGTGGGTTGTATGTGCATGGTTCGCCGAGAGGATTGAGGAGGTTTATGCCCAGCCAGCAGGAGGTCCGATGGTCGCAACTGAAGATCGGGGTGATTGTGCTGGTGTCGGTGGTGATTCTGACGACGCTGTTGTTCCTGATGACCAGCACGTCGGGGCTGGGTTTCTTCTCTCGCAAGCTGACGGTGACGACGTACTTTGAGAACTCGGCCGGGCTGAAGGTTGGCGCGGCGGTGAACCTGGAAGGGGTGACGATCGGAACGGTGAAGACCATCACCGTGGTGACGACGCCGGAGCGCAAGCTGACGCCGGTGCAGGTGGTGATGAAGCTGGACAGCAAGTACCAGAGCAGCCTGCATACCGACTCGACGGCGGCGCTGACCACGGTGGGCGTCCTGGGCGACACGGTGGTGGACATCAACAGCCAGATCGCGACCGGGCCGGCGTTGCGCGACGGCGACGAGCTGAAGACGCTGGAGACGCCCAGCATCCAGGACGTGGTGAAGGCCAGCCAGGGAACCATCGAGAGCCTGAACGTGGTGTTGGCGAAGTTGAATACGGTGGTGGACAACATGCAGTCGGGCAAGGGCTCGTTCGGCCAGTTGCTGACCAACCCCGACCTGTATAACAAGTTTGACGCGGCCGCCGACGAGGTGCATACGCTGAGCGTGAAGATGAACAGCAACAACAATACGGTGGGCAAGTTCTTCAACGACGACGCTGCGATGTACAACCGGCTGAACGATGCCATCGGCCGGGTGGACGACATTACCAAGAACCTGCAAAACGGGAAGGGCAGCGCGGGCAAGATGCTGACGGACGAGACGCTATACAACAATCTCAACCAGTCGCTTGCGAATCTCAACTCCATCCTGGCGGACGCGGAGGCGGGCAAGGGGAGCGCGGGAATGTTGCTGAAGGACCCGACGTTTGCCAAGAAGCTGAACGATACGATCACCCAGACGGATGAGCTGGTGACGGCGATCAACTCCGGCAAAGGGACGCTGGGCAAGCTGGCGACCGACGATGCGATGTATGCCAACCTGAACAAGCTGCTGACCGAGACCACATCGCTGGTGACGACCATCCGTCAGGACCCGAAGAAGTATCTGTCGATCCATATGAGGGTCTTTTAGGAACAGTTGTCTGTTGCAGGTTGCAGGTTGTCAGTTGAGGGCAACTGCTGTGATTTTGGTGGAGAGGTCTCACCGACTTTGAGCCCACCTCGGGCACCGGACAACTGGCAACCTGCAACTGGCAACCAGCAACCAACAACTGTTTTTTGGGGAAGTGGCGCAAAGTCGCCGCAGCTTCTACAATAAGCGTTAGGCATTTGTATCCCCAGAGAGTTGCTCGCAACCGAGGCGCGTCGCAGTCTGGCGGCCGGCGAGGATTAAGGAAGCGCATGACGTTGAGCAGGATTGGCCGGATTACACGGGCCCTGGTTGTATCCATGGCGGTAGTGCTGGGCATGTCGGCGTGCGGCGGCTACACGGTCGGCTTCATGTGGGTTCTGGGCACGCAGTACAACCAGATCGCCGGCTTCAAGATCGACGACTACACAGGCAACCTGACCACCATGGTGAACTCTCCGTACCCATCGGGGGGCACGAACCCGGTGTCGATTGCGGTGCGCGCGGGCGGCAACTACGTCTTTGTGGTGAACAAGGGGACGTACAGCGCCAAAGGGATCAGCAACGGCGACGGCAACATCGCGGTCTTCGCGGTGGGCGAGGACGGGGTGCTGACCTTCCAGAACACATACAACACGGCGGGCAACTCGCCGGTGTGGGCGGTGGCGAACGGGACGGGGAGCTATCTATACGTTCTCGACTCGCAGGCCCCGGACTATGCCACGACGGGCAACGGAGACATTACGGTCTTCGGCGTCGACGGCGGCACGGGCCGGTTGCAACTGGTGCCGAACCAGTTGATCAAGAATGCCGCGGGGCAGCAGTTGAATTACTTTGAGGTTGGCAAGGCGCCGACCACGTTCCGCTCCAGCGGCTCCTGCCTATACACGCTGGATTCGGGCGATCAGACGATCTACCCGTATGGGATCGGGAGTGCCGGCCAACTGACGATCGAGATCAACTCGACGATCCCGCTGGGCACGGTCAATGCGACCTCGCTCAACGTATCCGGAAGCAGCATCTACATCACGGATGCGGGTTCGACGTTGTCCACCGGAGGATCGATTATTCCCTATACGCCGGGGGCGAGCTGCTCGCTGAGCGTGCAGGCCGACGGCGCGGTGGCGAACCTGCCGCTGACCTCCAACCCGGGGTACAGCATGACCGACACCAAGGGCAAGTTTCTATATGTGCTGAACCACGGCACCACCAATTCGAACACCGCCAACAGTACGATCTCGGCATACATCATCGAATCGACGGGCCAGTTGCAGCCGGTCTCGGACGCCAACAATCCATACCCAGTCGGCAATGGGCCTGTATGCATGGTGGAAGATCCGTCGAACCAGTATGTGTATACGTCCAACAGCAACGATGGGACGGTGACCGGGAAGTACATCAACCAGAACACGGGCCAGCTCTCCGACCTGACGCGCGGATCGTCCTTCTCTGCCTTTGCGGCACAGGCGTCGTGTCTTGCCGTAAGCGGGAACGTCGATTAGCGCCTGCGGCACAGATTCAGCCTGCGGCACAGATTCAGCCTGCGGCACGGATTCAGCCTGCGGCACGGGTCGGGCCGGAAGCACGGGTTCAGACGGAAGCACGGGATGTGCAGGCGGTAAGGGTTCGGCAGGCGGCACGGGATGTGCCTGCGCGCGCGACCGGAAGGTCACGATGCAAACGGGCGGGAGGAAGGCGATGCTAGCCTCTTCCGGACGGGATGGGGGCGGAGACAATCTGCCCCGGAGCTTAGGAATCGCATGAGGTTGAAACCGATGGGCCGTGCGGGTACGGCTTCGATGTTGTCCCTGGCGATGGCGCTCTGCGTCACGGCGTGCAGCAACGACTACACCGTTTCGTACCTGTACATGACGACGTCGAAGACGCTGCCGCACGGGCTGATCAACGCATACCAGATCGACTACCAGTCGGGATCGCTGCTGCCGCTGGCGGACTCGCCCATCGACACCGGTGGGCGGGACACAGTTGGGCTTGTGGTGGCGCCCAACAACCTGTTTCTTTATACGGTGAATAACTTCGACTCCGATGTGACGGAGTTCGCCATCGGGACGGACGGAAAGCTGTATCCAGAGAACACCTACAACATCTCGGGAAGCCTGCCCACGGCGGCGGCGATCGACGCCGCGGGCAAGTTCCTGTATGTGACCTTTACCTACCAGAACACGGCCAGCGGCCAGGAACTGTATACGCCGGCCAACCCAGGGCCGGGCGGGATTTCGATCTTCCCCATCAACGCGGACAACACGCTGGGCACGCCGGCGACGGTGAACGTGGGACGGAACCCGGTGGGCATTGCGACCAGCGCGGCAGGCAACTTCGTGTATGTGATCGAGCAGGACGCGGCGAGCACGAACAACCTGCTGGGATTTGCGGAGAATGCGACAACCGGCGCGCTGACACCGCTGGCCGGGGTCACGATCAACTCGGGCAACGTGCCATCGACTGGCTTCGCGTCGGGGCCGAACCCGGCGGGCCTGATCGAGGACGCAACGGCGAGCCATCTGTATGTCACGGACCAGACTCTCAACCAGATCGCCTCGTATTCGATGGGGGCGAATGGCATTCCAACGCCAATTTCTGGCGGGATCGCACAGACGGAGGCGGGGCCAATGGGAATGTCGTTCGACCTCAGCGGCAAGTTTCTATATGTGGCGGCTTATAGCGCGAATACGATCGACGGATATACTCTGGGCACAAGCGGACAGCCGGTGCGGTCGAGCGTGGCGGCGAGCGTGCAGGCAGGGACGGGACCGACCTGCGTGTCCGTCAGCGGATCTCCGAGCAATGCAGAGCCAAGCCACGCAATTTACCTGTACACGTCGAATGCGCTGAGCAACAACGTTACGGGCGAGCAGTTGAACCCGCAGGACGGCAGTCTGGACCAGATTCAGGGAATGCCCTTCGGCGGAAGCGCTCTGCCCACCTGTGTGGTCACGGTTCCGGCCTTCCCGCTTTACCTTTACTAAAAGCGACGGGCACAGTTGGCGATGCGGATGGAGAAGAACCGGGCAGGACAAGATTTTCAGCAGGCGGCGCAAACCGCCGGGATGAAGGAAGCAGATGAACTTGCATAGGATCAGTCGTACGGCGAAGGTCTCGGTGGTGTCTCTGGCGATGGTTCTTGGCCTCGCGTCCTGCACCCTCGACTACACGGTCGGGTACGTTTACATGACGACGAACAAGAGCAATCCGGGCGTGATCGATCAGTACGCAATCGACTTCGACTCGGGCTCGCTGAGCCAGATCGGTACGCCGGTTGCCGCAGGCAACGACCCGGTGACATTGGTGGCTGCGCCCAACGGCCAGTTCGTCTATGTGATCAACCAGGGCGACTCGACGGTGCAGGAGTTCGCGGTGCAGGGCGATGGAACACTGGCCTCGCAGCACGTTTATCCGACGGGCGGAGCGCATCCGACGGCGGTGGCGATCGACCCGCAGGGCGCGTTCCTGTATGTGACGAACAGCTATGCGGCAGGCGCTTCAACGGGGACGGGCTTGGTGTCGATCTTCCCGGTGAATGCGGACAACTCGCTGGGCACGCCTTTGACGCCACAACCCGTTGGCATCAACCCAGTGGGCGTGACGGTGAGCTACTTCAACCACTTTGTGTATGTGGTGGAACAACAGACTTCGACGACCGGGTTGATTCTCGGCTTCTCGCAGAATGCGACGACCGGCGCGCTGACGCCGGTTCCCGGAACCACGATTGCCGGTACCGCGGGCAATTCGGTGGTGACGGGATACGCCGCCGGCGTGACGCCCAGCGCAATCGCCGAGGAGCCGACCTCGCGCTTCGTCTATGTGACCGACCAGACCTCGAACCAACTGATCGGGTATACGGTGCTGCCTTCGGGCGGGCTGCTGGCGATGGTCAATGGGCCGTTCGCAACTGGACCGTTCCCGGCCAACCTGACCATCGACCCAACCGGCAAGCTGATCTATGTGGTGAACTACAACGCGTACACGGTGCAGGGCTACATGATCGATGGGGGGACGGGTACACCTTCGGGCGTGGTCGGCACGGTCGGCGCATCTGCGGTCGGGACCGGGACGGGGCCAACCTGCGTGGCCGTCGATCCCGCGCTGGGCGACTTTCTGTATACCTCGAACAGCCTGGACAATACGGTGACCGCCGAGCGGGTGAATCCGAACACGGGCGGGCTGTCGGGAGTGCAGAACTCTCCGTTCAACGGCTCCGCAGCGCCGACCTGCCTGGCAATTGTGCCGAATGGGCCGCACGCCTCGCAGGCCATCATTCCATAGAGGCTGCATCCGGCCAGATTCCGCAACGCAGAAAAGCCCCCGCGATGGGGGCTTTTCTGCGTTGAGTGGGTCAGTTGACGGATGGCGCGCGGCGGCGCAGGAGGGCCTTGCGGGCAGGCTCTTCCACCAGATAATACGCGACGAATGCGAGCAGAATGGTGGCGGCGTAGGAGATCCATGGATCGAACGCGGCCAGGTGCAGGCGATCGGTCACATGATAGAGGCGGAGCGTGTTGATGAAGTTGAAGTGCAGCAGAAAGAGGCAATAGCTGGCCTGGCCGAGCAGCACCAGCGGCCTCCAGGTGAAGATTGAGGCGATGGGGTTCGGTCCGCTGAGGCCAACGATGAGCGCGGCAAAGAGCGGCATCAGCAGTCCGCCGTGCATCAGGACGAAGGGCGCGTGCTGGACGGCCTCGGCGTAGAACGCGGCCAGCGCGATGAGGCTGGCTGCGGCGACCAGGGCGCGCCGGCGCGTGCTGAGCGCGAGGACAGTCTGGAGCTTGCCCAGGCCGACCCCAACCAGGAAGGTGGTTGCGTAGGCCAGCGGAGTGTACTTGAGCGCGCGCAGCCAGGTGCCGGAGCTGTAGCGGTTGATTGGCGCGGCGAGATGGTCCGGGTTGAGCAGAATGTAGAGCGAATGGGGAACCAGTCCGAGCGCCCAGATGGCGACCAGAAGCGCGATCAGGCGGGCGGGAGACTTTGGCCACTGCAGGCGGATGAGCCAGGGGAAGGCGGCGTAGAGGAGGACTTCGGCCGAGAGCGTCCAGGCGACGGTGTTCCAGAAGGTGGCAAGCCCTGGACTCCAACCCTGAAGCAGCAGCGGCGTGAGGATGAGGCCGACGAAGAAGTCCGCGTGGCTGCGCGCGTGCCACTCTGCCTGGAGCATGGAGAAGGAGATGGCGAGCGAGAGCAGGTAGACGGGATAGCTGCGGGCGAAGCGGGCGCGCCAGAACACGCGCTTGTCGAGCGGCGCGGACCGGCCAGAGTAGTTGTACGCGAGCACGAAGCCGGAGAGAAGAAAGAAGAAGCCGACGAAGACGTAGGCGCTGTCGAAGACTGGATCGAGAAACCGCATGTGCGGCGGCGTGAAGTGGAAGAACATGATGCCGAGCGCAAGCAGGCAACGAAGGCCGGTGAGCGCAGGCAGATTCGGCCTGCGCGCGGCGGCGCCCGGTTGCGCGAAGACAGGGGATGGTGCGCCGGGCTGTTGCAGGGTGGGGTCCACTGGATTCCAGTTTATCCGGGAAGCTGGACTGGGCGACTTGCGTGTTGCGCGACCGCTAAGGCGAGGCTGTTACGGAGTTGGCTGTTACGGAGTGACGAGGGAACCCAGCGGCTCGCCCTGGATGACGCGGACGATGTTGCCCGGCTCCTTCATGCTGAAGACCATCATGGGCATGTTGTTGTCGCGGCAGAGCGAGACGGCGGCGGTGTCCATCACCTTCAGGTTGAGGCGGAGAATGTCGGCGTAGGAGATTTGGGGGAACTTGGTGGCGTCGGGGTGGGTCTTGGGGTCGGCGGTATAGATGCCGTCGACCGAGGTGGCCTTGAGCAGGATGTCAGCCTTGATCTCCATGGCGCGCAGGCTGGCCGCGGTGTCGGTGGAGAAGAAGGGGTTGCCGGTGCCGGCGGCGAAGATGAGGATGCGGCTTTTTTCCAGGTGGCGCATGGCTCGGCGGCGGATGTATGGCTCGGCGACCTGGCGGATTTCAATGGCCGACATCACGCGGCAGACCAGGCCCAGCTTTTCGACAGCGTCCTGCAGCGCGATGGCGTTGATGACGGTGGAGAGCATGCCCATGTGGTCGGCGGCGACGCGGTCCATGTCAATGGCTTGCTGGGCGACTCCGCGGAAGAAGTTGCCTCCGCCAACCACGATTCCGATCTCGCATCCGAGGGCGTGGACAGCGGCGATCTCGGCGGCCACTTTGTGAATGAAGACAGCGTCGATGCCGAAGCCGGCGCCTGCGGCGAGGGCTTCTCCGGAGAGTTTGAGGAGGATGCGTTTGTACATGTCAGGACTAAGTATCGCACGGCGCTGGAAGGGTGGTCTGCCCGTTGCGTGGGCAGCAGCAGAAGTCGACCCATGGAGATGGTTGAGGGCGTCTCTGGGACCCAGAGACGCCCTCAAAGCCGTTCACGGTGCAGTTCCGGTTGCGTCCGGCCGCCGCAATGCGAGCGTTGCCGGTCAGATGCCCTCGCCCATGCTGACCTGGTCGGCGCGCGAAGACTGCTCGCTGCGGTACTGCGCGCTCTCTTCCTGCTCCACTTCAAGCGCATTTGCCGGTTCCTGGCGCGCGGTCTGCAGCTCGCCGTCCAGCCGCTCCACGCGGGTGGTCAGCCGCTTCACCTCGTCGGCCAGCGCGATGATGACATCGGAGAGCGGGTCGTTGACGTCATGGGGATCGGTGATGAGCACCCGCTTGCCGTTCTGATAGACGATGTGTGCGGGGACCCCGACCACGGTGGAGTCCGGAGGCACGTCTCGCACTACCACCGAACCCGCGCCGACGCGGGAGTTTTCGCCGATGGTGATATTGCCCAGGATGTTGGCGTTGTTGCCGACAAAGACGCCGTTGAGCAGGGTGGGGTGCCGTTTGCCGACACCCTTTCCCGTGCCGCCCAGAGTTACGCCCTGGTACAGAGTCACGTCGTCGCCTACGATCGCGGTTTCGCCGATGACGACGCCCATTCCGTGGTCAATGAAGACGCGGCGTCCGATGCGCGCTCCGGGATGAATCTCCACGCCGGTCCAGAAGCGCGTGACCTGCGAGAAAAAGCGCGCAAGAAGACGCAGATTTTTGCACCACATCCAATGATGAATGCGATGCGCCCAGACCGCCTGCAACCCCGGATAGCAGAGCAGCACCATCGCCTGCGACGTGGCGGCCGGATCGCGCTCGAATACGCAGCGGATGTCTTCGCGGATGGAGGCGATCAGGTTCATGGCGCGATGGGTGAAGTCGGCGTGCTCAGGGCCTGTTGCCGCAGCTCGTCGAAGAGCCCCGTGGAAAGATAGCGTTCGCCGAAGTCGGGAAGGATGGCAACGATCAACTTGCCCGCGTGCTTCGGCTGGCGCGCAAGCTCGACCGCCGCATGAACTGCCGCGCCGGAGGAGATGCCCACCAGCAGGCCCTCCTCACGGGGCAGGCGGCGCGCCATGGCGAAGGCCGCGTCGTTGGTCACCTGGATGACCTCGTCGATCAGTTCCGTCTTCAGCACCGTGGGCACAAATCCCGCGCCAATGCCCTGGATCTTGTGCGGCCCCGGAGCGCCACCGGAGAGAACGTGGCTATCCACCGGCTCGACGGCCACGGTCCAGAAGCCGGGCTTGCGCGGCTTGATGTACTGGCTGATGCCGGTCAGCGTGCCGCCCGTGCCAACGCCGGAGACCAGTATGTCCGCCTTGCCGTCGGTGTCGTTCCATATCTCCGGCCCGGTGGTCTCGAAGTGGATCTTCGGATTTGCGGGATTGTTAAATTGCTGCAGGATGTAGCTGTTCGGTGTCTCGCGCTGTAGTTCCTCGGCCTTGGCGATGGCGCCCTTCATGCCGCTCGGGCCCGGCGTCAGCACGATCTTCGCGCCATAGGCAAGTAGCAGGATGCGGCGCTCCACGCTCATCGTCTCGGGCATCGTCAGGATAATGCTGTAGCCCTTGACCGCGGCCACAAATGCCAGGCCGATGCCGGTGTTGCCGCTGGTGGGCTCGATCAGCACGGTCTTGCCGGGGGTGATCTTTCCCTCGCGCTCGGCGGCCTCGATCATGGCCAACCCAATGCGGTCCTTCACGCTGCTGGCCGGGTTGCGGCTCTCCAGCTTGGCCACTACGGTGGCGGTGGCTCCCTCGGTGACCCGGTTCAGTTGAACTAATGGAGTGCTGCCGATCAGATCAGTGATTTTCTTTGCGATGTTCATCGTGTCCCCTTTGACTCATAACCCGGCGCGACGCCGGTGTTGCGCTGCTGGGTGCGCGCTGCCGCGGATGAAGCAGCGCCCAATGCGGTGGGAGTACGAGGTGGGGTCAACAGAAAAATGCGCGGGGAGATGCTGCAATGCGGTCGTGGAGACGCCTTGCGACCTGCATCCCATCAAGCATGACCGAAACTGGCCCGCGAAGACGTTCGCAACGGTTCTGATTGGGATCGCTCATCACTCTACCAAAGATTATAAGAACGGCGCGGGACAATGTCTAACCATCAGACGTTTGCCACGCCATGCCTGGTGCGGTTTCTCTGAATTTGATGGCGCGAAGAGCGTGCTCGGTGAAACGCGCTAGCTCACCTCGAACCGGTCGCCGCGCTTGGGACAGACGACCTCCAGCTTGTAGCGGGCTTCAATTTTGCTCTTCAGCGCCTGCTGTGCTGCCGGCTCGCCATGCACGAGGAAGACCTTCTTCAGCCCGGCAGCGGCCGGCGCCATCCAGTCCAGCAGCTCATTCTGATCCGCATGTCCACTCAGCGAGTCGATCGAATCGACCTCGGCGCGCACGCGCATGGGCGCGCCCAGGATGTTGACCTCCGGCAGCTTGTCGAGCAGCTTGCGGCCCAGCGTATTCTCCGCCTGATAGCCGGTGATGAGGACGAAGTTGCGCGGGTCCTCGATGCCGTTCTTCAGGTGGTGCAGGATGCGGCCGGCTTCGCACATTCCCGACGCCGACATCACAAGGTAGGGCACGCGCAGATCGTTCAGCGCCTTGCTCTCCTGCACCGTCTGGGTGTAGCGCAGGCGCTTCCAGCCGAAGGGGTCCTCGCCCTTGGCGGTGAAGGCGGCGGGCTCCTCGTCCCACTCCTCGGTATGCTTCTCGAAGACGCCGGTGACGGCGACCGCGAGCGGGCTGTCGACAAAGATGGGCAGCTCGGCGATCTGCTTCGAGTCGATGAGTTCGTGGAGCAGCATCACCAGTTGCTGCGTGCGCTCGACGGCGAAGGCGGGAACGATGATGTGTCCGCCGCGCGCGGTGACGCGCTTCACGATGCCGGCGAGCTTCTGCTTCACATCGCCTACGGGTGCGTGCAGGCGGTCGCCATAGGTGCTCTCCATGATGAGGTAGTCGGCGGCGGGCGCGGGGTCGGGGTCGCGAGTGATCGGCAGGTTCTTGCGGCCGACGTCGCCGGAAAAAAGCAGGCGCGTCTTCTGGCCGTTCTCCACCGCGTCGATCAGCACGCAGCTTGAGCCGAGCATGTGGCCCGCGTTCGACGACGTCATGGTGAAGCCGGCGTCCTTGGTCGACCCGGCCAGCAGTTGCGGCTCGTGCAGCTTGACCGGCAGGAACTGCTGCTCCACCTGCGTGGCGTCGTCCTGGGTGTAGAGCGGTGGGACCGGCGCGGGGCCGGGAGGCATGCCGATGGAGCTTCGCCTGCCGTTGATCTTGGTGAGGAACTCGGCGTCGCTCTCCTGGATGTGCGCGCTGTCCTTCAGCATGGGCGCGCAGAGGTCGATGGTGGCGGGCGTGGAGTAGATGGGCCCGCGATAGCCCTGCTTCGCCAGCAGAGGCAAGTCGCCGCTGTGGTCGATGTGTGCGTGCGAGAGGACGACCGCATTCAGCCCGCCCGCGGCAAGCTGCTGCGGCGTGAACGCCAGATGCGAGTTGATGTCGGCTGCCTGCTGGCGATGGCCCTGGTAGAGCCCGCAGTCCAGCAGCACGTTCTGCCCCGCGCATTCGATGTGGTGGGACGACCCGGTGACGGTTTGATCCGCACCCCAGAAATGCAAACGAATTGCCATGCGTTCTCCTTTTTCGATTAACGAATATTTCCGATTGTCATTCTGAGCGCAGCGAAGAATCCCCGTATTGGTTTTTGCTGTTGCCTGTTCTAACTCCCAACCAGCGTGTGCGCTCCCAGCTTATGCGCATCATCTGTAAGTTGGCCAGAGCGATCGACGCCGAACACGCTCAGTGCGGTTTTGTAGGTTTCTTGATCTCGAGATAATTTTTGTGCTGTATTAAACGGTATTTGCCATTGCTGAACCGGTAAATCTCCGTCCAGTTCTCATCTTTCAGCCGATGACTGGTACCAGGCATGTCATTGCCCCTCGAAATAACCTCGATGTCGTAATAGTCATTCCGGTCATTGGCATTTTCATCGCTGCCAATAAACTTGATCGCGGCCGTCGAACGGTACTTTACATGTATCGCAAATTTGTCGGTAGGATCGTACGCTCCGTAGTCGTCTTGTTCATCCTCAATACTCCACACATTGCTGACTGTCTTGTCTGCGGGCACAAGCAAAACTTTGTAAGACGACGCGAAACCCTGCCCCTCATTATCGAGCGATAGTATAAGGCCATATTTACTCGGGCCAACTGTCACAAAATCGACATACGGTGGACTGCCCCAGCCACCCCAAAAACCAGTTGCAGCATTGGCGCTCTGCAAAACCCAATGTTCCGCTTGCCATGTGAAAACAGCCACGCCGATTGCTGGATCACATGCGTGGCAGTCATATCCAGACGGGTCGCTGGCTGGCTTTGCGCTCGCCACCAGATAGATCTTCTCCGCTTTGTCCTCCTGAACTTCCGCCATCAACAACACTGAGACGGAAACATTAGTATCTTCTTTCCGGCATGGCCATCCTTCCGAATATGGGGATGGAATCAACTGGCCTTTCGTGCATACCCACTGCGCGGTCTCCGTCGCTGGATCATATTGGTTATAGAGCTGCTTCAGCGCTTCGTCCTGCGACAGAGGCTCTTGCGCTGGCAGTGTTGTTAGTGAGCAACACAAGATCAGAAGGAACATCAGCGATTTCATCTGGAGTTTCCTCGGCGAAACTGATTCGCTCGAATTGTATCGCTCTCTATGCGAGGCTGGGCTAATTGCTGGGGAGTTGGGTGGTGGACCAGCCGCCGCCGAGGGCTAGCTGGAGCTGGGCGCTGGCGACGATGCGGCGCGCGACCAGGACGGCGGCGGCGCGTTCGTCGGACAACTGGATGGTCTGGTTGGTGAGGACTTCGAGGTAGGTGGCGAGGCCGCGCTTGTAGCGGAGCGTGGAGAGCTGGGTGCTGCGGGTGGCGGCGTCGACCGCGCGCTGCTGGGCGGCTGCCTCCTGCTCGAGCACGCGCAGGGCGGAGAGCTGGTCCTCCACATCGCGGAAGGCCGAGAGTACCTGTTGGCGATAGAGCGCGGTGGCCTGCTCGCGCTGGGCGATGGCGTAGTCCACCTGCGCGCGGCGGCGGCCCGCGTCGTAGAGAAGCTCGCTGGCGGAGGGGCCGGCGTTCCACTCCGCGCTGCCGGAGCTGAAGATGCGGCTGACCAGGGCGCTCTCCATGCCGCCCTCCGCGCCCAGCGTGATGTTGGGGTAGTACGCGGCCTTCGCCACGCCGATGAGCGCATTGGCGGCGGCGACACGGCGCTCGGCGGCGGCGATGTCTGGACGGCGCTGCAGCAGCTCGGAGGGAACGCCGGTGGGGATTGCGGGAGGACCGCCGGCGAGGGGCTCGTCGATGATATGAAAGCTTGTCGCGGACTCGCCAACCAGCACGGCGATGGCATGTTCGTACTGCGCGCGCTGGACGCCGAGGTCGATGAGCTGCGCGCGCGCCTCTTCCAGTTGCGCTTGGGCCTCGGCGACATCACTCTGGGTGCTGAGGCCGCCCTTGAGGCGGACCTGCGTGAGATCGAGTGTCTGGGTGTATGCGTCGATGGTGGCGCGCAGCAGTTGCGCCTGAAGATCGAGGCCGCGCAGTTGGAGGTAGGTGACGGCGAGCAAGCCTTGCAGGCTGAGTCGCGTGTTGGCGAGGTCGGCGGCGGAGGCCTGCGCGCTGGCCGAGGCGGACTCGATCTGGCGGCGGACGGCTCCCCAAAGGTCCGGCTCCCAGGAGATGTTCAGGGGGATCAGGAACTCCCAGTAATCGCGTTGTGTTGCCGGGCCTACCTGCGGCGCGTTGGCAGCGATGCCATTGCGCGTGGCCGAGCCTCCGATGGAGACCGTGGGGTAGAGCGAGGCGTGGGTCTCGCGCACCAGATCGTGGGCCTGTTCGTAGGCATGCAGCGCGGCCGCAATGTTTTGGTTCGCGCTAGCGCAGCGCTGCTCCAAATCGTTCAGCTCCGCGCTCTGGTAGACAGCCCACCACGCGCCACGATCGGCTGCGTCGGCGGGCGTGGCGGAGGCCCAATCGCCATTGTGGCCGGCATCGGAGTAAGACGGCGGCGCGGGCACAGGCGGGACCTTGTAGTTCGGCCCGACGGTCTTGCATCCGGCGAGCGCCAGCGGGGCCAGCAGCGCAACGGTGCGGTATGCCTTCATGGCTTGGCTCCCGCATCCGGCGTCACCACGCGCACCAGTTCGCCATCGGTGAGCGAGTCGGGCGGGTTGGCGATGACGAATTGACCGGGCGCGAGGCCGCCGAGGACCTCCATGGTCGAACCGGAGTCGCGCCCCGCGGTGACGCGCACGATGTGAGCGTGGTTGGTTGCGTCGACGGTGGCGACGTGCAGTCCGTCCGGCTCGAAGATCAGCGCGCTGACGGGAACGATCAACGCGGGAACATTGGTTGAGACGTTGAGATGGACCTCTGTGTAGCTGCCGGGAAGAAGCTCGCCGGAGCGGTTGTCCACATCCACCTCGGCCAGCAGCGTGCGCGTTGCCGGGTCCACCGCGCCGGAGGAGCGCACCAGCTTTCCGTGGAAGATGCGGCCCGGAAACTGGGGCAGCGTCAGCGTGGCCGTCACGCCATTCTTCGCGTCCGGAGCGTAGATCTGCGGGACGTTGATGAAGACGCGCAGCGTGCCGATGGCCGAGATGTCGAAAACCTCCTTGCTGCCGGTGACGGTGCCCGCGCCGGGCGTGGTTGTGCTTCCGGCGGGGGTGACGAGCTGGCCGATGTCCAGGTTGCGCGCGGTGATGACGCCGTCGAAGGGCGCCTCGATGCGCTCGAAGGACTGCAGCTCTTCGAGCCGTCGCACGTTGGCCTGCGCGGAGTTCACCTCGGTCGAGCGCGCCTCAAGCTGCGAGACGGCGTTGTCGGTGTCCTGCTGCGAGACGGCGTTCTGCGCGATCAGTCCGCGATAACGGTCCGCCGTTACCTTGGCCAGCGCGGCGTTGCTCTGCGCGGTTGCCAGGTCCGCCTTTGCCTGGGCAAGCTGCTGGTCCAGCTCCGGCGTCTCGATGACGGCGAGCAGATCGCCCTTGCGCACATGCGAGCCGATGTCGTGCGACCAGCTCTTCACATAGCCGGTAGTGCGCGCGTAGATGGGGGCCAGCGTGAAGGCCTGTATGTTGCCGGGCAGCACGATCTCGCGGGCGTCCTTCTCGAAGACCGGCTGCGCCAGCGAGACCGGCGGTGCTGCATTGGTATCGGTGTATCGCACAAGTTCGGTATTGGCATGGACGCGGCGCACAATGCCGACTATGGCTGAGGCGACGGCCACGATGAGGACGACGACGACCAGCGTCACCAGTGAGCTGCGCGAGACCTCGGGCGTTGCGGTTTCGTCATGACTTGTTGCTGACACCTTCGACTCCGGGTCCTTCATAGATGCGTCTCCGTGCGCGAGCCTCGCGCCAATTCCATCGATCTCATCCATCTTCGATGCCTCATGCCTGGGCCTCATTCGCGTCCTCGGTTTGTGCCGGACCAACGCGCGGATCGTTGCGATGCATCAGCGAGAAGAAGACCGGAACGAAGGTCAGCGTGCCAAAGGTGGCCAACAGCAGCCCGCCGATGACGGCGCGGCCCAGCGGCGCATTCTGTTCTCCGCCATCGCCCAGGCCAAGCGCCATCGGCACCATGCCGATGATCATGGCCAGTGCCGTCATAATGACCGGCCGGAAGCGCGTGAAGCCCGCGCTGAGCGCCGCCTGGGCCGCGCTCATGCCATGCTCCATCTGCTCCTTGGCGAAGCTGACCACAAGGATCGAGTTCGCCGTGGCCACGCCCATGCACATGATGGAGCCGGTGAGCGCGGGGACGCTGATGTGGGTCCCGGTGAGGAACATCAGCCAGACGATTCCGGCCAAAGCGCCGGGCAGCGCGGCGATGATGATGAAGGGATCGAGCCAGCTCTGGAAGTTCACCACGATGAGCGCGTAGACCAGCACGATGGAGAAGAGCAGTCCGTACACCAGTCCCTGAAAGGAGGTGTGCATGGTCTGGATCTGGCCACGGAGAAAGATCTGCGATCCGCGCGGCAGCTTCGATTTGCTGTCCTCAATGATGCGCTCGACCTTGCCTGCCACGCTGGCCAGATCGGTTCCCTCGACCGAGCCATAGATGTCGATGACCGGCCGTGCGTTGTAGTCGCTTACCGTCCCCGGCTCGGCTCCACGCTCGAGCGATGCAAGATTGCCGAGAATCTGCGGCTGCTGGTTCGAGCCGCTGGTCGCAATGGGAATGCTCTCCAGCTCCTGTAGGCCCTTCACCTCGTACTGTGGAGTCTGCACGGCGATGTTGTAACTTACATGGTTCTGCGGATTCAGATAGAACGAGGGCGAGGTCTGCGAGCTTCCACTCAAACTGGTCAGCAGGGACTGCCCCACGTCCTTCTGGCTATAACCAACCTCTTGCGCGCGTGTGCGATCCACATTGACCGTCCACTTCGGCTGGTTGAAGGGCTGTTGGATGCGCAGATCGGTGGTGCCTGGGACGCGCGCGATCTGCTGCATCAACTGCTCGGCCAGCGCTCGGTTCTCGTCCACCTTCAAGCCCGCCACCTGCACATCGATCTGCGCGGGCAGGCCGAAGTTCAGGATCTGGCTCACCATATCGGTCGGCAGATAGTAGAACTCGACGCCGGGAAACTGCTGGGTCAGCTTGCCGCGCAACGCGCGCGTGTACTCCGCGGTGGGCCGGTGTTTTTCCGCCAGCGAGACCAGAATGTCCGCATCGCCCGTGCCCACGGGAGCCGAGTTCGAGTAGGAGAGATTCAGGCTGGAGTAGGGGAGACCTATGTTGTCGATGACGGTGCCCAGCTCGCTGGGTGGAATCTCGCGGCGGATCACGTCCTCGATCTGGTCGCACAGGCGCGCCGTGTCTTCAATGCGTGTTCCCGTGTGCGCGCGCACATGCAGCTTGAACTGGCCGCCGTCCACCGAGGGGAAGAAGTCCTGCCCAAGCCACGGATAGAGCAGAGCAATCGAGACCACCCAGAACGCAACGATCGAGAGCAGAAACGCAGCCCGATTTTCCAGGCAGAGGCGCAGGACTCCGTGGTACCAGTCGCGCAGTCGCTCGAAATAATGTTCGAACGTAATCTGGAATCGCACGAATGGATTGCGACTGGCGCGCGCCTGCTCCACGCGGTCGTGCTCGTGTCCCTTCAGCAGATACATCGCCATGGTGGGCACGACGGTCCGCGAGAGGAAGTACGACGCGAGCATGGCGAAGACAACCGCCTCGGCCAGCGGGACGAAGAGATAGCGGGCGACGCCGCCGAGGAAGAACATCGGCACAAAGACGATGCAGATGGCCAGCGTGGAGACGAAGGCCGGAACTGCGATCTGCGCGGCGCCGTCCAGGATCGCCGGCTCGACGTCCTCGCCCAGTTCCAGAAAGCGATTGATGTTCTCGATGGTCACGGTGGCATCGTCGACCAGAATGCCGACCGCCAGCGCCAGTCCGCCCAGGGTCATGATGTTGATCGTCTCGCCCAGCGCCGAGAGCATCAGCAACGAGCAGATGATAGACAGTGGAATCGACACCGCGATAATCAGCGTCGAACGCCAGTTGCCGAGAAAGATCAGGATCATGGCCGCGGTCAGGCAGCCGGCGATGATGGCCTCGCGCACAACCCCGCTGATCGCCGATTTTACAAAGATCGACTGGTCGGCAATCGGCCTAATCCGCAACGCCGGAGGAAGCTGTGCTGCAATCAATGGCAATTGCGAACGCACGTTGGAGATGATGTCCAGCGTAGAAGCGTCACCCGTCTTCTGGATCGACATCAGAGCGGCGCGCTGTCCGTCGACGCGCACAATATTCGTCTGCGGAGGAAATCCGTCGCGCACGTTGCCGATGTCGTGAACATAGGTCGTCACGCCGTTCACCGTCTTGATTGGTAGGTCATTCAACGCCGCAATTGAGTCCGGTGCGCTATTGGTCTCAATCTGATAATCGACGTGGCCCATCTTCACATCGCCCGCGGGCAGAATCACGTTCTGCGCGTTCATGGCGTTCACCACGTCCGAAGCTGACAGCCCATGGGCCTGTAGTTTCTGGGTGTCGATGTCCACCTGAATCTGTCGCTGCTTGCCGCCATATGGGAACGGAATTGAGACGCCTTGCACGGTGGCCAACTGCGTGCGGATGAAGTTCGCCCCTAAGTCGAACAACTGCTGCTCGGATAAGCCATTCCCAGAGAGTCCAAGTTGCAGCACCGGCACACTGGATGCACTGTACTGAATCACCAGCGGAGGCGTCGTTCCTACGGGAAACGACCGCAGCGCCGTCTGTGCAATCGCCGTCACCTGTGCTACCGCCTGCGAGATGTTGACCGTTGGGCGAAAGTAGACCTTGATGACAGAGATGCCATTCAGCGTCTGCGACTCGGTATGATCGATGTCATTGACCGTCGTGGTCAGGCTGCGCTCAAACTGCACCACGATCCGGTCGCTCATTTGCTGCGGGGAGAGTCCAGCATACGACCAGAGCACGGAGACAACTGGAATGTCGATGTTGGGAAAGATGTCGACCGGCGTGCGCTCAATCACTACCGGGCCGAGGAAGAAGAGCAGCAGCGACAGCACGACGAAGGTGTAGGGTCTCCTAAGCGCGAGACGGACGATCCACATCAAAACTCCTTTGGCCGAGAGCGGTCGGCACAGGCTGGGCGGGACTCGCCCCCAGTCGGCGCAGTGGCCGGTCAAGCGAACGACAGTTTCAGTACGTGAGGCTGCGGTTCGCTTCGTTGCTCATTAAACGATAGCAGCTTCCCGCAAGACGCATCGCCGCTTCATGCCCCCGCCGCATTCCGTTGCACCTTCGTGGGCCAATGCGCCTGCGATTGCGCTGGGTTCGGTATTCTGTATGCAATGGCTTTTCTCCCGTCCGCGATTCAGTCGAAGATGCCCGCGCCCCGCGCTGTTCTCCGGTCGTCCCTGTGCAGGACACGCGTCTTTCTTTCCGCTTTGCTGGCGCTGACGTTGCTACCGGTTGTGTCTGCGCAGGGCCACCCGCCTGCTCAGATGGATGCGACGGCGCTGGTTCGCCGCGCCGTGCAACACCGGCTCGACGCCGGCAAGAGCCATCGACCGGTCCGCTATCTGATTCACCGGACCGACGAGCGCCACGACACCACCAAGGCCATCCTCGAGACCGTAGACGGCGATGTCGCGCGGCTGGTCGCAATCGACGGCAAGCCGCTCAGCGCCATGGCCGACCGCGCCGAGCTGGCCCGCCTGGACACGCTCGCCGCCCACCCCGAGATGCAGGAGCATCGCCACAAGGGCGAGCAGAAGGACGCCGAGCGCGTCGACCGCCTGCTGGCCCTGCTGCCCGACGCGTTTGTCTACCGCTTCGAAGGGATGACTCCCTGCGCCGCGGGCCAGTGCTATCGGTTGAGCTTCACTCCCAATCCGCGCTTCACTCCGCCCAACATGGAGGCGGACCTGCTGCGCGGCATTGCGGGCGAGGTGTGGATCGATGCGACGCAGGAACGACTGACCCGGCTGGAGGGCCACTTCATCGCGGATGTCAACTTCGGATTCGGAATTGTCGGCAAGCTGAACAAGGGCGGAACGGTCCTGCTGGAGCAGACCGACATCGGCGGGCACGATTGGGAGTTGACGCGCCTGACCCTGCATGTGACTGGCAAGGCGCTGATGGTCAAGCCGTTGAGCTTTCAGATCAACGAGGAGGCGAACCACTTTGCTCCGGTCTCGCCCGGCCTCAGGTACAGAGACGCGATCCAACTGCTGAAGCAATCCACGCCATAGAGGCGTTCGCAGCTTCGTAGCGGATGACTTTTGCGGTCGTGTACACTTAATTCGACTCGACACTTGAATTTCACAGGGCCCCAGCTTGGATTCTCTTCCGCAACTGAATGCGTTGTCACTGTTGAGCGGTGACGAAGCGGTTGCCATGGCCGCCATCGACTGCGCGGTGGCCCTTGGCACGGGTTACCCCGGCACTCCCTCGACGGAGATCCTGGAGACCTTCGCGGCCCTGGGCGGCCGGGCGCAGTGGTCGCCCAACGAAAAAGTCGCGCTGGAGGTTGCCATCGGCGTCGCCTTTGCCGGCGCGCGTGCCATTGTCACCATGAAGCACGTCGGGCTGAATGTGGCGGCAGACCCCTTGTTCACGGTGGCGTCCACCCGGCTGGACGGGGCGCTGGTGGTGGTGACGGCCGACGATCCGGGGATGGCCTCCAGCCAGAACGAGCAGGACAACCGGCGCTATGCGCTGGCCGCCGGCGTGCCCATGCTGGAGCCCTCGGACTCGCAGGAGGCGTACGAGTTCATGGTGCGCGCCATCGAGATCTCCGAGCGCTGGCAGGCGCCGGTCCTGTTGCGCATGACCACGCGCGTCTGTCATTCCAAGACCGTGGTGCGGCGCGGCACGATTGCGGTTCCCCCGCCGCGCGCGCCGCACTTCGAGCACGACCTTCCCTCCCGCGTGATGATTCCGGCGTACGCTCGGCCCGCGCATCCACGGCTGCGCAAGAAGCTGGCGGAGATGGCCGCGTGGAACGACGAGGCGGGGCCGAACCAACTCATCCCCGGCTCAACCAAGCTGGGAATTATCACCTCCGGCGTCAGCTTCCATCATGTGCGCGAGGTCGCTCCCGAGGCCAGCGTGCTGAAGATTGGAATGACTTACCCGCTGCCCGTGGAGCGCATGCGCGCGTTTGCCGCCAGCGTCGAGCGCTGCATCGTCATCGAAGAGGGAGATCCCTACCTGGTGGAGGGAGCGCGCGCCGCCTGCATCGCGGTCGAGGGCAAGCCGGAGAGCTTCCGCTTTGGCGAACTGAACAGCGCGCGTGTGCGCCGCATTCTGGACGGCGATAATTCGCCGGAGCCGAAGCGCGTCGCCGGCAAGATGCCGGCCTTCTGTCCCGGCTGTCCGCATCGCAGCGTCTACACGGCGCTGAAGAACCTCGACTGCATCGTCTCCGGCGACATCGGCTGCTACTCGCTTGGCGCGCTGCCGCCCTTCGAGGCGATGGACACGATGGTGTGCATGGGCGCGTCCATCGGCGTGGGCCTGGGCTTGCGCTACACGCTGCCGCCCGAGCAGGCCAAGCGCGTGGTGAGCGTCATCGGCGACAGCACCTTTGTGCACAGCGGCATCACCGGCCTGGTCGAGATGATCTACAACCCGCCGCAGAGCGGCCATGTGGTGGTGATTCTGGACAACGGAACCACCGCCATGACGGGCCTGCAAGAGCATCCGGGGACCGGGCGCACGCTGGCCCACGCCAAGACGGGCAAGGTGGTCTTCGAGGAGCTGGCGCGCACGCTGGGCATACAAAATGTTTATGTGATCGATCCCACGGCGGAGCCGGAGAAGTTTCAGCAGACGATTCAATCCTGCCTGGACCGGCCGGAGCTCTCCGTAGTGATCTCCCGCCACAACTGTCTTCTGGCAAATCGCTCGATCCGCGAGTACGAGAGGTGCAATGATCAGCCAATCGACTAACGCGGCGAGCAGTACGCCTACTTCGGCGAGCAGTAGGCCGACCAATGTAGTGGTCGCGGGACTGGGCGGTCAGGGCGTGTTGAAGGCCTCCGACATTCTCGCCGACGTTGTCTTCAGCTCCGGCCTGGACGTGAAGAAGAGCGAACTGCACGGGATGAGCCAGCGCGGCGGCTCCGTCTCCAGCGACGTGCGCTTTGGCGAGCGCGTCTTCAGCCCCATGGTGCCGGAGGGCGAGGCGGATTTCCTGCTCGTCATCGCGGCGGACCAGGTCCCGGTGAATGAATGGGCGTTGCGTCCCGGCGGCGTCCTCATTGACGCTTCCATGATCGACGAATCCAGCCTGCCCAACAAGAAGAGCATCAACGTGGCGCTGCTTGGCGTGTTGAGCCGTCATCTGCACTTTCCCGTCGAGGCGTGGACCGCCGCCATCGGGCGCAACCTGCCGGAGAAGCTGCATGAGGCCAACCTGCAGGCGTTTTCCATGGGCCGGGCACTCGAGCAGAAAAAATGAATTCAGTTCTGGAATCGAGCGTCGCCGACTGCAATCCCGCGAGCGAGCCGGATTACACGCCCCTTACACAGCTCCGCGATTTGCAGTTGCAACGCCTGCAGGCTGTGGTTGCGCGCGCGTGGCGGCAGGTCGAGCTCTTCCGCTCGCGCATGGACGAGCGCGGGCTTGCGCCGCAGCAGATCCGTTCGCTCGAGGACATCGGTAAGCTGCCGTTCACCGCCAAGAGCGACCTGCGCGACACCTATCCGTTCGGGCTCTTTGCCAGCCCCATGAAGGACGTCGTCCGGTTGCACGTCTCCAGCGGGACTACGGGAAAGCCCATCGTAGTCGCTTACACCAAGGAGGATCTGGACGTGTGGACCTCGGTGATGGTCCGCTGTCTGGCCGGTTGCGGCTTGCATCGTGGAGACATCATCCAGGTTGCCTATGGGTACGGACTCTTCACCGGCGGCCTGGGCGCGCACTATGGCGCCGAAGGGCTGGGAGCGACGGTTGTCCCAGCCAGCACGGGCAACGCCGACCGGCAGATCATGCTGATGAAGGACTTTGGTGTGACTGCGATCTCCTGCACGCCCACATATTTTCTGCATCTGATCGACCGCGCCGCCGAACTCGGCGTGGACATGAAAGAACTTCCGCTGCGAGCAGGAATCTTCGGCGCCGAGCCGTGGACCGACTCCATGCGCAGGCACATTGAGTCGATGAGCCGGATCGAGGCATTCGACATCTACGGGCTATCGGAGATCATCGGCCCCGGCGTCGGCTGCGAGTGCCGTCAGCATCAGGGCCTGCACGTCTTCGAGGACCACTTCTATCCGGAGATTGTCGATCCCATCACCGGCGAGCCGCTGCCGGACGGCTGCGAGGGCGAACTGGTCCTGACCACGCTGAGCAAGCAGGCGATGCCCATGATCCGCTACCGCACGCGCGACATCAGTATGATCCTGCCGGGCCGGTGTGAGTGCGGGCGCACGCTGCGGCGCATCGGTCGCATCGGACGGCGCAGCGACGACATGCTCATCATTCGCGGCGTCAACATCTTCCCATCGCAGGTGGAGACCGCGCTGCTCCAGATCGAGGGCACCCTGCCGCACTACCAGATCGTGCTCACGCGCGAGCAGGGACTGGACCAGATGGAGGTGCAGGTCGAGGTGACGCCGCAGATGTTCACCGACAAGATCGGAGCGTTGCAGGGGCTGCACGACAGGCTTCAGGAAGCGCTCGATCGCGTGCTTGGAATCCGCGTTAGCATCGCGCTGGTCGAGGCGAATACCATCGAGCGAAGCGAGGGCAAGGCAAAACGCGTCATCGACCGGAGGACATTATGAAGGTCCATCAGATATCGCTGTTCGTCGAGAACAAGCCGGGGCACATCGCCGCACCGGCGCGCCTGCTGGCGCAGGAAGGCGTTGACATTCGCGCCTTGTACCTGGCGGATACGCAGCAATACGGCATTCTGCGGATCATCGTCTCGGACTGGGAGAAGGCCGCGCGCACTCTCGAAGCCCATGGGTTTGTGGTGAAGGTGACGGAGGTCCTCGCCATCCTGGTGACCGACCGTCCCGGCGGCCTGGCCGACGTCCTGGGAACGCTCGACGGCACCGGCATCAATATCGAGTACATGTACGCCTTCTCCGATGTTCGCGGAGACGAGGCAATCCTCATCTTTCGCTTCGCCGATCCGGACGCGGCGATTGCGCGCTTGCAGGCAGCAGGAATCAAGCTGATGGCGAGCAAGGAACTTCTGAAGCAATAGCAGGCCCACACTCATGCCCGTCGCAAAGACCATCGCAAGACAACTCGAGAACGCCTCCTGGATTCGACGCATGTTTGAGGAAGGCGTCCGGATGAAGCGCGAACGCGGGGCCGACGCGGTCTTCGACTTCTCGCTCGGCAATCCAGATGTCGAGCCGCCGCCCGCGGTGCTGGATGCGTTGCGGCGAGTGGTGGCCGGCAACCGTCCCGGCTCGCATGGCTATATGCCGAATCCCGGCTATCCCGCGGTTCGCGAGGCCGTCGCCAACAAGCTGCAGCGAGAGACTGGCCTGAGCTTCACAGCCGAGGACATCTTTATGACGGTCGGCTCCGCGGGCGCATGCAATGTGATCTTGAAGTCGATTCTCGACCCCGGCGACGAAGTCATCGTCTTGATGCCCTTCTTTCCCGAGTACCAGTTCTACATCGCCAACCACGGCGGCCGTATGGTCCCCGTAGAGACCGACGCCACGTTCCTGCCTGACGTGGAGCGCATTGCGGCGGCGATCACACCGCGAACCCGCGCCATCCTCCTCAACACGCCCAACAATCCCACCGGCCGCGTCTACCCGGAGAGCGTGCTGCGCGATCTGGACGCGATGCTGAAGCGCGCCGGCCAGCCCATCACCGTCATCAGCGACGAGCCATACAAGTCCTTCGTCTATGACGGAGGGCGGCAGCCCGAGGTGGCCTCCTTCATCGCCAACACAGTGATCTGCAACTCGTGGTCGAAGTCGCTGGGACTGCCCGGCGAGCGCATCGGCTACCTGGCGCTCTCGCCGCAACTGGAGGATGCCGCTCTTCTGCGCGGCGCCTGTGCCTTCTGTAATCGCACTCTGGGCTTTATCAACGCGCCCGCGATCTGGCAGTGGGTGATGCTGGAATCGCTGGATGCAACGATCGACGCAGCAATCTACGAGCACAAGCGTAATGTCCTTTGCGATGCGCTGGAGGCCATCGGATACGAGGTGCGGCGCCCCGAAGGCGCGTTCTACATCTTCCTCAAGACCCCCATCCCCGACGATATTGCCTTCACCAAACTGCTTGCCGAGCAAGGCGTGCTCGCCGTCCCCGGCACCGGCTTTGGCCGCTCCGGTTACATTCGCCTGTCGCTTACGATTCCGTTGGAGAGGATTGAGGGATCGATCGGCGGGTTTCGGCGCGCATTTCTCTCATCGCGAGGGGATAAACAGGGTTAGCAGGAATCGCCGCACCGCTGCGATACTGAAGAGTGTCTAATAGCTGGATCGGGCACGAATCCCCGGACGGACTCTCGCTGGACGATCAGCCTGGCGAGGACCGGATTCCGGCGCGCCCGGATCGATGGATAAACCATGGCGACCACAATCGTACCCAAGCCGGAACTCGAAGCGAGTTCGTTTGACAGCACGCTGGCCAGCGCGCGCGGCACGATGGGGTTCAGCGAGGTGATCTCGCTGGCCGTGGACAGCTTCCGCGCCAGCAAGGCGCGTTTTTTGCTGACTATGCTGGGCATGGTCATCGGCTCGGCGTCGATCATCCTGGTGGTGACGGTGGGGCTCACCGGCAAGCAGTACGCGCTGGACACCATCTCCAGCCTCGGTCCGAACAAGATCGAGATGCAGTACAGCGGTGGCAGCATCATTGGCCCCGACAACACCACCACGCCGGACTACATGACCCGCGAAGACATGCAGGCGGTGGTCGATTCAGTGCCCGGCATCGTTGCCTACTCGCCCATGCTGGAGGACCACGACCGCATCAGCATCGGCGGCGGCGTCACCGAGGACGCCATGCTGCTGGGCGTCTCGCCGCAATATAAGGACGTGCGCGGGCTGGTGGTCCTGGCCGGGCGGTTTTTCGACGATCAGGACGCCGGCGCGCACGCCAAGGTTGCGGTGCTCAACAAGCCATTGGCGATCAAGCTCTTCGGCAGCGAGCAGGCCGCGGTGGACAAGAACATCACGATCCGCGGCATTCCACTCACCATCGTCGGCGTCTTCAAGGAGAGCATCGACACCTTTGGCCAGTCGGAGATCAACGACCAGACCATCCTCATCCCCTACGAGGTTGCGCGCTACTTCACCGGAACCGACAACCTGAAGGAGATCTTCTTCAAGGTGGCCGACCCTAACATGGTCGAGCCCGGAGCAATAGCGATCACCAAGCTGATCAAGAGCCGCCACCGGCCCAACAGCATCTATCGCGCCCAGACCTTCACCGACATTCTTACCACGATGGGCAAGATTGCCAACGATCTCACCGTGGTGCTGGTGATCGCTGCTGCCATTACTCTGATTGTCAGCGGCGTGGGCATCATGAACAGCATGCTGGCCAATGTGCAGGCGCGCATCCGGGAGATCGGCATCCGCAAGGCGCTGGGCGCGACCCGCCGCGAGATCCGCATGCAGTTCCTCACCGAGGCGGTCTTCCTGTCGCTGGCCGGCGGCATCCTCGGCACCCTCGTCGGCCTCGGCATACCCATCATGATTGGCCTGCTGACGCCGTACAATATCCCCGTGGGATGGCTGGCAGCACCCATCGCGCTGGCCACCTCGGTGATCGTCGGCGTGATCTTCGGCACCGTTCCGGCCAACCGCGCCGCCCGTCTCGATCCGGTCGAGACCCTCAAGTACGAATGACCGCTTCGCGGCGTTCTCGACGCTTCGCGCCACTTCGTGGCGTCCTCGACGCTTCGCATAGAGCATTTTCACTATTGCTATAGAAAGACAAGAATTGTCATTCCGCAGCGCAGCGGAGGAATCTGCTTTTGCTCGCGTGTGAGACTCCACACTATTACTGAAAACGCTCTAAAAGCAAAAACAGGCACCGATCTCCTTGATGGTAGATCGGTGCCCGTCGGTGTGAATCGGTGCTAAGCCGTTTTACGCTGCGGTCTCGGCTGCGGCCTCGGTCGTGCCATCCGGCATTTCTTCGCCCTTGATGGTGACCTTGATGTGGCTGGTGACCTCGCGGTGCAGCTTGATCGGCACATGGAACTCGCCCAGCGACTTCAGCGGCTCTTCCAGCGAGATCTTGCGCCGGTCGATGGGGTAGCCCTTCTCCTCGAGCTGGTGCGCGATATCGCCGGAGGTGACCGAGCCGAAGAGGTGGTCGTTCTCGCCCACCTTGCGCTCGAAGACCAGTTCGACCGACTCCAGCGTCTTGGAGAGGTCCTCGGCGATGACCTTTTCCTTGGCCAGCTTGCGGATCGCCGAGCCCTTCATCTGCTCGATGACGGCTTTGTTGGCGGGCGTCGCCTCGATGGCGAGCTTGCCGGGGAGGAGGTAGTTGCGGCCGTAGCCGTCGGCGATCTTTACCACATCGCCGCGGTGCCCGAGCTTGTTGACGTCTTCCTTCAGAATGACTTCCATTGCTGTTCTCCGATATTTCTGTCGCCGTCCGGCATTGACCGGAGGGCCAGGTAAGTTAGAAGCGCGCGGCGAAGGCGAGCAGGGCGATGTTACGCGACTGCTTGATGGCGAGCGAGACGCGACGCTGGTGCCGTGTGCAGACCCCGGTCAACCGGCGCGGAACGATCTTGCCCCGCTCGGCGACGAAGCCCTGCAGCAGGCGGACATCGCGGTAGCTGATGGCGTCGATCTTCTCGGTGCAGAACTTGCAGACCTTCTTGCGGCGGAAGAACTTGCGTCCTCCGGGACCGCCGCCTGGGCCACCTGGGCCTCCGGGACCGCCCGCGGGACGCGGCGGGCGTGGGCCGCCGGGACCGGCATATGCGGGGCGCGGCGTGTAGGGCCTTGCTTCGTGTGTGGATTGCGGTGCGCTGGTGGATTGAGGCACGCTTGGAACACTGGTTTCGTCAGCCATTTCGTAATTCCTCTCATCTCTTTCGAGTTGTGCCGAAGCCGCTCCAGGCTCGCGCTGGAACCTTTGAAATTCCGCCCTGTGGACGGGGATTGAAGCGGCTACGGCGGTTGATTCGTACGCTGCGCTCGCGGCAGATGCCGCTGCGCATATCTTGTGCGGCGGCCGGTTAGACCGCTGCGCTGACGGGCTCGGCTGCGGCTACCGCTTCCGGCTCGGCGATGACAGTGGGTGCCTCGGCGACAGCGGGAGCTTCTGCAACAGCGGGCGTTTCGGCTGCCGCGGAGATGGCCACCGGCTGCGGGGCAATGGGCTGCGCGCTGCGCTTCACCTTGGAGTCGCGCAGGGCCTTCACCTTCGCCAGCCGCTTCTCTTCCTCGTCCATGCGCACCGTGATGAACTTGATCACCGGCTCGGAGACGCGCAGGCGGCGCTCGATCTCGCCGATCAGGCTGCCCGCGGCTGCGATGTTCAGCAGTACGTAGAAGCCGTCGTTGAACTTGCGGACTGTGTAGGCCAGACGGCGTCGTCCCATCTTCTCCACGCTCTTTACTTCGCCGCCGCCGCTGGTGATGTTGGCCGAGAAGCCTTCGATCAGCTTGTCGAGGTCGGCTTCCTCCACGTCGGGACGTACGATAAACATGATTTCGTAGGTGCGGTTCATTCGTTTACTTCTTTCTGCGAAGTTCTGCTTCGCACCGTGCCGGCGTGTACTCTGCCAATCCGGTCTGGAAATTCATCTGCTTCGTTTCAACTGACAACCTGCAATTAACATCCATCAACCGTTCGATTGAACTCGTTCATCGCGGCGCTCAACCCCTGGCTGAGGACCGCCTCGACTGCGCCTCGGACGCGGTCGAGCACTTCATCCAGCACGGCAAGCTCTGCCTTGCGCATCGGCGAGAGCAGGTACTCCGTGCCGCCTGCCTTCACCTCCGTGCCATCGGCCAGAGCAGCCACGTCTTTAATTTGACGCCCCACCCCAATCCGAATCCGCAACCACTCCTGTGTGCCGAGCGCGCCGGAGACCGAGATCGCTCCGTTGTGCCCGTTCTCCGAGCCGCGCTCGCGAATGCGAAGCGTGCCCAGGGGAAGGTCCAGCTCGTCGTAAATCACAATCACGTCATGCGACGGGACCGCGATCTCCAACTCACGAACCAGCGCGGCCACCGAAAGCCCGCTCAGGTTCATGTACGTCTCCGGCTTGGCCAGCAGGACCTCGTGTCCTGCCAGCCGCGCCTTCGCCGTAAGCGCCCTGCTCCGGCGATTCGCCAGGGTCACACCGCAGTACTGGGCGATGCGGTCCAGCGCGAGAAAACCGGCGTTGTGCGGGGTGAACTGATACTCGATACCGGGGTTGCCGAGACCAACGATCAGTTTCACGCCGCGCGTTCCTCTGCCTTCAACTCACTAATCACAACAAAAAACAAACAAGCGAACTGCTGTTGTTCCTTACTTCTTCTTGGCGTCCGCCTTGGCATCCGGCTTGGCTTCGGCCTTGGCATCCGGCTTGGCTTCCGCCACGCCCTCCGCTTCGCCCTTACCCTTCTTGGCAACCTCCGGTTCGGTCGGCTCGACAACCACCTCTTCCACCGCAACCACCTCTTCCTTGATCAGGGCGACGTGTGCCACGGTCAAGCCCTCGTCGTCGAGGAACTTGATGGAGCCCGAGTGAGGCAGGTCGGAGACGTGGATGGCCTGGTTGATCTCTAGCAAAGAGACATCGGCGTCCAGATGGCTTGGGATGTCTGCGGGCAGGCACTCGATCTCGACCTCGCGCAACACATGCTCCAAGATGCCTCCCTGGGTCTTGACGCCGACCGGAATGCCGATCAACTGAACCGGAACCGAGACCCGCATCGCCTTGTCCATCGCGATGCGCTTGAGGTCGATGTGCAGCAGAGCGCCTTTGATCGGCTCATTCTGCCAGTCGACGATCATCGCCTTGGCCGTGACGGATCCCGTCACGTCCAGGTCGAAGATGGTGTTGTGGCCGGTGTCGGAGTGAAGAATTTTGGTGATAATGCGCGGGTCAACAGTGACGGCGACGGCAGCCTGCCCGGCCCCGTAGACGACGGCGGGAATCTTGCCAGCGGCGCGCACGCGGCGTGCGGCGTTCTTGTTGAAACGGCCCTCGCGGGGTGTTGCGACGACGGCTGAGACGGTGGATGTTGCCATGTTCTCTTTCCTTTCGGGCACGAACAGAACAGTTGCAGGTTGCTGGTTGCAGGTTGTTAGTTCACTGCAAAAGCCCCAGTCTCTTGTCTTTGTTCGCTCCCTTTGCGGCTTGGCCGCTAAATCTAACTGCACTTTCGTATTTCCAACTGACAACCTGCAACCTGTAACTAAAAACTGCCTTAGTTGAACAGAGTGCTGACGCTGGTCTCCATGTGGATGCTCTCGATGGCGCGGCCAAGCAGCCCGGCAATCGATAGCACCTTGATCTTCGGCACCCGCAGCGCGTCTTCGCGCAGCGGGATGGTGTTGGTCACCACCAACTGCTCCAGCCGTGAGTTCGCAATGCGTTCCACCGCCGGGCCCGAGAGCACCGGATGCGAAGCGCATGCATAAACCTTCTTCGCGCCCTGGGCCAGCAGCGCCTCCACCGTTCCCACCAGCGTTCCGGCGGTGTCGATGATGTCGTCCAGGATGAGGCAAGTGCGGTCGCGTACATCGCCGATCACATGCATCACTTCGGTCACATTCATGTCGGTCCGCCGCTTATCGACGATGGCCAACGGAACTTCCAGCTTCTTGGCGAAGAAGCGCGCTCGCTCCACGCCTCCCGCGTCCGGCGAAACCACTGTCAGGTCGGGTAGCCCAAGCTCCCGGAAGTAGCTCACCAGCACCGGGCTGGCGAACAGGTGATCCACCGGAATATTGAAGAAGCCCTGAATCTGCGCCGCGTGCAGATCGACCAGCAGGGCCCGGTTTGCGCCGGCCGTGCTCAGCAGGTCCGCCACCAGCTTGGCCGTAATCGCCACTCTTGGCCGGTCCTTGCGGTCCTGCCTTGCGTAGCCGTAGTACGGCATCACAACCGTGATCCTGCCGGCCGAGGCGCGCTTCAGCGCGTCCATCATGATCAGCAGTTCCACCAGGTGCTCATCCACGGGGTGGCATGTGGGTTGTACCAGAAATACATCCACGCCGCGGACATTCTCCAGCAACTGAAAGTAAACCTCGCCGTCGGCGAAGCGCTGCAACTTGGACTCGCCCAGCGGCACGCCGACAAACTTGCAGATCTCCTCGCTCAGAGGGCGATTGGCCGATCCGCAGAAAACCTTGAAGCGCTTGTCTTCACTCAGCCGGGGAGAGCGCTTCCGCTCCGCGGCCGTCTTTGCTCCATCCGCAGCGGACTTTGCCGCATCGGACTTTTGAGCGTCCATCTTTGAACCATCCGAGGATGGGTTTGGTGCAGGCTGGGAATTGTTTTCTGGCTCCTCAGCCTGCCCTGAAATAGGGGAAAGAACCGCAGTCGTGTCTTGGTTGTTCACGTCGAAACCCTCCAGGCTGGTTGACCTTGGGTGCTCCTGCTGCTTTACGTCTTACGGCGCCTGTTTCTGCGTCGCTACTTCGCCCTGCGAAATATCAGACTCGGCCCTTCAAACTTCTGCTTCTGAACCTCTACATTCGCGCCCAGTTCGGCGCGCTCTGCAAACCTCAAAAACCGTCCAACTTCCGCGGCATGTTGCTGCCGCCAAAGAACCCTAAGTTGCTCGTCTGCGCTTGCCGCTGACTTGCGTCAGTTGCCGGCCAACTCAGCCGATCGTCTGCGCTTGCACTTGGCTCGCGCGGACTCCGTTCGCTCTCCTCGTTCCGTGCGTCGACTTTTGGCTGGGCGACCAGGATTCGAACCTGGACTGAGTGCGTCAAAGGCACTTGACCTACCGTTAGTCGATCGCCCAGTACGGTTGCCAGTGTTCCCTGCCGGCAATCATCACTCTGCGAACATTCTGCGCCAGTACTCTTGTCGGGGCAAGGTCTCCGTAAGGATGGCCTTGCAGCCGGTAGCCTGAACGCGTTGTTGAGCCGCCGTTGCGTCTGCCTCGGACCGGTAAAGTCCGAACAGAGCGGAGCCTGAACCCGAGAGCGCCGCGTAGTACGCAGTGCCGCTCGAATCGCCCGTCGTGTCCGTAGACACGCCAGCCGGAGTTCCCATCAATAAACGCTTGATTTCACGCAGGAGGGGATACTGAGGAAAGACGACCGATTCAAAGTCGTTTTCGATCCCGGTGCGGACAAGCGCGAGAAGGGTATTCTCGGCCAGACCGTTCCATGTGCTGCCTTGCTCGGGGGATTCACCCTCCAAGCCACCCTGTTTGCTCTCAGGATCTAGGCCACGAACGATACCGGATGTGTCAGGCGTTTGCTCTGTCTCAGGAATAAACCCAAAATCCGTAGGGCCATCCCGAAGAACAGTTGCGTAAACGTGACTCAACTCTTCTAGCCTATCGGGTTGTGCAGGGGAAGTCAAACCTGGGTGCCCCACATCTCGCTTCTGAGATGTGGGATCGACGACCGTCGCTGCCTCTTTTGCCGCGCACAGCGCATCCCAATCGCGAAACGCCTGCGGCGTCGATACACCCACCTCCGGCACCGCCACCACACACCATGTCGCCGGCAGGTCAGGCATCGCCGAGACGCACTCGCCGCGCCCCGTCCCCATCACCGCGCCGCCGAGCAGGAACAGTGGCACGTCCGAGCCAACCTCCGCGGCCAGCTCCATCCGGTCTGTCCCGGATAGCGAAAGCCGCAACTCATGCTCCATGCCGATCATCGCCGCCACCGCGTTCGCCGATCCCGCGCCCAGCCCGCCCTGCACCGGCAGGTTCTTCTCAATGTGGATCGCAACCTCGGCCACGACATTCGCCCGCTTGAGCGCCAACTCCGCCATCTTCCACACCGTGTTGCGCGCATCGGTCGGTACATCGGGGTGGTTCGTCGTCAGCGTGATCCGCGAAAGCGGGTGCCCCACATCTCGCTTCTGAGATGTGGGTTCCGACGCGATTCGCCTCGCCTTCACCGTCACCACATCGTGCAGCGCCAGCGTCTGATACAGCGTCGCCAGCTCATGAAAGCCGTCCGGCCTTACCGGTCCAATCGCCAGCCCCAGGTTAATCTTCGAGTACGAACAGACACGCGTAGCCATCGATTACGATTCTATCTATATGACCGAGAACATTCACAAAAAGAATGGATCAATGTGCATCTCAGTTTGAGATTGAGGAACAAATTTTTCTGTATGTCAGGGTGAATGCAACGATTCCTACTACTGCACCTAATGCAAGTCCCCAGAAGATAGCGAAGTCCATATGGTTCGCGCCAAGTTGAAATAATATCGTCAACAAAGAGACGGTAGCGAATGTAAGAACAGCGGCGAAAATCGCTGCTACTAGCGCCAAGAGCACGGCGGGAGCGAAATCGGTAATAGCATTGCTGAATCGCATAGGTGGGCAAATGATATGCCGGACTGTCATCCATAGTACATCCGGTTATACCGGCAGACTGCCTCACAAGCTATTCTGTCCTCAGCGTTCCATTGCGTCCTCTGGAGTTGCCTCAATGCGTCACTCTGCCCGTCTTTCCGCTTGCTGCGTCGCCATACTGTTCTCGGTCGCTTCCATTGCGGCCCAAACAGGCGTTCCGGCGAGCGTACAGCCCGTCGCACCCAACCCCTACGTCCTCGTCAGCCCGTCGCCCACGCTGGCCCGGCACGCCATGGTGGTCAGCATCCACCACGACGCATCGGACGCAGGCGTCGAAGTCCTCAAATCCGGCGGCAATGCGGTGGACGCGGCAGTGGCTGTCGGATTCGCCCTCGCCGTTGTCTTCCCACAGGCCGGGAACCTCGGCGGCGGCGGATTCATGCTCGTCCGCATGAAGACCGGCGAAGCCCACTTCCTCGACTACCGCGAGCGCGCCCCCGCCGCCTCCAGCGCCGGAATGTATCTCGACGCGCAGGGCAACGTCGTCGCGGGCCTCTCCACTACCGGCTACAAGGCCATCGGCGTTCCCGGCTCGGTCGCAGGCCTTATCTACGCGGAGAAGACCTATGGCCGCCTCACGCTGGCGCAGGCGATGGCCCCGGCGATCCGCCTCGCTAGCCAGGGCTACATTTTGTCGGAGGAAGAGGCGCGCAACCTCGCCGCCGCAAAGAACCTCGCCATGTTTCCCGAATCGCGCCGCATCTTCCAGCGCGACGGCAACTTCCTCAAGTCCGGCGACCGCTTTACTCAGCCCGAACTCGCGCGCACCCTCACCCGCATCGCCGCCGATCCCGCCAGCTTCTACAAAGGCCCAATGGCCGCCGAGCTTGCCGCTTCCATCCAGAAGGGCGGCGGCCTCATCACCACCGCCGACCTCGCGGCTTATGAGGTCAAGGACCGCGCGCCGCTCACCGGCAACTATCGCGGCTACAAGATCGTCACCGCGCCGCCGCCCTCTGCCGGCGGCATCGTGCTCCTCGAAATCCTCAACATCCTCTCCGGCTACGACCTCGCCAGGATGGGCGATCGCTCGCCCCAGCAGTCCGGGGTCCCCAACGACCGATCCTGGTCGTTGGGGTGGGAGCAGGTCCACATCATCACCGAGGCCTTCCGCCGCGCCTACAAGGACCGCGCCGACTACCTCGGCGACCCCGGCTTCGTCTCCATGCCGCTCGCGCAGATGGCCTCGCTCGCCTACGCCGCCGCCTGGCGCAAGACTATTGATCCCATCAAACCCACGCCGTCGGCAACGCTCGTCCGCCCCGCTGGCTTTCTGCCTCCGCCGCCTGTTTCGCCGCGCGTTGCGGCGCACGAATCCTCCGAGACCACGCACTTCTCCGTCGTCGATACCGATGGAAACGCCGTCTCCAGCACCTATACCCTCAACGGCCTCTTCGGCTCCGGCGTCACCGCCGGCCCCCTCGGCTTCCTGCTCAACAACGAGATGGACGACTTCACCTCCGCACCCGGCGCGCCCAACATGGTCGGCCTCATCCAGGGCCCGGCCAACGCCATCGCTCCGGGCAAGCGCCCGCTCTCCAACATGACACCCACCATCGTGCTCAAGGACGGCAAACCGCTGCTCGTCCTCGGCTCGCCCGGCGGCTCCACCATCATCACCACCGTCGCCAACGACATCGTCAGTATCCTGGACAACGGCCTCAACGTCCAGCAGGCCGCCGACGCGCCGCGCTTTCATCATCAATATCTCCCCGATGTCCTCCAGGTCGAGAAGTCCTTCCCGCTGCCAGTCCTCGACGCGCTCAAAGCCAGCGGCTACGCGGTCAGCCGCATCAACCAGGCCGACGAGAAGAACCCCGGCGTCTGGGGCGACAGTGAGATGATAACCATCGACCCTAACACCGGAATACTGATGGGCGGCGACGACCAGCGCCACAAATTCGGCAAGGCCGCGGGATATTAATCCGCGCGGATTCACTGTCTACGCGCCGCTGCTGTACCTTTAACAGCAATGCAACCTGGAATCTCCACTTACGTCTTCTTCCAGCACCGCCTGCACGCCGGCCTGCTGGACGCCCTCGCCGCCGCCGGCGCGCGCACCATCGAAGTCTTCGCCGCGCGCCACCACTTCGACTACACCGATGCGCCCGCCGTGCGCGAGCTTGCCGCCTGGTTCCGCTCCAACGACGTGCGCGCC
>PKWU01000025.1 GCA_003132145.1 Granulicella sp.
GGCCGAATGCGGCCAAGCCGTTTATTCCGGTCGACTGCGGCTCGCTGGTGCCGACGCTGATCGAGAGCGAGCTCTTCGGTTACGTCAAGGGAGCGTTCACCGGCGCCAACCGCTCCAAGGGGGGCCTGCTTTCGGCGGCCGACGGCGGCACCGTCTTTCTGGACGAGATCGGCGAGCTTCCGCTTGACCTGCAGGCCAGGCTGCTGCGCGCCCTGCAGGAGAAGGAGGTGCGCCCGGTGGGGGCCACCCACGCGGTGCCGATCACGGCGCGGGTGCTGGCGGCAACCAATCGCGACCTGAGCGCCATGGTCGAGCAGGGGACCTTTCGCAAGGACCTCTACTTCCGCCTCAGCGTGGTCAACCTGAAGCTGCCTCCGCTGCGCGAACGCCGCGAGGACATCGCGATCCTGGCGACGCACTTCCTGGACCGGCTGCAGCGCGAGACCGGCGTCTCTCATGTCTTCAGCGAGGATGCGGTCCGGCTGATGACCGAGTACGACTGGCCGGGCAATGTGCGCGAGCTGGAGAACGCGATTGAGCGCGCCTGCTCCCTCTCTTCGGGGCCTGTGCTGCATATGGCCGACCTGCCCACGCAACTGCAGGACTTCCGCATGCATCGCCGGGAGCAGAACCTGCCGGCAGACGAAGCGGGCGATGGGAGGGGCGCCGGGCGCGAACACGCCGGCCCGGACGACTCCATCGTCCCCATCGCCGCGATGGAGAAGCAGGCGATCCTGGGCACCATCCGGCAGTTGAACGGAGACAAGCTGATGGCGGCCAAGCTGCTGGGCATCGGCAAAACGACGCTCTATCGCAAGCTGAAGGAGTATGGCCTCGCTGGGGCAGGGGAGGCGGTTGGCGACTGACAGGCCGCGAACCTCCAGGGCTAGAGCGGTTTCACCGCAGNNTGCGTGGTTTTTCCTCAAGAAAAACCACTTTAATAATTCTCGCGCGAACCCAGTTGCGGTGAAACCGCTCTATGGCGAAGTCGGTTGGTTTGTGCCGTTCGGAGACGAAGACTGACCGGTGCTTGGGGACTGTCCAAAGCCGCTCTGCGACGTGCCAAAGCCACTCTGCGACGGGCCGAAGCCGCTCGGAGGCTGGCCCATGCTGCTCGGCGACTGGCCGAGTGTGCCCCCGCCCATCCCGTCTGGGCCTCCACCATTGAGGGCTGCGGCCTGCTTCAGTTGCTCGATGCGCGGATCGTAGAGGAACTCCCAGGTCTGGTAGGTGGTCTGCTCATTCGGCATGATGATGGAGTTGCCGGTCGCGCTGCTGCCAACGCCCATGAAGGGGCCGGCCGAGCCGGAGAATCCGGTTGCGGACTGGCTCTGCATTCCGGACGCGCTACCAAGTCCTGACGAACCGCCAAGTCCCGACGAGCTGCCGAATCCCGAGGTGCCACCGAATCCAGACGAGCCTCCGAACGAGCCGGACGAGCCGCTTGCGTCCGTGGACCCGGCTGCTCCCGGCGCTCCCGCGGAGCCGTTTGCTCCAGTCGCTCCGAACGCGCTACTTGAACCGAATGCGCCACTTGATCCGAAGCTGCCACTTGATCCCGCAGCTCCGCCGATGCCGGTCGACTGCATTCCGCCCGCCGCTCCCAGGCCGGAGGATGCGATTCCGCCCAGCGGCTCGCCGAAGAAGCCCTTCACGGTGGTCTTGTTCTGTCCCACCGGAATCAGTCGATAGTCCGCCTTGCCGGTGAGAGGGTCCACATACCGCTGGCGCAGATAGCGGATGTTGTTGGTGTTCTCCAACTGTTCGATCGTGGCGGGATAGCTGCCAAATTTCTTGTAGTACAACTGGATCGCGCGCACGTACTGGTTGGCCCGGCGCGCCGACTCCACTTCGCGCTCGCGGCGCAAGGTGAAGGCCTCCTTCGACGCGGCCACGCTCAGCGCGATCAGGATTAATGCAACGGCCACGATCAGGCCCAGCAGCATGAAGCCCTGCTCGCCGGCCTTCTGTTCGCTGTTCGCTGTTTTCTGTTCTCTGTTCTTCATCAGTTTGTCAGCAGCGGGAGCGTCTGTGTGTTTTTGTACTGCATGTCTTCCACCCGGATCGACTTCGCCTCGATCGAGACCACGCGGTAGCGGCGCAGCACAACGTCGCCGGGGGAGGCCAGGAAGACGCTGTCGTCATGCAGCAGGAAGGCCTGCCGCGTTCCGTCGGAAGCGGTCTCGATGCCGAAGAACTTCAGGTCGATGGGCGGCGGTGGAGGCGGCGGCGGCGGTGGAGGACAGTTTGGCGGACAGGGCACAACCACGGGCGCATGCCCCGTGATCCGTGCCGACGCGAGCGGCTTCTGAATCACAACCGGCGGCGCTGAGTTCGCCGAGAAGATATTGCGGCCGCTGCCGGAGTACTCCAGCGACTCGGTCACCAGCATGGCTTCCATGTGCAGGGTCGGGTCCAGCGCGGCCGAGGTTGTGCCCAGCGGCTTTGCGGCTGAGCCCGAGGGCGGATTGCTGGATGGTGCTGTGTTCGCAGAGACCGCGGACGCCTGCGTTGCCGCAACGGGCGCCGTCGTTGCGGGGGCGGCGGTGTAGAAGTACTCAAAGTAAACGAGCGCTGCGGCGATCAACACAAAGCCGATTACCGCGGCAATCTTCTTGCGGTCTTCCGAGCCTTTGCTGCTGGCCGTCTTCATCGCGCAGGCCCTCCAGATGCAGCGTCTGCTCCGCCTGGCTTCTCGCCCTCGGCGGCCGGTCGGTCCTGCGCCGCGGCTCCCTTCTCATACGTTGTCATGCCCAGCCTCAGGTTCACGATGCCGCTCTGCTGGCCGGTGAGCGTCTCGGTGTGGATGACGAAGAAGAGCTTGTCGCGCTCAATGGAGTTGATGAACTGGACCAGCGGACGGTAGTCTCCGCTGAGGGTGGCGTCGACGCGGACCTCGGTCAACTCGCCCGCGGAACCGGCAAGCACGCGAGCGTGAAAGTACTGCGCACGGGTCAGGCGCACGGCCTGCTTCCTGGTCAGCGCGCCAAGCTCGCCGGCCACCTCGGAGTCCGATACGGGAAGCCGCTGGCGGCTGAACTTGTCCGCTTCCTCGGTTGCGCGCTCCAGCTTTGCGTCCAGCCCGCGCAGAGGGAGCGCGGCAATTTCGGCGGTCTTCAGCGCGATGCGCTGCTCGGCCATCGCGTTGGCGTTGTGATTGCTCGCCGCGTGCCACAGGAACCCCATCTGCGCCAGTAGATAGAGGTTCACCAGGGCCAGCGCTCCCACCCCCGCCCAGTGCAGGTTCAATACGCTCAGCAGGCCCTTCGCCTGCGCCAGCACACTGCCTTTTGCAACCTTGGACTTCATCGCGGTGACGGCGCTCATCGGGCACCCCCGCTGGCTGAGGGCTTGCCGGTCTTTTTTGATTGGCTAGCCGCCGAAGGCTTGACGTCTGCCGAAGGTTTCTGGCCGGACGCCGGCGCCGAGGGCTTGATGCCTGCCGCAGACTTTGAATTCGCAGGCTTGTGACCTGAAATGTTACTGGCGGAGGATTTTACCGGCTTGTCCGGTTTCACCGCGCCTTCTTGCGCCGCACCTTTATCTTTTTGTTCCTGCTCAGGGGCCTTCACGGACGCGGGCAATGGGTTGTAGCCGCTCAGGATATCGAACTCCACGCCGCCGGGTACGCCGGTCTGGATGACGGGTGCCTGGCCGTTCGGCTCCTTGGTCTGCGCCGTCTCGGTGTTGAGGTGAGGCGCAAGGAAGCGTTGGCTGTGCTCGAGGTTGCGCACCAGATCGACGGCCAGGTCGCGTTGCCCGCTGACGTGCAGGCGGATGTTGACGTCGCCCTCTGCGGTGATCGAGGGTTCGATGCTGGTGACCTGAACGCCCGCCGGTAGCACGCGTTCCAGATCCATCATCACCGCGGTCCAACTAAAGCTCTTGCGCGCAAACAGGTCGTTGAGAAACTGCGAACGTTCGAGCACGGCGCGGTTCTGCGGCTGCCGCATGCGCGCCTCATTGGTCTGGCGCTCGGTGAGGGCGGCGAGGGTCTGCGCCTTGAGAGAGTCCATCTGCTCCTCGTCGGCGCGCGCTCTCACATTCAGCATGTGCAGTCCGGCGCCGAGCGCGATTGCGGCGAGCGCCAGCGCGGCCATTGTGAGGCGAAGACGCGCGAACAGGGGCCGCAGTTCGACGAAGGGACGCGTCGCGAGATTGATTGCAATGCGCATCAGTTGGTCAGCGCCCCCCGTACTCCCGCCAGCCAACCGAGCGGAACTCCGCCGAGTGTGCCGGCCGAGGATGCGCCGGCTCCCAGCATCTCCGAGTGCAGCATCTCCCGCACGGCGAGCGGGCCGACGTGCGCATCTTTGAGCAGCGCGGTGAGGGCTGCGGCACCCAGCGTCCCGGCGGCGTGTATCGCCGAGGGCGGAACCTGCAACGTGTCCTCGAAGTAGGCCGCGGCGACGCTCACCGCCTGGGCGACCTCGTCGGCTGTTTCGGTGAGGCACTCGGCGGCGATCTCTTCGACGATCTCCTGGGCAATCTGTTCGGTGATCTCTTCGGCGATCAGCTCGGTCTCGACCGCGACAGTGGCGTCGTTCTGGTCTTCAAACTGCCCCGGCTCCTGGCGCGTCCACTCCTCGGCGGCTTGCTCGCGTTCTGCCAGCGGCGCTTGATTGGCGGTGGCTGCGAGTTGTGCGGCGGCGGCATCGGCGCGTTGACCGGCCTGCTGATCGGCGCGCAGGTCCGCGCCCAGATCGACGGTGCGGTGCAGCAGCAGGACTCCCGCCTTCACGATTGCCGTGGTCACTCCGTCGCGTCCCGCGTTGACCACCAGCGCTGGCGCGGCGCTCTCGCCCAGGCCGGCCAGTGCCGCAAGCGTGCTGGGCAGGATTGCGCCCGGCTCGAAGCCCGCCTCACGCACAACACTCTCGTAGTCGGCCAGCAGCTCGTGCGGCATGGCGACGGCCAGCACCTGCAGGCCGTCCTTCGCGGTTGCCATCACCTGATAGCTCACGGCCGCGTCGTCGGCGTCGAAGGGAAGAAGTTTTTTCAGGCGGAAGCGCACCACGGGCAGCGCCTCGGCGGGCTTGGCAGGAAGCTCGTCGAAGTCCAGCAGGAGGACGCGGGCCGATGCGTCGGGGACAACCAGAGTCACCTCGCGCGTGCGCAGGCAGACCGCATCGAGCGCCTTGCGCACGGCTGCGACCACGGCTGCGCGGCCCGCCGGGTCGCCGCCTACGCCGCTGGATACATCGTTTGTTGCGGAGCCGGTGGCTGCTCCATCGGCCTCGATTGCGGTCAGTCGCGGGACTACGATCTCCTCCGTCAGCGGCACCCGTGCCACCGCGGAGAGCACGGCGAATGCGTCTTCAGCGCGGGCGGCCACCACGCCCTCGGCGCGCACCTCGCAGGCCAGGCGCGGCCGCGTTCCCAACGATCTCGGTATAAATTCCATGCTGTCCTAGACTACCTGTTTCTTAATCATCTACTGTGAAGCCGTATCGCTCTTTTCGGCTTTAGCAGGACTAAATTTGAGCCATAGAGAGAAAAGCCAACCGATCATCGCGAGCCGTATCGTAATGGCCAGCAACATCGGCACGATCATTATGTGGTCGGCAATGCTCTCGCGATACGCCGAAATAATTGCAAACGGAGTCATGATGGAGCCCCAAAGGGCGATCATGAACCATAGCCAACGAAATCGCTGAAGCCAGCGTTGAGAAAATATTGGTTGCTCAGCCATTGTTTTACCTTCCCGCCTCGATGAAGGTAACTTTGTTGATCTCTTTCAGCGTGGTGATGCCGAGGCGGACGCGCTGGATGGCGGAGTCGCGCAGGAAGTTCATGCCCTTCGCGCGCGCCTTCTTGCGAATCTCGCTGCCCGGCCGCTTGGCCAGCAGCATCTCGCGAATCTCGTCGTCCAGCTCCAGCAGCTCGTGGATCGCCGAGCGACCGCGGAAGCCGGTGCCCGCGCACTCCATGCAGCCGGGGCCTTCGCGGAAGGTGAAGCCGCGCCACTCCTCCGGATCGAGGCCGCTGGCGATCAGCTCCGCGTCGGTGTAGTGAACGTCGCGCACGCAGAACTCGCAGACCGTACGCACCAACCGCTGCGCCAGAATGCAGTTCAGCGCGGAGACGAAGTTGTACGGCTCGACGCCCATGTTCAGGAAGCGGCCGAGGACGTCGACGACGTTGTTGGCGTGGACGGTGGTGAAGACCAGGTGGCCGGTCAGCGCGGAGTTGATGGCGATCTGCGCCGTCTCGGCGTCGCGAATCTCGCCGACCAGTATCTTGTCGGGGTCGTGGCGAAGAATACTGCGAAGCCCTCGCGCAAACGTCAGGCCTTTTTTCTCGTTGACAGGAATCTGCGTGATGCCGCGAATCTGGTACTCGACCGGGTCCTCGATGGTAATGATCTTGTCCTCTTCGGATTTGATCTCGTTGAGCGCGGCGTAGAGCGTCGTCGTCTTGCCGGAGCCGGTCGGTCCGGTGACCAGCACCATGCCGTAGGGCTCCTTGATGTAGCGGCGGAAGCGTTCCAGATCCTCCGGCGCAAAGCCCACCACGTCCAGCGAGAGCTTCTTGAACTTCTCCGACATCGACTCCTTGTCGAGCACGCGCAGCACGGCGTTTTCGCCATGCACGGTGGGCATGATGGATACGCGGAAGTCGATCAGCCGTCCCTTGTAGCGCACGCGGAAGCGGCCGTCCTGCGGCACGCGGCGCTCGGCGATGTCCAGCTCGCTCATCACCTTGATGCGCGAGAGGATCGTCTGGTGGTGCTCGCGCGCGATGGGCGCCATCGCCTGCTGCAGCACGCCGTCGATGCGGTACTTCACCATCAGGCAGTCGTCGCAGGTCTCGAGGTGAATGTCGGATGCGCGGCGCTCCAGCGCGGTGAAGATCGTCGTGTCCACCAGGCGGATGATGGGCGAGATGTCGTCCTCGCCGGTCAGCCGCTCGATGGAGATGTTCTCATCGGCGTTGTCGTCGCCGGAGAGCACGTCGAAGGCCAGACCCTCGCTTGCCTCGTCGAGGACGCGCTGCGACTGCTCGGTTTTCTTCAGCAGGTCGGTGATCTGCGAGATGGTGGCGACGCGGATGACCAGGCGCTGACCCAGCAGACCGGAGATCTCGTCCAGCATCATCAGCTTCGACGGGTCGCTGACAGCTACCGCAAGCCGCCCTTCGAGCTGCTCCAGTGGGACAAAGTTGTAGCGGAACATCAGATCGACCGGCACGCTCTTGAATAGCTCGTGCTGAATCTTGAAGTTCTTCAGGTCGACGAACTCGGCGTGATAGCGCATCGCCAGCGCCTGCGCGCGCTCCACCTCGTTCATCCCCATCTCGCTTACGCTGAGCGGCACTGCAACTGGAGTAGCCATATATCTGTAAGACTCCCCTCAAGCCAACTGGTTAGAACGAAAAGCGAAAAACTTTCGCGGCTATTTGAGGCGCGCGCCAAGTTCCACATCTTCCAGGAAGCCGGCCAGGACGGGCGCGCCGGCGGGGCCAATGCTGGCCGCGACGATCATTCCCTGCGACTCCAGGCCGCGCATCTTGCGCGGGGCGAGATTGGCCACGATGACCACCTTGCGGCCGATCAGCGACTCCGGCGTGTAGTACTCGGCGATGCCAGCGAGGATCTGGCGCCGCGATGGATTGAAGTTGGGGCCGAGATCGACTTCGAGGCGGAGGAGCTTGTCGGCCTTGGGAATGCGCTCGGCAACCACAATCTGTGCGACGCGGAGATCCACCTTGGCGAAGTCGTCGATGGTAATTTGGGGCGAGTTGTTGGTTGCTGGTTGCTGGTTGTTGGTTGGGGCGTCAGTTGTCGCGGGTATGGCTTCGGCGATCGCTGCGGGAGTTGGGCTGACTGCGGATTGCGCGGATGAAACGGATTCAACTGTTGCCATATTGGGCGCGCTGCCGGATTCAGAGCTTGTAGGAGTGGGCGTTGCGGGGTTTTCCATGTCGGTCATGATCTGTGCGAGTCCTTTGTCTGCTCGGGGAAAGATGGGGGCAAGCGCGCCGAGCTTGGTGCCGGGTTCGAGGCCCCCCCATTTCAAATCTTTTAGTTCGCCGCTGCGTGCGGCCTCTTCAATGTCGCCAAGGCCTAGCTGACGCCAGACAGAGGCCGTGGCGTAGGGCATCACGGGATATAGAACAGCCGTGAGCAAACGAACATACTCTGCAGCGACACCTAAGATATATGCTCGCCTAGGATCATCGTCGGAAAGTTTCCACGGCTTCGAGAGGCTTAGAAACTTATCTACCACTTTGATTTGTTCAGCTATGAATTCGATGACACGCGTCAGATTTTTCGTCCATGTCGATTCGTTCGCAAGTCGAAGCAGTGGATCAATCGCTACCTGAAAGAACTCCCAAGTATTCAGTCCCTCGTTTACAGGATAGAAGTACTTACCTCCATTGACTACAAGCTCAGTATCCAACGAAAGGCCAACCTCCTTTTTCGCATCGCGTATTGCTATGTGGCGATACTGTAGAAATTGATCTGGTTTGGCCTCTTCATTGAAGTTAGTCTGTGTCGTTAGTGGATCGTTAACCCAGTATTCAGGCCAGATAGTTTTATCCAACGATCTCATCGCTTGTGGTAATGGAATTTCCCCGCCAAAATAAAGCTGAATCATGTTCAGTGTTCGGCTGACGAGGTTGCCGTAGCCGTTGGCTAGGTCGGCGTTGTAGCGGGTGATGAGGGCGTCGAAGCTGAAGGTTCCGTCCTGGCCGAAGGGAATCTCGCGCAGCAGGAAGTAGCGGAGGACATCGGCGGCGAAGAGGTCCTGTTGGGCTTTGGTTGGCTGGACGGGGACGGCGGGAGTTTGAGGGAGAAAGGGTCGAGCTGTATCGATTGGGCGGGCGGCGTCGGGATCCTTCGCTGCGCTCAGGATGACAGCCTCTGGGGTGGGCGCGATGGGCACGGGTGGGCAGAGAGGGCCGAAGGCGTCGAGGATGGTTTCGGTGCGTACGACGTTGCCGCGGGACTTCGACATCTTGGATTCTTCGAAGAGGAGCCAGCCGTTGGCGACGATGGATTTTGGCAGCCACTCTTTGGCCCATTCGGCGTGTTCGGCGGGAGTGAGCTGTGGCATCGGTTCTCCCGCGCTGTGCTTGAGCTTTGGGTTTAGCGCGAGCAGGAAGGCAGGCCAGTAGAGGCAGTGGAAGCGCGTGATCTCCTTGCCAACGAGGTGCAGGTCGGCGGGCCAGTAGCGCGCGAATTTGGCTTGCTCGGCGGGGTCGTCCGAGCCATAGCCGATGGCCGTAATATAGTTGGCCAGGGCATCGAGCCAGACGTAGATGACGTGCTTTTCCTTGGCCTGGGCAGCGGCGGGTTCGAGGACGGGGATGCCCCAGGTGAAGGAACTGCGGGAGATGGAGAGGTCTTTTAAGGCATCGACGACGAGGAACTTTCCGGGTGCATACTCCTTTGCGCGGCCCAATTTCACAGCTTCGCGGCCCATTTCCTCGAACGTTACAGGGTTATCGGCCCATGATTTTCTTAGCTCGTTAGGACCAAACACTGAAGCAATATTTCCCCGAATGAAGCTCAAGACTTCATTGCGTGCTGTGCCGGGTGTGATGAGAAGTTGGTCGCTCTCGATGAGGTCGATGAGCTGTTCTTGGAAGGCGCTGAGGCGGAAGAAGAAGTTTTCTTCGCTGACCGTTTCGGTGGGTTTGCCGTCCGGGCCGATGGTTCCGGGAGGGCCGTCGACGAACGTCTCTTCCGACACGCAATACTGGCCGGTGTAGGTGCGGAGTTCGATAAAGCCGCGAGCGTAGAGGTCGGCGAAGAGCTTCTGCACGCCTTTTTTGTGGCGGGCGTCGGTGGTGCGGATGTAGTCGTCGTTGGTGATGCCCATGCGCTTCCAGAGGTTGCTGAAGCTGGCGGAGACCTGGTCGGCGAACTGCTGCGGGGGAATTCCGGCGGCCTCGGCGGAGCGCTGCACCTTCTGGCCGTGCTCGTCGGTCCCGGTGAGGAAGAAAGTGTCGTCGCCCAGCAGGCGGTGGCGGCGCGCGATGACGTCGGCGGCGATGGTCGTGTAGGCGTGGCCGATGTGGGGGCGGGCGTTGACGTAGTAGATCGGCGTGGTGAGGAAGAACTTATGCGGAGTCTCTGGCATTGGCTTGATAGGCCAGTTTAGCAGGTTGGGCGGGGCAGGGCGGTTGCCTTTGGCGCGGCAGGAACCCGCATCTCAAAGTCGAGACGCCACCCCAGCCAGCAAAGGCCGCTCGCCGTGGACCCCGGATGCGCGGGGCGCCCGCGAACCGTTCGGTGTCAGACTGCGTTGGGCAGGGCGCGGCTCTCCGTTCTTCCTCCCAGCTGGGGCACCAGAATCTGGATGATGACGAGGGCAAAGATGTAGGCGAAGGCGGCCATAGCAAAGATGAACATCGCGTGATGCGCGAAGTAGTGGCTCACCATATAGGTGAAGATGGCTCCGCCCAGTGCTCCCGCGGCCCCGCCGACGCCCACCACGGTGGAGACCGTGGTGGAGGGGAACATGTCGGTGGGAGTGGCAAAGAGGTTTGCGGACCACCCCTGGTGGGCCGCGGTTGCCAGCGAGAACAGCGCGATGGCCGGCCACGGGTTGGTGGGGAAGATGACGCCGAAGTACGGCACAAAAAGAATGGGGACGACCAGCAGCGCGCAGATGAGCATGGCGTACTTGCGCCCGGCGTTGACCGTGTGGCCGCACTGGATGATAAAGCCGGAGAGCCATCCGCCGCCGATGGATCCTACGGTGGAAACACTATAGATGATGATCAGCGGGTACTTGGCGTGATTGAGGTCCAGGCCGTAGTTGTTGTGCAGGAACATCGGGAGATAGAAGAGATAGAACCACCAGATGGGATCGGTGATGCCCTTGCCGAGGGAGAAGGCATAGAAGCCCCGGCGGCGCAGCAGAGCGGAGTAGGGAAGGGCCCCTCCCTGCGAGGCATAGGCGGAAAAATCGGCGTCCAGGTTGGCCTGGGTCTGGGTGGAACCGCGGCGCAGGCGGTTGTAGGGGAAGATGAGCCAGACGATGCACCAGAGAATGCCCATGGACCCGGTGCAGATAAAGGCGGTGTGCCAGCCGAAACGGGCGGTGACGGCGGCGATGAGGATTGGGGCGATAAAGAAGGAGGCGCTGGAGCCGGAGTTGAAGATTCCGTTGGCCAGCGCGCGCTCTTCCGAGGGGAACCACTCGGTGGTGGCCTTGATGGCGGCGGGGAAGTTGCCGCTCTCGCCGAAGCCGAGGAAGATGCGGGCGACGCAGAAGCCAATCACGCTGGTGACGAGGGAGTGGCTGAGTGAAGCGCAGGCCCAGACCGCGATGGCGCAGGCATATCCGACTTTGGTGCCGAGCCTGTCGATGATGCGTCCGGCAAAGAGAAAGCCGACGCCGTAGGCGACCATGAAGCACTCGACGATGTGGGCGTAGTTGAGGTTATAGGCGTCCTGGAACTCAGGCTGGACGTTTTTAACCCAACCCATGAAGGGAACGTGGAGGAGCGGCTCGATCAGCCCGAGCGCGGAGCGGTCCATGTAGTTGATGGTGGTGGCGGCGAAGAGCAGGGCGCAGACAAACCAACGGAGGTTGGAATTCTGCGGCGCGGAGGTGGTGATGCTCTCCTCGTCATAGTTGGCGGGTTTCGTCAACATCGGGTAGAAGCTCCAGCAGCCGCTTGTGAAGACAACGTGTAGACCGCCTGTAGTCGGGAGATTTAGGAAACGGGTATTGCCAGCTTGCGTGCGACCGCTCGGTGGGTTGCGCTGTAGAGCGCATCGTCACCGGCTAAGAACGCCACAGCAATGATATTTGTCTTTCGCATATATGACAATTCCACGTTTGTGGCGGAGAACTTGAAATGGGAGAGGGACAGCGACGCAATATGTGGATAAATGGCTGTGTTTGAGCTGCGACCGATTGAACACGGTGCATGCGCGTACTGCGGACAAGGAGGGGTAGAGAGCCTGGGAGTTGCCGTTCACAGGCGAAGCGGAGGCGGTCGGCGCGGGTGGGACAGATGAAATTGGCGACTGTAGCCGATAAGAGGGTTCTAAGGGGTTCTGTTGTTCCTCTTATTGATTCTGCTGAAGGACGGTTGCCCATGAATGTATTGATTGTCGAGGACGATTCCGCATTGGGACATTTTCTGGACCAGGGGCTGAAGCTCGACGGTCACGATGTCTCGGTGGTGACGGATGGCGAGGCGGCGCTGGAGAGTGCGGCAAGGCTGCGTCCGGAACTGATGATTCTGGACCTTGGCCTGCCGCGCATGGACGGCATCGAGGTGCTGGCGGAGATGCAGCAGCACTTCCGTTCCACCTCCGTGCTGGTGTTGACGGGGCGGGCCGAGATGGAGGAGCGGGTGAAGTGTCTGCGACTGGGGGCCGACGACGTTGTGATGAAGCCGTTTTCCTTCCACGAGCTTCGCGCGCGCCTGCAGGCGCTCTCCAGGCGGCGCGGCCAGTTCGCGGACCCGGTGCTGCGCTTTGGCGATCTGGAGATGGACCGGACCCAGCGGAGAGTGACGCAGGCTGGGTGCGAGGTGGAGCTGACGGCGACCGAGTTCACCCTGCTGGAGTCGCTGATGCGCCGCCGCGGCGAGCGCGTATGCAGCCGGGCAGAGCTGCTGCGGGAGGTATGGCGGATGCCGCTTGGGGCCGGAGCAGTCGCCGCCAGGACCAGCCGCATGGATACCAACATCGTGGAGGTCTATATCAATTACCTGCGCAAGAAGCTGGGCAGAAACTCATCCGCGCCGCGGGACGCCTCTGGCGTTTGTCACGCGGTGATCCGCACGGTGCGCGGCGAGGGCTATCTGCTGGACGCGCCGGAGGAGCGCGATCTCAAGGCGGGCACGGGCAACTCGCCGCCGGATCTGACGGCGATCTTTGCGCTGGGCGGATGCGTGGCCGATGTCTGAGGAGGCACCAGTGGGAGACAGGAGCAGTCGCACGAAGTTCAAGCAGATCGCAGCGGCTCTGCATGAGATGTGCCAGCCGTTGACGACCTTGCAGTGCAGTCTGGAGATGGCAGCCCTGACCGACACGCAGGAGGCCTATCGCGAGGCCATGGAGATCGGGCTGTCGGAGTGCCGGCGTCTGGTGGCGTCGGTGGAGTCGATGCGCGAGGTCCTGCAAGAGGCAAGACAGGAGACCGGGTTCGAGGAGATGGAGGCAGGCGGATGAAGTCGCGACTGCTGGATGCGGTGCGAGATGCAGCGCCAGACGCGAAGAAGACCGTGCCCGCAGGTGTGGAGGCTGCGCCCGGAGATGTGGATGGGAACGTTGGGCTGGATGCGGGCGAGCGGACGGCAGAGGCGCGCACCGTGGTGGTGGTGAGCGCGGACGTTGAGTTCCGGCTGCATCTATGCGAACGGCTGGCGGCCCTGCGCTGGCGGGTGTGGCAGGCCGGCGGCGGGGCGGAGGCGTTGCTGCATCTGGAGGCGCAACCGGTTACGGCGGTACTGCTCGACGGCTGGCTGCCGGACCTGGAGGTGCGCGAGTTTGCGGCCCATGTCAGGCTGCTCTATCCGGAGATCGAACAGTTGCATCTGGACGGTGCAGCCGAAGAGGATGAAAATCCCGCAACGGGAGCGCGCAGCTTGTGGCGCAATGAACTGCTGCATGTGGTCCGCGAGGCGCAGGAGGGCGCTGCGAACCGCTCTCCGGTGCGGCGGTCGAGGGTTCGCAATGCCATAGACGAGGGACCCATCCAGCACGAGCCGGAGGCCTTCCGCATATTGCCGGATGGGACCGTGACGGACGGGACATTTTCGCAAAACAGTTTGAGCCGCGCTCATGGAAGATGGCTCGAGGTGCAGGAGGCAGTTGGGGCCGACCCCGTCTTCGAGATGCAGGGACGCAAGATGCTGCTGCCGGAGCTGGTGGGCGATAGCCCGGCGATGCGCGAGATGGCGCGGCTGGTGCGTCTGGTGGCGCCGCGTTCCACCACCGTGTTGATCGAAGGCGAGACCGGGAGTGGCAAAGAGGTGGTTGCGCGCGCCCTGCATCGGCTCAGCGCGCGCGCGGGAAAGCCGTTTGGAGTGCTCAACTGCGCGGCCATTCCGGAGTCGCTGCTGGAGGCGGAGTTGTTCGGCCACACCCGCGGCGCGTTCACCGGAGCGGTGCAGTCGCGCATGGGGCGAATCGAGGCGGCCGACGGCGGTACGCTGCTGCTGGACGAGATCGGCGAGATGCCCGTGGGAATGCAGGCCAAGATGCTGCGCTTTCTGGAGTCGGGCGAGTTGCAGCGGGTGGGCGGAAACGAGTTGACGCAGGTCAATGTGCGCCTGATCGCGGCCACCCATCAGCCGTTGGAGCAACAGACGGCGGAGGGATCGTTTCGCCTGGACCTGTATCACCGGCTTGCGGTCTTCCCCATCCAGGTGCCTGCGCTGCGCGAGCGCATGGAGGACATCAGTGAGCTGTCGGAGTATTTTCTGCAGCAGTTGGGAAAGCAGAGTCCGCGCAAGCGGCTCGCTCAAGGCGCGGCGGCAAAGTTGCAGGAGCACTCCTGGCCGGGCAATGTGCGCGAGCTGATGCATGTGCTGGAACGCGCAGTGATCCTGGCCGGAACGAACCCGGAGATTGCCGCGGCGGACATCCGCTACCGGCGGCCCACGCACAGCTGAAGACAGTGCAGTTTCAGTGAGCCTCTGAATTATTAGAACCTTCAAATAAAACAGGCCTTACAGGTTGCACAGGAACCCATCTATTAGAAGGGCTGCGTTTTTTTGCGCTTAGTGGGACCTCTATTAATCCGGTTTGGGACTTCTTTTAATCCGGTTGTGGATGTCTTCGCGCCAACAATTGGCGCTTCCACAGCCAGTTATGCCGTGCATGGTGTCTTCGCGGCGGAGCATTGACCTATTTTGGGACTGTCTGAGATTGGGTTAATGCAAAGTGGCCGCACAGTGGCCATTGCCGTGCTTCTATCCAATCGTAGTCAGAGATTGCATCGAAGATTCGCGGGAGTCAGACCCGCTGAATTGCAGTCAGACCGCGGAATTGGAAGTTGTTGCAGCATTGGAGACGAGGCAAGTATGAGGAACCACACATTATTGTTGCAGGAACGACTGAGCAAGGCAGGATCCGGGTTTGCCGAGTTGCCGGAGGCAGGCAACGGCCCGTTTCTTTCCGTGACGGGAGCAAAGTTCGTAAGCGGGTTGCAGACTGAGTCCGTGCCGGAACGCGACCGCCTTCTGCTGGAACATCTTCCCATGGTGCGCTACCTGGCGCGCCGCATCCACGAGCGGCTTCCGCAGCACGTCGAGCTGGACGATCTGGTTTCGGCGGGCGTAGTCGGCCTGATCGACGCGTTCTCCAAGTTCGACCATACCAAGCATGTGCAGTTCAAAAGCTATGCCCAGTTCCGCATCCGCGGCGCGATCCTGGACTCGCTGCGCACACTGGACTGGAGTCCGCGCGAGCTGCGCCGCAAGGGGCGCGCCGTCGAGGAGGCGATCCGCTCGGTCACCCACAAGCTGGGACGTGTGCCGGCGGAGCCGGAGATCGCACGCGAGATGGACATGGGCCTCAGCGAGTTCCAGCAGTTGCTGGGTGAGTTGAAGGGCCTGGAGATCGGCAGCCTGCACCTGGAGCGCACCGAGGACTCCGGCGACGAGGAGCTGTCCTACATTCCGGGGTCGCCCGACGAGGACCCGCTCTTCCGCTGCCTGCAGGGCGAGATGAAGCAGCGCCTGACGGACGCCATCGAGGAGCTACCGGAGAAGGAGCGCATGGTGCTGACGCTCTACTACTACGAAGAGCTGACCATGAAGGAGATCGGGCTGACGCTGGGCGTGGTGGAGTCGCGCGTCTCGCAGATCCACTCAGCGGCTGTGCTGCGGCTGCGCGCTGCGCTGGCGGGGCTGCGCTCGGACTATTCGGCAAGCAACAAGAGACCGGCGACCAGAAAGACGCATGATGCGGGAGAGATGGTGGCCTAGCTCAAGGGCCTGGCTCAAAGACAAGTTCACAGCTTCGCAGGGAAGCGCTTGGCGGGGACTGGCAAAACCATGCCGGTTCCCGCCGTTTTTTCTTCCGGCAGCGAACAAGGCTGACGTAACGTCTCGCACTGCGAGGCGATGGCAGCTTGCAGGGAAGAGGAGGGCGATTACCGCAGGAATGGATTGGTCTGGTTGGCGGCCTGGTTGGCGAGGGTGTTGCCCGGCGCGGTGCTGGAGCCAAGGCCGAGCTTGATGATGGCTCGCGAGTCGGGCACCAGCTTGGTCTGCCAGCCGTTGTCGGCCTGCAGCTTCTCCATTGCGGCTTGGGTCTCAGCGTCCCAGTGGCCACTGGGCTCGCCCGTCAGGTAGCCGGACCGCACCAGCGCGCCCTGGATCTGCGTGGCGCGTTCATCGTCGATGGTCCGCTGGCCCTGAGGCTGCCTGGTCTTGGCGGTGCGTTTCGCGGCGATTCGAGGGGAGGTGGGTCCGCGCCGCGAGTGCGTGAGTGCGACTGCGGGGCACGTCGAGCCGATAATCAGGGTGGACAACAGAACCAATGGACCCAAACGCATGGTACGGCGATACCTCATGGAGCAATATGACACAGAAAACGTGCAAATTTTCTAATTACCAAGGCAACACTATACCCAGAATTCATGGTTTGGCAACACGAATCGCGGTTTCTGCATCTTAGGGGAATCTTAATTGATTCGGGGCAGGAGCGCGGTCCGGATGGCGCGCGCTCCTGCCCTCAGGATGGGTTACGGCAGGGTGCCTCCGAAGTAGGAGTCTCCGGCGGGCGTATTCGGTCCCTGCAATCGCACCTTGAAGGCCACGTCCTGGCCCGACTTCAGGCCGTTGACGATGGCCCGGTATGCGGCCTCGTCGGCGACGGGCTTCTTGTTGATCTCGACGATGACACAGCCCTTTTCCAGGCGAATATCGTCGGCGAACGAGCCCGGCCGAAGGCTGGTGATCTGTACGCCGCCCTGGATGCCGAGCTTGCTGGCGAGCTGCGAGGTGACGGGCTCGACCTTGATGCCCAGTTTGCTCTCGCCTGCGTCGGCCTCGGCGGGTGTGGCGTTGTTGTCGTTGTTGTTGCCCACGTCGGCGAACAGCTTGGCCCGGTCGGCGATGCCTACGGTAAGGTTCTCTTTGGAGCTGTTGCGCAGGATGCCAAGCTGCACGGTCGAGCCGACCCTGCGCGTGGAGATGTTGGCCACAAGCTCATCGCCGTCCTTGATGGGTTTGCCGTCGATGGCGACGATGACGTCGCCCGGCTTGACGCCTCCCTTGGCCGCGGGGCCGTCGGGGGTTACGGTGCTCACCAGCACGCCGCCGCTGGCGAAGCCGTACTCGCGGCTCACCGCCGAGGGCATAGACGGCTGGAAGCTGATGCCGATCGAGCCGCGCGTAACCTTATGCTCCGGGCTGATCAGCATGTTGTATACAGAGGCGATGGTGTTGGACGGCATAGCGAAGCCGACGCCCTCGGAGCCCGCGGACTGCGTGTAGATCGCTGTGTTCATGCCGATCACCTCGCCGGCCATATCCACCAGCGGCCCGCCGGAGTTGCCCGGGTTGATGGCCGCGTCGGTCTGGATGAACCTCTGGAACTGGCTGGGCGCGCTGTTCATTCCGGGATCGTCGATGGAGCGGTCCTTGGCCGAGACGATGCCCGCCGAGACGGTCTTCGAGAGCCCAAACGGACTGCCAATCGCCAGCACCCAGTCGCCCACCTGCGCGCCGTCGGAGTTGCCCAGCTTCACGGTGGGCAGCGGCTGCGGCGCGTCGATCTTGATCACCGCGATGTCGGTCTCCGCGTCCACGCCGATTACATGCGCCGGACGGCCGTCTTCGCCGTCGTTGTCCGGGTCCGTGGAGAGCTTGACGTAGATCTTGTCGGCCTTGTCAACCACGTGGTTGTTGGTGATGATGTAGCCGCGCGAATCGACGATGAAGCCGGAGCCGAGCGCCTCGCGCACGCCGCCGTTGCCCTGGTCTTCGCCGTCATCTCCGCCCTGGCCGCCGAAGAAGCGGTTGAGCCAGTCCTGCATGTTGCCCTGGTCGCCCTGGTCGCCGCCGTTGCCCTGATTGCCGCCGAAGGGAATGACCTGGCCACGGCGACCGGAGCGTCGGTTGGCGGACTGCTTGGGGATCGATACCGTGTTGATGTTGACCACCGCCGGGCCAACGTCCTTGGCGATCTTGGAGAAGGCGGTGGAGAGATCGAGCGGCTTGGGAATGTTGAGCGGACGCGCGTCGGAGGAGTCAACCTGCTCCTTGCCGCTGACCGTGCGGGTAAAGATGGACCCGGCAAGAATGCCAAAGGAGAGGACCGCCAGCAGAGCGAAGGTCGCGCTCAGACGGTGGTTGCGTATGCGAGCGAAGAGGTCGGCTGCGGCTTGTTTCTGGGTATCCATCGGTAGGTAGGTCCTCATGTAAATTGGGTTGTGCCTGGCTGCGGGCGTTGCCTGCCTGCGGGTGTCGCGCGGCTCAGTTGCTGAGCCAAGTATATCCGCTTGCAACCAGCCCCACTGTCAGGCGAATTGTCCAGATGGTTAGACGCATCAACCGCAAAAGTGTTTCTCGGAGCCCAGCTTTCCCTGTAATTGGTGGTCGATGGTCAGCGGTCAGCAAGAGCAACAGCGAAGTACAGGGGGCCTTCCGTAAAGCGCTGCACGCTCCGGTCGGGATAATGGAGGGTTTGGGGTGGGGACTTAGGGCGCAACGGCGGCGCGGGCGGATTGGATGAAGCGGGCCAGGAGCGCGGGGTCCTTGCGGCCGGGTGACGATTCGATGCCGCTGGAGACATCCACGCCCCAGGGCTTGAGATGGGCGATTGCGTGGGCGACATTCTCCGTGTTGAGGCCGCCGGCGACGATCAGGCTCACGCCAGTGGGCACAGACGCGAAGAGGGCCCGTGCGCTTGCCCAGTCGAACGCGACGCCGGTGCCTCCCGTGGCCGCGCCCACCTTCGAGTCGATCAGGATGCGGTCGGTGAATCCAAGTCGGGCGATGCGCTCGATCTGGCTGGCAAGCTGCGCGGCAGGCAATTCCGTTGCAGGGCTGATCGCGTCACTCGGCGACGGCTGGCTGACCGTCCAGTGCAGGGTCTGGATGATGCGGACGCTGCCATTGAACTGGTTCGATAGCCGACGGGACAATTCTTCATCGAGAGCGCCGTGGAGCTGAACCGTGGTCAGACCGGCCTCGATCGCGATCGCTGCGATCTGCTCGGCGTCGCTGGAGTGGAAGACACCGACGCGCTCGACGCTGGACGGAAGGTGCGGCGTAATTGCCGCGACCTGTGCCGCCGTTACCTGGCGCGGGCTGGCGGCAAAGACGAAGCCGACGGCGTCCGCGCCAAGCTGGGCGGCAAGCTGTGCGTCTTCGAGGGTTGTGTTGCCGCAGATCTTTATCCACATGGCATCGGCCTCATCTCTCAGGCGCGGCTTGGTGCTGGAGCAGAATGGTGAGCGCGGCGGCGGGGTCGGGCTGGCTCATCAGCGACTCGCCGATGAGAAATGCGTGGTAGCCCGCGCCGCGCATCCGCGCGATGTCGGAGGCGTTGCGGATGCCGCTCTCGGCGACGTGTACGGTCGTGCGCGGCAGCCACTCGGCCAGCTCGATCTGGGTGCGCGGCTCGACCTGCATGGTGTGCAGGTTGCGGCTGTTGACGCCGATGACGGTGAAGCCGAGGGCGGCGGCGCGGTCCAGCTCCGCGCGGTCGTGCACCTCGCAGAGGACGTCGAGTTCCATGCGGCGGGCCTCGTCGCGCAGAGTTTTCAGTTCGGCGTGCGTGAGCGCGGCGACGATCAGCAGAATGGCGTCGGCTGAGGCGGCGCGGGCTTCCAGAATCTGGAAGGGGTCGAGGATGAAGTCCTTGCGCAGGCAGGGAATCGAGACAGCGGCGGAAGCGAGGGTGAGATTGACGAGCGAGCCCTGGAAGAATTTTTCGTCCGTGAGGACGGAGAGCGCGGCTGCTCCGGCTGCCTCGAGCGAGTGGGCCAGCGCTGCCGGATCGAAGTCCGGACGGATGAGGCCACGCGAGGGCGAGGCTTTTTTCAACTCGGCGATGATGGCTGGACCGGCCCTGCGCAGGGCGGCCTCAAATCCGCGTGGGCTGTGCGCGGCAGCCTTGCGCTCCAGAAGCGCGGTGTCGGCCACGGCGCGCCGGCTCGTCACTTCGAGCTGAGTATGCGCGAGAATCTGCTCAAGCTGCGTGGACATTTTGTGAATTGTTGGAAAAACTTTTGGTGCCGAAGGGGGGACTC
>PKWU01000006.1:0-22266 GCA_003132145.1 Granulicella sp.
GTCCTTGTTCTCCTTCAGGAAGCCGCGCACATTCTCGCGCCCTTGACCGATTCGCTCTCCCTGGAAGCTGTACCACGCGCCGCTCTTGTCGACGATGTTGTGGAGGACGGCGAGGTCGAGTGCATCACCCTCCTTGGAGATTCCCTCACCGTAGAGGATGTCGAACTCGGCGTCGCGGAAGGGAGCGGCGACCTTGTTCTTGACGATCTTGACCTTGGTGCGCGAACCGACGACGACATCGCCCTCCTTGACCGCGCCGATGCGGCGAATGTCGATGCGCATGGAGGAGTAGAACTTGAGGGCCTTGCCGCCGGTGGTGGTTTCGGGGTTGCCGAACATGACGCCGATCTTCTCGCGAATTTGATTGATGAAGATGAGGCAGGTGCGCGACTTGGAGACGGTGCCGGTGAGCTTGCGCAGGGCCTGCGACATCAATCTTGCCTGTAGCCCCATGTGGGAGTCGCCCATCTCGCCGTCGAGTTCGGCCTTGGGGACGAGGGCGGCGACGGAGTCGACCACCAGGACGTCGATGGCACCGGAGCGGACGAGGGCCTCGACGATTTCCAGCGCCTGCTCGCCGTAGTCTGGCTGGGAGATGAGGAGGTTGTCGATGTCGACGCCGAGCTTCTTGGCGTAGGCGGGATCGAGCGCGTGCTCGGCGTCGACGAAGGCCGCAAGGCCGCCGGCCTTCTGCGCCTCGGCGATGATTTGCAGCGAGATGGTGGTCTTGCCGGAGGACTCGGGACCGAAGACCTCGATGACGCGACCGCGGGGGACGCCGCCTACTCCGGTGGCGGCATCGAAGGAGATGGAGCCGGTGGAGATGACGGCGATGGGGCCGATGGCTTCCTTGGAGCCGAGGCGCATGACGGAGCCTTTGCCAAACTGCTTTTCCAGCGCTGCGAGTGCGGTTTCTATTGCTCGGTTACGATCATCGGCCACGGCGTGATTCTCCTCGGTGAAGGGTCAAGAGGGATTCTAGCACCCAAAAAGGGAATGGGCGAAGAGAAAACGAAATAATTTCACTGGAAGCATTCTTTGGATGATGTAGAGTGTCGCGCCACGAGCGAAATGCGGGGATTCTTCGCTGCGCTCAGAATGACAAACAATTAAGGAAGGCCTCAGCACGACTGAGGTTTGGCTCAGGGCTGCGCGGGGGGAGTGTCGTCTGGTAGAGCGATTGGCGTCGCGGCTTCGGCCGGTTTTGTATCGGCGGGCTTGGCGGCAACTTCGGCGGCTGGTTTCTTGGGCGGGGCTTCGGCCTTCTTCGTCGGAGCGATGATGGCGTGCAGCGTGGTGCCCTCCATGCGCGGCATGAACTCGACCATTCCGGCGTCGCCGATGTCGAGGATGAGGCGGTTGACGATCTTGTAGCCGAGGTCGCGGTGGGCCATCTGGCGGCCCTTGAAACGCAGGGAGGCCTTGACCTTGTCGCCGTCGCCGAGGAAGCGGATGGCCATGTTCTTCTTGGTCTGGTAGTCGTGCTCGTCGACGGTGACGGAGAACTTGACTTCCTTGATGGTGATGACCTTCTGCTTCTTGCGCGCGGCGCGTTCGCTCTTGTCTTTTTCGTAGAGGAACTTGCCGTAGTCCTGAATGCGGCAGACGGGCGGGACGGCGTTGGGGGAGATCTCCACCAGATCGAGCGAACGCTCGCGGGCCATCTTGAGTGCCTCGAAGGGAGGCATGATGCCGAGTTGCTCGCCGTTCTCGTCGATGACGCGAATCTCGCGGGCGCGGATCCGTTCGTTGGTGCGGATGAAGGACTTGGCGGAACGCTTATCGATCGGTGGAATAGGTCGCCTCCACAGCGTGCCGCATGGGCCGCCATGTCTCTAAAGGATTGGATTGCATACCTCGTCTGAAGGTTGCGTATAGCGAGAAGTATAGCATCAGGCGGTTTGGGAAGCGGTCATTTCGTAGCGGCCATCGTTTGCAGAAAAACGGCATGTAGCCAGCCCCTCCGAAACCCACGTCTCAGAATCGAGAGCCTGTCCTGAGCGAAGCCGAAGGATGGGGCAGCCGCTTTTGTGACTCATTTCAGACCTGGGCCACCCGCCCGTGCAAGCGTTCCCCCCTCCAATACGAGCTGTTTCCCACAGATATTTTCAGGAAACTGTAAACTTCTCGCCTGCTATTTTGAATATATAGAGGGACATTCATGGCTGCTATGATGGTCAGCGCAGCGTAAAGCGGCTGAATCGCGTACGGGGCTATCCCAAAAGCGAGAAAGTGTTCGGGCAAACTGGGCCAATGGAAGTCACCATTCATAAAGGCAGCCAAGAAATTGGCGGAACCTGCATTCAGCTCTCATCCGGAAAAACCAGCATCCTTCTTGATGCCGGACTTCCCCTCAGCGCCGCCAGTCAGCCCGTAGACCTCTCGCGCCTCTCCGTGGACGCCCTTCTGGTCAGCCACCCTCACCAGGACCACTTCGGCCTGATGGCTTCACTGCCGTCCGGCACTCCGGTCTACATCGGCAAGCTGGCCCGCAGCTTGATCGACGCCACGCGGGTATTCCTCGGCGAAGAAAGATTCGCGCTCGACTTTCACGAGTTCAGCGCTTGGCAGCCGTTTACCATTGGCGCGTTCACCATCACGCCCTATTTGGTTGACCACTCCGCCACCGATGCCTATGCCTTTCTCATTGAAGCCGAAGGCAAGCGCCTGTTCTACAGCGGCGACCTTCGCTCGCATGGCCGAAAGGGAATACTTTTCGAGAATCTCGTGAAGCGGCCGATTCGCGACATCGATCTCCTCTTCCTCGAAGGCACGATGCTGCACCGCAACAACGATCTTTTCCCTGATGAGACGGCGGTCGAAAACTTAATCTTCCAGACAATTCGACAACAGAAGAACATCTCGTTCCTGCTTTCGTCCTCGCAAAACATCGACCGCATCGTCTCCGCCTATCGGGCCTGCAAACGTTCCGGCAAACTCCTCGTTATCGACATCTACACCGCATGGGTGCTCGAACAACTCCGGCAAATTACTCAGAATACGCCAGCCATGGACTGGACCGAGATAAGAGTTTTTGCCTCTCACCGTCAGGACGAAAGGCTCAAGGCCAACCCAGAGTACTTTGGAGATTTCAGAAAACGGCTCTATCTCCACAGGGTCAAGCGCGACGAACTACACGCAACTCCTGAATCGTTTCTCTACTTCGGAAAGATGTCCAGCTTTCACCTCATTGATGAATTCAAGAACGACGACGCCCCCGTCAACGTCATCTACTCACAGTGGCTCGGCTATCTCGACGGGAACCACGCCGACTACTTCGGCAGTGACCAAATCGCCGCCTACCGCAGTGACCCGGCAGTCAACTTCGTCTACGCGCATACAAGTGGACACGCGCCGGTTGCCGACCTGCAAAGGCTGGCAGAGGCCCTGAAGCCAAAAATGCTGGTCCCGATTCACTCCGAACACGGCGAAGAATTTTCGCAACACTTTGCAAATGTAGTCACATACAACGATGGAGAAAGGTGGTCTTTATGACGCAGGTCGATCACACTCTTACTGATTTACCTTTGTCGGAACAGTTACAGAAACTGGTTAAGAATGCCGAAAAGATTCGGTCTAAGCCGTTTCAGGTATTCAAAGAAGAACTTTCGCGCAAACTGCTGTGGCTGCGCCCGTCCGTCAATGGGATCAGTGCGATAAGTTGCTGCGATAAAACCCCGCAACTTGGTTTTACTAAAATTTCCATTAGCAAACTTGGAAAGATTATGGAGAAGCAGTTGTCCCAACCAGGCAAAAAAACTCCTGAAAAACAACTGCAATCGTGGTTGATCCAGCGTGCATTGAAATCGGACGGAAGACTGAAAATGTTAGACGACGTCCTTGGTGGCCAGTATTGGTTTGTTTCAGACGAGATTGCACTAAAAACTGCTTCAGAAAAAGTGGTTGCAGACTTGCTCCTAGTGCGAATCGATTCTGATGGCCTGGCGTCTCTCGTAAACGCCGAGCTTAAGTCTAATCGCGTAATGGAAACATTCAGACAGGTTATCTCTTTCCGCAGGGCACTTGAGCTACCTGATCTCCAGAAGGATTGGAAAACATTCGCCGAAGTTATGACCGGGGAAAAATTCCGATGGCATCCGTCGCAGGAGACACGTGGAGTTGTGATTTGGCCTGCAGTCGGTAAAAACCCAATAAACGCGCTGGCGAATGAGAAGCGCAAAGATTATGCACGCGTGGACGTGATCGGATATCGATGTGATCCAGAGATAAAGGAATATACTCTTGACTTTGAGAGGGCAAGACTGAAAAAGGGCACCGTTATAGATGAGTCGCAGGATAAGAACGGACAATGGCAGAGGACGACTGTTGTCATGGACACGGCGACTGTATTCAAGGCCGTGACTCGTAATATCGACGATCCGAACCGTGAAGCCCCCTTGATCAGCCCTGCAGAGTGACGCAAGATTGGTGGGAGCCAGATGAACAAGAAGACGGTAAGTCGAAAAAGGGCACCGTAATTCCAACCGCTCCTTGATAGGGGCGGTGCATTGGGCATCAAGGAAAAGGCTCCTTCTTGCCGTCTAACGAAAATCATCGGAGCCAAGCAATGGAGGGTAACATGGCAGAATACAAATTCGATCGCAATGAATTAAGAGATCGACACGGAAGTAAAGTTGCTGTACTTGATGGTAAGTACATAAGCGACCATCACGGAAGTAGGTTGGGGGAGATTGATGGCAAATATATCAAAGATAAGCATGGGGCCAGATTGGCCGAATTCGATGGAAAGTACGTCAGTGATTCACATGGGTCTAGAATCGCTACGATTGATGATGTGAAGAAATCGATCGAAGGAATCGGCGGCGCTTCGCTCGTTGCCATGTGGCTTTTCTTCGTTCGATAGTTATTGCGTTTGGGGCGGGGCGCGGGCCTGCGGCACTACATACCACAAAGACTAGAGGGCTGATGGCGAGCGGCGGGAAAAGTCCGAAACGATCCGCGCGCTGCCTGGAATGTCGCATTTTCTGAAACTTCAGCCATTGCTTCCAATTGACATACTACTTCGCGGCGGAGGCCATCTGGAGTTGGTACTCGGCGTAGGGGCCCTTGAAGTCTTCGATGCGGAAGGCGGATGGGCCGCCCTCGAAGTGCCAGATGCGGGTGGCGACCTCGTCGATGAGGTCGAGGTCGTGGGTGACGAGGAGGACGGTGCCTTCGTACTTTTGCAGCGCGAGGTTGAGGGCGTTGATGGCTTCGAGGTCGAGATGGTTGGAAGGCTCGTCGAGGACGAGGACGTTGGGCTTTTGCAGCATGAGCTTGCAGAAGAGCAGGCGGGCGGATTCGCCGCCGGAGAGCGCGTCGGTCATCTTCATGCCCTCTTCGCCGCGGAAGAGCATCTGGCCGAGGATGCCGCGGATGTCTTCCTTGGTGGCATCCTCGTCGAACTGGTGCAGCCAGTCGTTGACGGTGCTTCCCATCTGGATGGAGGAGATGAAGTCCTGCGCGAAGTAGCCGATCTGCGCAGCGTGGCCCCACTTGACGGTGCCTGAGTCGATGGAGAGATCGGACTCGCTGACGCCGGGGGCGTTGGCGAGCAGGGCCTTGAGGAGGGTCGATTTGCCCTGGCCGTTGCGGCCCACGAGGGCGATCTTGTCGCCGCGCATGAGTGAGGCGGAGAAGCTGCGGATGACTTCGAGCGGCGGGCCATCCTGCTGCGGGTAGGCCTTGGAGACATCCTCGATCTCCAGAATGTGCTTGCCGGAGGGACGCGCCTGCTCGAAGCGGATGTAGGGACGCTGGATGTTGGAGCGCGCCAGCTCGGTGACGGCGAGGCGATCGACCTCCTTCTTGCGCGAGGTGACCTGGCTGGAGCGCGTGCCGCCGGAGAAGCGGGCGATGAAGTCGTTGAGCTGGGCGATTTTTTTCTCGCGCTGCTGGTTCTGGCTCTCGACGCGGGAGCGGATGGCGGTCTTCTGCTCGACCATGTCGTCGTACCCGCCGTTGTAGAGGATGATGGTCTCGTAGTCGATGTCGGCGATGTGGGTGCAGATGGAGTTGAGGAAGTGACGGTCGTGCGAGATGGTGATGAGCGTGCCGTTGTAACGGACGAGGAAGTCCTGCAGCCAGAGGATGGAGTCGAGGTCGAGATAGTTGGTGGGCTCGTCGAGCAGAAGCGCCTGGGGCTCTCCGAAGAGGGCCTGGGCGAGCAGGACGCGGACCTTCTGGCCGCCCTGCAGCTCGGACATCTTGCGGTCGTGCATGGCGTCGGGGATGTCGAGGCCCTGGAGGAGGATTGCGGCGTTGGCCTCGGCCTCGTAGCCGTCCTCTTCGCCGACGATGCCCTCGAGCTCGCCGAGACGGCTGCCGTCGGCGTCGGTCATCTCGTGCTTGGCGTAGATGTGCTCGCGCTCCTCGAGCGCGGCCCAGAGGGGCTTGTTGCCCATGATGACGGTGTCGATGACGCGGTAGGTGTCGAAGGCGAACTGGTCCTGGGAGAGGACGCCGAGCTTGCGGGGACGGACGACGTCGCCCTTCTGCGGGTCGAGATCGCCGGAGAGGACCTTCATGAAGGTGGTTTTGCCCGAGCCGTTGGGGCCGGTGAGGCCGTAGCGGCGGCCGGTGGTGAAGGCGACCGAGACATCCTCGAAGAGAAGCTTTGCGCCGTAGCGCATGGTGACATTGGAGACTGAAATCATGAGGTTAATTCAATTTTACAGGGAAGTTGCGATTGGATTCTCCGATGGATGCGAACAGCAGCGGACGGGGGATCGCGGGCCGTTCAGAATCAATGAGTCACAATGGGCGGAACCGGGGCGCAGAGACGGATGGTGTGATTTTGCGCGGGCGGGCAGAGGACGGGTGGGCTTTATCGCGGGGGGGGCCGGGCGAGATCGGAGAGTGGATTCGAGGGCAGAATCGGGGGCGGGGGTTGCATTCTGAAGAGATGCGCGAGGGTTGAACGAATGCTGTCTGTGCGGAACTCGGTGAGGAAGCCCACGCCGTAGCAGTAGACGAGCGCGGCGAGAAGGACCGCCAGAGCGAGTGGGAGGTTGGCGAGGGACGGAACCCAGCGGCGATCGCCGAGGACCAACGATGCGGCGAAGACCAGAAACGGCGTATGCGCGGCATACAAGGTGTAGGAGAAGCGGGCCATTTCCCGGGAGGCAAGCACGCGGCGCGATCCGGGCGCGAAGGCCTCTTTGTGGGAGAGGAAGAGCCAGAGAAGAACGAGGGTGAGGGCGGCAAGAATGTAATCGCTGAAGAGGCTGGGAATCTGATGCAGACGGCCGAGAGCAAAGAAGATGGGGAAGTAGATGAGCGTCGCGGCGATGCGCATGGAGCGGGCCCGATGCGGAGTAAACGAGGGACGCGGCAGCTTGACCAGCGCGGCCCCAGCCAGCCAGATGGGGAACTCCGACAGGATGCCGTTGCGGACAAAGCAGGCGACTGCGACAAAGAGGACGGCGCAGGCGATGCGATGCGAACGGGCGGCGCGGCGCCAGAGGGCGATGCAGGCAAGGGGAAAGAGGATGTAATACCAGAACTCGTTGGCAAGGCTCCAGAGCGCGCCATCGGAGCCGAAGACGGGGCAGAGGATGGTCTGCAGGAAGAAGAGATTGCCGAAGAAGAGATGGGGCGCCAGAAGCGGGGCGACATTGGAGAGCATGTGGTTGGGCACGAGGCCGGCGTAGAGCGCGGGCGCGCGGGCGAGATGGATTCCAAGGCGGTCCCAGAAGAGGCAGAAGAGGAGCGCGGGCAGAAGCACGGTCCAGAGACGGACGAAGCGGCGCAGGAGATAGTCGCTCCACTGCCAGTGGTTGGCGTCGATGGCGCGGAAGACGCTGCCGCCGATGAAAAAACCGCTCAGGACAAAGAAGAAGACGACCGACTGATGCCCCGCGCCGCACAGGGTGTAGGGAATGGCCAGCCAGAGACGGTGCGCGGACAACTGCGGGAAGTCGACGAAGAAGAGGTTGCGCCAGTGCTCCAACAGGACGACCAGCGCGGCCACGCCGCGGAGCAGATCGAAGTGGACCGAGGCCCAGGAGCTGGTGAAGCGGTCCGGGGACTTCTGATGAGTGTGCTGACCCATGGACGGCTCGGCTCCTGAGGATTCGACGCGGCGGCGACCGCTCCATTGTAAGTCCCAGGGCGCAGCGCGAAAGCAGAACAGCTCCGTTGGGCGGCTGGTTGGCACGCGGAACGGAGCTGCGATGTGGATGGGACTCTTGAAGATTCAACGGCTGAACGGATCGCTGTTGCGCGATGGATTGCATCGCTGTTGAACTAAAGTCCCACGGATTATTGGCCGCGGCGGGTTGGGCCGGAACGGCTTGCGCCAGGCCGCGAGCTTCCGATGCGGCCGGGGACGTTGCGTCCCCGCGAGAAACCACCGCCGGAGCCGGGACGGCTGCGGAAGCCATTTGCACTGTGGCCTTTGTATGGGCTGGTGCCGATGTTCCTGGCCTGGGTTTGGGCGGAAACGTCGCCCGACTTCCAAGATCGGGTCTCCAGCGCGAGCAAGCTGCCTGCGTTGGTGGAGAGATCGAGGGGCTTGTTGCGCTCCTCCTTCTCCAGTCCCTTATCGGCCTCGCGCCAGAGGAACGTTACCTTGAGCTCGCGCTCCATGCGGCGCGCGTCGGAGCGCTCCTGGGGCATGACGAAGGTGGTGGCGACGCCGGTTGCGCCTGCGCGGCCGGTGCGGCCTACGCGGTGGACGAAGTCGTCGGAGCCGTTGGGCAGGTCGTAGTTGACGACGTGCGCGATGTCCTGCACGTCGATGCCGCGCGCTGCAACATCGGTGGCGACGAGGATGCGGTGCTTGCCGGTGGAGAAGCCCTTGAGCGCGGCGGTGCGCTGCGACTGCGAGCGGTCGCCGTGGATGACGTCGACATCGTGGCCCAGCCGCTCCAGTTTTTTGGAGATGCGGTCCGCGCCGTGCTTGGTGCGGGAGAAGACGAGGAATGTGCCGGTCTCTTCCTTGAGCATCTGGTCGAGCAGGCCGAGCTTCTGGTCCTGCATGACGGTGCAGGCGCGCAACTCAACCTGGTCGCATGGGTGCGAGTTCATGCCGATCTCGATGCGCACGGGATTGCGGACGTAGTCTCGGACGACCTCGCGGACGTTGGCGTCCAGCGTGGCGGAGTAGCACATGGTCTGGCGGGAGCGTGGAAGCGCACCGACGATGCGGCGGATGGAGGGGAGAAAGCCCATGTCCAACATGCGGTCGACTTCGTCGAGGACGAGCATCTCGACCGCGCCGATGGAGATAGCGCGGCGGCGGAGGAAGTCTTCCAGGCGTCCGGGGGTAGCGACGACGAGTCGCGGACCGCGGGAGAGCTGGTCGAGCTGGGTGTTCTCGCTGAGGCCGCCGACGACCAGTACGGCGTCGTGTTTGGAGCTGGGGACGAGCTTGCAGTAGTGCTCCAGCACCTGCATGGCGAGCTCGCGCGTGGGCAGCAGGATGAGCGAACGGATGGGGCCGCGCTTTCCCTTGACGGAGGGAACCGAGGTTGCGTCCATCTTCTGGATCATGGGGACCAGGAAGCTGAGCGTCTTGCCGGTGCCAGTGGAGGCGGTGGCGAGAATGTCCGCGCCCTCGAGGGCGGGAGGGATCGCCTTGGCCTGCACCGGGGTTGGGGTCTGGAAGCCGGCTGCGCTGAGGCAGCGCTTCAGGGCATCTGAGATTTTGAAGTCGTTGAAGTGGACGTTCTTCAGGAAGGGAAGATGGGTGGCCGGATCGATCTCGATCTCGGAGGAGTCGACAATGGCGTCGGAGGTTGCGAGGCTGGTTGCCGCCGGGTTGGTTGCGTTGAATGCGGGAGTTGGGCGGAACGCAGGAGTTGCGTGGTCCGTGTATGCTGCGTGGTTCATAGTGTGAATAGATGTTTCGGAGATAGCCTCAGGCTCAAGAGTTGCGGTCGTCAAAATAGTCCTTTTTCAATTTTTCTATGTGAGTCGATGGTGCGGCAAAGTAATGCAGTGGCGCAGACGCGCCTTGAGAAATCTTTTAGTCAGCATTGCCGTCGGGTACGAAGCGTTGCTGCTGCACGGCGAGACGCGTCCTGTGACGCATCTTCAGCCAGAGCATCCAGCGCATTTTTATCTTCCAATCCGGCCCAGGCGCACCATGACGAATGCCGTTACGGCAAGTCACTCAACGCCCCCATGGCCGAGGATGCAGAAGAACAGCGGTGGGAGAGGCAAATCGCAGTCTCTGGCCAGACCCCGTACGCAACCGGTAAGTTGCAGAACCACGGAAGTCTTTGCCTGCGATGCCTGCACTCGTTCCAATCGAGCGCAAGACCAGTGTAACACAGTCGTGCGATGAAGCGGGAGACGGGGAGCTGAAGCGGGAAGCGATTCCAAGTGGGAACCGAGTTAGTAATTTCGCCGTTCTGAAGGGTGCGGCGCAGAGGAACGGGGCTGCGCAGAGTTAGAGCATTTCCCGTAATGGTGTAGATCGTTGCGCAACAATCAAAAGCAGATTCCTCCGCTTCGCTGCGGAATGACAAAAAATCGGTCTATAGCAATTCAGAAAATGCTCTACGACGCAGCAGGCCCCGGCCCCTGGGGGCGACGCAGCCTACGGTGCCAGGAGTATGCCAGCCGGGCGATCACTCCGGAGATGAGGTAGCCGAAGGCAAGGATCATCAACGTCCACTCGGACTTCCAGGCGATCAGGGCGCCGATCACCACAATCAGAATGAATAAGCGGGCAGGATGGCGATCGCCGGAGGTGACCTCCTTGGCGCTCCAGAAGCGCCAACTGCTGACCATCAGGAAGCCAGTGAAGAGCAGCAGCAGGAGCCAGACCAACGCGGTCCAGGGGTTGTAGATGGGCGCTCCGTTGAAGCAGTGGACGACGGCGGCGACAATTCCCGCGCCGGCCGGGATGGGCATTCCAACGAAGAACTTGTGCCCCGGCTTACCCGGATTGCGCGGCTGCGGATTTTTGCTGATATTGAAGCGCGCCAGGCGGCTGGCCCCGCAGACGAGAAACAGGAAACAGACGAATACGCCGGCGTGCAGCACGTTCTGGCGCAGGTCGGGATGGACCGTGGGCGGCAACATGCGGAAGCCCCAGATGTAGGCGAGCAGGCTGGGCGCGACGCCAAAGGTGATGACGTCGGCGAGCGAGTCCAGCTCATGGCCAAAGTCGCTTGTGGTGTGGGTGACGCGCGCGACCAGCCCGTCCAGGCCGTCGAAGAGCGCGGCAAAACCGATCGCCAGCGCGGCGCGGTCGAAGTAAGCCGGCTCGGCCAGCGAACCCTGTATGCTCTGCGTCATGGCGTAGTAGCCGAGGGCAATGTTGCCTGCGGTGAAGAGCGATGGCAGGACGTACATGCCTCGGCTGGGATGGCGCCTGGGCGTCTCTTCCTGCGTACCGGGACCGGCGTGGTCCAACTGCCCGGCGGGCATCAGGAGGCCACCTCCGCTGTGGTGTTCGCTGAATTGATGGCGGGCTGCGGCAACACCGCGAGAATGGTCGATCCGCCGAGTACGCGCGATCCCCGGTCGACCCTAGGCACAGCGTCGGCGGGCATCAGGACATCGACCCGCGAGCCGAACTTGATCATTCCCACGCGCTGGCCGCGCTGGACGCGGTCGCCAACTTTCACCGTGCAGACGATGCGGCGGGCAAGCAGGCCGGCGATCTGTTTGTAGCTGATCTCGCATGTGCCCGCGTCGAGCACCACCAGGGTCTGTTCGTTGACTACGGCCGACAAGCTGTTCATCGCGTTCAAAAATTGGCCCTCGCGGTACTCCACGGCCTTGACCGTTCCCGCTACCGGCGCGCGATTGACATGCACATCGAAGACACTGAGAAAGACGCTGATGCGAAGGCGGCTTCCGCCGGAGGTCTCGATCCACTCGGCCTGCGTGACAACGCCGTCGGCGGGCGAGACGATCTCACCCGGCCCGGTGGGGACCTTGCGCTCGGGGTCGCGGAAGAACCAGAGAAAGAACAACGCGAGCAGCACCGGCAGCGAGGTCTGCGGCACGGACTGGGTCAAAAGCCACAGAAGCGCGGCGACCACGACCATCCCCAACGCATAGAAGTAGCCATCACGGACCATAGGCTTTCCAGTATAAGGCCTGCGCATTGCATCCTGACGTAGTGGCAGCCTTTCCCTATATGAGGATAGAGCCGCGGACATCTCGCACCCAGGATGCGCAGCCGGGTTTTCGATAGAAATGCGGAGTTCGCGACGATTAGCGGACGCTGGTTGACGGGAGCTTTGGCCGCTCGGCGGACTGGAAGAGATAGACGGCAAGGATGCAGATGAGAGGTTCGAGGGGGTGGCGGAAGCGGGCGTGGACGGTGATCAGATAGTAGGGGATGGGCAGCAGGAGGAAGGCCCAGGCGAAGAGGCCGGCGGCGGGGATGCGGCGGCGCAGGGCGAGGGCGAGACCGAGCAGTCCGGCGAGCGAGAGGAAGGCGAAGTTGAGGGAGCGGCCGGCTTCGATGTACCACGGGGTGTCGGCGGGCTGGGGGACGCTGATCCAGAAGAAAAAGATGCGGCGGGCGACATCGGCGGCAAAGTGGGTGGGGTGGGCGGCGATGAAGGCACGGGCGAGCGCGCCGCGCTGGGCGACGTAGCGGACTTCGCCGAGGGAGGCGTAGAGGCGAAGCTGCTCGGGGGCCTGGAAGGGGTGGTAGTACTCCATGAGCAGGCCGTTGGAGCCGGGGCCGTTGCCCATGTAGAGTTCCGCGCCGAGATTGCCGCGCAGAGGGATGAAGGCGTGGAAGACCTGCCAGTTGCGGATGGTCCAGGGCGCGATGCAGGCGAGGAAGAGGAGGGCGGCGAGAGTGGGGCCGGTTATCCCACCCATGCGATGAAACCGCATGGATGGGGCACCCAGATTTGGGAGGAGAATCCAGAGGACGCAGACGGGGAGGAAGAGGAGGAGGGTGGAGTTGCAGAGGGCGATGAGGGCCCAGAGGAGGCCGAAGAGGAGCCATTGCGAGGTTCGAGGTTCAAGGTTCAAGGTTCGAGGGGGGCGAGGTTCGTCGCCGATGCCGCGCAGGCGGAGGGCGAGGACGAGGGTGAAGGTGAAGAGGGCGGTGGTGATGGTCATCTCCCAGGGCCAGCGGACGGCGTACTGCATGGCGGCGGGATAGAGCGCCCAGATCCACGCGGACCAGAGGGCGACGCGGCGCGAGAAGCAGCGGGCTGCGATCTCCCAGGTGGCGAGCGCGGTGGCGGCGGAGAAGGCGGACTGGATGGTGAAGAGGACCCATGCGGATTTGAGGGTGAAGACGCCGAAGACGCGGAAGATGGCGGCCAGCAGGAGCGGGTAGAGCGGCGGGAGCCATGCGGTGGGGCCGGTGTGGGCGAGGAAGGCGTTGGCGAAGGGGTCGGAGTAGCCGTAGCCGGTGATGAGCGCGCGGGCGATGCGGCCCGCTTCCCAGCCGAACTGGAAGTGGTCCTCACTGATGCGGATGCGATAGGTGTGGGCCAGCGTCATGTAGAGGACGCGGACGAGGAAGGCGACCCAGAAGATGCGGGCTGGCGCGCGGAGGGGGTTGGGTGTGGGCGGGTTGAAGAAGGCGCGGAGGCGGGCGAGCATTGGTTTCGATTCTAGACGGAAGATGAAAGCAAAGGCGAAATACGGGGGTTCTTCGACTGCGTTCTCCGCATGGTGCGCGGAGAACTCCGCTCAGAATGACGGACTGATCGCGCGAGGCGGGTACAATCTGGGCTTATGGTTTCGATCAAAGTGAAGAAGCTGGTGGAGGGGGTGCGGATGCCGCGGTATGCCCATGTGGGCGAGTACGGCGACCTGGCGGCGGACCTGTATGCGTCGGCGGACGCGCGGCTGGCGGCGGTGGGCGAGGCGGGATCTACCGCACTGGTGCCGACGGGGATTGCGATGGAGTTTCCGCCGACGCACGGCGCGCTGGTGGAGGATAGATCGGGGCTGGCGGTGCGCGGCGTGACGACGCTGGCCGGAGTGATCGATCCGGGATACCGTGGGGAGATTCGGGTGGTGATGACGAACCTGAATGCTGCGCCGGTGGAGATCAAGGCGGGCGAGCGGATTGCGCAGTTGCGGATTGTCGAGCGGATCGAGGCGAGCTTCGAGGAGGTTGCGGAGCTGGGCGAGGCAGTGCGTGGCGTGGGGGGATTTGGCAGTACGGGGAAGTGATGAACCCACATCTCAAAATCGAGATGTGGGGCACCCGGCACCGTGCTTATCGCCATCTGCAATGTATTGATCGCATGGCTGAACCGTGCCTAGCCAACGCGTTATTCGGGTCACCGGGGTTCGATTACTGGACGGGCTCGTCGGGGTTGTCTGCTTGGGTGGAGTCGTCCAGACCGCGTATATACGCGCGGAACCAGACGGCCAGCTCCGCCTCTGACATCGCATCGTCCGCAATAGCCAGCATTGCCGTCACGGATTCCTGATCGCTAGCAATCAGGCTGTAGCCGTGGTCGAGCAGAAAGACAAGAGCGACGACGAAGGCTGTGCGCTTGTTCCCATCCATAAACCCATGGTTGCGAGAGAGTCCGTACGCATAGGCGGCGGCCAGATCGGCGAGGTCGGGAGCGCCGTAGGCCGCCAGGTTCTTTGGCCGCGCCAAGGCAGACAGGACCAGACCCATATCGCGCACCCCAGTCATGCCGCCGTGTTCGGCCAACTGCTCTTCGTGGATGGCCAGCACCGTTGCTTCGGAGATCCATCTCCAGCCGGTCGCGCTCACTTGGCCAGCGCTCGCAGCACGTCGCGGCGCTCGCTCATGACCTTGCGCGCCAATCCCATCTGGCGCTCGAAGTCAGGATCGTATGGAGTGATTCGGAAGCCCTCAGGCGACTCGGTGAGAAAGACCGAATCACCTTTTGCGATCTTGAGTCGCGTCAGAACCTCTTTGGGCAGCACAATGCCAGCCGAACTGCCTACGGTCGTCACCTTGAGCTTCACCATGTCATTGCCTCGTTATAATGATTATAACAGGCACTAGCAACGCTGTTGGCAGGTAGAACCCTCGCGCCGAGAAAAAACAGCTTGTTACGTGTACACAAATGTGTACTATAAATATAGTGCGACACTCCCTTAGCCAGGTCAGAACCATGCGGGAACGCGGCGAGGACAAGACGAGCCCAGATGCCCCCGAAGCTGAGTCTCTCGGCGCGGAGTTCTGGAAGAGCGCCCGCGTCGTCATGCCTAGCGGCAAGACTTCCGTTCACCTTCGCCTCGATAGCGATATTGTCGAATGGTTCAAGGCGAATGGAAAAGGCCACCTGACCCGGATGAACTCGGTTCTCCGAGCGTATGTAGAAACGCAGAAGCGCTGTGCGTAGTGAGGACTATGCGACAACCCACCCTTCTAGAATTTGCGACTAATCAGATTCCTCTGCTCTCTTATATGAGATTTTGGCTGTAGGCACTGCGCTAATGATTTCATCGATTAAATGCAAATCTGTTCGTGCCCATTGGTTGCTGAGGGCAACTGTTTTACCTCCGACATGGATATGGTCTTCATCTCTCATAAAAAATCGGTCTGGCCTAAACGCAAGTCCCCAATTCTCTCTTTCTCGTTTAGCTGCTTCGTCAAATTCTATGCCAGATATATTTCCGTCCACGACAATAATCCGTCTTCGCTCAATGATTTGTGTCAGCGTTTCAAGCGATAAGCCAGCTTCCGCGGCTGATTTAACAACTTGTAATATCAGATTTCTTTTGGCGAGCTTCGCATAAGTTTGACCGTTTACCCTCAGGTCATAATGGCTATAATCCTTATTTGATTCAGCAGTTTGACGCGCTTCTCCCTGCTTTTCCCTTATGTGTACCGTGTATTCCTCGGCCTCTCTGAGAGGAATAATCTGATCGATTTCAAGTAGTGTGCGATCTTCGAGTTGATAGGGACGTATGCGAATACAGTGAATATCGAGACCTTTGTCGTTAAGCCAAAGAACCGCAGTGGTCAACTCTGGGGAAAAGTTAGGCGAAACCAGGATGATACGCACTGTTTTCCCGAAATTTTCGGGCGGCGCTACCATGTCAAGAAATTTGAGCATGTTTTCTTCGGCATTAATTGTTTCAATATTTAGAATTCTAGCGTATTCGGTGACAGCCTGCTTGAAGCTCAATGCGGAAACCATTGCTGCGTAGCGTACGGCCTGTAGTTCCATATGGCCACCGTCTTCAGTCCGCTTCAATTCGATGACGACCAATGATCCGCCACGATCCATGGCGAGTAGATCGATTCGACAGTTGCTGTCCTCCCAAGGTGAAAATTCTTCAGAGAGAAAGAATAGATCATCTCCAATAACGGAGATGTTTTCCTTCAGTAAACGCTGTAAGTCTTGGCGTTCAAGAAACCCCTGTTTCTGCATGGTCGTTCCTGGGATTTTGTTCAGAGCTTCGTGGGTAAGTTGATATAAAGGCATGTTTGATGTGTCCCGTCAGTTGTTAGTATAGGTCGGCTGGACTGGAGCTGGAAGCATAATGTGATGAGTCGTTCTGTCCTGCTGCTCTGATGTCGTTGGGATACGTTCGTACAGCCTGCGGGCTCAGGGCTGTCGGGTGTGTGGTGCGGCGGGTGGGCGGAACATGCGACAATCGTGTTAACGAGCCATGCCTAATCAGACAACCGAATCAGCCCTCGAAGTTGCAGTTCCAGCCGTTCCCACACCTGCCGGGATTACGCCCGAGCTGCTGAAGACGCACAGCATTACGGCGGAGGAGTACGCGAGCATCAAGAAGAAGCTGGGGCGCGTGCCGAGCCTGACCGAGTTGGGAATCTTCAGCGTGATGTGGAGCGAGCATTGTTCGTACAAGAGCAGCCGCGTACACCTGAAGCGGCTGCCGACCAAAGGCACGCGGACGACCGGGCCGGGAAGCGTGGTGCAGGGGCCGGGCGAGAACGCCGGGATCATCGACGTGGGCGATGGGTGGGCGTGCGCATTCAAGATCGAGAGCCACAACCATCCCAGCTACGTTGAGCCGTTCCAGGGCGCGGCGACGGGCGTGGGCGGGATTCTGCGCGACATCTTCACTATGAACGCGCGGCCGCTGGCGGTGATGGACTCGCTGCGCTTTGGGCCGCTGGACGAGGAAGAGAAGGACGCGACGCTGCGGCGGCGCAACCATGCGATTGTGAATGGCGTGGTTGGCGGGATTGCCGGTTACGGGAATTGCTTTGGCGTGCCGAACCTGGCGGGCGAGACGAAGTTCGAGGCGTGCTATTCAGGAAACCCACTCGTCAATGCGTTTGCGCTGGGGTTGGTGCGGAAGGACGAGATTTTTTATGCCAAGGCGACCGGCGTGGGCAACCCGGTGATCTACGTTGGGGCGAAGACGGGGCGGGACGGGATTCATGGGGCCACGATGGCTTCGGAAGAGTTTACGGAAGGCTCGGAGGCGAAGCGGCCCAACGTGCAGATGGGCGACCCGTTCATGGAGAAGCTGCTGCTGGAGGCGTGCCTGGAGGCGATGGCGACCGGCGCGGTGGTGGGGATCCAGGACATGGGCGCGGCGGGGTTGACCTGCTCGACCTGCGAGATGGGCGCGCGGGGCGAGCTGGGGTTGACGATCGAGCTGGACCTGGTGCCGCAGCGGGCGACGGGCATGACTGCGTACGAGATCATGCTGAGCGAGAGCCAGGAGCGGATGCTGCTGGTGGCCGACAAGGGCCGCGAGGGCGAGGTGCTGGCGGTGTTCGCCAAGTGGGGACTGGACGCTTCGATTGTGGGGATTGTGACGGCGGACGATACGATGCGCGTGACGCATCATGGGGAATTAGTCGCGGAGATTCCCAACAAGGCGCTGACCGATGAGGCCCCGGTGTACAAGAGGCCGGTGGGCGTGTGGAAGTCGCCGGTGCCGATGGACCCTCCGGCGTGGGTTGTGGAGGAGCTTCGCAAGCCGCGGGATTACACGGCGGATTTGAAGCGGCTGCTGGCGAGCGCGAACATCTGCGACAAGCGATGGGTGTTCGAGCAGTACGACTCGATGGTGCAGAGCAATACCGTGCAGGGGCCGGGCGGCGAGGCCGGCGTGATGCGGATCAAGGGGACGAGTTCAGCGGAGCGGCATGAGGGCGTGCTGGGGGAGCTGGTCAAGCTGGTCGCCGAGTCGACGCCGGAGGGTGAGGCTATGCTGGCGACGGGCAATCCGGAGGCGACGAATCCGGTGGTTGCGCCGGGGGCTTCGCATGAGTCGAGCGCGAAGAAGCCGGAGCGGGGACTGGCGATGGCGCTGGCGGGCAATGGGCGGTGGTGTTATCTGGACCCGAAGCTGGGCGCGATGCATGCGGTGGCGGAGGCGGCGCGCAAGGTGGCTTGCACGGGCGCGACTCCGGTGGCCGCGACGAACTGTTTGAACTTCGGGAACCCGGAGAAGCCGGAGATCATGGCGCAGTTTTCGGCGACGATCGATGGGATCGCGGAGGCTTGTACGGCGCTGGGCACGCCGATTACGGGCGGCAATGTTTCGTTCTACAACGAGACGCGGGGCGAGGGGATTTATCCGACTCCGGTGATCGGGATCGTGGGGATTCTGGACGATGTGAATAAGGCGGTGCCGGCGGCGTTTCAGCGGGTGGGCGAGCGAGTGCTCCTGCTGCAATCGACGGTAGAGACGCCGGCTGCTCTGGATTGGGAGTTGGGAAGCTCGGATTTTGCGAGGACGAACTGCAACTCGCTGTGGGGTACGCCGCCGTGGATCAATCTGGAGGCTGAGGCGGCACTGAACAAGGCACTCATCACACTGGCCGAGCGTGGGCTGATCCATTCGGCGAAGGATGTTTCCGATGGTGGACTCGCGACTGCATTGGCGCAGGCGAGTTTTGCGAAGAATATTGGAGTGAAGGCGACACTCGGCGCGCTCTCGGCAGCGGAGTATGCAGCCGCGCTGTTCGCGGAGAACGCGGCCGAGGTGTTGGTGACTTGTTCGGTCGAAGACTACGGCATGATCTGCACGTTTCTGGATGAGGCCGGCGAGATCTGGCCGCTCGATCTGGGGGAGACGATCGCGGACCGGGTGGAGATCCACGCGGGAGGAGTTCCGCTGGTGGATACAACGATTGCGGAGTTGAGACAGACTTGGTCGGAGTCGCTGGAATCGCAGCTTGCGGCGGAGGTGGTGACCGCATGAGCGAGCTGATGTTGAGTCACGGATTGGCGCACGCGGGGGTCGGTGGCAGGAGAGAAGCAGATTCCTCCGCTGCGCTGCGGAATGACAAACCAATAGACATTGAGGAAGAGGACAGCGCCCCGTTCGATAAGCTGCGCGAGGAGTGCGGCATTATGGCGGTGTATGGGCATCCGGATGCCGCGCGGATGACGTTCTGGGGCTTATACGCGTTGCAGCACAGGGGGCAGGAGTCGGCGGGGATTGCCAGCGCGGACGGGCACGATGTGAACGACATCAAGGGCATGGGGTTGGTGAGCGAGATATTCACCGACGAGGTGCTGGCGCGACTGCCCGGGCATATTGCGATTGGGCACACGCGCTACTCGACGACCGGGGATTCGGCGCTGCTGAACGCGCAGCCGATCTCGGTGGAGTCGACGATGGGGCTGATCGCGATTGCACATAACGGGAACCTGGTGAACCTGGGCAACTCGAAGGAGCGGCTGGAGAGGGATGGGGCGGTCTTCCAGACGACGTCGGATTCCGAAATTATCGTGCAACTGATTGCGCACTCGCGGTGCAACACGCTGGTGGACTGCATTGCGGAGTCGCTGGCGCAGGTGGATGGGGCGTTCTCGATTGTGATGATGACGCGCAACCGGGTGTTCGCGGCGCGCGATCCGCATGGGTTCAGGCCGCTGTCGATGGGGCGGATCGCCGGGGTGAATGGCGCTCCTGACACATTTGTGTTTGCGTCGGAGACGTGCGCGTTCGACCTGCTGCACGCGAAGTATGAGCGCGACGTGAGGCCGGGCGAGCTGGTGATGGTGAGCGAAGACGGGGTGACCAGCCGGAGGTTCGCGCCGGAGACGGTGCCGCATGCGAGCTGCATCTTTGAACATGTCTACTTTGCGCGACCGGACTCGCGCGTCTTCGGGCGCTGGGTGCAGCAATCGCGCGACGAGATGGGACGGCAACTGGCGCGGGAGAGTGGCGTGGATGCGGACCTGGTGGTGCCGGTGCCGGACTCGGGCGTGACGGCGGCGCTGGGCTATGCGGCGGAGAGCGGGATTCCGTTCAACTTCGGGCTGATCCGAAACCATTACGTGGGGCGGACGTTCATCCAGCCGGAGCAGCGGACGCGCGACTTTGGCGTGCGCATGAAGCTGAACCCGGTGCGCAACCTGCTACAGGGGAAGCGAATTATTCTGATCGACGACTCGATCATTCGCGGGACGACGAGCCGCAAGATTGTGCGCATGTGCCGCGCGGCGGGGGCGAAGGAGGTACACATGCGGATTTCGTGTCCGCCGACGATCAGCCCATGTTTTTATGGAGTGGATACGCCGAGCACGCGGGAGCTGATTGCGGCCAACAAGTCGGTCGAGGAGATACGCGAGTTTATCGAGGCGGACTCGCTGGCGTACCTGTCGCTGGTGGGGCTGACGTACTCGTGTACAACGAATGAACCGGTGAATGGGCTGTCGCCGGCGAGCTTCTGCACGGCGTGCTACACGGGGGTGTATCCGACGCAGTGGGTGGATGTGGAGGATATTCTGCCGGCGACGGTGGGGGCGTAGTCACTTCGTGACGCGTACTGGGCTTCGCGTTGGTGCTTCCGATGGTCGTAGACGAGATATTGTGCTGACCAACGGGAAGAATACGCGAAGCAGTAAAGGCGTGGGAACGCCTTCGCGTTAGTGTTCCCGATGGTCGCAAGCATTCTTCAGTTTCCGGACAGGCTTTCAAGCCTGATACAGCGGCACACATAAAAAACGGGCCAAAGCGGATAGGACCAGTCATTCGATCCACGCTGACCCGTTATTTTGTACTGCTGGGTGTTGCTACCGCGTACTGCGTGTTACGTACTGCGTATTGCAACGGTGTACTGCGTGCTACGACTGCGTATTGCATACTGCATACCGCTGACGTAATTTGACCCGTCTTCTTGAAAAGATTTTGTTCCCGCGGCGAAAGAATTTATGTGATTTGGATCACACCTGTTAGGCTGAAAGCGGCGCGAATCGTGCCGTCCAGCCGTATACTTCCCCCGAAGTCCCAAGAGGTGTGACCGATGAAATCCGAGTGCCAGAGTACCCGCAGAAGCTTTCTGAAAACATCGTTGTTGGGCAGCGCCGCTGCACTGGCCGCGGCGAAACTTCCCGCAGCCATGGCGGCACAGGCTGCGACTGCACCAGGCGTGACGGCGGCGACCAGCCGGGTGTCGCTGGTGGCGGGCAAGGATCGCGCCAAGATTGCGTTCGACTCGCTGACGCCGTTCAAGAGCGAGATTGCAGCGGCCATCGGCACCAAGCGGGTGGTGCTGAAGCCGAACAATGTGATGATCAACCGGCCGCTGTGCGCGAGCAGCGCGTACAACCTGGAAGGCATCCTCGAGTTCTTGCATTCCATCGGCAAGAAGAACATCGTGATCGCAGAGTCGCCGGCGAACGGCTCGGCGCTGGATGGCTTTCACAACTACGGATACGACAAGCTGGCGACGAAGTACAACGCCAAGATGGTGAGCCTGGACGCCGAGGCTTACGACATTATGTACGTGATGGATGAGCACGACCTGCAGCCGCACGCGATCCGCACGGCGACCATGCTGATGGACCCGAAGAACAACTTCGTCATCTCGGCCGCCAAGTTGAAGACTCATGACATGATTGGCATCACGCTGTCGCTGAAGAACATTGTGGTCGGATCCGGCATCAAGGATTCGGGCTACGGCGTGAGCCGCAGCGGGCCTGGACGCGGCCGCTCGGATAAGCCACTGATTCACGGCGGCGGCCCGCACGGCATCAACTACAACGTGTTCACGCTGTCGGCGAAGCTGCATCCGGACCTGGCGGTGATCGATGGCTACGAGGGCATGCAGGGGGACGGGCCCATCAATGGCAGCCCAGTCAGCCAGAAGGTTTGTGTAGCCAGCCTGGACTGGCTGGCTGCCGATCGCGTGGGCGCCGAGTTGATGGGCGTCGACTTCACCAAGATCGGCTACCTGAGCTATTGCGCCAAGGCCGGTGACCGCGGACAAGGCGATCTGAGCAAGATTCAGGTTGTCGGCGAGAAGATTCAGGACCACGTGAAGACGTATCAGCTGCCGCCGTCGTGGGAGCATGTCACGAGCTGGCAAAAGCCAATGGCGACGGCGTAAGGGCGTAAAGCGACGACGGGTTTGCGTTCGTCCTTCGCTAGTGTAGTGTCCCAGAAATA
>PKWU01000006.1:22353-22548 GCA_003132145.1 Granulicella sp.
CGGCCAGCCAGAGGCGCACCTTGGCGTGCTTGTGAGTGGAGTAGTTGTCGACGATCAGATGCACGTCGAGCGCCGCCGGGACGGCCTTGTCGATGCGCTCGATAAAGCCTAGAAACTCCTGATGCCGGTGGCGCGGCTTGCACTCGGTCAGCACCGTGCCGGTGGGGGTTTCGATTCGCCCGTGATCGGCCTCGA
>PKWU01000004.1:0-7381 GCA_003132145.1 Granulicella sp.
GGGTGGGTCTACCTCCAACCCCTCCCGCTCCCGAAAGATTTTCCCCCCGAATTGCCCAGCAAACTCGCTTGTCAAGCCTCTCGACGCCCAAAAAATCCCATAACCAACACCCCATCAACCACATCCCTCCGAAAAATAGTTGGCATAGTAGTTATGCTCGAAGGCGTATAATTAAAGCAGTAACAAACAAACAGACCCGGCCAATCAGCCGGGCCTTTGCATTTAACGCACCACACAAACCGTTCCGAATCAACGCATTGCTGGTAATCCAAATAGAATGAAGACTTTACAAACTCAACCCGCTGAAGCCCAATTTCACCCCTAACCCATATGTTTCTAAGACTTTAGCCGTAACCTATTTGCGATGAATACTTTGGCGGTGCGTGCAACCCGCAATCGACTGATACCAATCTACTTACGACCAGAGTACACCGGGGAGGGGGGGTGGGGGGGGGCTAAAACGAACAAATAGAGAATAAATAGCGAGCAAACGACAAATAAACGACGAACAAAAGACGATATTCCCCTGAATCGCTCTTCGGCCAAGTACGCGCCTTCGGCAGCGTAGGTTAAATTGAATGGGCGCGCCGTTGTAAGGCGCACCCATTCGATGGTTTGAAGATCAGCTATTTGGCAGCCGAGTTGGCCACGATCTGCGAGAACGACGCAGCCTCAAGGCTCGCTCCGCCAACCAGCGCCCCGTCGATGTCGTCCAGAGCGCAGAGGATGGCTGTGTTGTCCGGCTTCACCGAGCCGCCGTACAGAATGCGCGTGCTTGCGGCAAGCTCCGCCGAGAGCGACTTGGCAATCTGTGCGCGGATGATCTTGTGGGCCTCGTCGGCAATCTCCGGAGTCGCCGTGCGCCCAGTTCCAATGGCCCACACCGGCTCGTACGCGACGATCAGCGTCTTGGCCGTCGCGGGATCGATTCCGGCCAGCGCGCCTGCGGTCTGCCGCTCCAGCACTGCGGCGGTCTCGCCCGCCTCGCGCTCGGCCAGCAGTTCGCCGACGCAGACGATTGGGATCAGCCCATGCGCCAGCGCCGACTTCAGCTTCAGGTTCACCGTCTCGTCGGTCTCGTTGAAGTACTGCCGGCGTTCGCTGTGGCCGATCAGCACATGGGTGACGCCGAGCGCCTTGAGCTGCAGCGGCGATGTCTCGCCGGTGTACGCGCCCGAGTCCTTCCAGTGCATGTTCTGTCCGGCGATGGCAACAGGCGTATTGCGCGCCGCATCGACAACGGCGGGCAGCAGCGCGGGTGAGGGACAGAGAACGATCTCTGCATGGCTATAGGTGGCGACGAGGGGGATGAAGGCGCGAACGAAGTTAACTGCCTCGATGGGCGTCTTGAACATCTTCCAATTGGCTGCGATCAGGGGCTTGCGGGTAACTTTAGGCATGGAACAAGTATTTCATCCGCAGGGCGCTCTCCACAACCTTACGGGCCGAAAAGCCCAGGAACAAGGCCCGGCGTTGGACGTGGAGAGGCTTTTCTCAGCCTCACCGGCGAGCTGTACTGGAAATTGCGTCGATCGTTGGCACACGCGACAATGCCAGACAACAGCGGTTCATTGCAAAGCTCGATTGGCAGGAGTCCGGAATGTCAGACAGCAAGGAAAGTCGCAGATCGTTTCTCAAGAGTTCCATGGCTGCCGCGGCATCTCCCGTTACTGAGGCGCAGTCTGTCGCGGAGGCGCATCACGGAGCTGGTCCCGCGAAGCCGTCGACACCGCCGAACATCATCCTCTATCTCGCCGACCAGTTCCGCTGGGACTTTGTCGGCGCCTGTGTCTTGATTGTCGGTGAACTTGAGCATGCCATCGGAGTGTCCAATCGTGCGCAGAGTTGCGGGTCGTGCCAGAACGGAACCGTTCGTACAGAAGAGGGATAGCAGATTGCTGGCCACATGTGTCAAGGGTGGAGCAGCACCAGGCCGCCCATCCCTTCCGCGCGTGGGGTACGATGTGGAAGGCAGCCGCGACGGGCCCGGATGGCGAAACTGGCAGACGCAGCGGACTTAAAATCCGCAGACCCGCAAGGGTTGTGGGGGTTCAAATCCCCCTCCGGGCACCATATAAATGCATATATATAATGTATTTACAAATAAATAGGTTTCTCGGTGTCTGGCGTCAACCTTTCTTTCCCCTCAACGACAACCAAAACTCCTGATATCTCTATTGCGATTGATTCTCCTTTCCATGGCTGAGATGTCGCTGTTGCTGGCAGGGTCGGAGCTGAGCCCCGTAGACCTTGTGCTGAAGCAGGCGAACGTCACACACTCTGTGTGGCGCAACGCGAAGGCGACACCAAGACAGAGGCGTCTCGCAAACCCGTACCGCTCCCCACACTCGTGGTTGAAGAACTGAAGAAATGGCGCGAGGCAAGCATCTACCGCTCCGATGACGACTACCTTTTCCCCTCCATCGCAAAGAATGGGACACAGCCCATTTCGCCGGACATGATCTTAAAACGTCACGTCCAGCCGGTGCTGGAGCGGAGTAGTGTCACCAAGAAGATCGGCTGGCACTCTCTGCGCCACGGGCTGGCAACCATGCTCAGGCGGCAAGGTGTCGACCTCAAGACCGCCCAGGAGCTCCTACGGCATGCCAATAGCCGCATCACGCTGGAGATCTATCAACAGGCTGTGGGTGATGAAAAACGGGTAGCTCAGGATCTGGCCGTCCGGGGTTTATTTGAAGGGGGCTCGACTCAGCACCCTTCAGCACCCTCGGAGGCTGCATGAAAGCAGCTATCATTGCCGTAAACCACTGTGCTTCTAGGGTTTATGGCGGGGACGACGGGGCTCGAACCCGCGACCTCTGCCGTGACAGGGCAGCGCTCTAACCAACTGAGCTACGTCCCCAGGTTGTCTTGCAACAACTTGAGCGAATGTCACATAGAACGGGCGGATTCGCGGAGGGAGTTGCTCTGGAACAGAGCATCTCTTGAACTGCCAATTTCGCTTCATTCTACCTTGTCGCTGCTGTGGACTCAGTCCTGGGCCGATTGGTAGACCACGCGGACACCAGAACCACCAACTTCACGACAAGAAAGAGTCTATCAGATGAGGCGAGATTATGTTGTGCGGATCGTCTCACGAATTCATAGCCAACCGATGGCAAGCGGCCGAAGGCCGATAGTAGACGATGCGCAGGCCATGAGATTTATGCCCGGCAGGCTTGACCCCGCGCCGAGTGCTTGGTATCGTAAGAATGTTCCGTGTGAATGGGGAACTTGTTGCCATGCAGGGTGCATGATTTGTTTGTGTGCAGGTTGCACGGGGACGGCTGGTGTGTTGGGCAGACTTAGGGGCGTTGGGTATGTGACGGCGCACTGGGCAGACTTGCCCGTTTGCGATACACTGGACAAGAAGTAAATCCGCGGGTCTATGCATGGGAAGCATGGCATGGGCCAGTACCACCGCGGCGCAACATCCTCGCAATCGTACCTGCGACACCCTCCACCCCGACGATTTTGCCGGGATCCAAAGTGGATGGGCTATGCGGGAACGGAACAGCGATACGGAGTCAACTCCACCTTCCGGCAAGTGCCGCAAGTTGGGCTGGAGCGCTAGTGAAGCGCAGAAAGCCACAACCGAGGCAGGAAGCAATGGACGCTAGGCCACCGTCGACTGTTGTTCGTCTGATTTGAGTGTTACAGACGGGAAGCTAGGGAAAATCTTCGCGCGAGGCACTTCAGTGTCCTCACTTATTTGTGCGTACGCGCATGGATATGGCCAATGCGCGATGAGACTCCTTCCTCTTCGTCTGCATGAGTTTGGATTTAGCAGCAACGGCTTCAATGCCGGAGTTCAAGGAGTTCGAGTGCCTACGTTCCATCAGCTCGTCAAGCAGGGCCGCACGCCCACCCGTTATAAGACCGCCAGCCCCGCGCTGCAGGGTTCGCCCCAGCGTCGTGGCGTCTGCACCCGCGTCTACACCCAGACCCCCAAGAAGCCGAACTCGGCGCTGCGCAAGGTGGCGCGCGTTCGCCTGACCAACGGGATTGAGGTCACCACATACATCCCGGGCATCGGACACAACCTGCAGGAGCACTCGATCGTGCTGATCCGCGGCGGTCGCGTGAAGGACCTTCCGGGCGTCCGCTACCACGTGGTGCGCGGGTCGCTGGATTCAGTCGGTGTTTCAGACCGCAAGCAGAGCCGGTCGAAGTACGGGGCGAAGCGTCCCAAGGCCGCTGCGGGCAAGTAAGGCAAAAACAGATTCCTCCCCCTTCGACTTTGCTCAGGGTGCGGAATGACAAACAAGATGAATGAGGCTCAGCGCGTGAGATGTCACCGGTCTGAGGGAAGAAGAGAAGAGAGAGAAGATGCCGAGAAAAGGTTACATTGCGAAGCGTGAAGTTGCTCCCGACCCGGTCTATGGTTCGACCCTGGTCACGAAATTTGTCAACTCCATGATGTGGGGCGGCAAGAAGTCGACCGCGCAGGGCATCTTCTACTCTGCGATGACGAACCTGGAGCAGAAGGGCGGCGACGAGGCCCTGAAGCTGTTCAAGAAGGCAATCGAGAACTGCAAGCCGCTGCTGGAAGTGAAGAGTCGGCGCGTTGGCGGCGCGAACTATCAGGTGCCAATTGAGGTGCTGCCGGAGCGGCGCACTTCGCTGGCGATTCGCTGGATCGTCACCTTTGGCCGCGCGCGCGGTGAAAAAGGAATGGTGGAGAAGCTAACCGCCGAGTTGCTCGACGCCGCCAATGGCCGCGGCGCGGCGATGAAGAAGAAGGAAGACGTACACCGCATGGCCGAGGCCAACAAGGCATTCGCCCACTACCGCTGGTAGTTCGGGGATTAGAGATTATGGAGTAGGGAACAGGGAACACGAAACCTGACCTGCCGCAACCGAGTTTGATTGACACGCAAGGCGAGCCTTGCAGAGTGAGAGATTGATACCGTGGCACGCAATATACCTCTGAATCGTTGCCGGAACATCGGGATCATGGCGCACATCGACGCCGGAAAGACGACGACGACCGAGCGCATCCTGTTCTATACGGGCATCACGCACCGTATCGGCGAGGTGCATGAGGGGACTGCGACCATGGACTGGATGGAGCAGGAGCAGGAGCGCGGCATCACAATCACCTCCGCCGCGACGACCTGCACCTGGCTGGACCATCGCATCAACATCATCGACACGCCCGGCCATGTGGACTTCACCGCCGAGGTGGAACGCAGCCTGCGCGTGCTGGATGGCGCGGTGGCCTGCTTCGACGCGGTTGCCGGCGTGCAGCCGCAGTCCGAGACGGTGTGGCGCCAGGCCGACAAGTACAAGGTGCCGCGCATCTGTTTCATTAACAAGATGGACAAGGCCGGGGCGGACGCAGTCTACGCCACGTCGACCATCGTCGATCGTCTGGGCGCGCGCGCTGTGCCAATCAATATTCAGATTGGCGCAGAGGCGAAGTTTTTGGGCGTGATCGACCTGGTGACGATGAAGTCGATTCTGTGGCATGACGAGACGATGGGCGCGGAGTACTCGGTCGAAGAGATTCCCGCCGAACTGCTGGAGACCGCAAAGAAGGCCCGCCACGATCTGATCGAAGCCGTTGCCGACTCCGACGACGTAATTCTGCGCTTGTTCCTCGAAGGCCAGGAACCGACCGAGGAGCAACTCAAGACCGGCATCCGCAAGGGAACCATTGCGATGAACATCTTCCCGGTGCTGTGCGGCTCGGCGTTCAAGAACAAGGGTGTGCAGACGCTGCTGGACGCGGTTGTCGACTACCTGCCCAGTCCGCTCGACATTCCACCCATGATCGGCCACGACCCGGAGAACATGGCGGTGGAGATTGTGCGCAAGCCGGATGACGCGGAGCCTTTCTCGGCGCTCGGCTTCAAGATCATGACCGATCCGTTCGTCGGCCAGTTGACCTTCATCCGCGTCTATTCAGGCACGCTCAAGACCGGCGACTCGGTGCTGAACCCGCGTACGCGCAGGACCGAGCGCATCGGGCGGCTGCTGAAGATGCACGCCAACAAGCGGGAAGAGATCACCGAGATCCTGGCGGGCGACATCTGCGCAGCCGTTGGGCTAAAGAACCTGATCACCGGCGATACGATCTGTTCGGACCGTCATCCGGTGGTGCTGGAAACCATCGACTTCCCCAAGCCGGTCATCGAGGTTGCGGTCGAGCCGAAGACCAAGGCGGACCAGGAGAAGATGGGCCTTGCGCTGGGCAAGCTGGCGCAGGAAGACCCAACCTTCAACGTACGCACCGACATCGACTCGGGGCAGACGATTATTGCCGGAATGGGCGAGTTGCATCTTGAGATCATCGTCGACCGCATGATGCGCGAGTACAAGGTCGAGGCCAATGTCGGCAAGCCGCAGGTGAACTATCGCGAGACGATCCGTTCGCACTCCGAGGCCGAGGGCAAGTACATCCGCCAGACGGGCGGCTCGGGCAACTACGGGCACTGCAAGATTCGCATCACGCCGAACCAGCCCGGCAAGGGCTACGAGTTCTCCAACGACATCAAGGGCGGCACGATTCCCAAGGAGTACATCAAGCCGATCGACCAGGGCATCCAGGAAGCGATGCAGGGTGGCGTGCTCGCGGGCTATGAGATGGTCGATGTGAAGGTGTCGCTCTACGACGGCAGCTATCACGATGTGGACTCCAACGAGATGGCCTTCAAGATCGCCGGTTCGATTGCCTTCAAGGAGGCCGCGCGCAAGGCCAAGCCGGTGCTGCTGGAGCCGGTGATGGCGGTCGAAGTCATCGTTCCCGAGGACTACATGGGCGCGATCATCGGCGACCTGAACTCGCGCCGCGGACGCATCGAGGGCATGGAGATGGTCGGCAATACGCAGGCCATCCGCGCCACGGTACCACTGTCGACGATGTTTGGGTACGCGACCCACATGCGCGGAGCAACCCAGGGACGAGCCAACTATTCGATGCAGTTCAAGCAGTATGAAGAGGCGCCGCGGTCGGTGTCGGAAGAGATCATTGCGAAGGTGCAGGGCAAGGACGCGAAGGACAAGTAGACGAGGAATGGACTCGCGCTGGCCTGCATGACCGGCGCACAGGATAGGCAGACAACGAAGCAGAACCATACGGAGAGAGAGTCATGGGCAAGGAAAAGTTTGACCGGTCGAAGCCACATGTGAACGTAGGGACGATCGGGCACATCGATCACGGCAAGACGACGCTGACGGCGGCGATTACCAAGGTGCTCGCAAAGCACAACCCGAAGAATGCCTTCCGCTCGTTTGACTCGATCGACAACGCACCCGAGGAGCGCGAGCGCGGCATCACGATTGCCACCGCGCACGTGGAGTACGAGACCAAGAACCGGCACTACGCGCACGTCGACTGCCCGGGCCACGCCGACTACATCAAGAACATGATCACCGG
>PKWU01000004.1:7458-8028 GCA_003132145.1 Granulicella sp.
GTGGGAGGCCAAGATCGACGAGCTGATGGATGCGGTGGACTCGTTCGTGCCGCAGCCGAAGCGCTCCACGGACCTGCCGTTCCTGATGCCGATCGAGGACATCTTCTCCATCTCGGGGCGCGGCACGGTGGTCACCGGGCGCATCGAGCGGGGCAAGGTGAAGGTGGGCGAGCCGGTCGAGATCGTGGGCTTCCGCGAGACGCGCTCGACGGTCTGCACCGGGGTCGAGATGTTCAAGAAGCAGCTCGACGAGGGCCTGGCGGGCGACAACGCGGGCATCCTGCTGCGCGGCATCGCCAAGGAGGATGTGGAGCGCGGCATGGTTCTGGCCAAGCCCGGTTCGATCACTCCGCACACCAACTTCAAGGGCGAGGTGTATGTGCTCTCGAAGGAAGAGGGCGGGCGGCACACTCCATTCTTCAACGGCTATCGGCCGCAGTTCTACTTCCGGACTACAGATGTGACCGGCTCGGCGACCCTGCCTGCAGGCACCGAGATGGTGATGCCGGGCGACAACGTGCAACTGGAAGTGACGCTGCACACCCCGGTGGCCATGGAGAAGGGCCTGCG
>PKWU01000027.1 GCA_003132145.1 Granulicella sp.
ATATGTCGATACGGCCTAGGCTGCAACTCACAACCTGCAACTGACTACCTGCAACTGTCCTACGTGCCGGTACCGCTCAGGACGACGCCAACGGTGCGCACCAGGATCTTCAGGTCGTGAAACAGGCTCCAGTTCTCCACGTAGGCGGTGTCCAGCGAAATGTAGCTGTCGAACGAGGGGTCCTGGCGGGCTTCAACCTGCCACAGTCCGGTCATTCCGGGCAGCACCTCAAGCCGCCGCAGGTGCGATAGGTCGTACTGCTCCACCTCGGAGCCCACCGGAGGTCGTGGGCCCACCAGGCTCATCTCGCTGCGCAGCACGTTGAGGAACTGCGGCAGTTCGTCGATCGAATACTTGCGCAGAAAGCGCCCGACGCGCGTGATGCGGGGGTCGTTGGCAATCTTGAAGAGAATGCCGTCGCGCTCGTTCTTGTGGACAAGGTCCCCCTGCTGTTTGTCCGCATCGACGCACATGGTGCGGAACTTGTAGCAGGTGAAGGTGCGGCCCTTGCGCCCGATGCGTTGCGCGCGGTAGAAGATGGGGCCCTTGGAATCGAGTTTGATGGCCGCTATCAGCAGAAGCATGAAGGGCCATCCCAGTAGAAAGGCAAAGCAAGCGCACGTCACATCGAGCGCGCGCTTCACCAGAAAGGACCCGATCGGCAGCTCGCGACGGTGCAGCGGAATGGTGGGAAACTGCCCGATGTACTCCACCGGAGCGGCCCATGCCAGGCCGTCGTAGAGGTCGGGCACAACGCGCACGTCGATACCGTACCCGCGCGCCTCTTCCACAATGCCGATCACCAGTTGTTTCTCCGCGGGCACAGAGAAGAAGATCTCGTCGACAAACAGCGAGCGGGCCAGCGAGAGGCAGTTGCGCATGTCGCCGATCACGTCCGCGTCGCCGGATTCAGCCTCCGGCTCGGTGAGGGCGACAAAACCCTTGAACCGGAACCCAAGGTGGCGCAGACTCTCCAGATGGTTGCGCAGCGCGTGGGCGACGCGGCCCGCGCCGACGATCAGTACATTGCGCGTCACCAGGCCCTCGCGATAGCGCCGGTACACCATCTTGCGCCACACGGCGCGCCGCGCGCACAGCAGGATCGTGGTGAAGATCACCGTCAGCACAACCACGATCCGCGACACCATCTCGGCGCGCGCCAGATACAGCGTGCCGCACAGCAGAAGCCCGGAGGTCAGCGAAGCCTGCACCGCCAGGCGCTGCTCGTGCAGGCCGCTGCGGTTCAGAATCGGTTCGTAGAGCCCGTAGGACCGCGCGATCACAATCAGCAGCACGCCAAACCACGCAACAAATGCCAGCAGAAACGGCGACGCGATATGCAACAGGTAGCCAGGCTGCGAGAGAATATGCATCCCGCTGGGCACTCGCACGCGAACACGCAGCGCCACCAGGGTGGCGATCGCCACGGTCATTGAATCGAGCACAGCCCAGATCAGGCTGTTGACCGAGGGGCGGTGAAACAGCACTGGGCGTACCGATGGAATCCCATCAGTCGCTGCCCATCTTCGACCCGGAAGAATTGCTTGATACAAGTAATCAGGTGTTGCCATTGCCCACTGCCTCTCATTCCAGCAATGCATAATATCTCGTGTTAAAAGCATCCCATGCCAATAGGCCAAACTCAGCTTATAAAATGCTGATGTTCACTCTACTCTGGGCAGGACAGAATTGGAAAAAATTTAATGTCCTATTTCTACATTACTACATCGGAGAAACACAGCATTGCCAGCGAGCCGTCCTTCATTCTCGTCATGGTACTGAAAATAAAGAGGTAATTCAATAGTTTTTACCTTGCTGCCGGTAAAGCCATGGCTCAAAGGTTGTATCCCTGGACGGGCAGAACAAGCTCATCCAGGGTTAGAAATTCCTTAAGTACAGGGTCGTCGCTTCGGTCCATCTCTTCCACCGTGCCAAAGAAGCGCGCCTTCCCCTGATGGAGAAAGACAATCCGGTCGGCCAGCTTGCTCGCAAAGCGCATGTCGTGGGTCACCACGATGCTGGTCAAATGCAGTTGCGTCTTGAGCCGTTCAATCAGTTCGCCCAACAGATGCCCCATCAGCGGATCCACCATCGTGGTCGGCTCGTCGTAGAGGATGGCCTCCGGCTGGCTGGCCAGCGCCCGCGCTATGGCCACCGAACGCTTCATCCCGGTCGAGAGATCGCTCGGCAACATCTCCTCCATCCCCGCCACGCCCACCATCTCCAGCATCCCCCGCACAATCTGCTGAATCTGGTCCTCGTCCATGTCGCCCCGCTCGCGCAGCGGGAACGCCACGTTCTCGCCCACGCTGATCGAATCGAACAGCGCGCCGTTCTGAAACACCATGGTCACCTTGCGCCGCACCGCCTGCATCTCGCGCTCGCTGAAGTGCGAGATGTCCTCGCCGACCACCAGCACGCGCCCCGTGTCCGGCTTCAGGAACCCCATCAGGATCTTCAGCGCAACAGACTTCCCCACGCCGGAGCGTCCCAGGATGCAGAGCGTCTCGCCCGGCAGGACGGAGAAGCTCACATCGTCCAGCACCACCAGCTCGTCAAAAGAGATCGAGACATGGTCGAACGCAATGTACGGCCCAGGATGGTTGCGCCGCTCCGGGACGGCCTCGCCCGCCGCCACATTCTGCTGCGCGGCCACGGCCATGAACTCCTGCACCGTCTCCTGCGCCTCGGCAGTGTCCTTGACAGGTCCATCGTCTGTCTGCTCGACCGGTATCGCCTTCGCGGGCGCGCCTTCCAGCGGCGAAGTGTCTCCGCCTGGCGCCACGCGTTCCTCCGCCTTCGATTCCGGCTCTGCCATAAGTCTCTTTATCATGCACCATTCGCACAGGCAATATAAGGAAATTGCCTTACAGGGACGCGACCGCGCAGTTTATCTCAGATAATTCGTATTGCGTCCTCAAGTTGCGGAAGATCAGGCGTGTAGCCTGTGAATCTTCGGCCAACGCTACGCCTCGCCGACACTCGCCAGAAACCGCACAATCGACTCGATGCCGCGATGGAAGTTCGCCAGGTGGAACTTCTCGTTGGGCGCGTGCAGATTGTCGTCGGGCAGTCCAAATCCCATCAGGATGCTCGGAATGCCAAGCTCGCGAATGAAGTCGCCGACGATTGGAATCGACCCGCCGCTGCGGATAAATACTGTCTCCTTCGCGAAGACCGTATGCATCGCCGACGTGGCCGCGCGCACATACGGATTGTCGGTCGAAACCGCAATCGGGTCGCCGGAGTGGATCAGCCGTACCTCCAGCGCAATCCCCTTGGGACAGATCTTCTCAACGTAAGCCTTGTACTGCGCGAAGGCTTCCATCGGCTTCTGATCGGGAACCAGCCGCATCGACACCTTCGCCAGCGCGCGCGACGGAATCACCGTCTTCGCGCCAGCGCCGGTGAAGCCTCCCGCAATGCCATGCACGTCCAGCGCGGGCCGCGCCCAGGTGCGTTCCAGAACCGAGAACCCCGCCTCGCCCGTAAGCACCGTCGAGCCCACCTCCGTCTCGCGGTAGTGCTCCTCGTCGAAGGGAAGCTCGCGCCATGCTTTAAGCTCCGCGGCGCTCGGCGGTGAAACTTTGTCGTAAAAGCCGGGAATCGTGATGTGGCCGGAGTCGTCCTTTAATCCCGCAATGATCTGCGCCAGCGCGACGAACGGGTTCGGCGCGGCCCCGCCGTACATCCCAGAGTGCAGGTCCGTCCGCGCGCCCCGTGCCTCGATCTCCGTGTAGATCATCCCCCGCAGCCCAACGCACAGTGTCGGCAGGTCGGGCGCGAACATCTCCGAGTCCGACACCAACGCCACGTCCGCGGCAAGCTCGTCCGGGTGCTCGCGCACAAACTCCGCGATTCCCTCCCCGCCAACCTCTTCCTCGCCCTCGACAATCACGCGGACGTTCACCGGCAGCCTTCCGCCGCCAGCCGCAAACAGCGATTCCAGCGCCTTCACATGCATCCACATCTGTCCCTTGTCGTCCACCGCGCCGCGCGCGTAGATGTTTCCATCGCGCTCGGTCGGCTCAAAGGGCGGCGTCTTCCACTTATCCAACGGCTCCGGCGGCTGCACGTCATAGTGCCCATACAGAAGCACCGTAGTCGCAGCCTTCCCGTCAACATCCGCCGCATGAAGATAATCCGCGTAGACCAGCGGATGTCCCTCGCGCGCGGCAACCACCTGGGCCGGGCCGGAGCTGGGCGCAAGAACTGTCTCCGGAGTCGATGTCTCGATCAGCCGCACGTTCTCCATGCCAATCCTCCGCAGCTCGGCCGCCACAAACTCGGCCGCGCGACGCACGTCCGCTGTGCGCTCCGGATCGGTCGAGATCGAAGGAATCCTCAGCAGCGCCTTCAGCTCATCTACAAATCGCTCCCCATTCTCCTTCGCATAAGTCACCGCCGCATTCATCGTCTTCATCTTCATCTCCACTTCTTCTCGAACCGTCCTTCGACTTAGCCTATGCCCTGCGCCTTGAGGAATCCAGAACGGAGCTCGTCTATCCTCGACCGCGAACATCGCGTAAACTTGATCGTGGGCCATCCAATGCCCGCGAATTCCTGAAGGACGCCTGGTTTGCTCAACAACTTACTCGCAAAGGTCTTTGGTACAAGTAACGAACGGGCGGTCAAGCGCCTGCTGCCCATGGTCGAGCAGATCAACGCGCTCGAGCCGTCGGTCCAGTCGCTCTCCGACGACGAGCTGCGCGCGAAAACCGGCGAGTTCCGCCAGCGCATCGCCGCATCCATCGCCGCCTGCCAGATCGACCCCGCCGGCGAAGACGCCCCCGAGCGCACACGCGCAGCCGAGAAGGCCGCGCTCGATGAGGTCCTTCCAGAGGCATTCGCCGTCGTCCGCGAGGCCGGCCTGCGCGCCGTCCAGATGCGCCACTTCGACGTCCAGCTCATCGGCGGTATAGTACTCCATCAGGGCAAGATCTCCGAGATGAAGACCGGCGAAGGAAAAACCCTCGTCGCCACCCTTCCCTGCTATCTCAACGCGCTCGCCGGCCACGGTGTCCACGTCGTCACCGTCAACGACTACCTCGCCAAGCGCGACGCCGAATGGATGGGCAAGATCTACGGCTTCCTCGGCCTCTCCGTCGGCGTCATCGTCCACGACCTCGACGACGCCCAGCGCCGCGAGGCATACGCCTCAGACATCACCTACGGCACCAACAACGAGTTCGGCTTCGACTATCTGCGCGACAACATGAAGTTCGACCTCAAAGACATGGTCCAGCGCGGCCACACCTTCTGCATCGTCGACGAGGTCGACTCCATCCTCATCGACGAGGCCCGCACCCCGCTCATCATCTCCGGCCCCACCGACGAGACCACCGACAAGTACGCACGCGTCAACCTCATCATCCACAACCTCGAAGCCGGCGAGCTGATCGAGACCCTCGACAACAAGACATGGTCCGGAGACTTCGTCGTCGATGAAAAAGCCCGCGCCATCACCGTCACCGACGAGGGATGGGAGAAGATCGAAAAACTCCTCGGCATCGGCAACATCGCCGACCCCGAGAACTGGGACCTCAAGCACCACGTCGAGGTCGCCATCAAGGCCCACCACCTCTACAAGCGCGATGTCGAGTACGTCGTCAAAGAGGGAGAAGTCATCATCGTCGACGAGTTCACCGGCCGCCTCATGCCAGGCCGCCGCTGGTCCGACGGCCTCCATCAGGCAGTCGAGGCCAAGGAAGGCGTCTCCATCCGCAAAGAGGACCAGACGCTCGCCACCATCACCTTCCAGAATTATTTCCGCCTCTACAAAAAACTCTCCGGCATGACCGGCACGGCAGAGACCGAGGCCGCCGAGTTCGACAAGATCTACAAGCTCGACATCGTCGTCGTTCCAACCAATATGCCGATGCGCCGCCTGGAAAATCCCGACGTCGTCTTCCGCACCTCCAAGGAAAAATACTTCGCCGTGGCCGACGAGATCACGCGCCTGCACGAGGTCAAGCAGCCCGTTCTGGTCGGCACCACCTCCATCGAAAAATCCGAGCTGCTCAGCGACATCCTCAAGCGCAAGGGCGTCCGTCACGTCGTCCTCAACGCAAAGTTCCACGAGAAGGAAGCCGAAATCGTCGCCCAGGCCGGGCGTCTCGGCATGGTCACCATCGCCACCAACATGGCTGGCCGCGGCACCGACATCCTGCTCGGCGGCAACTCCGAGTTCATGGCCCGTCAGGACCTCGTCAAAAAATCGCAGGCCCGCGCCGTCTCCGCCGCCGAGGGCGCCATCTCACCCACCGCCGGCCCAGGCATGAAGCGCTTCTACTACGCCAGCCAGGAGTTCGAGACCACCAAAGAGGCATGGAACGCGGCGATCGCTTCGCACCTCGAAACCGCGCAGGCGGAGCACGAATCCGTCATCGCCGCCGGTGGCCTGCACATCCTCGGCACCGAGCGGCATGAGTCCCGCCGCGTGGACAACCAGCTTCGCGGACGCGCCGGCCGCCAGGGAGACCCCGGCAGCTCGCGCTTCTTCCTCTCCCTCGAAGACGACCTCATGCGCATCTTCGCCCGCGAGTGGGTCAGTAATCTGCTCCAGCGCCTCGGCATGGAAGAGGGCGTCCCCATCGAGAGCCGCATGATCTCCAACCGCATCGAGGCCGCGCAGAAGGCCGTCGAAACACAGAACTTCGAGTCGCGCAAGCACATCCTCGAGTACGACGACGTCATGAACAAGCAGCGCGAGGCCGTCTACGGCCTGCGCCGCCAACTCATGGAGGGCGTCGACCAGAAGCAGCTCGTCGCCGAGGACTACGTCTCCACCATCCTCTCCAACCTCCTCGACGAGCACGCGCCGGAGAAGCAGCACCCCGAGCAGTGGAACCTCACCGTCCTCTTCACTCAGCTCTTCGATGTCTTCGGCATCCGGCTCGACAGCGGCCCCGACGCCATCGACACCGCCCTGCTCAACCGCCACGAGCTGGGCGAATCCATCTTCGCCGCGGTCCGCGCCCGCTACGACCTCAAGGAGAAGATCCTCGGCGCGCCGCAGATGCGCTATCACGAGCGCATCGTCATGCTCTCCGTCCTCGACGGCCTCTGGAAGGACCACCTCCTCGCCATGGACCACCTCAAGGAGGGCATCGGCCTGCGCGGATACGCCCAGCAGGACCCGCTCGTCGCATACAAAAAAGAGTCCTTCGAGATGTTCGAGGGCATGATGATGCAGTTCCAGCAGGACACCGCGCGCCATCTCTTCCGCATGCAGATCATCGGCCCCGACGGCACGCCCATCGAAACCGTCCAGCAGATGCAGGCCGCGCAAAGCCAGCGCCCGCTCGAAGGCGCGCAGGCCTCGCTGCCCTTGCCCTCCGCAGGCGCTGAGCACGCCCCCGTCCCCATCCACACCCGCGCACCATCCACCACCATCGACGAGCTGGAAAAAGAGTTCCAGCGCAAGAAGCGTCGCGAGCTGGAACAGGCCCGCGCGGTCACCTCAGGAGAGGACGCCGCTCCCGCGCAGCGCGTCACCGGCGAGAAAGTCGGCCGCAACGACCCCTGCCCATGCGGCTCAGGCAAAAAATACAAAAAATGCCACGGCGCCTCCGCATAAGCCAATTGCAGGGTGTAGATCGTCAGAGCGTTTTCGTAATTGCTATAGATCAAGAATGAATTGTCATTCTGAGCGCAGCGAAGAATCCCCGCATTTCGCCTTTTCTGAAACTACATTTCTTACGAGTCGTCCATCGGGCTTACCGCGCCCTTGGATGCGTCTCGTCATACACGCGCTGCACCTGTCCCGCCGTCAGGTGCGTGTACCGTTGCGTAGTCGATAGCCGCTCATGCCCCAGCATCTCCTGGATCGCGCGCAGGTCCGCGCCCTCCTCCAGCATGTGCGTCCCAAACGCGTGGCGCAGCGTGTGCGGATGCACATCCGACGCGAGGCCCCGCGCCAGCGCGATCCGCTTCACAATCCTCCCAACACTTCGTGTTGTCAATCGACAGGCTCCGCGCATCCGCAGGTTCGTCACCAGCGGCCCGTCCGTCACCAACACCATCTTGCCCGCCTCGCGCAGCCTGCTCTCGCGCAGCGGCAGAAACGCGCGCATCGCCATCGCCGCCTCGTCGCCCAGCGGAACATAGCGCTGCTTGCGTCCCTTGCCCTTCACCAGGATCGCGTCATTCTTCCACTGGATGTCCGCCATATTGATCCCCACCAGCTCCGAGTTGCGAATTCCGCAGCCATACAGCAGCTCGAAGATCATGCGATCGCGCGCAGGCCACGCCGCGGCCTCGTCCTTCGCACCCGCGCCGGCCTCCATCGCGTCCAGCAGGCCGTTCACCTCCTCCATGCTGGGCACGCGCGGCAGATGTTTCGGCAGCTTCGGCGTGCTCACCAGCAACGCCGGGTTCTGCGCCAGCCTGTGTTCCTTCGCCATCCACCGGAACCACGACCGCACCGCCGCCAGCGCGCGCGCCGCACTTGCCTTGCTCAGTCCGCGTTCATACAGCGATCCCAGATACCCGCGAATGTGCAGGTGCTCCACCGCCGCAATCTTTGCCCCCGCGCCCAGCGTCTCGCCCAGATACGCGGCAAAGTTCCCCACCTCGCGGCGATACGCCCGCACCGTATGCACGCTGGCGTTGCGCTCGTTCTCCAGCACGCGAAGAAACTCCTCAGCCAGCCTCTCGAACTCGCCCCGCTCCGTCCCCATCTTCGCCTCTGCCTTTGCCTTTGCTTCTGCTTCTGCTTCTGCTTCTGCTTCTGCCTTTGTCTTTGCTCTTGCCTTTACAAACAACCTGCAACTAACAACCTGCAACTGCCCTTCTCTTCCCCCTCGGATGGTGTTCCCGAAGCACCTGTTTCAAGTGCTCCATCGCCACATGCGTGTAGATCTGCGTTGTCGCAATATCGGCGTGGCCCAGCAGCCGTTGCACGCTTCTCAGGTCGGCCCCATGCTCCACCATGTGCGTCGCGCAGCTATGCCGCAGCATGTGCGGACTGGCCCGGTGAACGCTCCCATCCACGCTCACCGACGCCGCCCTCACCATCTCCCACACCCACTGCCGAGTCAGCGCGTGCCCCCTCACACTGAGGAACAGCGCCCGTTGCATTCCCGCGTGCGCCAGCGACGGCCTTCCGCGCTTGATGTACTCATCCAGCGCTTCGACGGCGCGACGCCCCAGCGGCACAATCCGCTCCTTATCTCCCTTACCGCGCACCTGCGCCCGCGCCTGATCCAGGTGCAGATCCTCCTCGCCCAGCGCCACGATCTCGCCCACCCGCAGCCCACCCGCGTACAGCAGCTCCAGGATCGCCGAATCGCGCAGCGCCAGCGCCGCGGCATCTCTCCCGGCACCTTCTGTCTGCGGAGTGCGCGCCGCCGCGCCCAGCCGGTCCAGCATCTCCGCCACCTCGCTCTCGGCCAGCGATTTCGGCAGCACCTTCCAGCTCGCCGGAGTCTCGATGTTCACCGTCGGGTCCTCCGCCGTCCTCTTGTCCAGCAGCAGCCAGCGATAGAACCCCCTCAGGCAGCTCAGCTTGCGCGCCACACTCCGCGCATCCACATGATTCGCCCTCATCCGCACAATAAAGTCCTTCACATCCGCCTCCGCCGCCGTCAGCAGCAGCGCGTCCCGCCGCTCGACCTGCTCGGCAAACTGCTCCAGATCGCACGCATACGCCTCGCACGTCGCCGGTCGCATCCCCTTCTCCACGCGCAGATAGTCCATGTACTCATGCATCAGCCGCGCGTTTCCCGAGATCTCTGTACGCGTATTGCCCGGTATCTCCGCACTCGTCCGCATCCTATAATTATCCGCGCCGCCCGCCGCGCCGCCCGCCCATCCGCGCGCCCCGCACCAACTTCGCCAGCATCCTCCTCGATACACCCCCGCCACCATTGTTTGTCATTCCGCGGCGCCCCATTGTTTGTCATTCCGTAGCGCCACCATTGTTTGTCATTCCGTAGCGTAGCGGAGGAATCTGCTTTTGCTCAATCGCCGCGCCAATCCCCGCGCGACCCTCCCTCGCTTCCCACTGCTAAACTGAGTGCAGCATGTTTGAAACCCTCAGCGACAAACTCCAGCGTTCCTTCAAGGCCCTGCGCGGCCAGGGCACCATCACCGACGAGAACATCTCCGACGCCATGCGCGAGATCCGCATCGCCCTCATCGAGGCCGATGTCAGCCTCTCCGTCGTCACCGATCTGGTCGAGCACATCCGTCTCCGCGCCCTCGGCACGCAGGTCACCACCGCCCTCTCGCCCTCCGAGCAGATCGTCAAAATCGTCCACGACGAGCTCATCGCCCTCCTCGGCAAGGACACGGCGCGCTTCCGCACCTCCTCGCAGCCGCCCAGCGTCGTCCTCATGGCCGGCCTGCAGGGCGGCGGCAAGACGACCACCTCCGCCAAGCTCGCCGCATGGCTCAAAAAGGCGGGCCACCGCCCCATGCTCGTCTCGGTCGACGTCTATCGCCCAGCAGCGCGCCAGCAGCTCCGCATCGTCGCCGAATCCATCTCCGCCCAGCTCTACGAAGGCACGCTCGACCCCGATGCGAAGCACGATACAGCCGACGTCCTCCGCCTCGCCAAGGAAGCCAAGCGCGAGGCCGCCAACTTCGGCTGCGACATCCTCATCGTCGACACCGCCGGCCGCAACCAGATCGACGCCGCGCTCATGGACGAGATGGCCGCGCTCAAGAAGCTCCTCAACCCCTCCGAAATCCTCTTCGTCGCCGACGCCATGACCGGCCAGGACGCGGTCGCCTCCGCCCACGCCTTCCACTCCCTCCTCGCCCTCACCGGCGTCATCCTCACCAAGATGGACGGCGACGCTCGCGGCGGCGCGGCCCTCTCCATCCGCCACGTCACCGGCGCGCCAATCAAGTTTTTGGGAACAGGCGAGCGCCCCGACGCATTCGAGCCCTTCCATCCCGACCGCATCGTCAGCCGCATCATGGGCATGGGCGACATCGCCACGCTGCTCGAACGCGCCGAAGAGAAGCTCGACCGCGGCAAGGCCGAGAAGTTCGCCTCCAAGGCGCTCTCCGGCGAAGGCTTCTCCCTCGACGACTTCCGCGACCAGCTCCGTCAGATTAAAAAGATGGGCTCCATGAAGTCGATCCTCAAGATGCTGCCCTCGGTCGGCCCCTTCGCCGGCATGGCGCAGGCCGTCGACAACGTCGACGAGAAGCAATTCAACCGCATCGAGACCATCATCAACTCCATGACCGCCCGCGAGCGCCGCGACCACGAACTCATCAACGGCAGCCGCCGCAAACGCATCGCCCGAGGCTCCGGCACCACCGTCCAGGAGGTCAACAACCTCCTCCGCCAGTACGCCCAAATGAGAAAAATGTTCAAATCCATGGGCTCCGGCACCGGCCTGAAAGCCCAGCAGCGCATGATGCAACAAATGCAACCCCGACAAAAATTCGGAAGATAGTAATTATTTAGTGCGGCTTCTAAACAGAGATGGGTGTCGCTGAATAATGGCGGACTTTATCTTCCCGAACTGAATCTCGCTTTGATCAAATGTTGCGAGACTCGCGCTGATCGTCGCGAGAGTGACAATAATTGTCCATAACAGGACCCTTCTCGAAAGACGATTGCTGACCTCAAGATTTCGTATTTCGATGTAGGACCGAAATAAGTCCGTTGCCAAATCAGCGTGTCGTAATATGTTCTTCTCCGCGAATAATAAGTTTCCCTCGAAGGCATCAAGAAGATTACTTCCGGAAACGCGGAGGTGCTTGAAGGAGGTTAGGTCCGTACCCAAATGGCGCAGCGCGAAAGGCTCGGCTTCCCGCTCAACTCTTAGGCGCTCAACTAAGAATCTTTGTACTTGCAGTCTCGCGTATAAATTGAGGTCGCTGTGAAACCGAATGAGTCTTCCTGACCGCGTGACGCGACGATAGGCCTTGATGCGAAGTCTGCCTATTTCCTGACTGGCCTCGTGAAGGAAGTGCCTTATAGCAAGTTGCGGAGCCAAGGAAGTCACAATAGATGAAATATTCCGATCTTCTTCAACAGATAAAGGATGATCTGATTTTGTTAGCAGTGAGCAAGAACCGGACACGCCGTCCCATGACTCCCCAAATGAGAAAAAAACATTATCTCTTCTGTAACCTTCAAAGTCGAGTGTGTTTAACCTCAAACTGTCAGCCCAGCCATGAAAGCGTTCAGTGGCTGGGGCGTCTTGCTCTGATTCAAATCCGATCAAACGCAAGTCCAGCAAATGTGGCAAGTGCTTTTTCTTAGCTATTCGAGGACTGGGGAAGTGAGTTGTTATCACCTTCTCTAGGTCATGGACCACTGAGTTTAGATAGGATTCAATGGCATCAGAGCGTTTGTGATCGGCTGAACCATAGATTAAGGAATATGCCTTCCGACCAAAAGGCAACCAATATCGGAACTCTGCATCACCGATGTACTTTGTCGCGTGAAGTTTCGTCAATTCTGTGCCTACTTCTTCGGTGAGGGACGCGGTATATGCCAAAACGAAAGTAGACGGAAGGATTTTATACAACTCGATAGCAATATGCCTAGTGTGCCTGGGTAAGCGCTTTACGAATCGATGGCCGCTAGGGTAAAAGAAACTACTATGATCGTGAGAAAGGTGGCCCAGGAACATCCGAGCGCCGCCCCACAGTTGCGGCTCAGATTTCTTGATACTTTCGAGAGTGTCAAAACTACGCTCAAACGGGTTTCTGCTGAATGTTTTCTCCATCGCCGCAGTTAAGATGTCAACGTCTTCAATAGGGTAAACCTGTAACAGCACCAAATGAGGTAACTCTAGCCGCGTTCCCTTTGGTAAGCGGGAATTGACGGCGTCATCATCCGATTCCTTGCGAAAATGTCGACGGATCTCTTGGAGATTTTGAATGAACCCACCGTTAAAAGACGGGAGACATTCGGCAAGGTCCAATACCCTATTACCGATCCACTTCTTTATTCGAACTCGAAGAATATCAAAACGCGTCGGTTGGCTGCTCTGCATGGTCTGGGTCCGTTGTTAACCACAATTGTATAGTGGCCGGCTGCCCCACCCATCGAGCACTCTGCGATGAGGCTGCATCGTCCCTGAGCGCAGTCGAAGCTCGCGACCGCCCCATTCAACTCACCCCTCATAAACCTCGCTGCGCTGCCTGGTCCTCGTCCCGCTGGGTGCCCCATCTTCGCGCCCGCATCTGGGCGCTAAGGTGGGTCTCGCGCCACCAATCTCCGCCCGTCCCTACATATTGCAAAAATGGTATAACCAAGTCATGTCGTCGGGAGATCGAAATCGCTCTCAGGCGGGCCAAGGAGGTTCAATGAAGCGCACGTTCATTCCGGTAGCCGAGTCCTTTGCGCAGTGGAAGAAGGACCCCGAGTACGCCGCTGCCTACGCCGCGCTTGAAGGCGAGTTCGCGTTGGCATCGTCCCTCATCCAGGCCCGCAGCGAAGCCGACATGACGCAGGAACAAGTGGCCCGGGCAATGGGAACGACCCAGGCCGTGGTCGCGCGTCTTGAGGGAGGTAAAGTGTTGCCATCCACTCGTACGCTGGAGCGCTTCGCCAAAGCCACTCGCTCGCGACTGCGTATCACCTTCGAGCCGCAACATAAAGCTGTGCGCTAAGCCGGCCGCCCCGCGTCTCGCCTCTTCGCCGCGCGATTCGCGCCACGTCTGAGGGAAAATTGTTAACTCTGCTACCTTGCCACGGTGCTCTGCTTGGCTTTGGCTTGCATCTCATATCCCCGCATAATGTAGTACAAAGCCCGGTCGAAGAAATCCCCAACCAGGTAATTTAATTCTTGGATGTTGTAGAGTGCGAGCGGAAGCGGTTCGCCGGAGGCAAAGCGCTCACCTGAAGATTCGACAGACCCAAATTCACGGATGCACCGGCGAAGATGTTTCTTCCTTAGGATCAACGAGTACACGATTTCGCTCACTGGAATTCCCTGGCGACAGCGAATCGCCCCCCAGCTCTCGTACTCGGCACGGATCGCATCGTCTTTTGGATCGCCGATCCAGTTACCCAGGTTCTGGTAGAACGCTAATGCGCGTTGTGCGACTTCTTCTTTAGGAATACGACGATAGGAAGGTGTGTGCTCATTGGTCAGCAGGTCCGCCACGACCTCATGTGTCAGGGATTCCGCGCGAGTCTCGATCAATTTAATTATCTGGACTGAGAACACATAACCTCCTCATGACGTAATTACTCTGTTTTGCCTTCCCAGTGGGCACCTTATCTGGAATCTCCTTTTTCACGACCGATTCGCCCAAAGTATACACGACGTAGCCGTGTGCCCCACCCATCGTGCCCTCTGCGACGGGGTCCCCACCAGCTTCGCTGGTGGGGCAGGATGAGGCTGCATCGCCCCGGAGCGCAGTCGAAGCTCGCGACCGCCCCATTTCAACTCACCCCTCATAAACCTCGCTGCGCTGCCCGGTCCTCGTCCCGCTGGGTGCCCCATCTTCGCGCCCGCATCTGGGTGCTAAGGTGGGGTCTCGCGCCACGAATCTTCCCCCCAGCCCCAAAACGGAAGGCCCGAGTTCACACGGGCCAACTCGCCGCTTGTTGTCATTCGGAGTGAGCGTGGGGCTTCAGCCCCACGAATAACGCCAATAGATTCAGAGGGCTTTAGCCTCGGGCCTTCTCACCGGATGCCCTACAGCTTCCCACTCGCGATCAACCCGGCCTTCACCCGCTCCAGCGACACCCCGCGCTCGCCACGCCGCGACCGCGACACCAGCACGTCCGCAATGTCCTCCCAAAGCGCCTTATGCGTCTTCAGGTCGATCACTGCCGCCGTCTTCGTCCCCTTCTCATCCGTCAAGAACTGTATCCCGCCTACGGCAACCCCCTGCATCCATCTATCCCCAACCTACCGCGCACAGGTTTTCCCATCAACCACCGCGTGCCGGGTGCCCCACCATCGCGCACTTGCGATGAGTGGGGCACCTGTAGATGGTCA
>PKWU01000015.1 GCA_003132145.1 Granulicella sp.
TGACCATCTACAGGTGCCCCACCCTAAGTTTTTGGAATCTTGATCCTCCCTCAAAAGTGGGTGCCCCCATCCTTCGCTTTTTTCTAGCGAAGGGTGGGTCTACCGTCCAAGGCTCGCAGATCTCTTGGTCAGGCCGCCGAGGGAATCTTCGCGGTCAGCTCAATTCCCAGTGCCTGCATCACCGCCAGCGTCGTCTTCAGCGTCGGGTTTCCCTTCTCGCTGAAGGAGCTTCTGGCGCAGCGGGTGTTCTCGATCGCCTGCGGCTATCCGGATGCCAACGACTCGGCGCGGCTGGGGGCCGATCCGGTTCATAAGATGCTGCTGGATCGCGATCCGGTTACGGGACTGGATCTGGCCTCGCAGCCTACGCTGTCGCGCTTTGAGAGCGCGGTTGGAGCGAAGCAACCCACCCTTTCGATGAAGCCGAAAGGATGGGGCACCCATCCCACCCATCGCAAAAACGCGATGAATGGGGCACCCGGCTCTAGTGGCAAGATACATAACTTGTGTGGACGCGGTGCCAAATCTCGGTTCTGCCGAACAATGAGAATCCAACATAGCCGCGCAACCTCAAGAGGTCACCTTCCACAACCATCGAGCCGCGATAGGTATTACCCGACTTTGGGTCGTATATGGTTCCGCCGGACGCGTGCGTGGCGTCGCTTAAATGAAAGCGGCTGCCAATCTCAAGATTGCATAGCGATAACCCGCGCAGAGTCGCGTCTGGATTGTGGATATCCGTTGTGGCGTCGGCTGTTGGACTGATAAACATGATCCTCATGCAGAAGTCACTGGAGCATGGGTCGATCCGGACAATGGTTCCCGACGGCACCTGCCAATCGCCCAAGAACGGAGAGGTCTGTGCCTTGAGGGTCGCCGTGCCTATGAAGATTGCAAGAAGCAAGAGTGAAGCAAGCGCAAGTGGACGCTGGAGGATTGGTCTGGCCGCACGGAAGCGCTTCGCGAGGCGGTGTCGCAACAAGCCGGAGCGGAACTCGCGAAGCGTGCCGGTGGTTGCATTTCGACTGAACCAGGCTTGCGTCATGGTGAACCCTCAATGGTCTGCCCGAAATTTTGTGCCAGCGGCTCTTAGTGTAGCGTGGCGCGTTGAAGGGCGATCGGTAACGGGAAGCCGGTTTGCGATTACCAACCCATTTGGCCCATTCGCTTAAGGATGACCGTGCTGTAGCTGTTCATGCGCTCGGGCCGTCGCTTGAGGGGAGCCGGAAGAATGGCGGCGAGGCGGGCCGACTGTTGCCGTCCGATATTGCGGGCCGGGGTGCGGTAGTCGATGCGGCACGCCGCGTCCGCGCCATAAATTCCTGGGCCCCATTCGACCACGTTGAGGTAGAGCTCGAGAATGCGCCGCTTGCCGAGGACGAGTTCGGCCACCGGCACCAGCGTGGTCTCCACGCCCTTGCGCAGGAACGAGCGGCCGGTTCCGAAAAAGAGGTTTTTGACGAGTTGCTGCGTAAGGGTGGAGCCTCCGCGCATGCGGTCGCCTTCCATGTCCTCCTGGGCGGCGAGCTGGATGGCGTGCCAATCGAAGCCATGGTGATGATAGAAGCGCGCGTCCTCCGCGGCGATGACAGCGTGCTGGAGATCGGGCGAAATTTGGCTGAGGGGAATGAATTTGTAGCGTTCTTGATACGGCTTGTTATGAACCCAGGCCTGCACGCGGCGCTGGATGTGTACCGCGGTCGTGGGTGGGTCGATCCATCGAGCAGCCACAAGGGTGAGCGCGGCAAGCGACCAAAGAAGCACCACGGCGATGACAAGCCATCGGATGAAGGACCGGAGTAGACCCTTGCGGGACGTGCGTTTATTTGGCATTGCAGTTATGTTTCAGGATAATTTGCCAGGGGTACTATGCAGTATGTCCGTTATTAAACTTGCAATTGGTTTGGCTTTGAATATCTCAGTGTTCGCCGTGGGCGGTTATCTAAAAACGAATTCAAAAATACCGCAACGGAGATCACTCGGGAAAACATTACAGATACTATGTCTCTTTGGCCTCGGCATGTTCTTGGTTGCCGCTACGCTTAGCAAACTTCTACCACCACACTGATACTTGTTCTGAGGGATATTTACCTTCGCCCGGGCTTGTTGCCGCATACGCGGAGGGGTCAGCCGGTGTTGCGGAGGCCGGCGGAGATGCCGTTGATGGTGGCGGTGATGGCGCGGTCGAGTTCGGCGGGGACGGGCTGGCTAGAGGCGATGGCGGCGCGCTTGCGGCGGATCAGTTCGACCTGGATGAGCGACATGGGATCGACGTAGGGGTTGCGCAGGCGGATGGAATTGCCGAGGACGGTGTTGGTCTCGAGCAGCGTGGATTGCTGGGTGATGGCGAGGACCATGCGGCGGGTGAGTTCGAACTCGGCCTGGAGGGTGGAGAAGACGCGGTCGCGCAGGGCCTCGTCCTGGACCAGGCCGGCGTAGAGGCGTGCGATGGAGAAGTCGGCCTTGGCGAGGGCCAGTTCGACGTTGCGGACGATGTCGAGGAAGAGCGGGAAGTCGCGGGCCATGGTCTGAAGCTGGGCGAGGTTGGCGGCCTCGCGCTGATTTTGCGATTCTGCGGCCCACGTCTCAGAATCGAGACGTGGGGCACCCGATTTAGTGGTTTTTTTCTGCTTTTTCGCGGAGGGTGAGGTTCGCAAAGACGAAATGCGGGGGTCCCTCGACTCGCTCCGCTCGCTCGGGATGACGGCATTAATAGTGGGAGCGTCCGGGTCGTTGTGCTGGATGAAGTGCTGCAGGGCGTGGCCGACGCCGAAGTATGCGGGGACGACGTGGCGGGACTGCATCCATCCAAAGACCCAGGGGATGGCGCGGAGGTCTTCCATGCCGCGGTGGCGGGCGGAACTGGCGTCGCTGCGTTTGGCGGGACGCGAGCCGATGCGGGCGTTCTCCAGCTCGGCGACGGGCGTGGCCTGCTCGAAGTAGGTGAAGGTTTCGGGGTTGTCGACGATGTGCTTGCGATAGAAGGCGTAGGAAGTGGCGGAGAGCTGGTCGAGCGCGGATTCCCACTGGGGGAGGATCTCGCCGGTGAGGCGGGGGATGTAGGTTGGCGGTTCATCGGAACCCACCCTTTCCGATGAGACTGGAAAGGATGGGGCACCCACTTCTTTCATGCTGGCGGCGTGCTGGAGGAGGGCGTCGGGGCGGGCGAGGGCGTCGAGCGAGGCGGCGATCATGAGCTCGAGATTGCGCTCGGCGAGGACGACGTCGGCGTACTTCCAGTTGAGGACTTCGCCCTGCTCGGTGATGCGCAGTTCGCCGGTGAAGCTGTCGATGGGCTGGGCGAAGATGGAGCGGTGGGTGGGGCCACCGCCGCGGCCTACCGTTCCTCCGCGACCGTGGAAGAGGCGCAGGCGGACGCCGCACTCGCGGGCCACCTGGTGCAGTGCGCGGTGCGCCTTCCATATCTCCCAGGTGCTGGCGATCATGCCTCCGTCCTTGTTGGAGTCGGAGTAGCCGAGCATAACCTCCTGCTGATGGTTCCAGGACACGAGCAGCGGCTTGTAGGCGGCGGAGGTCCAGAGCTGGCGGCAGACGGCGGGTGCGTTGCGCAGGTCGTCGATGGATTCGAAGAGAGGGACGGGCTGAAGGCCGGGATCGGAGCTGTCTGGGCCGCCCGCCAGGCCGCCACAGCCTTCGACGCGGACTCCGGCGAGGCGGGCGAGCCACAGGACTTGGAGCACGTCTTCGGCGGAGGTGGTGCCGCTGATGATGTAGCGGGGGAGCGATTCGGGGACGTAGAGGCGCTTCAGTTCGGCGATGGCGCGGAAGGTGTTGAGGACCTCGCGGGTCTGCGGAGTGAGGGCGGGGGGAAGTTGAAGGGTGTCGGTGAGGGTTTGTGGTGCCTCGGACGAAATACAGGGGTCCTTCCCCTTCACTTCGTTCAGGGTCAGGATGACGGCATCATGTTTGCCGGGGATTTGGGCGAGTTCGGCGATGGCGGCGGCGTGGACGCGCGCGTGCTGGCGGATGTCGAGGGCGTGCAGGTGGAGGCCGTAGGTGCGGACCTCGACGAGCAGCGGATCGATGAGCGACTGGGCGAGGCGGCGGCCACGGTTGCGGATGAGGCTGGAGTGCAGCACCATGAGATCGGCGACGAACTCCGAAGCGCGGGCGTAGGGCTTGAGCGGCGGGCCGGACGGGGGCGGGACGGAGATCTGCGGCGCTCCGCCGAGGCGCATCATGATGCAGCCGACGAGCAGGCGCACGGACTCGAATGGAAAGCGGGCCTCGAGCTCGGTCTGGCCGGCGGCGCGCAGTTGCTGCATGTAGCCTTCGAGCAGCGCGGCGAGCTCGGGCGAGATGGGGACCTGCTGGGTGGAGCTGGCGAGCTGGTCGGAGACGTTCTGCAGGCGGCTGCGGTAGTGGGCAAGGAGCAGGCCATGGGCCATGGCGAGGGCGATGCGCGTGGCGCGAGGAGTGACGAAGGGATTGCCATCGCGGTCGCCGCCGATCCAGGAACCGAAGGCGATGAGGCGGGGCAGATCGGCGAGGTCGGACTCGATGCCGTACTCGGCGGCCAGGGCTGCGGCGACTTCGGAGTAGAGCACGGGAAGCGTGGCGAAGATGGAGGACTCGAAGTAGTCCAGCGCCATGCGGACCTCGTCGCGCACGGCGGGGCGGGCCATGCGGACATCGTCGGTCTGCCAGAGGGCGGTGATCTCGGCGATGACGTCCTGCTCGATGGCTTCGAGTTCGGCCTCGGGGACGGGGATGCGGTCGAGCTGCTCCAGCAGGGTGGAGATGCGGCGGCGCTTGGACATGACGGAGCGGCGCGCGACTTCGGTGGGGTGCGCGGTGAAGACCGGCGTGACGGTGATGCGGGCAAGCAGGGCGCGGGCTTCATCCGCCGTGACTCCCGCGAGCTTTAGCGCTCGCAGTGTTCCGCGGAATGACCCGCGCTGCGGGCCGGCGTCGGGGTCGAGCTGGTGGGAGAGGCGGCGGCGCTTGCGGTGGTTGGTCTCGGCCAGGTTGGTGAGCTCGAAGAAGAATGCGAAGGCGCGCGCAAGCTGGTAGGCGGTGGCATTGGTGAGCGACTGGACGCGGGTGAGCGCGTGCTGCAAGTGCTGTTCGGCCAGCGCGGCGTGGGCGTCGCCGGAGTTGGGGGCGTCATGCGCTGTGGCATCGGCTTCGCGGCGGGCGATGGCGGTGCGGCGCAGGTCTTCGACGGCCTGGTAGAGCGGCAGGCCCGCCTGCTCGCGCAGGACTTCGCCCAGCAGGACGCCGAGTGAGCGCACGTCGCGGCGCAGGGGCGCTTCCTTCAGCTCGCCGGTGGGTGCCTGAAGCTCGGCCAGTCGCTGCGGCCAGTCGGTTGGGGACCAAAGTGAGGCCATAGATTATTATGCAATGGACGCGGGGGGAAGCTGATCCCACCTTAGCCGCGATAAAGCTGCGGCGAAGATGGGGCACCCGGCTTCGTGGAGTCATTCAGACCTGGGCACCCGCACATCCTATTGGCTTCATCCGAAGGTGAAGGCAAATGCCTGCACTCCCGGGTCAAAAAACTCGATGACAAAGGTGTGGTCTGCGACTGGCCCCTTCTGCCTCACCAACTGATAAAGGCGGTACTCGGTCACGACGCCATTGCCTTCGGCGTCGGTGTCCACTCCATGACTTTCTCCCGGAGCCTGGCCGTCCACCGTCACGCGAAAGCGAACTGATTTGCCGCTGGCCGCCGGTCCGAGCACAAGATGCAGATCCCGGGCATGAAAACGGAAGGCGATCTTGCCGCCGGCGGAGTTCAGTACGGCGAACTGTTCGCGATCGACCCAACGACCGGCGAGTCCCCACTGGTTCAGGCGAAGAAGAGACGGCTGCGTATAGAGCTGCTCGACATCGCGGTTGATCCCGTCCGGCGAGGCAAAGTTGCTGGCGCGCGCATAGCCAATATAGGTTTCGGAAGAGCGTACATCGCCCGTGTCGGCGGCAGCCTGGATCCCCTGGCCATGAACAATGACAGCGCTGGCCGGCATGGGTGTTGCGTGCGCCTCTGTTAGCAACTGCTGGATCCATCGCTCAGACTGGTCGTATTCGCCCTCGCCGAAGTGCTCGAAGCGGACCTTGCCGGTGGCATCGATGAAGTAATGGGCCGGCCAGTATTGATTGTGGAATGCGTTCCAGATCGCGAAGTTGCTGTCGAGCGCGACGGGATACGGGATGGCAAACTTCTGGACCGCCTTCTGCACATTGGGCAACTGCTTCTCGAAGTCGAACTCCGGCGTGTGAACTCCGATCACCACCAGGCCGCTGTCCTTGTACTTTTCCGCCCACGCGCGGATGTAGGGAACAGCGCGCAGGCAGTTGATGCAGGAGTAGGTCCAGAAGTCGACGAGGACAACCTTTCCTTTGAGCTGCTTCGCGGTCAACGGCGGGGAGTTGATCCAGCCGGTCGCGCCAGAGAGGCCGTAGAGCGGGGAGCTGCCAACAATGCTGGAGGGATCCTGCGCTTCGACCAGGGGGATGCTGCAACTCAGGAGTACAGCAACCGCAGCCACGACGGACAGTCTCATCTTTCTCCAGCAGGAAACAACAGGCATCTGGTTTATCTCCCTTCGTGCGGCGCGCACGCTCATTCGGCTCGGCGGTCGGCCTTCGGGTCGATGCCGCCGCTTTGGGAGTTAGATGCGGCTGGCATGGATATCGAACCAACCCTGTCGGTATGGCCCCAACGTAAACCCATGTCTCTGAAGCAAGACATGGGGCACCCGATTCGTGGAGTCATTCAGGCCTGGGCCACCCACCGCCGCCTATTTCCCTTTACCTGAGGCCCAACGATGGCTTAGTCTGCGTCTATGGACTATTCGCAGATCATCACGATGGAGTCGGGAAAGCGGAGCGGCAAGCCGTGCATTCGCGGACTGCGCATGACCGTGGGGGATGTGCTCGGATACCTGGCGTCGGGGATGACGCACGCGGAGATACTGCGCGATTTTCCCTACCTGACGGAAGAGGACATTCGCGCGTGCCTGGCGTTCGCGGCCAATCGTGAGCGGAAGTCGGAGACTCTGGCGGCGTGAAGCTCCTGTTCGATGAGAACCTGTAGCCGCGTCTGGTGGACGGGTTGAGGGATGTATACCCGGAATCTCAGCATGTCAGCGGCGTGGAGTTGGGCGGTGCCGAAGACCCTGCCGTTTGGCAGTATGCCAAGAGATATGGGTTCGCGATTGTTTCCAAGGATTCGGACTTTGCCGAACGCAGCGTACTGGAGAGCGGGCCGCCGAAGGTCATCTGGATTCGGTTGGGCAACTGTTCGACGTGGGAGATTGAAGCGCAGTTGCGGTCCGCGCACGAGATCGTGCGGGCTTTCATCGAGGAAGATGAGGAGACATGCCTGCTGCTTGGGCGAGGGTAACCCACCCTTCGCTAGAAAAAGCGAAGGATGGGGCACCCACGTTTTGTGGGAAGATCAAGATTCCAAAAACTTAGGGTGGGCCACCCGCCAACTTTTACTATACTTATTCATCGTTGGGATTGGAGTAAGAATGGGATTTCGTCTAGTCGTATCTGCTGCTTTGCTTTTCGTTCCGATGGCGGGGCTGACACTGCCTTCTGCCTTCGCTGAACCCCCGCAAGAGAGCTTCAAGACGGTGGTTTACATTCCTGTAGGTGTCGTGCTCAAGATGAAAGATCGGAATTGGCTGGAGAGTTCCTGGTCCCAGATCTCCGGTCAGGTTCACGTAGACAAGGTCTATATTGAAACCTACCGAAGCCGTGTGCTTGCCGATGGACCCTTGATTGAGGATGTCAAGAAGTTTTTCACCGACCATGGAGTAGAGGTTGCGGGAGGAATCTGCTATTCCGACCGCGACAACGGACAATTCGCCTCCTTCACTTACACCAAACCAGCGGATCGCGAGTATGTGAAACAGATCACCCAGTTCACCGCAAAACATTTCGACGAATTGATCCTTGACGACTTCTACTTTGCGAACACCAAGCAGCCATCCGATATCGCCGCCAAAGGTCAACAAAGTTGGACGGACTTCCGCCTCCAGACAATGGACGACGCTTCTCGCGAGATTGTCGTAGGCGCGGCCAAGGCGGCCAATCCCAAGATCAAGGTGATCATCAAGTTCCCCAACTGGTACGAACACTTTGCGGCGAATGGCTATGATCTCGAGCAGGAGCCGCAGATCTTCGACGGAATGTATGCGGGTACAGAGACTCGCGACCCTGTGGAGACGGACCAGAACTTGCAGCAGTACGAGGGATACAACATCGTCCGGTACTTCGAAAATATCGATCCCGGCAAGATGGGTGGCGGCTGGGTAGACACGTATAGCATCCGCTACGCCGACCGCTATTCCGAGCAGCTCTGGCTGACCGTCTTCGCCAAGGCGAAGGAGATGACACTCTTCAACTATATTGACCTGCTCAAGGAGGCGAAGGAAGGCGAGCGTCCGTGGAGCGGACAGACGACCGATGTGCAATGGGCCAAGATCATCCAACGTTCCAAGGGCCAGCCAACCTTCGCAACGGTGGCAGGCGACGCGCTCGATCAAGTGAAACCGTTCATAGACAAGTTAGGCCAGCCGATCGGGATCGCCAGCTATCGTCCATATCACGGAGTAGGCGAAGATTTTCTGCACAATTTCTTGGGAATGATTGGCATCCCCATCAACCTTTACCCGACATTCCCTAAGGACCAGGATGTAGTGCTGCTGACCGAAGGGGCCAAGTCCGATCCCGCTCTCGTGTCCGAGATGAAGGCGCAACTCAACGCAGGCAAAACCCTCGTCATTACTTCCGGGCTGCTGCACGCTCTCGAAGGTAAGGGGATTGAAGACATTGTCGAGTTGCGCTACAGTCCCCAGCCGGTCGCAGTAACCAGCTTTCTCGGTGCGTTCGGACCTGGTGACGGCACCGATCTGGGAAAGGCGGAGAGCCCAATTCTGATTCCGCAACTACGATTCTTCACCAACGACGCGTGGCCGGTAATTCGCGGAGTTGCGGATAACAACGCTTTCCCGATCCTGTTGATGGATAAGTACGCGGCCGGAAACCTATACGTGCTCACGATTCCCGACAACTTCACGGATCTGTATGAGTTGCCGGAACCAACCCTCAATGCCGTGCGTAGTTATGTCCTCGGGAACTTTCCGGTGCGCATCGAAGCGCCGGCGAGGGTGAGCCTGTTTGCCTACGACAACCAGACTTTGATTGTGGAATCGTTCCGCGACGAGCCATCGGAGATTACCGTTCTCACGGCCGCCGAGTACTCGCATTTGAAAAACCTGCAAACGGGCGAGACGTTGAACGGGACAATGCAACCGCCTCATCAAGGACGCTCTTCGGCACTGGCGCCGACAAGTCGGGAGCAGACGTCGTTCAAAATGATCCTGCCGCCACATAGTTATGTGGCGTTCCAGGAGACTCGATAAGAGCTTCGTTGGACCCAGTTTAGGGAACACGCAAGAGCGTTGGGATGACAAAGGCATTCTATTGGTTCAGACCAGCGACAAAATGGCTATTTTTTCCCAACCCCTCGAAAATGTCTAGTTGTTCAGTCCCGGCATTTGATGGGTTGGATTGAGAGTAAATCTGTACGGATCGTTTTGCCAGCATTTGCAGATGAATTCGTAGGCGGTGGGCCGTTCCCTGCGTGCGAGAGTTTCTATGGTTAAGTTGTTTGGAATGAATACCGGTATGGTGGACGCGGAAGGAATTGAACCTTCAACCTGTCGATTAAGAGTCGAATGCTCTGCCAATTGAGCTACGCGTCCACTGGTGTTGCTGCGGTATTTCTTTTGCGACGCTCTCGTGTTGCAGCCTCAGTACAGGATGCAACTCTCGATTGCGGCCTCTTTGGGGGAGGGGCGACCGGGCTTGGGCGGCCTGCTGTTCAAGGCCGGTGACGCACAACCACCTTGAAGAGAATAGCACATGCGAGAGGTGTAAATTGCTTACCGGTTGCGCGCCGACTGCGCGGGTTGGAGGAGCGGTCAGTCGACGAAATCGACTTTGGCCTTCATGGGAATGATGCCGCGGTCGAAGCCCATCTCGAGCAGCTTGCGAATGGCCTCGCGGCCGTCTTTGCCGTAGCTCAGGGTGCGCTGGTTGACGTACATGCCGACGAACTTGTCGGCGAGAGCCGGATCGAGGTCGCGGGCAAACTGCATGGCGTAGGCCAGAGCCTGTTCGCGATTGTCCAGCGCGTGCTGGATGCTCTCGCGCAGGGCGTTGGTGGTGATGCGCATTGCGTCTTTGCCTAATGCGCGGCGGATGGCGTTGCCGCCCAGGGGCAGCGGGAGGCCGGTCTGCTCGCGCCACCAGATGCCCAGGTCGAGCGCCTTGACCAGGCCGTTGTTGCCGTAGGTGAGCTGGCCCTCGTGGATGATGAGGCCGGCGTCGAACTCGCCCGCAACGACGGCGGGAATGATCTTGTCGAAGGGGAGGGTGACGGTTTCAATCTCCGGGCAGAAGAGCTTGAGCACCAGGTAGGCGGTGGTCAGCGTTCCGGGGACGGCGATGCGCGTCTTCTTCAGGTCGTCGTGCGAGAGCTTGCGCGGTGAGACCACCATGGGGCCGTATCCCTCGCCGACCGAGCCGCCGCAAGCCATCAGGGTATAGGTGTCCTGCATGTAGGGGTAGGCGTGGAAGCTTATCGCGGTTACGTCGTAGTAGGGATCGTGGATGGCGCGCTGGTTCAGCGTCTCGATGTCGGTGAGCGCGTGGGTGAACTTGTAGCCGGGAACACGTACCTTGTTGGTGGCCAGGCCGTAGAACATGAAGGCGTCGTCGGAGTCCGGGCTGTGGGCAATCTTGATTTCCTGAATGGTTGCGCTTGTCGCTGTCATGTATTGGCCGTTCCTTCAGTAGAGTGGTTCAGAAAAATGGGAGAGAGAGATGTACGCGCGAGCCGAGAACAGAAAGGTGGAAAGAAGCCCTCGTGCGACGAAATAAATCCGACACTACAAGAATACCAAGCGGCGCGGGATTGTGCGCTTATCGCGCGAAGGAAGACGTGGATTCCGTTGGCACTGGCTTCGCGGCGCAGATGACTTGCGTGGATGAGATTCGGTTTGCGTAGATTGCTTCGAGAAACGGCAGCCATGTACGAACTTGGTTCCTGCCGGGCGCGAGCGTGCAGTTTGTCTTGACGCGAACGGCTGCGGCTCTTCAACTGGAACAATGGAAGTGAACCCACCAGTCCCGGCGAGGCGACGACATTTTGCGTCTCTGCGCGCGCTCTGCGGGCGGCTCTCGATGGAGCGGCGCAAGCTGGCGACCGTGGCTGCGGCTGCGCTGGCGCTGGGGGTAGCGTATCACGTCGTCTTCGGCGCGAATGGGTTGACGGTGTACCAGCAGAAACGGAATGAGACGCAACTGCTGAACCTGCAGATGCGGGAGCTGCAACAGGAGAACGACCTGTTGACGGGACACGTGAGCCGGTTGCAAAGCGATCCCAATGCGATCGAGCACCAGGCGCGCGAAGAGCTGGGCTACACGCGTCCGGGCGAGGTGATCTACGCCCTGCCCAGCAAATAAAAGTGGACCGCGCTAAAGAACTGTTGACGAGTGTTCCAGCGCGACGTGGCGGCAGGCGGGGTGGAATCCGAGGGCGCGGGCGACGTCGAGGAGCCGGTCGAAGTTGAGGCTGATGGTGGCGCCAGCCTTCTGCGTGACCTCGTCCTCAATGGGCAGGTCGAAGTCGTCGGCGCCGTAGAGCAGGCCTTCGAGGGCGCGCTCGTTCTGGGTGAGGACCGAGGTGCGGATGCGTGGGATGTTGTCGAGGAAGATGCGGCTGAGGGCGAGGTGACGGAGATACTCGGCTGGGGTGATCTCGATGTTGTGCAGCTGCGCGCCGAGCGGGGTGGACCAGGGCTTGAAGTTCCAGCAGAGGAAGCTCTCCTGCCCGCCAACCTCGTCCTGAAAGCGGCGCGTGCGGTCGAGGTGCTCGATGCGCTCGTCGATCGTCTCGTCGAAGCCGATCACCATGGTGGCCGTAGTGCGCAGGCCGGCGGCGACGATGGCTGCCTGCGCCTCAAAGAACTGCGCCACGGTGTATTTAAATTTGCTGTGGCGGCGGCGGAAGTCTTCGGTCAAAATCTCCGAGCCTCCGCCGGTGATCCAGCGGACTCCGGCCTGCTTGAGGCGTTGGGCGGTGTCTGCGTAGCTGAGCGAGGCGTGGTCGGCTAGGTACATGAACTCGGCGATGGTGAAGGCGTATAGCTCGATGCGGTCGCCGTAGCGGGCGCGGATGGCGCGCACCAGGTCGCAGTAGAAATCCAGGGAGAGCTGCGGGTTGAAGCCGCCGTTGAAGCCGGCAAGTTCGCCGCCAAGGGCGAGAAGTTCGTCGATCTTGGCGAAGATTTGCGCCTCGGTGAGGACGTATCCGCCTTGCTGGCCGGGCAGCGCGTAGAAGGCGCAGTAGTCGCATTGGGCGACACAGACGTTAGTGGTGTTGATGATGCGCATCAGGAGGTATGTGCAGGCGTCTGGCGCGTGGAAGCGTGCGCGCACCAGCGAGGCAAGCGAGCGCATCTCTTCGTCCGTGGCCTCGCGCCATAGCAGGAGTGCGTCGGCGGGCGAGATGCGCTCGCGCGCTTCGACCTTGCGGCGGATTGCGGAGATGGATGGGGACGATGGGCTCACACGCCCATTCTACTTGGATTCCACTTGGTCGGGGTCCTATGGGCGATGGCACGATTCCAGCGTGCGGATTGCATCGAGTGTGCTCTTCAGCGCGGCTTTGCCAACTTTTTGCTCGAACTTCTGCTGCATCCTGTCGAATGCGGCGATGACGCGCAGCGCGGACTTTTTTCCCGCGGGCTTCAGCGCCAGCAGAGTGCCGCGGGCGTCGGCGGGATCGATCCTGCGCTGCACCAGTCCCTTCGCCTCCAGCGAGGAGATGGAGTGGCTGACGTTGCCGCGCGTGGTGGCGAAGGTTTCGGCGAGATGAGACGGCTTGATGGGACGGGGCGCCTCGAAGAAGATCGCCGCCAGCAGCAGGCCCTCCATGAATCCGAGGCCGTCGGCGAAGAAGGCTTCTGCTGCGACCCGGTCGAAGTGGCGCGCGGCACGCTTTACCGTGAACATTGGACTCTCGCGAAGAAAGGCTTCGATGCGCATAGGCGGCAGATATAGTTTATCCGATCAATTATTTATGGCAATACAAAAGTATCGTTGTGCTGCTCCCGGAATTGCTCGATGATCGGCTTATGAAAAAAAGCCTGGCTTCCCTCTCTCTCTGCCTGCTCTGCGCGGGATGGGGCGTCTGCCAGCAGAGTTCTTCGGACGCAGGGACGGCGGTCGCAGCACCGGGCATTGCCCAGTCACAGGCGCCGATCCGCGTTGCCCAAAGCGTGCAGGTGACGACGACCGCGGAGCCGCTGCCGCTGGAAGAGAGCGATCGCTCGGTGTCTGTGATTCTGCCGCAGCAGGCAGTGGTGGGGACGGACAGCGTGGTCGATCTGCTGCGCACCGATCCATCGCTGAACGTGCAGGCGAGGGCGGGCGAGGGCGTGCAGGCGGACCTCGCAATCCGCGGTACTACGTTCGAGCAGTCGCTGGTTCTGGTGAACGGGATGAGGGTGGACGATCCCGAGACGGGCCATCTGAACCTGGACATTCCCGTGCCGCTGGATGCGATCACGCGCGTGGACGTGCTGCATGGTTCGGGTTCGACTTTTTATGGGTCGGATGCGATCGGCGGCGCGGTGAACCTGCTGACCGGCGCGCCAGGAGCGGGGTTGAGCGTGGTGGCGCGCTCCGGCGCGGGAAACTACGGGTCGCTGGAGGAGCATCTGCGAGCGGACTATGCGACGGGGCGATTTGCGGAGACGTTGACGGGATCGCGCGACACATCCGACGGATTTATTGCCGACAGAAACTACAGCAGCAACGCGCTGGCCAGCGAGAGTTGGCTGAAGACCAAGCCGGGGACGACCGATGTTCTGCTGGCGGCGAGCGACCGGCCCTACGGCGCGAACCAGTTCTATGGGGCGTACAACTCGTGGGAGAGGACGAAGGCGTGGCTGGCCAGCATTCAGCAGCAGTTGGGCGCGCGCACGGCGGCGAGCTTTGGCTATCTGCGGCACACGGATGAGTTTGTGCTGCTCGAGGGGCTGCCCGCGGTCTACGAGAACAACCACGCGACGACCAGCTACGAGGGCGCGCTGCGGCGGGCCGACGAGTTGGGCAAGAATACGACGCTGGCCTATGGGCTGGAGGAGTCGGGCGACTCGATCCACAGCTTCAACTTCTCCCAGGGCGGCTCGGGAGAAGTGCGCAGTAACGCGCTGGGCGTTCATGCGCGCAACCAGGGCGCGGGCTACGCCAACCTGAGCCTGCGCGCGCTGCGACGGTTCTCGCTCTCCATCGGTGCGCGCGAAGAGGTGCTCTCGGGCGGCAACTCGGTCTTCTCGCCCAGCGCGGCGGCGGCGTTTACGCTGAGCAAAACGCTGCGCCTGCGCGGATCGGCGGGGCATGGCTTCCGCCTGCCGACCTATACCGATCTCTACTACTCCGACCCGGCGACGCTGGGGAATGCGGCTCTGAAGCCGGAGTCGAGCTGGAGCTATGAGGGCGGCCTCGACTGGAAGCCCGCAAATGGCCGGCTGACGCTGACCGCGGTCGGCTTCCGGCTACAGGAGACCAACGCCATCGACTACTCGAAGCTGCTGCCGCTGACCGCGGGCGAGCAGTGGCAGGCGGTCAATGTGCCGATGCTGGACATCAGCGGCGCGGAGGCGAGCGCGCGCGTGCGGCTGAGTTCGACCGAGCAGATCGATGTGAGCTATACGGCGGCGCACTCCGGCAATCTTCCGGCGAATTATCTTTCGGAGTATGCCTTCAACTACGCGGCTCAAAATGCGGTCTTCGGCTGGACGGGGCAGTTTAAGCAGCTCTCCGCGCACACGCAGGTGAACGTGGTGCAGAAGACCACGCAGACGGCCTACCCACTGTGGGACATCAGCCTCGCGCGCAACACTGGCAGCATCCGGCCTTACCTCCGGCTGTTGAACCTGAGCAACACGGGCTACACCGAGATCGTCGGCGTGCCGATGCAGGGGCGCACTGTCATGGGCGGCATGGAGTGGAGCTGGCGCGCGCAGTGAGTACTGCACATTCGATTTGGGACTCTCCACGCTCCGGTCCTCACATGTAACCTGCGTCACTGCGATTTACCGCCAGCGCTCGTAACCTCAAGTCGGCTCATTGGAGGGCCGGACATGGCAGAGATCGCAGCGGAAAATGCAGTTACGGTTAAGAACTTGCTGAGCGCGCTTGAAGGCGAGTCGAATGCAAACGCCAAGTACAACGCGTTTGCCATCAAAGCCGATGCGGATGGCTTTCGCGGAGCTGCCAGCCTGTTCCGCGCCGCCGCGCGCGCCGAGCAGATCCACGCCACCAACCACGCGCGGGTGATCGTGCAGCTCGGCGGCAAGGTCGCCATCAAGATCCACGAGATCGAGGTCGGCAGCATGCTGGAAAACCTGAAGACGGCGTTGGCCGGCGAGCAGTACGAGATCGCCACGATGTACCCCGGCTTCATCGCCGAGGCGACGGCGCACAACAATACCGCCGCCATTCGCACCTTCCACAACGCGTTGGAGGCGGAGAAGACGCACGCGCGCCTCTACGCCGAGGCGATTGCGCTGCTGGAGGCGGGCTCGAAGGACACATGGATCGCCAAGCCGCGCGACTTCTTCGTCTGCCCGGTCTGCGGCTACACCTCGGAGACGCCCAACGAACACGACCGCTGCCCGGTCTGCAACACTCCGTGGGATAAGTTCCTAGTCATACGGTAGAAACTCAAAGTAGTCCGATAGATCGAGGCGGAGTGAGCAGCCTATCAACCTAGGCTCGCTCACTGCGCCACACTATGAGATGGCGGCGGTGACGAGGGATTGGGCTTCGGTCTGGATTTGGGTTAGGTGGGGTTGGCCGTTGAAGGATTCGGCGTAGATCTTGTAGACGTCTTCGGTGCCGGAGGGGCGGGCGGCGAACCAGCCATTTTCGGTGGTCACTTTGAGGCCGCCGATTGCCGCGTGGTTGCCGGGAGCTTCGGTGAGGAGCGAGGTGATGGGTTCGCCGGCGAGCGTGGTTGCGGTGACCTGCGCGGCGGAGAGCTTGGCTAGTTTGGCTTTCTGTTCTGGCGTGGCGGCGGCGTCGATGCGCTGGTAGATGGGCGAGCCGTAGCGGGCGGTGAGGTCGTTGTAGAGCTGGCCGGGGTCTTTGCCGGTTACCGCTGTCATCTCGGCGGAGAGCAGGCCCATGATGAGGCCGTCCTTGTCTGTCGTCCACACAGCCCCGTCGCGGCGGAGGAAGCTGGCTCCGGCGGACTCTTCTCCTACAAAACCCAGCGAGCCGTCGATGAGGCCGTCGACAAACCATTTGAAGCCTACCGGGACCTCCAGCATGGGCCGCCCCAACCCCTTGGCCACGCGGTCGATGATGGAGGACGAGACGAGGGTTTTTCCAATCCCGACGGTATCTTTCCAACCAGGCCGGTGCGTGAACAGGTACTGGATGGCGACGGCGAGGTAGTGGTTGGGGTTGAGCAGGCCGCTGGTACGCGTCACGATGCCGTGACGGTCGTGGTCCGTATCGCAGGCCCAGGCCACGTCGAAGCGGTCTTTGTTGGCGATCATCGACGCCATGGCAAAGGGAGAAGAGCAGTCCATGCGGATCTGGCCGTCCCAGTCCAGGGTCATGAAGCGGAAGGTGGGATCGACGTAGGGGTTGAGGAGCTGGAAGGGGAGCTTGTAGCGCTCGGCGATGCGCGGCCAGTAGTGGACTCCCGCGCCGCCCAGAGGATCGACGGCCAGCTTCAGCGTGGTTCCGGCCAGCGGTGCGAAGTCGATGACGTTGGCGAGGTCGTTGACGTATGCGGTGATGTAGTCGTGGCGATGCGTGGTGGAGGCGTTGAGCGCGCGGGTGTACGCGATCCGTTTCACCCCATCCAGCCGCTTGCCAATCAGCTCGTTGGCGCGGTCCTCGATCCACTTTGTGACGGAGGTGTCTGCGGGGCCACCGTTGGGCGGGTTGTACTTGAAGCCGCCGTCGTCGGGGGGATTGTGCGAGGGGGTGATGACGATGCCGTCGGCCCATTGCCGGGAGCCATCGCTGGCTGCGCTTTCGAGTGTCGCCTGCGAGGGCGTGGCGCCGCCGTTGAGCTTCGCGTTGTAGGTGAGGATGGCGTGGGAGAGCGTGGGGGTGGGCGTGTAGGCGAGCTGGTCGTCCACGAAGACTTCGATGGAATTGGCGGCGAGGACTTCGAGGGCGGTGGCGAAGGCCGGCTCGGAGAGGGCGTGGGTGTCCATGGCGAGGAAGAGCGGGCCGGAGATATTATTCGCCCGGCGGTAGTCTGCGATGGCTTGCGCGATGGCGGCGATGTGGTCGTCGTTGAAGGAGATGGCGAAGGCCGAACCGCGATGGCCCGACGTCCCGAAGGCCACGCGCTGGGCGGGGACCTCGGGGTTGGGATGGAGGGCGTAGAAGGCGGTAACGAGGCGGGGGATGTTGACCAGGGAGTCGGGGGTGGGGAGGGTTCCGGGCTGGTTTGGGGCTTGCTGGGACATTGTTCTTGGGGTCCTCCGCGCGGATTGGGCCGACCATTGCAGTCTAAGAGATGGCGGGCAAGAAGGGAAATCGAAGGGGCCGTTCGCAATCGTGGGGAGTATGGACAGGGCAGAGATGGAGGGTTGAGGCGAAAAGGCTTGCTATTCAGGCTGGAGTGTCCTAAAACGGTACAGTTCTAAGTCTGTCTTGTGCCACGAACTCTCATGGTCGGCAGAAGGCCCGCGGCAGCGTGAATCGTCGAGTAGGGAACGTTGAAACAGGTGCGGACCTCCATGTCCGGTCTTCGGACCAGCCGGAACAGAGCGACACCGCAACCGGAGCAGCCTGGAGCCGGAATGGGCAGGGGGGACGGAGTCGGAATTGACCGTGGTTTGAGAGTGGCTCCGCGGGCGGGCGTGGGCTTGGCGGTGTTGCTGTGGGTGTTGTTGTGGTGGGTGTTGTGGCCGGGGGCGCCGGCATGGGGCGCCGAAGCGACGCTGGTGGCCGATGCGCACGTGAACAGCGCGTTGCCCACGGCGAATAGCGGGGCAATCTCCAATCTGAATGTGGGCGGGGGCTATACGACGCTGCTCCAGTTCGACCTGTCGATGCTGTCGGCGGGGACGACCGCGAGTCAGGTGTCGCACGCCGTGCTGCGGCTCTACTGCAACCGGGTGACGACGGCGGGGCTGGTGACCTATGCGCCGGTCAACGGAGCGTGGGGCGAGTCGAGCGTGACCTATGCGACGGAGCCGGCAATCGGCAGCGCGGCGGGTGTGTTTACCGTGAGCCAGGCCGGAGCGTTCGTCGCGCTGGATGTGACGGCGCTGGTGCAGGGATGGATCAGCTCGCCCGCGACGAACAATGGACTGGCGCTCTCGGCCGGGACGGCCATGGTGCAGTTCGATAGCAAGGAGAACGACCTGAGTTCGCACGCCGCGACGCTCGATGTGGAGCTTGTGGATGCGGGACCGGCGGGAGCTACGGGGCCGGCGGGGCTGACCGGGGCGACTGGGCCGGCGGGTGCTACAGGCGCAGCAGGGGCGCAAGGGCCGGCGGGGCTGACCGGGGCGACTGGGCTGGCGGGGGTGCAAGGGCCGGCGGGTGTTACAGGCGCAACAGGGGCGCAAGGTCCAGCGGGACCGGCTGGGCCAGCGGGCAGCGGCAGCAGGCTGGATTACCAGGGAACTTACGCTTCGACGACCAACTACGCACTGGGAGACGTGGTGGTATTGCAGGGATCGAGCTACATCTCGCTGATCGCGTCGAACAATGGAAACACGCCGGGGGTGAGTCCGGCCCAGTGGGGATTGCTGGCTGCGGCGGGCGCGGCGGGCACGGGTGGAAGCAGCGGATCGCCGACGGTCGCCGTGTCGTACCAGGGGGTGTATGCGTCGACGATCAACTACGCGCTGAACGACATTGTGCTGTACGGGGCATCGAGCTATATTTCGCTGATTGCGGGGAACCATGGGAACACTCCGGCGCTGAGTCCTGCGGATTGGGGACTGCTGGCCGAGGGTGGAACCGGAATTGGGCCTGCGGGATCGGCGGGGCCAGCCGGGCCGCAGGGGCCACAAGGAGTTCCTGGGCTGGGATACGCCGGAGTGTACGCGTCGACGACCAACTACGCGTTGAGCGATGTGGTGAGCTATCAGGGGTCGGCGTACATTTCGTTGACGAACTCGAATGCTGGAAACACTCCGGGGTTGAGTCCAACGGTTTGGGGAGTGCTGGCGTCGGCGCAGATCGGCGCGACCGGGCCGCAGGGGCCTCCGGGATTCGTCTATCAGGGAACATACGCTTCGACGACGAACTACAACCTGGGCGACGTGGTGGTGTGGCAGGGGTCGAGCTATACGTCTCTGATCGCCAGCAACCACGGCAATACGCCGAGCTTCAGCCCGCAGCAGTGGGGTCCTCTGACGGCGCAAGGGCCAGCCGGGCCGACCGGAGCGACGGGCGCGACCGGAGCTGCCGGGCCGCAAGGACTGCCGGGAAGCGTGGGGCCTCCAGGGGAGAAGGGGAATCAGGGAGATCAGGGGATTGCCGGGCAGGCGGGCGCGCAGGGGATTCCCGGAGCGACTGGCGCGCAGGGCTTGAGCGGACCGCTGGGGCCGCAGGGACCGGCGGGGCCAGTGGGGCTGACGTTTCAGGGGATCTACTCGTCGGGCACCAACTACGCGCTGGGGGATGGGGTTCGCTATAACGGCGCGGACTATGTCTCGCTGCAGGCGAGCAACCATGGCAATACTCCCGACCAAATGCCGACGTTCTGGGCGCTCTTCGCGCAGGATGGAGCAACGGGCGCGACCGGGCCGGCCGGTGCGACCGGGGCGATGGGAACGACCGGGGCGGCCGGGACGCAGGGGATTCAAGGGTTGCAGGGAATTCAGGGGCCCATCGGGCCGCAGGGGCCTCCGGTGGCGAACTACACGGGGAACTACCAGTCGACGTCCAACTATGCGCTCAACGATGCGGTGAGTTGGCAGGGCTCGACCTACATATCGCTGATCGCTGGCAATCGTGGGAATACTCCCGACCTGAGTCCGACGCAGTGGGCGGTACTGGCGGCGCAGGGATTGCAGGGAGTTCCCGGCGCGGCGGGGACAACAGGCGCGGCAGGAGCGACCGGACCTGCGGGGGCGACCGGGCCAGCCGGGCCACAGGGATCTCCAGTGGCGTTCCGTGGCGGGTGGTCGATTGGAAGCTCGTACGCGGTGGGCGATGCGGTGAGCTACGTCAACGGCTCCAGCTACATCGCGCTGGTGGCGAACAACACGGGCCACCAGCCAGACAACAGCCCGACGTACTGGGGAGTGCTGGCAGCAGCAGGCGCGCCGGGGCCAGTCGGAATGACCTATCAGGAAACGTATAACTCGTTGACCAACTATTCGTTGAACGACGGGGTGAGCTACAACGGTTCGAGCTATATCTCGACGATTGCGAACAATCAGGGCTTTACCCCCGGCCTCTTCACTCAGTACTGGTCGTTGCTGGCAGCGGCGGGCGCGCCGGGAGCGACGGGAGCGACGGGAGCGACGGGAGTAACCGGGCAACAGGGAGAGGCCGGGCCGCAGGGACCGACGGGAGCAACCGGGCCAGCGGGGCCGACCGGGCCAGCGGGGATGACGGTGAGCGTTGGCACGGTGAACACCGGCGCGGCGGGCAGCTCGGTGCAGGTCACCAACACTGGAAGCAGCACGGCGGCGATTCTGAACTTCACCATTCCGCAGGGCGCAACCGGAGCGACTGGAAGCGGCGGCAGCGGCGGGGGAGGCGGAGGAATTTCCGGTGTGGGGGTGTATCACACGGTGTATAGCGGCATCCCCCTCTACCTCTTGTACTACTCGGTGAACAACTCAACCTCAACCGCGAGCGAGTTTGGAACTGCAACCGTGCCGTATTCAGTTCTGACGTGGGTTCCAACGAAGTGTACTGCAACGGCGCTGAACGTCTATTCGCAGCAGGGGCAGACGATCACGGTGACGCTGCGCTACGGCTCGTCTCCTTCGAACATGGCGAGCAGCTTGGACCTCACCTGCACGGCGATGCCGAACGGATCTGGCGGAACTTGTCCCGCGACCGGCAGTGACACGGTTCCCGCAGGCGGCTTCGTGGACCTGGAGATCAGCGGCGCAGATAGTAATCCGGCAGCTGTCTGGACTGCGCTGACGTGCAATTGATTCTCCTCGTGCCGATCGGCCCTCTTTCTTGCGTCGGAAGCTGACCATTGCATTCACAGCGCCGAATGCTGACTTTCCCATTCACAGCGTAAGATTTGGCTAGATGACTGCGCAGCCGATCCTCGTCACCAGCCGCGCCAACGCGCGGGTCAAGCAGCTTCGCGCGGCCTTTGCCGGACATGCGCGCCTCAGCGGTGGCCTGGTCGCCATCGAAGGCGAAAATCTGCTGCGCGAGGCGCTCGCCAGTGGACTTCCGCTGAAGACCATCTTCCTCAGCGAGCGCGTCGCGCCGCCCGCGTGGCTTCCGCGCGGGGTTGAGCTGCTGGTTCTCGCCGAGGAGGTCTTCGCCGGCGCGGTCGCGACGCAGCATCCGCAGGGGATCGCGGCGCTGATGCTGCCGCCGCGTTGGGAGATGGCGGCGAAGATTGCAACGGACGCTCTGTTTCTGATCGCCGCGGGCTTGCAGGACCCGGGCAACCTGGGCACGCTGATTCGCTCGGCCGAGGCCTTCGGCGCAACCGCCGTACTCACCACCCACGGCACGGTGAGCGAGTGGAACCAGAAGGCACTGCGCGCCTCGGCCGGGTCGGTCTTCCGCGTTCCCGTCGTTGCGATCTCCACCGAAGAGCTGATCGCCCTGCAGTCGCGTGGAGTGCGCCTGCTAGCCGCCGTCGCGCCCAACTCCGAAACCGATTCCAATTCTCCCCTCGATTCCAAATCCAACTCCGCGTCCGTCCGCGACGCCGACCTCACCAACCCCTGCGCGCTGATGATCGGCAATGAGGGCGCGGGACTTGGTGACGAATTTCTCGCGCTGGCCGACACGCGCATCACGATTCCCACACCAGGCCGCGTCGAAAGCCTCAACGCCGCCATTGCTGGATCGCTGCTGCTCTACGAAGCCGCGCGCCAGCGGGAAGCCGCGCGACTTACCACTTACCACTTACCACTTACCACTGTCCTATGAACCTCTTCAACCCCACTCCCGACGACGTCGCAGCGCAGGCCAGCCATGCTCCGCTGGCCGATCGCATGAGGCCGCGCGCGCTGGGCGAGTTCGTCGGGCAGGAGCATCTGCTGGGTCCAGGCAAGCCGCTCGCGCTCGCCATTGCGCACGACGACCCCACCTCGATGATCTTCTGGGGGCCTCCCGGCACGGGCAAGACGACGCTGGCCAAGATCATCGCGGCGATGACGCAGTCGACGTTCATTGAATTCTCGGCGGTGATGTCCGGCATTAAGGAGATCAAGCAGGTAATGGTGGCGGCGGAGAAGGCCGCCGGCTTCCGTTCGCGGACGATCCTGTTTATCGACGAGATCCATCGCTTCAACAAGGCGCAGCAGGACGCGTTCCTGCCCTATGTGGAGCGCGGCGCGATCCGCCTGATCGGCGCGACGACCGAGAACCCATCGTTCGAGCTGAACGCCGCTCTGCTCTCGAGGTGCCGCGTCTACACGCTGCAGCCGCTGACGGAGGCGCAGATCGTTGCGCTGCTCCACCGCGCACTCAACGATGAATCGCGCGGCCTCGGCGCGTCGGGCGTAAAAGCCGACGAAGAGGCTCTCGCAACGATTGCATCCTACGCCAGCGGCGACGCGCGCAATGCGCTCAACGCGCTGGACGTAGCAGCGAGTCTCGCCGGCGAAGAGCCAGCCCAACGCATCACCAAAGAGATCGCCGCCGAGGCGTTGCAGCGTCGCGTGCTGCTCTACGACAAGCAGGGCGAGCAGCACTACGACATCATCTCCGCGCTGCACAAGAGCGTGCGCAACTCCGACGTGGACGCCTCGCTCTACTGGCTGGGGCGCATGTTGCAGGCCGGCGAAGACCCCATGTACGTCGCGCGCCGCATCGTGCGCATGGCGGTGGAGGACGTTGGCCTGGCCGCGCCCGAGGCGCTCAACCTCTGCCTCTCCGCGCGCGACGCGATGCACTTCCTGGGCCAGCCCGAAGGCGACCTCGCACTGGCGCAGGCCATCGTCTACCTGGCTCTCGCGCCCAAGTCGAACGCGGTCTACACCGCCTACGGAGCAGTCACCGGCGACATCGAAGCCACCGCCGCCGAGCCCGTCCCGCTGCACCTGCGCAATGCTCCCACCAAGCTGATGAAGTCGCTGGACTACGGCAAGGGATACCAGTACGCGCACAATGTGGAAGGCCGCGTGGCGGACATGGAGTGCCTGCCGCCGTCGCTCGCTGGCCGCCGCTACTACCACCCCACCCAGGAGGGCCGCGAGAAGCTGCTCGCCCAGCGCATGGACGAGGTCGCGCGCATCCGCGCAGGCAAGCGCAAGCCAAAATAATAGTTCCAACTCATGCAGATGCGGATGCGAGGGCCGAGTGTCCCATTCATCGCAGTCTTATCGCGATGAGTCGGAGGAGTGCTGCAAAACTAAGTCAAAGCCAGCGATTTACTTGGCGTCGCGCTCGATGGCCGCCAGCACCAGGCCCTTGGTCAGCAACTCCGGCAGAACATCCGGCGCGCTATCTGCGGTCGCGGGATAGAGGGCGTAGGTCGGCACACCGGCGCGGCCCAGCGATGCCAGCTTCTGCGTGATTGCGGGATCATCATTGGTCCAGTCGGCCTTGAGCAGCATGAAGTTGTGCGCGCGCAATGCGGATTCAACATCGCTCGACCGCAGGACCGCGCGCTCGTTGAACTGGCAACTGAGGCACCACGCGGCGGTGAAGTCAATAAAGGCCGGATGACCTGCGGCGCGCGCCGCATCGAGCGCCTGCTCGGAGTACGGCTGCCAGATCAGGCCCGCGCCCGAAGCGGATGGACCCGACTGCGCCACGCTTGTCTGTTCGGCGTTCTGCTGCGTCGCGTTTGACTGAACCGGAACTTCTGTCCGCGGTGCGTTGCGCGTCTGCGAAAGCGGAATGGCCAGCCCCAACGCGATCAACACGAGCGCCGCGATCCGGCTTGCCCACTTGGCGGGCCATCGGCCCAGCGCCCACCCTGCAATCGCCAGCAGCAGGAAGCAGGCGAGCAGCAATGCCATCTGATCTACACCGCTGCTTGTTGTGCCGCTACTCGCGTGCAACTGGCCGTAGACCCACGCCAGCCAGATTGCGGTTGCAAACAGCGGCACCGCAGTACACTGCTTGAGAATCTCCATCCACGCGCCCGGTCGCGGCAGTACGCGCACCCACGCCGGCTGCCAACTGAGCATCAGATACGGAGCGGCCAGTCCCAGCGCAAGCGAGGTGAAGACGGCGAAGGTTACCGCTGCCGACTGCGTCAGCGCAAAGCCGATCGCCGCGCCCATCAGCGGAGCGGTGCATGGAGTCGCCACCACGGTCGCCAGCACTCCGGTGAAAAAGCTGCCCGCGTAGCCCTGCTTCCCTGCCCCAGCCCGATCGACCAACGAGCTGCCGACGGATGTGAGCGAGAGGCCGATCTCGAACTGGCCCGCCAGCGAGAGCGCGAGGAAGAAGATCAATGACGCAAGCAGCGCGATGAAGACGGGCGACTGCAATTGGAAGCCCCATCCCGCGTGGCCTCCGGTGGAGCGCAGCACAAGCAGCACGGCCACGATCGCCCAGAACGAGAGCAGAATTCCCAGTGCGTAGAACAGACCGTGTCGACGCAGATGCGCGCGGCTCTGACTCGAACTTTGCACCAGCGCAAGCCCCTTCAGAAAGAGGACCGGAAAGACGCACGGCATCAGGTTCAGCAGGATGCCGCCGAGAAACGCCAGGCCGATCGCGCCAATCGCAGTCGTGCTGGTCGCAGATCCGCCACCTGCCGCCGCAACCTCGCCCGGCACAACCGGTGCGGTCACGTCGTACGCCACCGTGTCGGAGAGCTTGAGAACTCCATGCAGCGTTGCCGGTAGGGTTGCGAGATCGGGCGAACGCTCAACAGTGAGCCGCACTCCATCGCGCTGCGGTTCGACGTGCTGTTTCGCTGAATAGACGATTGCGTTGGTCGAGGGAGTTCCGTCCGGCGCGAGGTCTGCGGGATCGGGATAGAACTCCGCGTTCGTCTCGCGCTGGCCGTCGATCAGCGTGAGTGCGAACTGTTGCTTGCCGCCGAGAACGGAGAACTTTGCGCCTGCGGGCAGTGGCTTGGGAACAAGCGTGATGGCCTCGCCCAGCGCGCCGGCGAGCGGTGCCTGCGGAGTTGCGGTCTGCACCGCGAGGTCGATGCCAAGATGCGCCTTCCCGGGAACGCAGAGCTGCGCGCACACCAGCCAACTCACCTGCGCGTCCAGATGCAGCGGCCCCGGCTTCAGCGTCGGCGCAGCAGAGATCGTCACAGGAAACGCAACCTCGTTCTCGTAGCCGAAGTCCATCAGTGGGCCCAGCGGCAGCCGCTGCGGAATGGGAAAGCGCATCGGGCCTGCGGTGACGCCCGCGGGCAGCGTCCACGCAATCCGCGGCGGCTCGCCCGAATCGCCCGGGTTGATCCAGTAGACGTGCCAGTGCTTTTCCATCGTGAGCACCAGGCCCACCTGCTGCGTTCCGCCGGGCGCAATCGCTGAGCTGAGCGCGACTAACTCCGCGGTCAGGTGCCGCGCCTTCACCGGGCCTGGGCCTCCGTCGCCGGCGACGGCAATCTGCGCGCGCGCGTTGCCTCCAGAGGCCACTACGAAGATCGCCAGCAGCACTGCGAGAATGGGTTGCCGAATCCTCACGTCCCTCGATTGCATATCGTCGTCTTTCTTAACTAAACCACATCGTCTTCTTCAACCGATGCGGGGAAATTCCCTTCGCGCCTCATGCGCAGATAGCCGCGGATGAAGGGCTCCAGATCGCCGTCGAGCACGCGGTCCACATCACCAACTTCGACGCGTGTGCGCAGGTCCTTCGCCATGCGGTACGGCTGCAACACGTAGCTGCGAATCTGCGAGCCAAAGCCGATCTCCAGCTTGGAGTCTTCGATCTTGCGCGTCGCGGCCTTCTTCTTGTCCAACTCGTACTCGTAGAGCTTCGACCGCATCATCTTCATCGCCTGATCTTTATTCTTGTACTGCGAGCGCTCGTTCTGGCAGCCCGTCACAAGGCCCGTCGGAAGATGGGTAATGCGCACGGCGGAGTCGGTGGTATTCACATGCTGCCCGCCCTTGCCGCTGGAGCGATAGGTGTCGATGCGCAGGTCTTCCACCTTCAGGTCGATCACAATCGTCTCGTCGATCTCCGGGCTCACGAATACGCTGGCGAAGCTGGTATGCCGCCGCTTGGCAGAATCGAAGGGCGAGATGCGGACCAACCTGTGTACGCCCGATTCGCCGCTGAGCAAGCCGTATGCGAAGTCGCCGGTGATGGTGAAGGTCGCCGACTTGATGCCCGCCTCGTCGCCATCCTGAATCTCGTGGATGTTGGTGCGGAAGCCCTGCCGCTCCGCCCAGCGCAGGTACATGCGCATCAGCATCTCGGCCCAATCCTGGCTCTCCGTCCCGCCCGCTCCGGGATGCACGGTGACGATGGCGTTCAGCGCATCGGTCTCGCCGGAGAGCATGGTCTTCGATTCCAGCTTCTCGGAGAACTCAACCAGCGCTGGAATCTCGCGTTCAAGATCCGGCTCGGTGGCCTCGCCCTCCTTCGCCAGCTCGAAGTAGGCCTCGATGTCGTCGGAGCGGCGAAGGAGTTCGGCGTCGTCGGCGAGGAGGGTTTCGAGCCGCTTGCGCTCGCGCATCAACGGCTGCATACGCGCCGCATCCGCCCATACCGTGGGGTCGGCGATCTTCTCTTCAATGACGGCCAGTTCGCGCTTCAGGCGGGGCGAGTCAAAGATACTCCCGCAGCTCGCGAACCCGCTCGCGCACCGGGGAGAATCGGTATTCCAGATCGTCGATCATGCTGCTAGTTTACGGCATCCGCGCGTTTGCAACGGACAACTCACATCCAGTAGAGCCACTTCCCTGAGGTTTATCGCTGGCTCGAAAGACAAATACGGAGATTCTGGCCTTCGACTACGCTCAGGCCAGAATGACGATGTGGAGGGCCAGCGTTCAATGTGCGGTGTCGGCAAGCAGGATGCGGAGGTCGCGGAGGTTGTGGCCCGTGGGACCGGTGACGAAGGTGGCGTCGATGCTGGTGAGCCAGGTAGACGAGTCGAAGGCTACGAGCGCGCGCTGGGCGGAGGCGCGGTGCGTTTCGGTGCAGAGCGTGTGCTCGTCGACAATTGCGCCGGCCGCATCGCTGTTGCCGTCGATGCCGTCCGATCCCGCCGATAGCACAGCAAGCGGGCCATCTTCGTTACGCAGCCGCGTGGCGAGGTAGAGCGCGAAGTGTTGATTGCGGCCTCCGTGTGCCTGGGCAGAGGATGCGTCTACGCGGACTGTGACCTCACCCGCCGAGACGAGGCAGACGCGCGAGTGATCGCGACGAAGCTCCCGCAGCCGATAGAGCAGATAATCCGCAGCCGCGTCATAGCTCCAGTCGTCGCACGCGTTGTCGATGACTGCATAAAATCCGAGCCGCTCTGCATGTCCACGCGCGGCCTCTGCCATCTCATCGCAGTCGAGCAGCTTGCAGACGAGCGCGTTCAACTTCTCCGGCTTGGGCGTCTCCGGCAACTCCACCGACGCAAAGAAGCGCCGCACCGAAGCCGGAAATCGCTCCAGTAGTCCATAGCGCGCGAGAATCTCGCGGCATTCAGCAACCGTGGTCGAATCGCCAACCGTCGGTCCGGAGGCGAGCGCGTCCAGGTGCGCCGGCGGAACGTCAGAGACCAGCAGCGAGAGCGTCTGCGCCACGCCCGCAGCCAGCGCCAGCCGCCCTCCCTTCACCGCGGAGAAGTGTTTGCGCACACAGTTCATCTCGACGATCGACGCGCCGCTGTGCACCATCGCGCGGTGAAACGCAACCGTATCGTCGAGCGAGATTGCTTCGTCCAGCGGCAGCTCCATCATCGCTGACGCTCCTCCGCTTAGCAGAAAGATGCACAGCGTTTCGTCCGGCACGAAGTTCTGCGCCGAGTCGTCCCGCGATGAATCGTACTGCGCCGATCCCTCCCCCAGCGTGCGCAGCATGGAGAGCGCGGCGCGCGCTCCAGCGAACGAAGCCTCGTTCGGCACCGGATGTCCTCCGCAAAAATACTGGATCGTCGCTGGCAGATTCGCCGGTCGTTCCGCTGCGATCAGCACTCCTTGCAGCTCGCACGTACTCGGAAGCCTCAGCCGCGCCAGCAGCGCATTCAGCATCGCCGCCGCAGCCTTGCCCGCCGAGACAACACGCACTCGCCGCATCCGGTCAAGAGCAATCGCGTCGCCGCCGTCCAAAATCAGACGAGTTCCCTGGGTGTCAGTAACCACACGCAGCTTGCGGTCGAAGGCGCGTTCGATGCTGCACTCATCCAGCGCCTGCGCGAAGAGCGTGCGCGCAATCTCTTTCAGATTTGCCTCGCCCGCGTTCATTCGGCCACTTGAGCGAAGGCGTAGGGGCCTTCGGGGATGAGCGCGACGCGCGCGCCTGTGGGCAGCCCGTCGAGCAGCGCGGCGACCGCCTGGTTCACATCGCTGGTGCAGCGCTGGCCCAGTGCGCCAAGTTGCTCCGGCGAGACGCCGCGAGTGTAGATGAGGACCTCGTTTCTGAGTTCGGCCAGCGCGATCTTCTCCAACTGCCACTGGTCGATGACGACCGGCGCGCTCGCAATCTGGTTCAGGAACTGCTGCGGCCCCGCGTAGTTGCGCAGCATCGCGGCGAACTCCGGCGAGCCGGGCCCCTCGGCACACTCGCTCACGATCAGTATCCTGCCGCCGGGCCTGACGATGTGCTGCGCGGCGGTGATGCCTTTGACCGTCTGGTAGAAGGTGAGATCGAGCGGATGGCCGGCCGCGCTGGTAATCACCGCATCGGCGGGCTGCGGCAGCACCGTCAGCGAAGTGGCGCGAACGAAGGCGACGCCCGCGGCGTGGGCCTCGACCGGAGAGCCGGCGAAGACACCGGAGATGGCGCGGTCCTTGGTGAGAGCGACGTCGAGGATGAAGTCGTGACGCGCCATGCGGGCGATCTCCAGCAGTTCGGCGTGCAGCGGATTGTTCTCGATGGAGCCCTCGACCGCCAGCGGCTCGCGCAGGAAACGCGGAGAGTGGATGGCCTGGATGGTCTGCTGCGCGGCCAGGCCGGGCGCGACCAGCTTGCGTCCGCCGGAGAAGCCGAGCATCAGGTGCTGCTCGATGAAGCCGAGGGTGATGTGCAGGTCGGCCTCCAGGAAGCGCCGGTCGATGAAGACCGGCGTTCCGTTGGCAGTCGAGCCGAGCGAGCGATGATCGGCCAGCGCGCGAGCGTCGTGGTTGACGACACGATAACGGGCTGCGATCTCGGGGCCGAGGATGGATTGAATCTCTTCTCCGGTGGCGCCGCGGTGCAGGCCGGTCGCAATCAGGATGTTGATTCCATCGACGGGAATGCCGGCGGCGTGCAGTCGCTCCAGCAGCGGCGGCAGCGTCTGACGGTTGGGCGCGGGCCGCGTGATGTCGCAGACGGAGATGGCCGCCGTGCGCTTGCCCGCCGCAAGCTTGACCAGCGGCTGACAACCGATGGGGTGGTCCAGCGCCTCGTCAATCGCCGCGGCTGCGTCCGCCAGCGCACCGGCTGAACGGCCTTCGACGACCGAGTAGCGCGGCCCATCGGGAAGAGAGACCGTCAGACCCGTCTTGCCAAAGGCAAACGCAGCTTGCATGGGCGCCAGCTCCGAGAAGTTACTTGTCGGTGAGCGCGGCCACTCCCGGCAGGGTCTTGCCTTCGAGAAACTCCAGCGATGCGCCGCCGCCGGTGGAGATGTGCGTGATCTTGTCCGCAACCCCAGCCTGCTTGACCGCGGCGACCGAGTCTCCGCCGCCCACGATGCTGGTAGCTTCACTATTCGCCGCGACCAGCTCGGCGATGGCATTCGTTCCGTGCGCAAACGGCGCAAGCTCGAAGACGCCCATCGGCCCGTTCCACAGGATGGTGCGCGCGTCGGCGATCTCCTTGGAAAAGAGATCGATCGTCGCGGGACCGATGTCCAGCGCCATCCAGTCGGCCGGGAACGCGCCCTTGCCACTGAAGATCTGCGTCTTGGCGTCGGCGGCAAACTTGTCGGCCAGCACGTGATCGACGGGCAGCAGCAGCTTGACGCCCTTGGCCTTGGCCTTCTCCAGCGCGGCCTTGGCGACGTCAACCTTGTCCGCCTCGATCAGCGACTTGCCGGTGCTCTGGCCCAGCGCGTTGAGAAAGGTGTAGGCCATGCCACCGCCGATCAGCAGCGTGTCGGCCTTATCCAGCAGGTTGTCGATGACATCGATCTTTCCGGAAATCTTCGATCCGCCGATGATGGCGACAAAGGGACGGTCAGGCTCGGTCAGCACCTTGCCCAGGAAGTTCAGCTCTTTTTCCATCAGCAGGCCGGCGGCCGATTGCGCAACGAAGTGGGTGACGCCCTCGGTCGATGCGTGGGCGCGGTGCGCGCTGCCGAAGGCGTCGTTGACGTACACATCGCACAGCTCGGCGAGCTGCTTGGCGAAGGCCGGATCGTTGGCCTCCTCTTCCTTGTGGAAGCGCAGGTTCTCCAGAAGCAGCGTCTGGCCGGACTCCAGCTCACGCGCCATCTCTTTGGCAACCTCGCCCACGCAGTCGGGCGAGAAGGCCACGTTCTCCGACTCGTTGAAGGCCTGGTCGAGCAGCACGCGCAGACGCCTGGCCACGGGGCGCAGACTCATCGCCTCCACCGGCTTGCCCTTGGGCCGCCCCAGGTGCGAACAGAGGATCACCTTGGCCTGGTGGCGCAGCGCGTACTCCAGCGTGGGCAGCGTCTCGCGGATGCGCGTGTCGTCGGTGATGACGCCGTCCTTCAGCGGAACGTTGAAGTCGACGCGGATGAGCACGCGCTTATTGGCAAGGTCGAGGTCGCGGATGGAAAGCTTTGGCATACAGACAGAATATGTTGTTTTGCCCCGGATGGGAACCCGCAGATGCAAGATGCCCCTTCGCCCCGTCCGTAGCCCACTCATGCGCCGGAGAATTCACCCGCGCGAAACACCCTTGTGGAATCTGCCTCAGGTGCTCATTGCGTACAGCGAGATAAACAGCGCAGCAAAGGAAATCGTTGCGGAGACCATTCCCACCCAGCGTTGCCTGCCCCCGCCGAAGCCGAACAGAAGCACCGCGACCGGAGAGATTATGAACGCGTAGAACATCCCCCTCATCCCCGCGTCGATAAACCATCGCTGCTTCGCCGCACTGGAGAGAAACTGTATCCCAAGCAGAAAAATCGGCACTGCCATCGCCGACACCGCGCCCAGCGCCAGTCCAACGTGCCACACCCACCAACGCCATGCAGCCACATTCGGGCGCCAGATCCTGCGCTTCCACAGCAGGATTGCGGTCAGCACGGGAGGCGTCACATAGCTCATCGTCAGCAGCGCAAACAGCGCCGCGTTCAGCGATTGATCCAGCACGCCTTGCAGCCATTGGAAGCGCACGGCCCCTCGCTTATTCCCGCGCTCTGCGCGCCTCTACTCCGCCGGCTCATTCTCCGCGGAGGACTCCTCATTGCCGCCGGTGGTCACCGGAAGCGTGCCGGAATGGCCCTTGACGCGCACCACCGTGATCTTCTCGAAGCCCTCCTTGAACGTCGGCGGCTTCAGGCGCTCGGCCATCTTGTGCATCACCTCGTCGCTCACCTGGCGGTCGCGCTTGGCGTTGCGCTCCAGACACACGGCCAGCGGAACGTCGAAGAAGACGGCCTGCACCTCGTAGCCAAAGCTCTTGGCCATCTTGATCCACTGCTTGCGCTCGTGCGTGCTGAGGTTGGTCGCGTCGACGTAGTTCCACGGCATCTTGGCGATCAGCCGCGCGCGCAGCAGACTGCGCAGCGTGGAGAAGACAAGCCCCTGGTAGCGCTGTTCCGTAATGTCGTCGAAGAGCAAACTGCGCAGCAGGTCGCTGGATAGCGGAGTGACGCCGCGCCGCTTGTACCAGGTCGTCTTGCCCGAACCGGGCAGCCCAATGGCCAGCACCACATATCCGCGCGGCTCCTTGGCCGACACTGCCGTCTGCTCGTCGGGCGGCGTGCCCAGCGAGTCGGGCTGCGTCTCCACCACCATCGTCTTCTGCGGCGCGGAAGGCACGGCAGATTCAGGCGCGGCAGCCTGCAACCGCGGCGCACGCGCAGGCCGCACCGGTCGCACCGGTCGCACCGGCTGGTCTACTGGTACCGCTGTTGCAGCCTTGCCCGCCGCCTCAGTTGGCTCGTGCGGGGCGACCGGCAACGCGTCCGGGTAGTCGGGCCGCAGCGGAGCCTGTTGATTCGAGGGCAGTTCCTGCCCACTCTTCCCCGTGGATTCCGATTCGTTCGGGCCACGTCTGGAACGTCTTTTCATGATGTCGCGCATCCAATCGCGCACGTTGCGCATAGACACGCTTATAACAGGAGCGTGGTGGCCGCGGCAAATCCGCCGCACCAAGCCGTACACCCCACCCACCCCCTGCGACAACACCGGCGAGTCCACAGATGCCATCTGCGAAACGACGCGGCAATCTATAAACTTCCGTTTCGATTTGGCATCTCGCATGTGATTTCGATCACACAACACGCCGTTTCGCAGGCCAATTCGTTGCACCGTCCAACCCCAGGTGCTAGCATCGAATTGACGACCAAAACACGAATTTCATCTTCAACAGGAGTTGGGGAGCTCGAATCGGCCACCGCAACGGGCCTTCCAATCCTCACCAAGAAACCCACAGGAGCAAGCGAAAATGGCTGTAAAAGTTGGCATTAACGGCTTCGGCCGCATCGGACGCAACGTCTTCCGCACCACAATTGGCAACCCCGAGATCGAAATCGTCGCCGTGAACGACATCACCACGCCGGCCACGCTCGCCCACCTGCTCAAGTACGATTCGATCCTCGGCAACCTGAAGAACGAGATCACTCACGGCGAGGACTTCATCGCCGTCGACGGCAAGAAGATCAAGGTCTTCGCCGAGCGCGACCCGGCCAAGCTCGACTGGGCATCCGTCGGCGCACAGATCGTCGTCGAATCCACCGGCTTCTTCACCGACGCGGAGAAGGCCAAGGCCCACCTCGGCACCACCGTCAAGAAGGTCATCATCTCGGCCCCGGCCAAGAACGAGGACCTCACCATCGTCCTCGGCGTCAACGACGACAAGTACGTCGCCGCCAAGCACAACATCATCTCCAACGCATCCTGCACCACCAACTGCCTCGCGCCGGTCGTCAAGGTCCTCAACGACACCTTCGGCATCGCCTCGGGCATCATGACCACCATCCACAGCTACACCAACGATCAGGTCATCCTGGACACGCCGCACAAGGACCTGCGCCGCGCCCGCGCCGCCGCTCTCTCCATTATTCCGACCAGCACCGGAGCCGCCAAGGCCCTCAAGCTGGTCATCCCGGAGATGGCCGGCAAGCTGGACGGCTTCGCCATCCGCGTCCCCACGCCCAACGTCTCGGTCGTCGATCTGACCTTCGTCGCCGAGAAGCCCATCACCATCGAGAGCATCAACGCTGCCATGAAGGCTGCCGCTGCCGCTGGCCCGCTCAAGGGCATCCTCGCCTACACCGAAGAGGAGCTGGTCAGCTCCGACTTCAAGGGCGACCCGATGTCGAGCACCTTCGACTCCAAGCTCACCAAGGTCGTCGGCAACACCGGCAAGATCATCGCCTGGTACGACAACGANNCTACTCCAGCCGCGTCAAGGACCTCATCCTCTTCCTCGTCAAGAAGGGGCTGTAGTCCGCACGCAACAACTGCTTCGCAACGAAAGAGGGCACACAGCAATGTGTGCCTTCTTTTTTGCACTCTGCCGGATTCGCCATTCCTCCATGCGGCGCGATATAGTCGTCTCGCCATGACGACTCGCCTTCTTACCGCCCGTATTCTCTGCGCATCTGTCGCGCTTGCTTTGCTGCCCAGCCTCGCCCGCGCGCAGGCTACCCCGCCGCTGGACCCCACGCGCAACCTGATCATTCCGCCGGAATCAACCCACCAGCCGCTGCCGGAGCAGTACATCTGGACGCATGGCGGGCCGCCCGTCGGCTCGGGCGAGGTACAGCCGCGCTTCTTCCGCGCCGCCTTCAACCTCACCGCCGTCCCGAAGGACGCGACGCTCTATCTCGCGGGCCCGCGCTCGGCCAGGATTTACCTGAACGGCAAGCTGGTCGATCACTTCGACTCCGACCTGACCGCGCCCGGCCTGGACTTCCGCGTCTTCGCCACGCCGCTGGCCGGAGCGCTGCGCACGGGGCGCAACGTCCTGGCGCTGGAGGTGGTGCGCGGCGAGGGAGGACCCAAGTACACCACGGTGGCCAGCACCATTCAGATTGCCAACGGCAAGGTCGTCGTCGCCAAGATTCTGCCCGCCGCGCCATGGGTGCCCACCTACTCTCCCGCGCTGCTGCTCTCCGACACCGCATGGAAGGCCACGCTCGCAGCCAGCGGAGACTGGCAGAGTCCCGCCTTCGACGACTCCGCATGGCCCGTGGTTGCGAGCCTCGGCCCCATCGAGACAGACATCAACCTGCGCCAGTGGAACACCGACGCCGGAATGTATAACTGGCCGGGCTACGAAGGCGTCTCGTCCTTCCTGCGCCAGACGCCGCTGGCCGCCGTCGCCGTCACCCACGCCTTCTCCGGGCGAAGCACCATCGTCAACGCGGACGCGCTGACCAAACCGGGCTCCACGCCGCTCACCGTCCGCCTCGCGTCGCCCATGCTGGCGCAGCAGGAGGCGCCCAGCCTGGTTCTCGACTTCGGACGCGAGACGGTGGGCCGCCTGCAGATTGTCTCGACCTCGACCACGCCGGCAATGGTCGCCATCGAGTACGGAGAGTCGGAGAACGAGCTTCTGGACCATCCCTACCTGGGCACGGATCTGCTCACTTTACCCGCCAACGCCACGGCCTACGGGCCCAAGTCGGCCTTCCGCTACGCCCGCGTGCGCTTCCTCTCCGCCGAGGGGCCGATCCAGATCGGCTCCATCCAACTCGAAGCCATCTTCTATCCTGTCGCCTACAGCGGAAGCTTCGAGTCCTCCGATCCGTTGCTCAACAAAATCTGGGAGACCGGAGCCTACACCGCGCGTCTCTGCATGCAGGACGGCATCTGGGACGCGCCCAAGCGTGATCGCGGACGCTGGGCCGGCGACCTGGACGTCTCCGGCCGCGTCATCGACAACGTCTTCGCCGACCGTTTCCTAATGGAAGACACACTCACCCGCCTGCTGGACGACCGCGCCCCCGGTCACCACGTCAACTCCATCCCCGGCTACTCCGCGTTGTGGATCTCCACTCTCACCCAGTACTACATGCACACCGGCTCGCTGGATTACCTGAAGAGCGTGCATCAGCGCCTCGTTGACCTGCTCGCCACCATGGACGCCGAGATGGACGCCAACCACCTCTTCGCCGACAAGTCCAAAGACTGGCCCTTCGTCGACTGGACCGCCGACCTCTCCGCCGACACTCCCGAGGCCCGTCGCGGCACCCAGTTCGAGTACATCCTCGCCTTCCATGACGCCGCCTTCCTGCTGCGCGAGCTGGGCGACACCGCCGCAGCAGCCCGCCGAGATCAGGCCGCCGCGCAGCTCACCGCCGCTGCCCAATCCCATCTGCTCGATCCAGCCTCCGGCACCTTCGGAAGCCGCTGGCAGATCAACAGCATGGCAATCCTCTCCGGTGCGGCCATGCCGTCCCAGCTCCCAACCATCTGGTCCACGGTCCTCACTCACACCGCGGACGCCACCTTCCGCGAGCCGCCAATCACGCCCTTCTACAACTCCTACGTCCTCTCCGCGATGGCAGCCACCGGCCATCGCGCGGAGACCCTCGACTGGATTCGCAAGTACTGGGGAGGCATGATCCAGGAGGGAGCAACCAGCTTCTGGGAGGCCTACGACACCCACTGGCCCACCAGCGACCCGCACGTCTCACTCCAGGCCGATGGCACCTCCGGCTACTTCGTCTCGCTGGCGCACGGCTGGTCGTCCGGCCCCACCGCGTGGCTCATGGAGGAGGTTCTCGGCATTCATCCCACCGCCGCCGGCTTCCGCACGGCGACGTTGCGTCCCGATCTGGCGGGCCTGGCCTGGGCGCGCGGCACAGAACCCACCCCCCACGGCCCCATTGCCATCGACCTTACGCCCAAACAGACCATCGTCACCCTCCCCGCCGGCATCGAGCTCTCCGTCCTGGTTCCCATCTCCCCAGGACACATCTCCATTCTGCTCAATGGGAAGCCAGTGCCGCCCGGCCCGCTCACGGAAGACGGCACGCGCGCCATCGTCCTGCTCACGCAACCGGGAACCTATACTCTCGAAGCACAATGATTTGCCCTGTGCATAGGTCGCGGCCTGAGATAGGAGCATCGCATGAATGGCGACCGCACTCTTCGCGGTAGAGTGTGAAGTTTCAATCGGTTCTCAACACAGCATGAATCCCTAAGCCGGCTTGGCCTTGAGTATTTCCAGCGCTTTGGTCAGCGGCTCATCCGCCTGCGCGCCGGGCTTCTTCACCACGGGCACGGGGGCTGCGGTCTGCGGCGCTTCCTCTTCGTCCACGCCCGCGCTCTCGTCCAGCCCGGAGGCAACCAGAACATTCGGGGTCACGCCGTCGTCCTGCAGCTTCTTGCCGTCAGGCGACTCGTACTTGGCCACCGACAGGATCAGCGCCGCGCCATCCGGCAGATCGAAGGTCTTCTGCTGGGTGCCCTCGCCGAAGGTCCTCTCGCCCACCACGTCGGCGCGCTTGTTGTCCTCCAGCGCGGCGGCCACCAGCTCCGCCGGTCCCGCGGTCCCGCGATTCACCAGCACCACCACCGGCGCCGTTGCCTGGATGGTCTTGGCCGGGTCGGCCGTAAAGACCTGTTTGGGGAACTTCTGACCCTCCAGCGTCGCGATGGTCCCGCTCTTCAGCAGGAAGTTGGCCAGCCGCACCGCCTCCGCCATATCGCCCGCCGCCACATCGCGCAGGTCCAGCAGCACCTTCTTGTTGCCTGCCTTCTGCATCCCCTTCAGCTTGGTCTCCACCTCGTTGACGTGGTCGTGGTCCAGGACCTCCGGCTTCAGGTAGAGGATCGACGCGTTCTCATACAGCGCCTCTCCGACCGGAGGCGGCGCCTGCAAACTGCGTATCATGGAAATCTTGTCCGGCTCGTTCCTGCTGGAGCGCACTACACCAACCGTCAAGGTGCTGCCCGGCGCGCCCTCCAGCATCAGCCGGATCATGGCCAGCGAGATGTCGCGCGTGTCCTGGCCTTCGATCGCCTCCAGGATGTCGCCATCCACCAGCCCAGCCTTGTCCGCCGGCCCGCCCGGCACCACTGACACCACGGTCGCATAGCCATAGCGCTTGGAGACGTTGATCCCCGCCTGCGCCTTGCCGCCCTTGTCCGCCTTGTAAATCCTGTAGTCCTCCGGCGACAGGTAGCTGGAATCCGCGTCCAGCGACTCCAGCAGCCCGCGCAGTGCGCCGTTGGTCACCGCCGGAATGTTGGGGTCTGTCACATAGTCCGTCTGGATGTGGCGAAGCACCTCGCTGTACACATTGATCTGGCGATAGGCGCCATCCTGCCCCGTCGCGGCGGCGCTCACGCCGTTGGAGTTCACCCCCAGAAAAACCGTCAGCACCAGGGCAACAGAGGCCGCGAGCAGCAGAATCTTCGGAATCTTAGGCATATTTCGCAGCATCTCCACGGGGCCGGTCTCTTGCGCGAACTCCGGACTTCCCCGGTCGCCAGCGAGGTTTAGACGCACCCCAACCGCAACCCGATAGCCAAATCATATACCGCCGCCGCGCGCGCCGCGAATCGGCCCACTTCGCACAAGGCCATGCCTCCGCGGTTTTACGATACCCTTAACTCCATGTACACCCGTATCGATCCAGACCACAGATCAGTCCCAGTCCTTCTGGGAGTCGTCACGATGGTCTGTGTTGCGCTGCTGCTCGCCTGTGACGTCTTCCCGACGCTTCTTCCTGCCAACCTGCACGGCTTCGTCGAGGCAACTCCGCTTGCCCTGATCGCACTCGTCTACCTTCTGTACCAAAGCGTGCATCGGCCTCCATTGAGGGAGTGGATCAAGGCCATCCTGCTGGCCGCCGCCTTTCTCTTCTGGTCGGCCAACCAGTTCTGGCCAAACCCCCATCAGGCGACGATCTTCAACGATCTCGCCATCGCGCTCTTCGTCCTCGATGTCTTCCTGGTGATTATTGGCTGGCCGTCAGCCTCTCCTGACGAGTCCTTCGCGGAGACCTACTCAAAACCGGACTATCAGCCAACCCTCCCCGATCCATCAGACCAATCAAGCTCGAAATAAGTCCGCAGCCGTTCCAGGCAGCGTCCGGCTACGGCTTGCAATTGAGAGTTGCACCGCTGGAACAGTATGATAAAGACCGCATTGCTGTTGGTCGGGTTCCGGAGACGAAGGGAGTCAAGCCGCATGCCGAAGGGCAAGGAGTTTACGGTAACCATTGAGGACAAGCCGGGCGCGCTGGGAAAGTGCTTCCTCGCTCTGGCGGAGCGCGGCGTCAACATCCTGGCCTTTCAGTCCTATGTCGAGGAGGGAGAGAGCCTGACCCGGTTCCTGGTGGACGATGTGGCCGGCGCTCGCGCGGTGCTGGGCGGCCTGAGCATGATCTTCGAAGAGACGGAGGTCGCTGTTGTCAGGGTTGCGCACCGTCCGGGCGAGCTGGGCCGCGCCGCCGCGCGGCTGGGCGCCGGCAAGATCAACATCGACTACTCCTACTGCGGACTGGAGCTAGGTTCGACGCAGGAGATCGTGGTCTTCGGGGTCGATAACGTGCCCCGCGCTGCAAGCCTGCTCGACGAGCTGGCAGCCGAATCGGCCTAATTCGCCGATCGCGCCTTTCCTGCACAACAAGCCTTCCTGATTCATGCCGATGGGCCGTTGACAAAACGGACGGAGAGGCAAGAAAAGGGCTTCGCCGCCTGCTCAATGGCGCGGGATCAGAGTCTGTTTTCGGTTGCGAATCATGCGGGCTGGCCCGTTCCTGGGTCCCGGTGATCCGGGACCCAGAAACGGCAGAGCGAACGCGGCACAGAGGTCTTTATGGGGTGTAGTTCACGGAAGTCTGGACATAGTCGCTGTTGCTGTCCAGGGTTTCAATTTCCCAGTTGTACTGTGTCCCGGTAGTCAGGGAGGTGGGCGAAGGAGTGTTAGTGCTATCCGTCGGGTCCACACCCCAGACCAGTGGCGGCGTGATCTGCGAGCTGGTGAAGTTAGGGTTCTTGGAGTTGTTACCGGGGATCTGCCAGATGTAGTTATTGGTGCTGCAGCAAATCCAGAACTCGTAGGTGGCGTTGGTGGGTGGGGCGGTTGGGTAGGTCCAGTTGAACGAGGGAGTTGTGGGACTGGCGTTGTTCCCGGTGGTGGTGGTAGAAAGACTGGTGGCGGCCGCAGAGGAAGGCAGTACCGCGGTTACCGTGGCGGTCAGGGGATTGTCCGTTGTTCCATCGCTGTAGGTAACCTTCAGGCCATAGCTATCGTTGACGGCGGGAACGGTGGTCTGGGTAGAGGCCTGCAACTCGAACTCATGATTGCCGCAATCGGTGCATACGGCAATGTCCTGGGGAACGATGACATCGGGGTTGGTGGCCGAGATCAGCTCAACCGCCACCGGCAGCCTGAGGCTCGGTCTCACAGTGGCGTTGACCGAGTAATTGTCGGACTGGCCGGTCTGGATGGTGTGCCCTGTGTACGTCTGTAGAAGGCTGTTGCCGCCGGTCAACGTCAGGTCCTCGTTGCTCGTGGCACCCGTAATGTTTGGAGATGGAGGGTTCCCACCAGTATTCACATTGCTGAGGTCGCCCGTATCGACTACGCCGTCGTCGTTATTGTCAATGACGCTGATGAAGTAGTACGTGGAGCCGATAGGAACCTGGATGGAGTACGCCGTGCTCGGGCTTGACGGATTCGCGATGTATTCACCATAGAAGGCGCCGCCACCGGTGCTGTAATCGAAGATGCCGACATACATCGGCCCGGTGGCTGTGCCGGGATAGGTGATGTTGCCGGAGACGGTAACGCCGCCAGTGGGTGCGGGTGGGTCAATGGTGACCGCGACCGGAGTGCCGCTGGAAGCGAATACGCCGTAGGGGCTGGTCGCAGTCCCCCCCGAGGTGCCAAAGGCGCGGAAGTAGAAGGTGCTGCCATTGGTGAGCGTGCTGCAACTTGTGCACCCATTCGCCGTCGTCATGTCTTTATTCACGAACCAGAGGTTGGCGCCGTTAGCGCCGGTGGCCGGGAAGGTCTTGCTTCCGGCGATGGGGGAGAAGGTATTCGAATTACTCCATTGCAGGGTGTAGGAGATTGGCATCTCGATGCAGTTGTTGCAGCCTGAAGGAGTGATTGCCTTGTACAGGGCAAATACGCCGTTGTTGGATCCGGATACCCCACTCAGCTCGGGGGCAGTGGGGAGGGTGACGGCCGAGGGATTGGTCAGGGTGACGGTGGGGACGGTGACGTTGGCGGTGGAGACAGTGACGCTAGAGGCACTGCCCGTCGGGTTGGAGGCATTCTGGTATCCGTAGCCCAGGTTGTCCTGGTATGCCGACAGTGTGTAGTTGTTGCCCGGCGAGACGCCATGGATGGTGTATGTCCCCGCGGCGGAGAGGCTGGTACCGGGATTGCCGTTGCCGCCGCCGCAGCCGCCGGTCAGCACCAGATAGATCGGAGTGGCCTGCGAGACAGAACCAGTATACGAGACCGTGCCGGAGACGGTATAGCCCAGGGCGGCGCCGAAGTTAGCACCGGTGTAATTGGCGTTATAGACAATTACACTCTGGCTGGCGGGATAGAAGACGGAGCTCGGCCCCGAGATCGAGGGAGTGACCGTGTAGGTCCCGTTGGGTACGTTCAAGATGACGAAGTTTCCGTTGTTGTCGGAGGTCGCGGTCCCAATGGATGTGCCGCCGCTATTGGTGAGGGTGACTGTAAGCGTCGGCAGGGTAACCCCGCAATTGTTCATATTGATATTGCCGCTGACGCTGTAGGTGGTTGAGACGGCGATGGTGTAGGTGGTTGGGCCGACGGTGGTTCCTGCACTGTCGGTCACCGAGGCCGTGAACGAGACTGTGCCTGTTGTGGAGGGTATGCCGGTGATGCTCAACGTGGCACCCGTGCCGAAAGAGGCGCTCATGGTGCCGTTACCCAGACTGACTGGGCTGCTCGTAGAGCCGTTGACCGTCCATGTGTAGTTGGGTACGCCGCCGGTTGCGACGATGGTCCCGCCGTAGCTTGTGGTAGCGGTGGTGGTGGCAGCCGGCAGAGTGCCGGGGGTGGGAGGCAGGGCCAGCGGCGCGTAGACCGTGACGGTGAACGTCGCCGATGCCGTGTTGCTATGCGAATCTGTCACCTGGGCGGTGAAGGTGGCGTTACCGGCCGTTGGCGTACTACCGGAGATGGAGGTGACGCCGCTGACTGTGGTTAGACTCAGGCCGATCGCCGTAAGACTGCTTCCACCTGAAGTGATTGTCCAAGAATAGCCTGTGCCGGTGCCGCCTGACGCTGCCAGGGTCTGGCTATAGGGAGTGCCCGCCGTACCGTTGGGCAGCGTCGTGCCGGTGGTCACCGTCAGTTGGTTGGTGACGGTCAGCGACGGGGTGATGGTCACGGTCTGCGGCGGCCGGTTGGTGGCGCTGTCGGTGGCCGTGACGCTAATGGTGGCGGGGCCGTAAGTTGCCGTGGGCGTGCCGGAGAGCAGGCCGGTGGTGCTGAGCGTCATGCCGCTAGCGACGTTGGCTGGGCTCATGGTCCAGGTGATGGTGCCCGTGCCGCCGGTGGCGAGGAACTGATAGCCGGTGGAGTTGTAGGCCGAATTTACGTATCCGATGGGCAGTGTTGGCGACGTAACGGCCAGCGTCACCGGGTTGACGATGATGGTCACGGGGGGGGAGATCGACGTCACAGGTGTCGATGCGCTGTCCGTGGCCAAGAAGGTGACAGCATTGCCGGTCGCCACGGTCGGAGCGGTGGGCGTGCCGGTGAGTTGGTTGCCGACGATTTGGAGTCCCGCGGGCAGAGTGCCGGCGTTCCGCGAGAAGGTGATCGCGCCTGTGCCTCCGGTAACCGCGAGGGAGATCGGCGTGATGGCCGTGCCCACGGTGTAGGTAACCGTGCTCGTTGTGGGCGAGGTCCACGCAATCGGCGTGGCAGTGACGGCAATGGTATACGAGCCTGAGGTCACGATGGCGGGGGTTGTCGCCGAGTCAGTCGCCTTGATGGCAAAGGTGTATGTACCCGCAGCGCCCGAAACCGTACCCGTGATGGCACCTGTGTTGCTGATGCCGAGACCGGTGGGAAGCGCGCCGCTGGCAATCACGATGGTCTTGGAACCGGTGCCGCCATTGACGGTAATGGTCGCACCGGGGTAGGCGGTGTTCGTCGTCCCAGCCGTCAATGCTCCGGATGCCGGGCTGAAAGTGATCGCTGGGTTCACTGTGACGGCGGAGGTGGTGGCTGTCTTGGTCGTGTCCTTGATGCTGGTCGCGGTCACGGTGACGCTGGAGGCGGTCGAGCCGGTCGCGGTGAGGGTCGTCGCTGGTGTGTTACCGGTGACGCTGGACGGAGCTACCGTGCCTGAGCCGGTAGCGGCGAAGGTCGCGCCTGAGGCACTGGCGTCATTCGTCACGGCAGCAGCCAGCGCGAACGTCTGGCCTGAGTCGAGCGTGATGCCCGTAGTCGAGGTGGTGAACGAAATCCCAATGGGATTCAGCGTAATGGTGGCCGTTGCCTTCTGGTTCGGGTCCTTCACGCTTGCCGCCGTCACCGTGACGGTGACAGGCGAGGTTCCGCTGACAACTGTCGGGGCGGTATAGACACCGGTGGTGCTGACGATGGTGCCCGCGCCGGTGGCTGGGCTGATGCTCCAGGTCACGCCGGAGTTCGACCCGTCGTAGGTAAGCGCCGCGCCGGTGAAGTTCTGCGTTCCTCCGCCGTTGAGGGGGACGGTTGCCGGGCTGATGGCGGCGATGGCGATGGGTTGCAGCGTAATGACCGCTGTGGCCGTCTTGGTCGTATCCTTCACGCTGGTGGCCGTCACCGTCACCGTGGTTGCTGAGCTGATTACGGTGGTGGGCGCAGTGTAGGCACCGGTTGTGCTGACGATGGTGCCCGCACCGGTGGCTGGGCTGATGCTCCAGGTCACGCCGGAACTGGAGGAGTCGTTAGAAACCGCCGCTCCCGTGAAGGCCTGTGTGCTGGTGGTGCCGAGGTTAACGGTCGGCGGACTGATGGCAGCCACGCTGATCGGGGTGAGCGGGATGGTGATGGTCGTTGTCTTGGTGGTATCGGTCTTGCTGGTCGCGGTAATTACGGCGTTGGCCGTAGTCACCGGAAGCGGAGCGGTGTAAGTCACGGAGGTCGTGGTGACTGCGGTGAGAGCGCCGCCGCCGCTGGTGATGCTCCAGGTAACGCCCGCATTCAGCGTGGTGTCGCCGGTCACGGTCGCGGTGATGGCCTCGGTCGCGGCACCGGCAATGGCGGTAGGCGTGGTCGGAATGGTGACGGCAATCGGCGTCAGGGTGACGGTGGCCGTAGTGTTCTTGGTGGTGTCGGTCTTGCTGGTTGCGGTGATGGTCGCCGTGGCTGTGGCCACCGGCGTTGGCGCGGTGTAGACGCCGGCTGCGGTGATGGAGCCTACCGAGGCGGTCCAGGTGACGCCCGCACTCAGCGTGGCATCGCCGGTGACTGTATCGGCAAATGTCTGGGTTGCGCCTGCCACCATTGCCACAGGGGTGGTGGTGATGGTGACTGCGATCGGAGTCAGGGTTACGGTCGCGGTGTTCGTCTTGGTGGTATCGGTCTTGCTGGTTGCCGTGATGGTGGCTGTGGCTGTGGCCACCGGCGTGGGCGCGGTGTAGATGCCGCCTGCGGTGATGGAGCCGACCGAAGCGGACCAGGTGACGCCTGCACTCGGCGTGATGTCGTTCGAGACGGTTGCGGCAAAGGTCTGGGTTGCGCCAGCTACCAGCGTGGCAGTCGTCGGACTGACGCTGACTGCGATTGGCGTCAAGGTGACGGTGGCGGTGGCCTTCTTCGTGGTATCGGTCTTGCTGGTCGCTGTGATGGTTGCCGTGGCTGTAGAGACGGGCGTGGGCGCGGTATAGACGCCGGCTGCGGTGATGGTGCCGACCGAGGCAGACCAGGTGACACCCGCGTTCAGCGTGGCATCGCCGGTGACGGTGGCGGCAAATGTCTGAGTTGCTCCCGCCACCATTGCGACTGGAGTGGTGGTAATGGCAACGCTGATTGGGGTAAAGGTAACGGTGGCCGTGCCCGTCTTGGTGGTGTCAGTCTTGCTGGTGGCCGTCACCGTCGCGGAGAGGGTGGAGCCGATCACGGCTGGCGCGGTATACACGCCGGCTGCGGAGATTGTGCCTACAGAGGCGGTCCATGTCACGCCCGGGGTGGTGGTGGAATCATTGGTCACCGTTGCGGTAAACGTCTGCGTCGCGCCCGCCACCATTGTGGCAGTCGTCGGGGTGATGGCAACACTGATCGGGGGAGGGGCCGAGCTGCCGCATCCAATCATTAGAGCCAATGCTGCGAAACCAGCAAATACGCGCGAGAACAGGCGGACGTTTGACATGGGAGTCTCCATTATTCTGAAGCGGTTAGGGCCTGCGCATAAATAAC
>PKWU01000048.1 GCA_003132145.1 Granulicella sp.
CGCCGATGTTGCGGAAGCTGGCTCCCATGATCTGGGTCTTCATGCCGAATTTTTTGTAGTAGTTGTAGATGGTGGTGACGGACTGGACTCCGGGATCGTCTGCGCCGGTGTAGTCCTTTCCGGTGTCCTTCTTGTACCAGTCGAGAATCCGGCCGACGAAGGGCGAGATCAATGTGACCTTTGCCTCGGCGCTGGCGATGGCCTGGTGCAGGCCGAAGAGGAGGGTGAGGTTGCAGTGGATTCCCTCGCGCTCGAGGACTTCGGCGGCCTTGATGCCCTCCCATGTGGAGGCGATCTTGATGAGGATGCGCTCGCGGCCGATGCCGGCCTTGTCGTACTGCGCGATGATCTCGCGTGCCTGGGCGATGGACTTCTCGGTGTCGTAGGAGAGGCGCGCATCGACCTCGGTGGAGACGCGGCCCGGGACGATGGCGAGGATCTTGCAACCGAAGGCGACGGCGAGGGTCTTGAAGGCGAGGGTGGCGACGGCCTGGTCGGTGGCGGCGGTGCCAGCCTCGGCGCGGGCCTGCTTGAGGACATCGTCGACGATGGGCTGATAGGCGGGCATCTGGGCGGCGGCGGCGATGAGCGAGGGGTTGGTGGTGGAGTCCGTCGGCTTGAACTTTTCGATGGAGTTGATGTCGCCGGAGTCGGCGACGACCTTGGTCATGGTGCGAAGCTGTTCGAGAAGAGTTGCCATGGATCTCCTTGTGCGTTGTCTGCGCTTCAATTTTATCAAGACGGCGCGGGTTGTGCTGGCTGCGGGAGTGTGGTGCCCTGCGCCAGTTGCACTCAAACGGCAGAATGCGGCCTTCGACTATACTTCGCTCACGGGCGAATCCGCCTACGACTGGAGCAACCGAAGAGTGAAAATGCGTCGCAATATTCTGTGGTCGTTATTGCTGCTGTTGATCTGCGCGCCTGCGTTTGGAGAGACCTGGTATGTGCGCAAGGATGGAGGGACGCGCTATTCGGCCAAGGCGCCGGCGGGCCAGTGCGATGGCAAAGCGGACGCCGCGTATCGCGGCCGGGGAGTGAACCAGCACTGCGCGTTCAAGGACTACCGGTATCTGTGGGACGACCAGAGCTACGGCAACGATGCGTGGGTGATCGCCGGCGGCGACACGGTGATCCTTCGCGGCGGGCCGTGGCGGGTGGGGTTCGACGCCGCGACCGGCAAAGGGGCGGGCTACACCTGGTGCTTTGGAGGACAGGGGCCATACGCCTGCTACAATCCCGTCATTCCGGCGGGAACAGCGAGCCGGCACACGCGCATCTTGGGCGAGAACTATGCGAGTTGCAGCGTGGGGAACGCGGTCGATAAGACAAAGACGACGCAGATCTTCGGCGGGTTTGGAGCTGGGAATACGCTCAACCTGGCCGGAGCGCAGTATGTGGATGTGCAATGCCTGGAGGTGACCAGCCACGCGCAGTGCATATCGCATGGCGATCCGATGCTGCCAAGAGGATGCAGCAGGGGCGGCCCGCTGGACGATTACGACTCGGACGGCGTCTCCACCGACGTGCATACACACGATCTAACGATGCAGGACTTATGGATTCATGGGCACACGGACCGGGGAGTGATCGGAGCGATCGGAGGAGTCGTTAGCTGTTTGCGCTGCGACATTGCCTACAACGGCATGGCCGGTTGGGACTTCGACGATGGCAGGCAGACGCCGAGCGTCCATGGAGTGTGGAACTTTAACTACTCCACGATTGAGTGGAACGGATGCAACCAGATCTCTCCCGGCAGCGGGGCCTATTCCTGTTATGGCGAGAGCAATGGCGGGTATGGCGATGGAGTGGGAACGCCGCCGGGGATGTGCCTGACGGCGAACGTCGACCACTCCGCATTCAACTACAACACGCAGGACGGGCTGGACCTGGGGCACTTGGACACGGGCAGATGCTCAATGACAATCACGAACTCCACGGCGCGCGGCAACAATGGGCAGCCGTTCAAGTGGGGGCCAAACGAGAACCCGGCGGTGTTCACCAACAATACCGTGATTGCGAACTGCATGAGGATGTCTCAGCCGATGGCGGGACTGCCGAGCAGCTACAACGCACATCTGGGCGACTTCTGCCGGTCGAACGATGCGCTCTCGTTCAACTTCCGGCAGGGAGGCACGGCGCTGATCGCCAACAATACGATCGTCACCTATGCTCCGACCAGCTTCGACATTGGGTGCTGGGACGACGGCGGCTGCTCCTCCAGCACGCTGACCTTCAAGAACAATATTGTTCTGGGATACGACAATCCCAGGACCTACAACCTGGGAGGAAAGCCGGGCGGACCGGGCGGCTTCTACTACCAGAAGAAGATCGGGAATGTGATCCGCACCAACAACCTGTATTACGGAATACGGGGCGTTGGGTGCCCCATCGGATATATGCACGAGAGCTGCGGGGACCCGAAGTTTGTCTCCGAGCCGCGTTTTTCCAGGGAGCAGGACCTCGACCGGTTCGACTTTCATCTGTCGGCAACGAGCCCGGCGCGGGGTGCTGGAGCCAGTCCACAGTAAGAGCGTGAGCTGCGATCCTGTTGGCAGTATTTGCGACTCTCGAGCGGGCAGGATCAGCGATTGAGCCCACTGCTGCGCAGGAGCATGGATGCGGCGGTGCGGATGTTGCCGATGTCGAATGGATAGAGTGCCAGGGCGCGCAGGGAACTGGCCAGGGCAGGCCACGGGCGGCGGCGGAGCGAGAGGGCATCGGCGCGCTGTTTGTAGCACTGGCTGAGGGCGATGCGGCGCGCCACCAGGCCGCAACCGGGAGCGCCAAAATGTTTTTCGATGAACTGCATCTGGGCCTGAAGCATGCGCTCGGGATCGGTGGTCATGGAACTGGGTGAGACGCGGTAGCAGGCGATGACCCTGGGGACAAATGCAACCTCGTAGCGCAAGGCGATGCGCAGGCAGAGATCGCGGTCTTCGGTAGCGCGCATGGTCTCGTCGAAGAGGCCGACTTCATCGATGCACTTGCGGCGGAATGTAAGGGTGGGGCAGGGCAGCTCAACCTGCCGCATGTAGATGCGCGGCGCGATGCGGCCTTCGGCGAACCTGCGATTTCCCACGAACGATTCTCCGGGACGGCCATCCTGGTCGATGCTGGTGATGCCGCCATAGGCAAGACCAGCCTGCGGCCGCTCGCGCAGAACCTTTAGCGACTCCTCGAGCCGGCAGGGCAGCCACACATCGTCGGCATCGAGCAGAGCGAGGAACTCGGCGGATGAGGCGCGAATGGCGGTGTTTCTTGCCGCCGGCAGGCCGCGGTTCTGCTGCTTGATGATCTTAATCTTGGGACCGAAGCGATCGAGGAACGGGGCGACTACTTCCGCGGTGTTGTCGGTGCTGCCATCGTCGACCAGCAGAATCTGCCAGTCGTCGAAGGTCTGCGACGCGACGCTCTCGAGTGCGATCGGCAGGGTTTTTGCAGCATTGAACGCGGGGACAATCACGCCGACCGTAGCCATTCTGCCTATCTTCCCACATTTGCGGGGGGTTGCCCTGGAAATTCGCATTCCATCGCGCACCACGGGTCCGCTCGACCGGCTTGCGTGGGAGCGATCCGAGCACCTATCTGGGCAAGAACCCGATGGCGACTTATCCGCGGATTCCGGCGGCCTATACCAAGATCATGATCGCGTTCGATGAGAGCGGTTGCGCCGCGGGCGATTCCGGAGCGCAGGACGCTCGCGTGGTTTTCCCTAAAGGAAAACCACATTGCACGATCCTGTTCATGCAACAGTCACTATGAAACCGCACTAGAGAGTGGGTGGCTGGTGGTGGAGGAGTTGCTCGACGACGGAGTGGACCTGGAGGATGGGCCAGGGGGTGGCGACGGTCTGGGGCTGGGACTGCGCGGGCTGGTGGATGACGAGGGCGGGGCGCGGGTCGAAGAGGCCGCGGGAGGCTTGCTCGTCCTCCTCGGTCCAGGCGGGGAGGCCGCGCCAGATGGCGGTCCGCCATCCGTGGTCGCCCTGGACGATGAGGGTGGTCTGGTTCCAGCGGGGCGAGGACTGGAGGGTGGCGAGTATCTGGCCGAGGACGCGGTCGGTGAGGGCGAGATTGTCCAGGTAGGAGCTGCCGCACTGGGCGGTGAAGGCGTTCTGGGTGCGGCTCCAGGTGTTGGGGCTGTGCGGGATGGCGAGATGGAGGAAGACAAAGTCGGCCTGATCGGTGTGGAGGAGCTGGAAGGCGTGCTGCTGGAGGTCGTCCTCGGTCTGGCGGCGCTGGCGGACGTCGAAGGCGCAGAGATCGCGGTCTGCGCGGGTGGGGGAGATGAGTTCGACGGCGAGTTGATGGAGCGGGGTGCGGATGTTGTCGGCGAGAGAGGCGCGCTGAGACATGGGGCCGTCGAGCATGTCGCGATTGGTCCAGAAGCAGTCCTGGATGGCGGGGGCGTAGACGGAGCAGTAGGGGTTGTACCATCCGATGGCGGCGGTTCGCCAGCCTGACTGCACGGCGTCGCCGAAGACGGAGCTGGGGCCGTCGATGAGCTGGCGGCCGGAACCGTCGGCATGGTGGACCCAGAGGCGATTGTGGAAGGTGTAGCGGATGCCGTCAACCAGGCGGCCGGTGAGCAGCGAGGGAAGGACCTTGTCGGTGTGAATGCCGGCGGGCTGGGTGTTGGTGAAGAGCGTGCTCTGGGCGCGGAGAGCGTCGAAGTTGGGGAGGGCGAGGTTGGGGGCGCGGTGGTCGAAGAGCTGGTCGTAGGAGAGCTCGTCGAAGACGATCCAGACCAGGAGAGGATGCTGGCGCGGAGGCTGGGAAGCGGCGGCGGGCTGGTTCCAGGCGGCGGTGATCTGGTTGGAGGCGGGCTTCCATGCGGCGACCCAGAGGAGCTGCGCGATGATGGCGAGGGCGAACAGGACAAGGCCGGAGGTGACAAAGCTGCCAGTGCGCATGAGGCGGCGATACCACTTGTCGAAGCGCAGGAGGAGCAGAAGAACGACGGCGGTCCAGAGGACGAGGAAGAGCGCGACCAGGCCTTCGATGAGATCGAAAGAATTAATGGACTGGGTGCGTTGCAGAAGATACGGCGGGAGGACGATGGCGAGCAGGAGGCGCAGCCAGGGGTAGAAGCGGGTGCGCGCGAATGCGGTGAGGAGGAGAAAGAACAGCAGGGCGAGGAGGAGGAGGTCGGCGATGTGCGCATAGCAGACCTGGGCGAGGGGGAATGGGGTGTGCATGCGGACGTCCGCGCCGCCACCGAGCAGGTCGCCATAGTTGATGACCAGGATGAGCGAGGCGAGGCCGAGAGATTGGCAAAGTCTCTTCAGCATAATTCGAGCTTATCGGAGGGGATTTTCTCGAAGAGGAGAAGGATGCGATCGTTCGCGAGAGCTTGGCGGTCGAGCAGGCGGAAGCGGTTGGCGCAGGCGTCGAGGAGATCGGTTTCGGAGAGGGAGCCGTAGAGGGCGTCGCGGCCGCGCAGCAGGCTCTGGAACATGGGGTCGGCGACGGGCACCCACTCGATGACGAGATGGCGGCGGGTGAGGCGATGGCAGAGGGCGAGAATCTCTGGCAGGGGAATCTGTTCCATCAGGAGCAGGTGATGGATGACCGCGAGCATGAGGACGAGGTCGAACTGGGATTCGAGGCGCGGGAGCAGAGCGAGGGACTCGGCGTTGCGCCAGCCGACGGCAGGAGTGGGGCGGGCGAGGTCGGCGTGGATGGTGAGGATGGGGAGATCGCGCTGGCGGGCCATGCGGAAGAGGCGGTCGGCGGCGGCCGCGTCGCGCTCCAGGGCGACGACCTGGGTCGCGTGGGGGGGGCCGAGCGAGGCGGCCAGTGCGCTGAAGTCTCCGGTGTTGGCGCCGATGTCGAGGACGCGGGCTGGCTGGGTAGTTTCGAGGACGCGGCGGACCCAGTCGAGCTTCTGGCGGGATTGCTCGGGAGTGTAGTGGGTGAGGGTCTGCGGGTAATTGCTCCAGTTGGAGCGGGCGGAGTGCGGCGCGGCGCGGAGAGTGCGGCGGCGGAGGTCCTTCAGGGTGCGCTGCAGGATGTGAGTGGCCAGTTCGGGATCGTGCGCGGGGGATTTTTTTTGCGGAGTGGCGGAGTTCGGCGGCGCGGCGGCGGATGCGGGCGCGGCGGACTTGCGGCGATCAAGCAGGGTGGGCAGAGTGATGGGCCAGAGCGCGGCGCGGGAGAGACGGCGTCGCCAGGGGAGGGCACGGAAGCATTCGGCGGGCTCCAGTCCGTCGCGGTGGAAGAGGCTGAGAGAGAGCGGCCAATGGAGGAGGCGGTCCATCAACAAAGGCAGGAGGAAGGTGCGGACGTACTGCGCGTAGGCCAGCCAGATGGAGGGGTTCGGATCGCGGCGGTCTGGATTGCGGCGTTCGAATGAGAGGATGTCGACGAAGATGGGGCGGGGGCCGATGAAGAGGACGTTGAGCGGGGTGGCGTCCTTGAGAATCCAGCCGGCGGCGATGGCCTCTTCGCAGAGGTTGAGGGTGAGGTTGGCGGCGGCGAGCCACTGCGAAGGGGTCCACTCCCATGGATAGGTGGGGATGGGGATTTTTGGATGGCGAAGGATGAGCTGCGGGCCGGAGTCGTCAACTGCGGCGGCGATGAGGTCGCCGCGCTGCTGCATGGCCTGGCAGAGGGGAGACTCGAGAAAATCGAGTACGTCTATGCGCGCAGAAGGGGCGATGCTGCGGACGGCCAGCTCGCCTTCAAAGCGGAGCGAACCGGCGGGATCGCGGAATGTGGCGCGGGGCGACACAGAGTTCATACTACTTCGCGGGACTCTGCCGACTCGGGTGCGACCAGGGGAACTTCGACTGGGGCCTTCTGCTTGCTTGCGAAGAAGGCGCGGATGCGGCGGCGAATGAAGTAGACATAGGCCGCGCCCACCGAGGCGAATGTCTGGAGGGCGATGAGGCCGGTGCCGGGATCGACGTATCCCCAGGCGCGGCGGTCGGTGGCCACAAGCAGGAGAAAAGTGATGAGGAGGGTGAGCGAAGAGGAGATCAGTCGCTTCATAAAATGCCTTTCTCTGAATGGACCCTGGTTTGAAGGCCGCTTTAGTGGAGTAGGAGCGCCGAAGGATGGCCCTGAGGGACAACGCCTTGTACAAGCCTTTTTTCTAAGGAACACCGGTTGAAGGAGATAGTTGCCCGCGAACGATTTATTTTTAGATTTGTTCCGGGAGATGCTTGCCGATAGATGAGACGCTGTGTGTGCAGCGGAAGATGCAATTTCGACGAGGTTCCCCGTTACCGGGTGGCGGGAGGAGAGCGGGTTTCGGCGAGGAGGCGGTAGAGATTCCGGAGATGGCGAAGCGCGATGCGGCAGAGCGGATTGTGGATGAGGTGGTGGTGTTGCGGGCGGGGAAAGCGTAAGGGCGAAGGTTGTTCACTGGCTCAGCCATAAATATGGTAGGATGGATTTATGAGAACCACGATGGACATTCCGGACCCTGTGTACCGCGAACTGAAGAGCGACGCTGCTCTTAAGGGACGCTCAGTGAAGGAACTCATCCTGCTGCGCGTGACCAGTCCTGCACGCGAGGCGGCTGCGACGCGACGGAAGATCAAGTTTCCGGCCATCAAGGCAAAAAATCCCGGATCGCTGAAGCTGGGGCCAGAAGGTGTCTACGAATACATTCCTTTTCCCTGACGTCAATGTGTGGCTTGCGCTTGCCCATGGCGTCCATCCGCACCATCGGAAGGCGATCGCGTGGGGCGAGTCGCTCGCCCCTGAGTCGCGGTTCTACTTCTGCCGCATTACCCAGTTGTCCTTGCTGCGCTTGCTGACCAACGAGAGCGTGATGGGAGTGGATGTTGTGACGCAGGCAGAGGCCTGGCGCATCTACGACCTGTTTTATGAGAACGGCAGAACGTTCCTGACGGACGAGCCAAGAGGTCTGGAGGATTTGCTACGGGCGCGAACGACAAAGAAGCGAAGTTCGACGAAAGAGTGGGCGGATGAATATCTGCTCGCCTTTGCGGAAACCGCTGGACTGACGCTTGTGACATTTGATAAGGCCTTGGCTGGAAGAGCGAAGGGTTCGGTTCTGCTCAGGGGCTGATCTGTTTTTGGGTTCACGCGGGCGGGGACTGCCCGCTCATAGCGAGAGACAAGGGCGCGATGAATGTGGCACCCGGCACTTCGAACAAAATATGGAGATTCTGAGCTTCGCTCAGAATGACGACGTAGGGAATCAGGTTCAGACCTGCGATGGGACGGCGATCTTTGCTGAGGGTTCGGCGGGGGAGTTGGAGCGGGCGCGGTTTTTGTAGCTGGCGGCGATGAAGTCGCGGAAGATGGGGTGGGGCTCGAGGGGCTTGGACTTGAACTCGGGGTGGAACTGGCAGGCGAGGAAGAAGGGGTGGGTGGGGACCTCGACGATCTCGACGTAGGTGGCGTCGGGGGTGGTGCCGGTGAGGCGGAGGCCCGCGCCGGTGAGGACGGGTTCGTATTCGCGGTTGAACTCGTAGCGATGGCGATGGCGCTCGCTGATCTCGGTGGTGCCGTAGGCCGAGGCTGCGAGCGAGCCGGGTTCGAGATGGCAGGCCCAGGCACCCAGGCGCATGGTTCCTCCCATCTCCTCGACGCCGGTGAGTTCGCGGAGTTTGTAGATGATGCGGTGGGGTGTGGCGGGGTCGAATTCGCCGGAGTTGGCGCCTGCGAGGCCGGCGACGTTGCGCGCGTACTCGATGCAGGCGAGCTGCATTCCGAGGCAGATGCCGAAGAAGGGCGTGGCTGACTCGCGGGCGTAGCGGATGGCGTTCAACATGCCCTCGATGCCGCGCTTGCCGAAGCCTCCAGGGACGAGGATGCCGTCGAAGCCGGCGAAGTTGGGACTCGTAGGCGTGGTTGGGCTTGCCGGGAGCGTCGCCGATGGTTTCGTCGTGAGTCTCCAGACCCTCGGCCTCGATCCATGTGACCTTGAGCTTGAGGTTGTGGGCGAGCGCGCCGTGGACGAGGGCTTCCTTGAGCGATTTGTAACTGTCTTCGTACTCAACGTACTTGCCGACGATGGCGATGGAGACTTCGTCCTTCGGGTTGTAGGCGCGGTGGACTATATCCTGCCATTTGGTGAGGTCGGGGGCCTTGGCGTCGATGCGCAGGAGTTGGAGCGACGAGAGCGTCGACGCCCTCGATTGCGAACGTTGAGCGGCACCTCGTAGATACTGGCGACGTCGCGCGCGGCGATGACGGCGTTCTCCTGCACGTTGCAGAAGAGGGCGATCTTGTTGCGCATCTCGCGGGGGACGGCGCGGTCGGAGCGGCAGAGCAGGATGTCGGGCTGGATTCCGATGGAGAGCATCTCCTTGACGGAGTGCTGGGTGGGCTTGGTCTTCAGCTCCTGCGCGGCGGCGATCCAGGGGATGAGGGTGACGTGGATGAAGAGGGTGTTGTCGCGACCGAGGTCCTGGCGCATCTGGCGGATGGCTTCGAGGAAGGGGAGGGACTCGATGTCGCCGACCGTGCCGCCGATCTCGACCAGCAGGACCTCGCAGTCTGCGGCGACCTTGCGCATGGCGTTTTTTATTTCGTTGGTGACGTGGGGGATGACCTGGACGGTCTTGCCGAGGTAGTCCCCGCGCCGCTCCTTGGTGATGATCTGCTCGTAGATGCGGCCGGTGGTGAGGTTGTTGTCGCGCGAGAGCTTGGCGTGGGTGAAGCGCTCGTAGTGGCCGAGGTCGAGATCGGTCTCGGCGCCGTCGTCGGTGACGAAGACCTCGCCGTGCTGGAAGGGGGACATGGTGCCGGGATCGACGTTGAGGTAGGGGTCGAACTTCATCATGTTGATCTTGATGCCGCGCGCCTCCAGCAAACAGCCGATGGAGGCCGCGGAGAGCCCTTTGCCGAGCGATGACACAACTCCGCCAGTTACAAAGATGTACTTTGCAGACATGGGTGCGACCTCTTGAATGGATTGGGATGGGCGAGCCGTGTGGGCACAGTTAAGTATCGCAGGGATGAGGGGCTGGGGCAATGGGGAGTTGCAGGTTCGAGGTTGCAGGTTGGAGGTTGGAGTACGAAAGGATCCGATGTTCGCACAGAGGCGGCGTTTGGGGGTATTATCGCGTGCATGGCGGCGGCGGGTAAGATCGAGCGGCTGTGGATCGACGCGCAGGAGTGGGCGCTGGGGCGGATGCATGGCCAGTGGGCGCGGATGAGGCGCGGACCGGCGACGGCCTCCCACCTGGCTACGGGACTGGACGGTGAGCGGGCGGCGTACTTCGAGCTGAAGCGGCGCGGACTCAAGGTGGTGGCGCGGCGCTGGACCAACGCGCGGTTGCGTGGCGACGTTGACCTGATCGGGTGGGACGGGGATATGCTCTGCTTCATTGAGGTGAAGACGCGGACCGAGCGGGATCTGAGTCCCGCGGAGAGTGCCGTGGATGAGGAGAAGCGCGCGACGGTGCGCGGCCTTGCGAGGGCCTTCCTGCGGAGCCTGAACGAGAGCGAGCGGGTGATGGCCCGAGTGCGCTTCGACGTGGTGTCGGTGTACTCGATCGACGGGGCCAGCGAGTTTGAGGTCTTCCAGAATGCCTTCGGGTGGCAGTGACGGCATCATTTTTGCGGGCACTATGGGAGCGTCTTCGGTGTCTAATGGAGAGGAACCGCTGCATGGAGGATTTACGCGATGACGCTGCTGAATGCACCGGAGTTTGACGAGCAAAAGGAAAACCTGAGACGCAACATCTGGGTGGGGTCGGGGATATTTGTCGCGGCGATGGTGATGCTGACGGTTGCGGGCTTTCTGCTGGGGCACGGATGGCTCTTCACCAACCTCCCGGCGGAGCACAGAATGAATGTATTTCTGACGGCGGTGGAGGCGGGGGACTATCCGAAGGCGTATGGGATCTTCAATAACGATGCCGAGTGGCAGAAGCATCCACAGCGGTACGCCGACTATCCGCTACAGCGATTCACGGAAGACTTTACGACGGAGAGCGAGTGGAAGGGGCCGATCACGTCGTTCCATGTGGACTTCTCGAAACGCGACGCGACGGGGACGGTGGTGGCGGCAACCATCAACGGAACGACCAACCTGACGTTGAAGATCCAGCGAGCGGATGGGACGATGGCGTTCTTTCCGTATGAGCTGACGCGGGGGCTTTGAGCAAGGGTAGAGGCTGGGTTTATTGGAAGAAATGGGTGAGCGGTTGTGGGGAGGCGAGCTTCATCGGGGTCCTTCGCGCTCGAAAGACGCGCTCAGGATGACAAGCGTAACGAGCAACAGCAGATTCCTCCGCTGCGCTGCGGAATGACAAACAAAAAGGACAAATGCGGGGGTCCTTCGACTCCGTTTGGCGCAAGTTCGCGCCAAACTTCGCTCAGGATGACAAGCGTAACGTGCAACAGCAGATTCCTCCGCTACGCTGCGGAATGACAAACAAAGCTACTGGGTGGCGTCGCGGCGGATGTTTTGCAGCTCGGGCAGGATGCGGCCGAGGGCGGCGGGTGGGGCGTCGGGCGTGCCGAGAGCGAAGTAGGCGTCGCGGAAGAGGGGGAAGAGGCGGTCGTAGCGCGCGGCCTCGGTGGGTTCGGGAAGAAACGTCTTGAAGGGCGGGCAGAGGGCGTTCTGCGCGGCTTCGATGGATGGGAAATCGCCGGCGGCGAGGAAGGCGATGATGACCGAGCCGAGCGAGGTGACATCGCCCTCGGGGACGAGGACGGGTTTGCGCAGGACGTTGGCGTAGATCTGGTTCAGCTTTGCGTTCTTCTTGGGAATGCCGCCGCCGTTGATGACGCGACGGATGGGCGCGCCGTTCTCCTCCATGCGGTTGAAGATGACGCGGGTGTGCAGGGCGGAGCCTTCGATGGCGGCGAAGAGCTCGTCGGCGGGGGTGTGGTGGAGGTTCCAGCCGAAGGTGACGCCGCCGAGGGCTGGGTTGACCAGGACAGTGCGGTCGCCGTTGTCCCAGGTGAGGCGGAGGAGTCCGGTCTGGCCGGCCTTGAGGTACGCGCCTTCCTCGGTGAGCGCGGCGACGGTGGTTCCGGCGCGCCGTGCGATGGCGGCGAAGACATCGCCGACGGCGGACATTCCGGCCTCGATGCCGACCTGCGCGGGATCGACCGAGCCGGGGACGACGCCGCAGACTCCGGGAACGAGGGTCTGCTGGTCGCTGAGGCCGATGATGCAGGTCGATGTGCCGATGACGTTGACCACGTCGCCCAGGCGGATGTTTGCGCCGAGGGCGTCCCAGTGGGCGTCGAATGCGCCGGTGGGAATGGGGATTCCGGGGGTGAGGCCGAGGGCCTCCGCCCACTTTGCGCAGAGGTGGCCGGCGATCTTGTCGGAGGTGTTGTAGTGGCCGGCGATCTTGTCGCGGACGCCGGCGAGCAGCGGGTCGATGGAGACGAGGAACTCCTCCGGCGGCAGGCCACCCCAGCGCGGGTTCCACATCCATTTGTGGCCCATGGCGCAGATGCTGCGGGGGATTTGGTTGGGGTCGGTGACGCCGCAGAGGGTAGCGGCGACCATGTCGCAGTGCTCCAGCGCGGTGACGAATTTGGGCCGCAGTTCGGGGTTGTGGCGCAGCCAGTGGAGGAGCTTCGACCAGCCCCATTCGGAGCTGTAGACGCCGCCGCACCAGTTGATTCCCTCGAAGCCGGCGCCTCCTTGGAAGGCGTGTGCTGCGCGGGTGATCTCGGCCGCTTCGCCGGCGGCCCGGTGGTCGCACCAGAGGTAGTACTCGCCCAGCGGGACGAGGTTCTCGCCGACGGGGATGACGCTGGAGCCGGTGGTGTCGAGCGCGATGGACTTGATCTCATGGCCGTCGATTCCGCTGGCCTTGACCGCCTCGTGCATGGCGCGAGTGAGCGCGGACATCTGATCGTCGTGCGACTGCGTCTTGAGCTGCGGGTCGGTGGGAGAGCTGTGCAGCGGGTACTCGGCGGAGGCCGAGCCGAGCTTGCCACGGAGTTTGTCGAAGATGGAGATGCGAACGCTTAATGTGCCGAAGTCGACCCCTGCCACTACACTCACGGTTGTTTCTCCCTTGTTCGGATTGCGAAAAAGTGCTGCTTCTGCATTCTAGCTGTACTTGAGCCAGCGGAGGAGTTCAGGGAGGGTGGGGCGTTTGCCGTACATGAGGACGCCCACGCGGTAGATGCGGCTGGTGACCCAGACGATGGCGTAGATGCAGGCCGAGGTGAGCGCGATGGAGGCGAAGATCTCCCAGCGGCTGGGATGGCCGAGGGAGACGCGGAGGTACATCAGCAGCGGGGTGAAGGGCGGGATGAGGGCCAGGACGCGGGCCATGGAACTGTCCGGGTAGGTGAGGACGCTCTTCAGGGTGATGAAGCAGACGAAGAGGGGAAGGACGAGGAACAGGTTGAGCTGCTGGATCTCATGCTCGGAGTTGGTCATGGCCCCGAGGGCGGCGGCGATGGAGGAGTAGAAGGCGTAACCGAGGATGAAGTAGACGAAGAAGTAGACGATCTGGGCAAGGGTGAGAGCAATGTGGATGCCCTGGCCGCCGAGATTGGCGGCGATGGTACTGGCGGAGAGGAGCAGGGCCGCGCTGAGCCAGATGCCGACCTGGGTGAGGCCGACGGAGCCGACGCCGAGGATCTTGCCGGCCATCATCTCCTGGGGGCGGATGGTGGCCAGCATGACCTCGAAGATGCGCGAAGTCTTCTCCTCGATGATGGAGCGGGCGACGTTCATGCCGTAGAGCGAGATGACCATGTACATGAGGAAGAAGAGAAGAGTGACGCTGACCTCGGCGGACTCGCGGTCCTGGCGATGCGGTGCGCGGACGGCGACGATTTCGACGGGCTGGAGGATGGTGTTGGCGTCGGCGGCGGCGATGCCGCGATGGGCAAGCTGCTCGCGCATGAGGACGGTGCCGAGAACGGCTGCCAGCGTGCCTCGCAGGGAGTCCTGTTCGGACGACCTTGGGGTAAAGGTGAAGGTGGGACGAGCGGGCTGATCCTTGGCGGTCGCAACCGCGGGCGTGATCCAGAGGACGCCGTCGAGGACGCCGGAGTCCAGTTCCCGATCGAGCAGCGTGCGCGTGGCCTGCTCGTTCTGGGGCTCGGCGTCGATGGCGTCGACGGCGATACTGGTCTGCCTGGTCGAACGCGGCTGGGCGTGGCGCGCCTGCTGCCTATGTTGCAGCTCGGCCTGCAGGTCGAGGACGAGCTGGGTGTCTGAGCCGACGACGGCGATGTGGGCTGCGGACTCCGAGTTTGAGTAGACGAAGGCGCTGCCGTAGATGAATCCGCACATGATGAGCGGGATGATGAGGGTGGTGATGAGGAAGCCTCGGGTGCGGATTCGCTCGATGTACTCGCGGCGCGCGATGAGCCAGACATTATGCATCGAGGCCGCCTGCGTTGGGTTGGTCGAGCTGGGCCATGGAGAGTTCATGGTCATTGTCGATGGGCAACGCCTGCTGCACCTTCTCGATGAAGATCTCTTCCAGGGTGGGTTCCATGACCTCGAAGCGCGTGACGCGAGCGTGGGCGACGGCCTGGGCGAGCAGGGACTGTGTGTCGTCGTCCAGGGTCGCGGAGGGGAGGAGCCTGATCTCGACGGTGCCGTTGTAACGCTTGTAGTGCTCGATGCATGGATGGCGAAGGAAGCTGTCGTCGCCCTCGTAGTGGATGAGGACGCGGTTGCGCGGGTAGTTGGACTTGATCTGGCGCATGGAGCCGGAGAGGACCAGTTGGCCGCGATGGATGAGCGCGATGCTGTTGCAGAACTTCTCCACCTGGTCCATGCGGTGGGTGGAGAAGAGGACGGCCTTGCCGATGCTGCAGAGGTCGACCAGGGTGCTCATGAGCAGGAATGAGTTGACCGGATCGAGGCCGCTGAATGGCTCGTCCATGACGATGAGGTCTGGATCGTGGAGCAGGGCGGCGATGAACTGGATCTTCTGCTGCATTCCCTTGGAGAGGTCCTCGGTTTTTTTGGGGATGGCCTCGACGATGTCGAGCCGCTCGCACCAGAGGCTTGCGCGGCGGGAGGCGACCGACGCACTGAGCCCGTGCAACTGGCCGAGGAAGATGAGCTGGTCCAGGACGTTCATCTTCTTGTAAAGGCCTCGCTCCTCCGGCAGGTAGCCGACGCGGGAGAGCGCGGAGCGGGTGAAGGGGCGGTCGAAGAGCGAGACCGAGCCGGAGTCGGGCACGGTGATGCCGATCATCATGCGGATGGAGCTGGTCTTGCCCGAGCCGTTGGGGCCGAGCAGGCCGAACATGGTGCCGGGCTCGATGGTGAAGGAGAGATCCTCCACCGCGACCTTGGTGTCGTAGACCTTTCGGATGTGGTGCAACTGGACGATGGACATGGGCGACCGAGGGAGTTTTAATGAGGCAGGATTTAGTCTAGCAGCGGAGAGAACGGATTCGCCTGGCTGAACGCGAATGGACCGCGCTTGACAGTCCGGCTTCGCGACAAGCTACAATGGATTTAGCCGGATTCTGGCGCAACGATTGGCCCGATGCGACCGGACCGTATCTCTGCTTTTCATTATCGGCAAAGCCAATTCTATGAAAAGAGATGGGTTGCGAATGTTTCATCGAGAGATGAAACGCGTTCGATTGCCCATTGCCAGAAGCGATCCCTGAGCTGCCTCTGGCTCGATGCAGGGCCGTTCGGCAGTTCGTGGCACGTCAACACTCGCTCACACGCGAACAACTGTAGTACCGACCTACGGCAGAAGCCGGGTCGAAGGAGACTCTACCATGCGTCACCGCAATGCAGGATACAAACTTGGCCGCAACCCCAGCCACCGCCGCGCGCTTCTGCGCAACCTCGTCACGTCGATCATCCTGATGGACCGCGTGGAGACCACAATCACCAAGTGCAAGGCCACCCAGCCGCTGGTGGAGAAGATGATTACGCTGGGCAAGCTGGGCACGGTACACGCACGGCGGCAGGCGCTGAGCTACCTGATGACGCCGGAGAGTGTGGATCGGCTGTTCAGCGTGGTGGCGCCGCGCTACGGCGACCGCAACGGCGGTTACACGCGCATCACGCGCAGCTATGTTCGCCAGGGCGATGCGGCCGAGATGGCGTATATCGAGCTGCTGGGCGCGGAACAGGAACTCGACGCCAAGCGCCAGAAGCGCTCCGAAGCACGCGAAAAGAAGCGCGAAGAGATCGCCAAGCAGATGGAAGAGCAGAATCCCCCGGCGGAGGCTGGCGAGGCGAAGGCAGAAGCAAAGAGCGAGGAATAATCGCAAGGTATCGATTCAGATTTGATTCACAGGAATGCCCAGGTCTCGATTGCGAGGCTTGGGCATTTTTGCGTCCGGCGGGCGAATCAATCTGTGGTGACTGCGGCGAATTATTCCGTGGCGGGCGGGGCGAGGGTGGCGCGATTGTCGCTGAGGGCGGCACGGAGTTGGGCGGCGGTGAGGCCGGCGATGCGCAGGGATTTGGTGCGGCTGGTTGCGCCGGTGAGCAGAGTGACGCGAGCGCGCGGGATGTGAAGTTCGCCGGCGAGGAAGGCGATGAGAGCCTGGTTGGCGCGGCCATCGGTGGGCGGCGTGGTGAGCGAGACTTTGAGCGCGCCATCGTGGACGCCGGTGATGGCGTTGCGCCGCGCTCCGGGATGCACACGGACGGGGAGGGTGCAGCCGTTGGAGCTATCGCGAATTGCGAGGGAGGTGGTCACGGGAGTTGGTGGATTGTCGATCACAACGCTCAATCGTAGACGACGCTGCGATGGCCAACCGCAACTACAAGAACAATGAGGCGATCGTCTTCGATATTGCATAGGATGCGATAGTCGCCAACCCGGAATCGCCAGAGGCTTGAGAGGTTGTGGGTGAGACCATGGCCGAAGGACCTGGGATCGTTTGCCGTCGCAATTCGGTCCTGAAGGAATCGCCGGATTCGCTTCTGGATGGGCTTGTCCAGTTTTGACAGATCACGCTTGGCCCGCTCATCGAACTCAATCGTCCAGGCCAAGGTCGCGTACCACTTCCTCGAGCGGGATACGTCTGCCCGGATTCTTCAGTCGCTCAGTCGCGATAGCAATGTCTTCCAGGTCTTCGAGGCGAGAGAGAACGGCTTCGCTGAGAAATGCGGCGGAGGTCTCTCCGGCACGCTGCGCTCCCTGCTCGATCTGGCTCGCGAGTTTATCGGGGATTTGAATGGTGGCCATAAGCACCTCCGTGACTGGAGTATACCGAAAACAGATTATCGTCCGTGGTCTTCGAGGAATTTTTCGGCTTCGAGGGCGGCCATGCAGCCGGTGGCGGCGGCGGTGATGGCCTGGCGGTAGCGGCGGTCCTGGATGTCTCCGCAGGCGAAGATGCCGGGGACGTCTTTTCCGTTGTGTGTAACGAAGACGTTGCCGTGGGTGAGGATGTAGCCGTCGGCGTCGAGGTCGAGCTGGCCGTGGAAGGGCTTGGCGTTGGGCGTGTGGCCGATGCCGAGGAACATGAAGGAGACGGGCAGCTCCGTGCGCTCGCCGGTCTTGACGTTGCGCAGGCGGAGGCAGCGGACCTCTTTCTCTTCGACGCCGAGGACCTCTTCGACGACCGTGCTCGACAGGAGTTGGATGCTGGCGTGGGCCGTGGCGCGCTCCATCATGATGCGGCTGGCGCGGAAGTGGTCGGTGCGGTTGATGAGCGTGACCTTGGTGGCAAAACGGGTGAGAAAGAGGGCCTCCTCCATGGCGGAGTCGCCGCCGCCGATGACTGCGATCTCCTTGCCGGAGGCGAAGAAGCCGTCGCAGGTGGCGCAGGAGCTGACACCGTGGCCGATGAGCGCCTGCTCACTGGGAAGACCAAGCCAGCGGGCGCTGGCTCCGCTGGCGATGATGAGCGTGCGGGTGTGGATGGGATCTTTGCCCGCGCCGAGGTTCAACTCATATGGGTGCTTGCTGAGGTCGGCGGAGACGAGCTGGGCCATCTTGAGTTCGGCGCCGAAGCGGACGGCCTGCTGCTTCATTCGCTCGATCAGCTCAGGGCCCTGGACGCCCTCGGGCCAGCCGGGAAAGTTCTCCACCAGCGTGGTGATGGAGAGCTGGCCGCCGGGTTCGTGGCCCTCGAGGACGAGCGGCTTGAGGTTGGCGCGGGCGGCGTAGATGGCGGCGGTGAGGCCGGCGCATCCGGAGCCGAGGATGACGGTGTCGCGGGTTGTTGTGTTGGGCATAAGGATTGGATTCGATTCTTCGGGTGAGGATGCGTAGGCTACATCTTGCCGGAGCCGATGTCGGCGGCCTTGGCGGCCGGGTTGTCGGCGTCGAGGAAGGTAGCGATGGCGGAGTCGAGCTTGCCCTGGGCGGCGAGGATGAACTCGATGGCGTCGCGACCGGCGCCCTGGCCGCCGGGGTTTGGGGTGATGTAGTGAGCCTCGGCCTTGGCCTGGGGGCGTGCGTTGGCGGTGGCGATGGCCAGGCCGCAGGCGCGCATGACGGGCAGATCGACGACGTCGTCGCCGACGAAGGCCAGCTCGGCGAGGGTGCATCCGGCCTTGGCGACGATCTCCTGTGCGGCGGCGAGCTTATGCGACTGGCCCTGGTATATGAACTCGAGCTTGAGGTCGCGGGCGCGCAGGGCGACCGTGGCGGACTCGCGCTTGGTGATGAGGCCGACGCGCAGACCGCCCAGACGGGCAAGCGTGATGCCGAGGCCGTCGTGGGCGGTGAATCCCTTGAATTCGAGGCCGTGCTGATGGCCGTCGAGTCCGGTTTGGGGAAGGAAGAAGAGCTGTCCGTCGGTGAGGACACCATCGACGTCGAAGAGCAGGACTTGGATGCGGCGGGCGCGTTCTTCCGCGGATAAGGTCATGAGAACGATGATACCTTGACGGGCTGGCGGAGTTCCATGCGGCTGGTCTGCGGGAGGGGGTCAGATTTGCGGCTCAACGCACTCGCATCCCTCAATCGCGATGCGATCGAGGGATGCGAGTCGTTAAAGTGAGTGCGCCATTCGGCATGGCTGAAGCCATGCCCTTCCGATCAATCTGGAATTCACGCGCTGAAGCCATGCCCTTCCGATCCATCTGAAATTTCGAGCTGAACCTTACCGTTCCGATCCATCTGAAATACACTCGCCGATCCTTGCCCTTCCGATCAAGCGGAATTGGTTAGCGCCAGCGGCCGGGGTGCCAGACGTGGCCGCCGCGCTCGGCACGCCACTCTCCGGGGACCCAGACGGCACCGCGATGGGGCGGGCGCATGTAGCTGCCGGGGACCCAGACGTAGCCATGGCCGTCCCAGCGGTGGTAGCCGGGGACCCAGACCCAGTCGTGGTGCGCGGGCGGGACTACGGGGATGACTTCGACGGGGCGGGGAGGCGGCGGGCCGATGCGGATGACGATCTGGGCGTTGGCCGCGCCGACGGTGAGAAAGAGAGCGCAGGCGGCGGTGAGGATTTGCTTCTTCATCGTTTTCGTATCTTCTTGGAACTGCTCCTGATTATGACGGGGATACAGGGAGGAAAGTTATGATGGCGCAGAGGAGAAGTTGTGGGGCGGTTCTCCGCGATTTGCGAAGGCCCGGTACAACGATTTTTATGGCAGATGGATCAAACCAGTGAGAGGTATCAATTTTATGCGTACTATCACATCGTTTGCGTTGGCCGCGGTTGCGGGAATCGCTATGGCGGCGGCTCCCATGGCCCAGGCCCAGATCAGCGTCAGCGTTGGAGTCGAGCCCGCCTGTCCCTATGGCTACTACGACTACGCGCCGTACAGCTGCAGTCCTTACGGCTACTATGGGCCGCAGTACTTCAATAGCGGCGTGTTCATCGGTGTGGGGCCGTGGTTCCATGGCTCGAACGACTTCCATGGAACCGTGAACAACCGTTTCGACCCGCATCATGGGTACAAGGGCGCAATGCCGAATATCGGCGATAAAGCTACCCCTCCGGCCAAAGCGCGCGCCTTCAAGGGCAACGAAGAGCGCGATGGGCGCGGCAACGTCACCGGCGGCAAGGGCGGCAAGAAGAAGTAGGTAGAGGTTTCAGTCCTGAGATGGATGCAGGTTGAGCGAAAGAGGCCCGGCGGTTTGCCGGGCCTCTGCGTTTGTCTTGACTTATCTCTGTCGAAGTCAAGCTGCAGCCCGCTCGCAGTGGAGCGCGGTTCGCGCGAAGGATGGGGCGCCGGGCTGGACTAGAAGTGGTGAAAGCCGGTTGCGACAAAGATGAGGAAGAGTCCGACGCCTAAACCGACAACCAAGGCGGTGCGCCGGGCGCGGGCAAAGCCAGGGTCGTCGATGCGGATTGCGCCGTAGCAGAGCCACCAGTGAATCGTCATCAGGGGGACGGCGAGTTCGAGGAACCAGAAGCCGATGGCGCCCATGAGACTGAGAAAGGGAAACAACCTGAGGAAGAGGAAGATGAAGGAGGAGCCGGCCATGATCTTGAGATAGCTGGCGTCGCTGCATGCCTGGTTCACGCGGGCGAACTGGGCAGCGGAGGCGGCCGCGGCGGCAGGGTCGATGGGGGCGCAACAGAAAGAGCAGGACTGCATCGAGGTGTTGATCGTCTCTTTGCAGTTGGGGCACGGAAAGACGCCGACCTTCGAGGAAAGGCTCAAACCAGGCATCGCAATTGTTGCCTCGCAGAATTACTGGAAAGGTTAGCACAGGCAACATGCAGGGGACAGCCACGCTCATGCGATGAGAGTGCATGAATAGGGCTCCGCAAAGGTACCGCGCACGAGCGGCGCCGGATGAGCGATGATGGATGAGTCATGGAATCCGTCGCCAAGCCGGCCTCGCAGCGAGTTCTGTCAGTGGACGTGCTGCGCGGACTGACCATCGCGTTGATGATCCTGGTGAACGATCCGGGCGACTGGGACCGTGTGTACACGCAACTGGACCACGCGGCGTGGAACGGGTTTACGCTGACCGACCTGGTGTTTCCGAACTTTCTGTTTCTGGTTGGGGCGGCGATCATTTTTTCGCTGGAGGGACGCATTGCGCGGGGCGAACCGCGGAGCGCACTGGCGGGACACATGGTGCGGCGGGCGGCCACGCTGTTTGCGATCAAGATGGCTCTCAGCGCGTTTCCGCACTTTCACTGGACTCACCTGCGTCTGTTTGGCGTGCTGACGCGGATTGCGGTCTGCTATCTGGCGGTGGGGCTGATCTGCCTGGCGACGCGGCGGGCCGGCGCGCTGTTTGCGATTGCCGCCGGGCTGCTGGCCGGCTACTGGGCGCTGATGCGCTTTATGCCTGTGCCGGGCTTTGGCGTGCCGACGCATGCGATGGCGATTCTCGATCCGGAGCGCAACCTTGCGGCGTGGATCGACCGAGGGTTTACGGCGTTCACGCAGCGGACGGTCCACACGGGGACAATGTACGACCACACGCGCGACCCCGAAGGTCTGCTGAGTACGCTGCCCGCGATTGCGACCACGCTGATCGGCGCGGCGGCTGGGCTGTGGATACGGCGGGTTGGAGGCGCGAAGGAGAACCGCAGCCTGGGGTGCATCAGCCGCGCGCACTGCATGGTTGGCCTGTTCCTGGCGGGGATTGCGAGCCTGACCGCGGGGCTGGCTTGGAGTCCCTGGTTCCCGATCAATAAGAACCTGTGGACCAGCTCGTATGTTTTATTTGCGGCCGGCTGGTCGCTGGTGCTGCTTGCGCTTTGCACCTGGCTGGTCGACGTTCGGCGGATGAACGAGAGGCCGGCGGGGAGAGCAGTGCTGTGGCCCTGGCTTGTCTTCGGGTCGAACGCGATTACGGCGTTTGTGCTGTCGAACTTTCTGGTGGAGACGATGCTGTGGATCAAGGTCCCGGCGGGAGGGGTGGTCAACCCGGACGCGCCAGCCGGCCCCATCAGCGCGTGGCTGTGGGTGTATCAGCATGGGTTCGCGCACGGGCAATCCACGGAGGTGACTTCGCTTGCGTTTGCGCTGGCGTTCACGGCTCTGTGCTTCGTTCCCAACTGGATGTTGTGGCGCAGGAAGATTTTTTTGAGGATTTGACGATTTAAGTTCGACCCAAACTTAGAGCATTTAGGGAATGATGTAGACCGTTGCACGGCGAGCAAAAGCAGATTCCTCCGCTTCGCTGCGGAATGACAAACAAATTGGTTTATAGCAATTCCTAAAATGCTCTAAGCTCGACCCGTTACCATGGAAGACGCCTCGGCTGGTCCGAGGCAGGAGCGCGCACATGGCCTATACCGATCTACGCGACTGGATCAAGCAACTGGACAAGGCAGGCGAACTGAAGCGGATACCTGAGGTGGTGAGCCCGCGTCTGGAGATGGCGGAGATCGCCGACCGCGCGGCCAAGCTGGGCAAGGGCACCGCAAAGGCAGGCGGGCCGGCGCTGCTGTTCGAGAACGTCGCGGGGTTTCCCGGCGCGAAGGTGCTGATGAACCAGTTCGGCTCCCAGCGGCGCATGAAGCTGGCGCTGGAGGTCGATTCGCTGGATGCGATTGCAGAGCGGATTCGTTCGCTGATTCATCCCGAGACGCCGACCACGCTGATGGACAAGCTGAAGCTGCTGCCGAAACTGGCCGAGGTTGGGAGCTTCTTTCCTAAGGTGATCGCGGCGAAAGACGCGGCGTGCAAGCAGGTTGTACATCGCACGGTTGAGGATGGCGGGGAGGGGATCGACCTACGGAAGCTGCCGGTGCTGACGACATGGCCGGAGGACGGCGGGCCGTTCATTACGCTGCCGTGTGTCGTCACGCGCGATGCGAAGTCTGGCAAGCGCAACGTGGGCATGTACCGCATGCAGGTGTACGACGGGCAGACGACGGGGATGCACTGGCAGCGGCAGAAGAACGCGGCGGAACACCTGCGCGACCGCCTGCGCGCGGCTGCTCAGACTGGCACGGGTGCGAGTGATGCGAACGATCTGGCTGCGCGCGTGGAGTTGATGGCGCAGACCGCTGGCGGTACGACTGCGGCGGCGGGCCCTTCGACGATTCCGGCGACGACGCTGAGCAAAATTAATGCTGGGCGGATGGAGGTCGCTGTGGCGATTGGGACCGATCCGGCGACGACGTTTGCGGCGATTGTGCCCGCGCCGCCCGATGTCGAGGAGTACCTGATTGCGGGATTTTTGCGCGGCAAGCCGGTGGAGCTGGTGAAGTGCGAGACGGTCGATCTCGAGGTGCCTGCGCACGCGGAGTACATTCTCGAGGGCTATGTGAACCTCGGCGAGTTGCGGACGGAAGGGCCGTTTGGCGATCACACGGGCTTCTACACCATGGCGGACGAGTACCCGGTCTTCCACGTCACATGCATCACGCATCGCCGGGAGCCGATCTACGCGGCGACGGTGGTGGGCAAGCCGCCGATGGAGGACGCCTGGATGGGCAAGGCCGTGGAACGCATCTTTCTGCCGCTGATGCAACTGACGCTGCCGGAGATCGTGGACGTGTGCCTGCCGCCCGAGGCGGTGTTTCACAACCTGATGATTGTGTCGATCAAGAAGTCGTACGCGGGGCACGCGCGCAAGGTGATGCACGGGATATGGGCGATGGGGCAGGCGATGTTCACCAAGTGCGTGATCGTGGTGGATGAGGACTGCGACGTGCAGGACCTGGCCGAGGTGACGCTGCGCGTGGCGAATAACATAGATCCGGAGCGCGACATCCAGTTCACGCTGGGGCCGGTGGACACGCTCGACCACGCGAGCCGGTTGCCGAACTACGGATCGAAGATGGGCATCGACGCCACGCGCAAGTGGGCGGCGGAGGGATTTACGCGGGCGTGGCCGCAGATGCTCAAAATGGAGCCGAGCGTGGTTGCTCGGATCGACTCCATCTGGAAGAAGCTGGGGATTGAGTAGGGCCTGCTCTGCCAAGAGGCATCGCCTTTTGCCCTCCACAGACACGCGATTTGCTCTCGACTTCGCTTGCCGCGTGGATTTCAGCATGCGGCGCTTGCGTCGTATACTCAAGCCATGTCTGTCGTGAAAAATGCCGCTGCGATTGCCAAGGGGATGAGCATCACCCTGGGGCAGATCTTCCAGCCGACCGAGGTGGAGAACTATCCCGACGGCAAGGGGCCGATGCGTGGCGCGCAGTTTGAGGAGCGCTTCCGCGGCAAGCACCAGTTGCAGCGCGACGAGAACGGCCTGGAGAAGTGCGTTGCGTGCTTCCTGTGCGCGGCTGCGTGCCCGGCCAACTGCATCTACATCGAGGCGGCGGAGAACACCGAGACCGAGCGCATCTCGTCGTCCGAGAGATACGCGAAGGTGTACAACATCGACTACAACCGGTGCATCTTCTGCGGCTACTGCGTGGAGGCATGCCCGACCGACGCGATCACGCATGGGCACGGCTTCGAGCTGGCTTCGCTGAACGCGACTTCGCTGGTGATGCGCAAGGAAGACCTGCTGGTTTCCATCCACGGATTGCCCGATGCGGTTGCGTCGGACAAGGATGAGGCGGAGATTCTCGCCTGAGCCTGCGCGCTGACGGCGATTCGCGCGGGTGAAATTGGGAAAAAGATGAGGGATGGCTGCAATAATAGAGGTGTGAAGACCGCACCCAAGCCGCCGTTGCCGCCGCTACAGGACGCGCTCGACCGCATCACCGAGAACACGCGCGCGCTGGTGCAGGCCGAGCGGCTGGCCGTCTCCGAGCATGCAAGCGAAGAACTTTTTGAATCGGGGATTGAAGACCGCATCCTGCGCGTGGGCTCCGCGATGCCGGAGTTCACGCTGCCCGACGCGCTGACCGGAAAGCCCGTCTGCTCCGCCGACCTGCTGGCGCTGGGGCCGCTGGTGGTCAAGTTCTTTCGCGGGCGGTGGTGTCCCTACTGCGTCACCGAGCTGGAACGCTGGCGCGATCTGCACGACGAGGTGCGCGCGATGGGCGCGTTCCTGGTGGCGATCTCGCCACAGACTCCGCGCCAGAACGACTTCACGCTGCAGCAGCATGGGCTGCCGTTCCCGATTCTCTCGGACGCGGGGGCAGCGCTGGCCGAGCGATTTGGCATTGCCTACACAGTGCCGGAGGAGCACCGCCGCTACTACGAGGGGATTCTGGTGAACATTCCGTTTGTCAACTCCGGCGGAACATACGCGAATGCGAGCGAAGAGAGCTGGCGGCTGCCGCTGCCCGCGATCTTCGTGGTGAGGCAGGACGGGACGATTGCGTTCAGCGAGGGGTATGCCGACTTCCGCGTGCGGCCCGAACCGAGCGATGCGATGGAAGCGCTGGCGGCTCTCGTTCCTTCATCCCACCCATCGCGATAACACCGCGATGAATGGGGCAGCCGCCTAGAGGCAAACATGGATGAAAAATGGTTACGGGAGCGCATCGCCGATATTGATGCGGAGATAAAGAAGTTGGAACACAACAAGGCCAATAATCCTACCGAGTTGGGCGTCCTTTATGACAAAAGGATTGCCACGATGGTGGAGATGCGCAAGTTGCTCGAAAAATACTGATTGTGCTTTAGGTCTACTGAGTACAGTCCAAAGTGACTGAGACTTCTGCCCCGATCTTGGCTATCGCTCTCGTACTGATCGCCTGTTGAGAAGGTAGTTTTTTGTATTTAACGCCCTGTTCGTCCAGCAGGGCACGAACCTCTGACCAATGAACAGCAAAATTCACGTTCTGTGGAACATCTCCGGTAATTTGTGCAACCCGCAAGGCATCGAGCTTGGAAACGACTACCCCAACAACGTGTCCGCTCGTATCGAAGACTGGACCACCACTGTTGCCAGGCTGAACCGGCGCACTGATCTGTACAAACCTAATATCGTTTTGTAGACCAGTCGTGGCGCTAAGAACCCCGGTGGAAACGTTCCCCTCGGAAGAGAGGAGCCCTGGCAATGGGAAGCCGAAGGTCACAACGGTATCACCGACTTTTGGTGAGGTGCCGCTTCTGAAAACTGCGATTTGGTCTGGTTCAATTTCTGCCTTTACGAGGGCCAGATCGGAAGCCGGGTTCCTGCTGATGACCTGTACAGGCAACCCCCCTTTGATCGTGAGATTTCGGCAGCCTGCCACGACGTGGTTGTTTGTAAGTATTTCCCCATCGCTGCTGACGAAAAACCCCGTACCAAAAGAATGTTGCGTAGGTTTGGCTTCCTCGTTGACCGGAACCTGCCCATGGTCTCTTTCTACTTGGTTCATCATTTCCAAGTAGCCTCTTGCTCTTGTAATGGCCTGGGCGTTCAATTCGCTGAATCCGCCTATTTCTATCGTTTTCTTGAACGCCTCTTTAGCCTCGGGATATCGATTGAGATCGAGGAATGCCACTCCCAGCTGCTCAGGACATGTAGCAAAGTCTGGGTCTAACTCCATGCATCGCCTTAAGATGGGAATCGCGTCTTCAGCCTGTCCTAGGACTCTCAATAGGAACCCAATCTGATCGAGTCTCTGAGATCTAGTTCTGTCATGATCGAGGTCAGTGCAGTCGTCCTCTTCCTTTCTAACGTAGTCTAAAGCTCTCCTGAGCAGTGTCTTCTTCAACGAATCCAGATCATAGACTGAATTCTCGCTCTCCAATGCTTGAACCTTCCGCAGCATTGTTGATTTCAAGTCTTCAGAGTCGAATGTCAGGGTGCCCTTCTTGTAGGCGATCATTTCCTCGACGGATTGACCGTCCGCTTGCAGGGTCGTGGATTGGTTCATCAAATCCGTACAGTGGTTAAGGTGGTCGATTCGTTGCTGCATGGATTGCGCTCTTCCCAATGTTGGAACGCCAAGAAACATTGCCGCTAGAGTCAAGCTACAGGCGTAAGGTTTTATCCAAACTTTCTTCATCGCGAAGACTCCAAAAAGTGAAATGCCGGTCAAGCCGGGTGGACCACCCACGACTCCATCTTGGGTGCCACATTCATGCGCAGACTGACGCACAAAATGCTATAGTGGCTGCGTCACCCGGCCACACGGCTATTGAACTTAGAATCTAGTGCGTGGCTGCTTGTCGAGTCTCTTCAATTTCATTGAGATTTCGTAGAGTTCTTCAAAGTGTTTTGTCAGTGGTCTCCAACCCTTCTTATTCCGCTCTCTAAGTTCGTGGGCTATTCGCTCAATATCGAGATGTAGTTGGTAAAGCTCAGAAAATGGAGATTTGACCTGCTCAGGCTTTTTCATCCCACCATCGTACTCTCGGCAATTGCCCACCCACAACCCCATCTGGGTGCCCCATCCTTCACCTTTTTCTAGCGAAGGGTGGGTTGACGCGGTCTAATAGAAGGCGCGGTCGTTTATAGCTATTTGCTGGCGCGGTAGCGGCGGATGAGGCTGGTGGTTGAGGAGTCGTGCGAGATGGCGGGCTCGGTGGGGCTCTCCAGTTCGGCGAGGATCTTTGTGGCGAGGACCTTGCCGAGTTCCACGCCCCACTGGTCGAAGCAGTCGATGTTCCAGATGGCTCCCTGGGTGAAGACGGAGTGCTCGTAGAGGGCGACGAGCTGGCCGAGGACTGCGGGGGTGAGCGCGTCGGCGAGGAGGATGTTCGACGGGCGATTGCCCTCGAAGACGCGGTGCGGGACGAGCCATTCGGGCGTGCCCTCGGCACGGACCTGCTCGGCGGACTTGCCGAAGGCGAGCGCCTCGGCCTGGGCGAAGACGTTGGCCATGAGCATGTCGTGGTGGCGTCCGAGCGGGTTGAGGGACTTGGAGAAGCCAATGAAATCGCAGGGAATGAGGCGCGTGCCCTGGTGGATGAGCTGGTAGAAGGAGTGCTGGCCGTTGGTTCCCGGCTCGCCCCAGAAGACGGGGCCGGTCTGGGCGGTGACGGGCTTGCCGGCGAGCGTTACATGCTTGCCGTTCGACTCCATGGTGAGCTGCTGGAGGTAGGCGGGGAAGCGCTTGAGGTACTGCTCGTAGGGCAGGACGGCGATGGTTTGCGCGTCGAAGAAATCGGTGTACCAGAGGGTGAGCAGGCCGAGCAGGACAGGGAGATTTTTTTCAAACGGCGCGGTGCGGAAGTGGACGTCCATGGCGTGGAAGCCGGAGAGCAGGTCGCGGAAGTTCTCCGGGCCGATGGCGATCATCGTCGAGAGACCGATGGCGGAGTCCATGGAGTAGCGGCCGCCGACCCAGTCCCAGAAGCCGAACATGTTTTCGGTGTCGATGCCGAAGCTCGCGACCAGCTTGGCGTTGGTGGAGATGGCGACAAAGTGTTTGGCGACGGCGGACTGGTCGCCGCCCAGGCCGGAGAGCGACCAGGCGCGCGCGGAGTTGGCGTTGGTCATCGTCTCCTGCGTGGTGAAGGTCTTGGAGGCGACGAGGAAGAGCGTCTCGTCGGGGCTGAGGTCGCGGACGGCTTCGGCGAAGTCGGTGCCGTCTACGTTGGAGACAAAGCGGAAGGTGAGGTTGCGCTGGCTGTAGTGTTTGAGCGCCTCGTAGGCCATGACGGGGCCGAGGTCGGAGCCGCCGATGCCGATGTTGACGACGTTGCGGATGGGCTTGCCGGTGTGGCCCTTCCACTCGCCGGAGCGGATGCGGTTGGCGAAGGAGGCCATCTTGTCGAGCACCGCGTGGACGCCGGGGATGACGTCTTCTCCATCGACGACGATGCGCTCGGATTTTGGCGCGCGCAGGGCGACGTGCAGGACGGCGCGGTTCTCGGTGAGGTTGATCTTGTCGCCGCGAAACATGGCTTCGATCTTGGCGCGCAGGCCGGACTCTTCGGCGAGGGCGACGAGCAGGCGCAGCGTCTCACTGGTGACGCGGTTCTTGGAGTAGTCGAGGAAGATGCCGTCTGTTTCGGCGGTGAAGCGCTGGCCGCGCGCCGGGTCTTCGGCGAAGAGATCGCGCAGATGCTTTGTGCCGATCGACTGGAAGTGACTTTGCAGCGCCTTCCAGGCGGGGCGTTGGTTGAGCGGCAGGCGGGTTGAGTCTTTGGGGTCCATAGGCGTCAATTTTCTCACAGCACTTTCTCACAGCAAGGCGATTTGCCTGCGCAACTGCGAATGTTCTTCAGGCCTGTTTAGTTCGATGCACTTTCAGCCTTTCTGCAACAATCTTGCAGTGGGGGCTCTGTGCGTTTATCGTATATACAGTCCGGCTATCGCACTCTTGAATATTGAGCCAGTTCGCTCCTGGATTCAGGTTGGGCCACGGCACACCCGGCGATGCGATTGCCGGAGAATGAGAAGGAACCTCGATGAGCATTGCGCCCCGACGTCCGGCTGCCGGTTCTCTTTCGGCCAGCGCCGCGGCTGCCACCAAGGAACGGCCCGCGAGTCCTGCCACTGCGCGCACGACGCCGTCTCCCGCGCCCGTCGCCAAATCGACCTCCGGCTCGACCCTGGACGGCTATGCCGGCGATCCCAACTTCATGACGTCGCTGGCGCGCGGGCTGCTTGTTATCCAGGCGTTCACTCCGCAGACGCCGCAGATGACCATCTCGCAGCTTGCGGTGAAGACGGGCATCTCGCGCGCCGCGGTGCGGCGCTGCCTGTATACATTGGCGAAGCTGGGATTTGCCGGCGCGGAGGAGGGATCGCGCTACGCGCTACGCCCGCATATGCTGGCGCTGTCCAATTGCTACTCGACCAGCAACTCGCTGTCGACGGCGGCGCAGCCGGTGCTGGAACGCCTCTCCGCCGCGCTGCACGAGAGCTTTTCGGTGGCCACGCTGGACGGCGACGAGATTGTCTACATTGCGCGGTCGACTGTGTCGCGCGTGATGAGCGACGACCTGCACATCGGCAGCCGCCTGCCAGCCTACTGCACCAGCATCGGGCGCGTTCTGCTGGCCTATATGCCCGCCGAACAACTGGAGCCGTATCTTGCGCGCGTGGTGCTGACGCCGCACACCGCGCGCACGGTGAGCAGCGTGGAGAAGCTGCGTCTAGCGCTGCGCAACGTACGCCGCCACGGCTACGCGCTGGTGGACCAGGAGTTCGAGGTTGGGCTGCGCTCGATCGCCGTGCCCGTCTATTCGCCCACCGGGCGCGTTGTGGCCACGATCAACCTGAGCGGAAGCGCGCCGCGAATCTCGCTCTACGAGATGCAGACGCGCTTTCTGCCCCACCTGCGCAATGCCGCGACGGAGTTGGGCGCATTCCTGCGGTAGTGTCCTGAGTCTGAAGTTCGTTGAAGAACAGGTGGGGCCTTCAGCCCTCTGCTTTGTGGCGAATTTATCCTGGGGCTGTTCCCCAGGCTGGTATAGATCGGGCCTTTGGCCCTACGTCTCGTGCTGCGAATCAATGACTCAGGACACCAGAGCATTTCCCGTAATGGTGTAGATCGTCGCGCAACAAGCAAAAGCAGATTCCTCCGCTTCGCTACGGAATGACAAACAAAATGGGTCTATAACAATTCCGAAAATGCTCTAGCCTTCGCATTTCGGGGCGGCAACGGTACGGGCTTTTGCTCCGGCGCTGTTGCCGAGCGCGGGATCGAGCACCTCATCCAGCCCCTTGACCTTGATCCTCTGGGCCAGCGGCGTTGCTCCACCCACTCGGGGGGCGGTTCCCATCAGTACGATGTAGACGAGCGCGGCCACGGCGAAGCCGACGAACCATGCGTAATCGTAGACGAAGCGCAGCTCCGGCACGGCAAGTCCGATCAGCGCGGCGAAGACTCCGGCGGCGAGCGCGACGAGAGCGCGCGGATTGAATCCCTTGCTGTACTCATACGGCCCCTCGCGTCGGTAGAGCGACTCGGTATCCAGCCGCGTGCCGCGGACCAGGAAGTAGTCGGCGATCATGATTCCAGCCACCGGGCCGAGCAGCCCCGAGTAGCTGACCAGCCACTGGATGTAGTCGGTGTGGCTGGCCATCAGCCTCCAGGGCATGATGGCCAGACCAAGAAAGCCGGTGATGAGGCCTCCGGTACGGAAGCTGATGAGCTTCGGCGCGAGGTGGGAGAAGTCGTTGGACGGGCTGACCACGTTGGCCCCGATGTTGAGGTTGAGCGTGGCAATCAGAATGCTGATGAGCGCGAGGAAGGCGACGACGGGCTGATGGAAGAGGCCGAGCAGAGTGATCGGGTTCCAGATGGCGTGGCCGAAGACGACCATGGAGGCCGAGGTGCACGCGATCCCGATGAAGCTGTACAAGACCATTGCAACGGGCAGGCCGAAGGACTGGCCTACAATCTGCGACCCCTGCGACTTTGCATAGCGCGTGAAGTCGGGAATGTTGAGCGAGAGCGTGGCCCAGTAGCCGACGATGCCGGTGAGCGAGAGGAAGAAGAAGTGCAGGAAGCTGGAATGCGTGTGGAACTGGCTGGGCTGGCTGAGCATGGGGCCGAAGCCGCCAGCCTTGTGGGTCATGAAGCCGAGCAGCACCAGCGACATGACGAGCAGAAACGGCGCGGAAAAACTTTGCAGAAAGCGGATCGACTCCACTCCGCGCCAGACCACGGCCATGTTCAACAGCCAGAAGCCGAGGAAGCAGATCCACAGAACGGACGGCATTGCCGCAGACGCAGGCCACAGCACGTTGAGCATTGCGTAGATGGCCTGGCCACCGATCCACGTCTGGATGCCAAACCAGCCGCAGGCCACCAGCGCGCGGAGCATGGCGGGAATGTTCGCGCCGCGCACGCCAAACGAGGCGCGCACAACGACAGGGAAGGGGATGCCGTACTTGGCGCCCGCGTGCGCGTTCAGGAGCATGGGGACCAGGACGATGAGATTGCCCAGCAGGATCGTCGCGGTCGCCTGCTTGCAGTCCATTCCACCGGCGATGAGGCTGGACGCAAGCATGTAGGCCGTCACCCCCATCGACATGGAGAACCAGAGCGCGATGTAGCTGTATGTGCCCCAGGTGCGCTGCTCCGGCGTGGTGGGCGCAAGGTCCGCGTTGTAGAGCTGCGGGTCGGCGCGCAGGCCGTAGGCATCGGTCAGACTGGTTGGCCCCTCGGGGTAAAGAGTCATCGCGCGGCAACCTCGCTAACCAGAGTTCGGTCGCGTTCCACCGCCGCGATCCGGCGTGCCTGCTCGGCCGCCAGTTTGCCGCGCGGGAAAACATGACGCGCGTTTGCGGGGACTTCAAAGCGTTCGAAGATGGAGGAATCGGGGTGCATATTCTGGGCCGCTGCCGTAATCGTATACTTCGCCAACGGGGTTCCACAGCAGAATATCCGCACCGGAACCGGCGGCCACAATCCCCTTCTTCGCAACCCCGATAAGTTTCCCAGCCGCAGCACACCGCATCGAAGGCGCGCACGATCTGCCCGCCACTGCGTTTACGGTTTAACCAGATCTCCGTACAGGTCCGGTCTGCGGTCGCGATAGAAGGGCCATGCGCGGCGGACTTCGGCGATTGAATCGAGGTCGAGATCGGCGGTGACGATCTCGTCCTGGTTGCGCGAGGCTTCGGCGATAATCTTGCCGCGCGGATTGCAGAAGTAGCTCTGGCCGAAGAACTCGCCGAGGTTCCACGGCGCTTCCGTTCCAACGCGATTGATGGCGGCGACAAAATAACCATTCGCCACGGCCAGCGCGGGCGGCTCGATCTTCCACAGAAAGTCGTTGGGGCCGGCGATGACCGCCGAGGGATTGAAGACGATCTGGGCGCCGTTCAGGCCCATGACGCGCGCTCCCTCGGGGAAGTGACGGTCGTAGCAGAGATAGACGCCGATCCTGCAGAAGCCGAGATCGAAGACGGGAAAGCCGAGATTGCCGGGGCGGAAGTAGAACTTCTCCCAGAAGCCCGGGGCGGCGTGCGGGATGTGCGCCTTGCGGTACTTGCCGATGAATCCGCCGTCGCGGCCGATCACGGCGGCGGAGTTGTAGAAGATTTTCCCGCCCTCTGCTTCCCCATCTTCAACTTCATAGATGGGGACGACGAGAGCGATGCGAAGCTCCTTCGCCAGCGAGCACATGAGTTGCACGGTGGGGCCGTCGGGGACGCGCTCGGCGAAGTCGTGCCAGCGTGTGGACTGTTCGGCGCAGAAGTAGGGACCGCTGAAGATCTCCTGCAGGCAGACGATCTGGGCGCCATCGGCCGCCGCCGCGCGGACCATTGCGACGTGCTTCACGATCATCGCCTGCTTGATTGCGGCCAACGACGCGCCCGCGCCGTCGATGTCCGCGGGGACTACGTTCTTCGCCTGGACCAGGGAACATCGAACCACTCGCGCCATCGTTCTCCGCCACCTTCCGCTTCCTGAGCTACAACCGCTTTCTCAAGTCAATCTGCCTCGCCGATTCGTGTCAAGGCTGTGCGATTCGTATCAAGCGCGTTTCAAGGGATTGCTCCGGCGCAAGCCAGCCAGCGGTTGCATCCAGGGCATGTTGGCTGAAATGCCGAATCCGGCTTCCACTCGCATGGCCGGGCAGGGTAAAATATAGACAGCTATATCGTTCTGCATGTGTTCTGCAACTCGTCCGGCAGAGACACACATTTTCGCCGCCGAGGACTGTTTGTGTGCTTCCCCCTGGGTGCTCCCGAAGCAGCTATGTGAGACCCCCGAAAGAATCCTGTCATACATGGCAACAGCGACACTCCAGCCAACTCCCGATTCAACGATGGACTGCTCTGACGGCCGACTCTTTCGACGATCCAGGATGCGTCTTCTGCTGATGGTTGCCGCGGCCTGGGCGCTGCGCATGGTGGTGGTGGCGCTGGTGTTCCGCGATATTTCCGACCCGGTGCGGCACTACGAGCAGTTCGGCAACGAGGTGGGCTGGATCGCGCGCTCGATCGCAGCGCATCAGGGCTTCTCCTCGCCGTACTTCACGCTCACCGGGCCGACGGCGCTGCTGCCTCCGCTCTATCCATATCTTCTATCGGTCATCTTCAGGGTCTTCGGCATCTATTCGGTGAAGTCCGCGCTGACCATTCTGACGCTGAACAGCCTCTTCTCCGCGCTCACCTGCGTGCCCATCTACCTGGCCACGCGGCTCTCGGTGAACGCGCGCGTTGCAATGTTTGCGGGATGGGGCTGGGCGATCTATCCCTTCGCCATCTACTTCTCGGCCGGGCGCGTGTGGGAGTATTCCCTCACATCGCTGCTGCTGACGACGTGCTTCTGGCTGGCGCTTAGCCTGCATCTCGATCCGCGGCCCGCGCGCTGGCTGGGCTTTGGGGTTCTGTACGGACTGGCCGGCCTCTCCAACCCAGCCGTCTTCTCGCTCTTCCCGGTCCTGCTGCTGCTGCCGCTGTGGAAGCTGCGCCGCGCCGGCTCTTGGTTTTCCAGCGAGGTGCTTCGCAGCGGCCTGTTCGCAGCCGTTGGACTCTTCGTTGTGCTGACGCCGTGGACCGTACGCAACTACCGCACCATGCACGTGCTGTGTCCAGTGCGCGACTGCTTCTGGTACGAGTTCTGGTCGGCCAACAACGGCGACAGTTCCGACCCCACGCTGCCGTGGACCCACCCGGCCAGCAATCCCGTCGAGATGCATCTCTACCAATCGCAGGGCGAGATTGCCTACATCGCGCAGAAGCGCGTCATGGCGATGGACTACATCAGCCACCACCCCGGCTTCTTCGTCCGCATCACGCTGCGCCGCGTGGCCTACTATTGGACCGGCTTCTGGAGTCTCTCGCAGGAGTACAGGGAGCAAGAGCCGTTCCAACTGCCCAATGTCTTCTACTGCACCAGCCTGACGCTGCTTTTGCTCATCGGCGCGCGCGACTGGTGGTGCAGGGACCGCGACGCCGCGCTGCCCTACCTGCTCTCGATCGCCATCTTTCCCATTGCCTACTACATCTCGCATCCATTGATGGACTATCGGCAGCCGATTGAGCCGGAGATTGTGGTTCTGGTGGTTGTCGGACTGCGCGCTGTCAAGGCGCGGATCGGTGAGAGGTCCGCGGCAACCAGCCTGATGCGAGAGAGCGAAGCCGCTGAAATCTTCGCCCAGATGAACGACTCCGTGAGCTTCCCGATGGAACACGCTTTCGACGCAGACGACTGCTCCTGCTCCGTCTGCATCGCGGCCAGCGCCGCCGTCGAACCCTCCGCAACCGCAGGCTGACGACTTCGGCTTAGCTCGCTGTCATTCTGTAGAGTGGTGGGAACGGTGCGTTCAATTTGACGCGCGTGGGGAGGGGTTGCGCTTTGGAGCGATTGCTGGGGGCATACATCTCGGTGCCGTTCTGCCGGGCGAAGTGCAGCTACTGCAACTTTGCCTCGGGGGTCCTCGGCATGGGTGCGTCTGGGGACGGGGCGTCCGGAGCCGGGGCGTCCGAGCCAGGCCGGATGGAGCGGTATGTGGAGCGGGTGTGCGCGGAGATTGGATCGGCGCGGGAGCGGGCGGCGGAGTTGCGGGCGGAGCTGCCGGGGCGGGTGGATACGGTCTACTTCGGCGGAGGGACGCCGAGCCTGTTGGGTGCGGAGCAGATGCGGCGGCTGTTTGCGGCGCTGCGTGGCGAGTTCGAGGTAAGCGCGGACGCGGAGATCACCATCGAGTGCGCGCCGGGGCAGATGGGCGACGAGACGTTTGAAGAGTTGTTGCGGCTGGGGATGAACCGGGTGAGCTTCGGGGTGCAGTCGTTTGTGGATGCGGAGGCGCGGGCGGTGGGGCGGATGCACACGCGCGCGATGTGTCTTGCGGAGATTGCGCGGATGCGCGCGGCGGGCGTGGAGGAGATCAATGTAGACCTGATCGTGGGGCTGCCGCGGCAGACGGCGGCGAGCTGGCGCGAGTCGGTCGATGTGGGGATTGAGTGCGGCGTCCCGCATGTGAGCGTGTACATGCTGGAGGTGGATGAGGATTCGCGGCTGGGCCGCGAGATGCTGGCGCACGGGACGCGATATGGCGCGGAGTCCGTGGCCTCGGAGGACGAGACGGCGGAACGGTACGCGGCGGCCTGCGAGTGGCTGGAGGCGAGTGGTGTGATGCAGTACGAGATCTCAAACTTCGCGCGCAAGGGGCATGAATCGCGGCACAATGTGAAGTACTGGCGGAGGGAGCCGTATGTGGGCTTCGGGCTGGATGCGCACTCGATGTTGCGCTGCGGCGAGGGCGCGGTGCGGTGGGGGAATACGAGCGATCTGGAGAAGTATCTGGCGGGCAGGGAACAGGGAACGGTCACCCCAGCGAGCCAAGACCGCTCGCCGGGGACCCCGACAGGGAACAGGGAACAGGATGAGCTTCGTCTATTTGCGGTGGATCCTGAAGTGGAACGGATCGGATTGGAGCGGGGATTTGAGGAGGCGATGTTTCTTGGGTTGCGGATGAACGAGGGGATCGATCTGGAGGCTTTGCGGGCGGAGTTTGGCGCGGAGTTGATGGGGGGCGCGGTGGCTGCGCTGAGCGATGTGGAGGAGGCTGGTCTGGTGGAGCGCGAGGGGAGTTGGCTGCGGCTGACGGCGCGGGGACGTATGGTGTCGAATGAGGTCTTCAGCAGGTTGCTGGTGGAGGCGACGGTGTAAACATTGAGCTGTGGGCACGCGAATACAGTGGGAGAAAGGGACGGACGGGTGTGGCGCTCGCGAATGGATCGGGGTTCTTCGACTGCGTGACTCACGAGGAAGCCGCGAGTCACTCCGCTCAGAATGACAGATTTATGGAGGAATGGCGATGATTGATCTGCGGAGCGATACGGTGACGCGGCCGACGGCGAAGATGCGGGCGGCGATGGCGGCGGCCGAGGTGGGCGACGATGTGTACGGCGAAGACCCGACGGTGAACCGGCTGGAGGCGCGGGCGGCTGAGGTCTTTGGGCGCGAGGCGGGGCTGTTTGTGCCCAGCGGGACGATGGGGAACCAGGTGGCGATCCGGCTGCACACCGAGCACGGGCAGGAGGTGGTGTGCGAGGCGCGGTCGCACGTTCTGGACTGGGAGATGGGGACGGTGGCGGCGTTCTCCGGCTGCACGCTGCGGCCGGTGATGGCGGAGCGCGGGATTCTGACCTGGGAGCTGGTGCGCGGGGCAATCTATCGCGATGTGGCGTTCCATGCTTCGACGGGGCTGATCTGCGTGGAGAACACGCACAATATGGCGGGCGGAACGGTGATGCCGGTGGCGGTGGCGCGGGAGATCTGCGAGGGCGCGCATGCGATGGGGCTGCCGGTGCATCTGGACGGGGCGCGCATCTTCCACGCGGCGACGGCGCTGGGGGTCGGAGTGAGGGAGCTGACGGCGGGCTTCGATACGGTGATGTTCTGCCTGTCGAAGGGACTGGGCGCTCCGGTGGGGTCGATGCTGGTGGGGACGGCGGCGGCGATGGCGCGGGCGCGACTGTTTCGCAAGGCGATGGGCGGCGGAATGCGTCAGGCGGGTGTACTGGCGGCGGCGGGGCTGATCGCTCTGGAGGAGATGCCGGCGCGGCTGGGAGAGGACCACGCCAATGCACGTCTGCTGGCGGAGGCGGTTGCCGCACATGAGGCGGCGGAGATTGATATGAGGACGGTGCAGACGAATATTGTGATCTTCAAGTTGCGCAGGGGTGGGGACGCGGCTGCGTTCTGCGCGGCGTTGCGGGCCAAGGGCGTGCTGGCCAGCGGGATTGGGCCGCGGGCGGTGCGGTTTGTGACGCACTTCGACGTTGGGAGCGAGGAGTGTGCGCGGGCGGCGGGGCTGGTTGGGGAGGCGTTGGCGGGGTGGGGATGATGGGGTGGTGGTTTGGAGAAGCAGATTCCTCCGCTGCTCCACCCCAGCGAGCAAGCTCGCCGGGGACCCCGGATGCGCTGCGGAATGACAAACAATAGAATAAACAACGGCAAAAGCCGATTAGTTGCCGCCGGGGTTGAGGACGGGTTTGGCGGCGAGGAAGACGCGGGCGGTGGTGCCGTGGTTGGGGCCATCGGTGCGGCTGACAAGGTCGATGGAGCCGGCGTGCTTGCGGATGATTCCCTGCGAGACCCAGAGTCCGAGGCCGGTGCCGCGTTCTCCCTTGGTGGTGAAGAAGGGCTGGAAGAGGCGGTCGCGGTTCTCCGGGGGGATTCCCGAGCCATTGTCGGTGATCTCGACGATGGCTCCAGCCTCGAGCGCCAGGGATGAGGCGGCGTCGGCTGGTTGGGGCGTGATGCGGACGGTGACGGCGCCGCCCAGGCCCGCGGCCTCGACGGCGTTGGTGATGAGGTTGGTGAAGACCTGGCGGAGTTCGGCGGGGAATCCTTCGACGTCGATCTCGGGTGGGAACTCGGCGGAGACGGTGACGCCGAGGATCTGGAAGCGGCGCTGCATGAGCAGGAGCAGGTCGTCGAGCATCTCCTTGAGGTTGACGCGGACGGGTGCTTTGGACTCGCGATAGAGGCTGAGCATGGCGCGGCTGATCTGGGTGACGCGGGCGAGTTCGGTCTGGGCCATCTGGAGGAACTGGCAGGATTCTTCTTCGGTGGGTTTGTGCTGCAGGAGGTAGAGGAGGTTTGCGACGGAGTCGAGGGGGTTGTGGATCTCGTGCGCGATGGTGGCGGCGAGGCGTCCGGCGACGGCCAGCTTCTCGTTGGCCAGCAGGGCGGCGCGGGTCTTGAGCTCGAGGGTGATGTCGCGGAATACCACAACGATGCCGGTGATCTGGCCGAGGGCGTCGCGGATGGGCGCGCCGCTGTCGTCGACGGAGAGCTCGGAGCCGTCCTTGCGCAGCAGGATGGTGTGCTGGGAGATGCCGACGATGCGCTTGAGGCGCTGCACCTTGGCGACGGGATTTTCCACTGGCTGGCGTGAGATCTCGTCGACGACGTGGAAGACCTGGTCGAGCGGCAGGTTCTGGGCCTCGGACTCAGTCCATCCGGTGAGTTCCTGGGCGACCATGTTCATCATCTGGACGCGGCCATCGGCATCACATGCGATGACCCCATCGCCGATGGAGGCAAGCGTGGTGCGCAGGTGCTGCTCGGAGAGGAAGAGCTCTTCGGCGCGGCGGCGCTGGAGGTCGATGGCGTGGCGGAATGCGGCGTAGGCGGACTCCAGCCGGCCCCGCGTGAAGAGGCCGACCATGAGGCCGATGGCCAGCGCGAGCGCGATGAGAAGCAGGAGAAGATGGCGGGTCTGCCGGCGCCACAGGGCGATGCGGTCCTTGCGGCTCTTCTCGGCCGCGGATATGATCTCGTTGAGGCTGTCGCGCATGGCGTTCATGCGGGCCACGCCCTGCAGATTGAGGTCGACGTCGTTGGTGTGTCCTCCGGCGGCGACGGTGGCGATGAGGGGACCGGCGAAGGCCTCATGCCAGGTCTGGTGCTCCTGGATGAACTGGCTGAGGAACTGCTGCTGACCGGGCCTGACTGTGGACTGGAGCTCGGCGATGGCCTGTAGCATGGGGGCTTCGGCGTCGTGGTAGGGTTCGAGGAAGCGCTGGTCGGAGGTGGTCTGATAGCCGCGCAGGCCGGTCTCTTCGTCGACGATGAGCTTTTCGATCAAGGTTGCGAGGGCGATACGCTGGTCAGACTCCTCGATGAGGCCGACGGTGGCGTTGGCCCCGCGGATCTGCCAGACAAGGACGCAGGCCAGCAGGAGGCAGGCGACAATTGGGAGAAGTAGAACCTGGCGCAGTGTTCGTTTGAACCGTTTAAACTCCAAGCCTTCGTCCTTTTATTTCTATGTGGAATGCTCCGGCTAGCGGTTGGGATGCGGTTGTGGTGAGAGCAAGTTGCCCAGCTTGTCCAGGAGGGCGGGCGCACCCTCTCCCTTGGTCATGTAAAGGTCGGCCAGCGAGGTGACCTCGGCGGGGAGATCGAGGTAGGCGGAGAGCAGGAGGATGGGGATTTTTGGCTTGGTCTGGCGCATCTTCTCTGCGACCTGGCCGCCGTGCATGCCGGGCATGGCATAGTCGAGGACGACGGCATCGACGGGGTGGGCGGCGAAGAGCTCCAGGCCGGAGGCGCCGTCGGCGGCGGTGAGCACGCGGTATCCGGCGCGTTCCAGTAGAATCTTGCGGATGCCGAGGCCGACCAGCTCGTCGTCCACGCACAGGACCAGATGCGATCGGTTCTTCATAAATGCAATACACCCCTGAGTCTTGCACGTTACGACGCAAGTATACCGCTGGAGACGGGGCTGGGCTGGAAGTGGCTGGGCGTGGGGTGATGTGTGGGCGAGGGTGCGGGAGCGCGGAGGAGACCGGGTGGGAGCGGGGTGGAGGAATGCGAAGGATTTATCGTATGTTTGCAATAGAAAGCAACTGCGTGGTCTATGCTGAATTGGGCCTTGCCCGAGGATTTGCGGCGGCAGACGGGGAAGGGACATTGAAACGGGTCGAGCGAGGGATTGCATAGTGAGTCAGACGGTGTTTGTGCTGGAAGACGATGCGGACATCCTGCGCCTGGTGCAGTTCCACCTGGAGGCGGCGGGCTACACGGTGCGGACGTACATGGCGATGGGCCAGATTATGGCGGACGCCGAGCGCGAGCCACCGGCGTTGTTCCTGCTGGACATCATGGTGCCCGGCGGAGATGGGCTGGACCTGTGCCGCAGGCTGAGGAAGAACGCGGCCCTGAGCACCGTGCCGATCATATTCCTGACCGCGCGTGCGGCGGAGAACGACCGCGTGATGGGGCTGGAACTGGGCGCGGACGACTATATCACCAAGCCGTTCGGGACACGCGAGATGGTGGCGCGGGTGAAGGCGGTGCTGCGTCGCTTCGAGCGGCCCACCGCGCCTTCGGTGGTGAAGTTCGATGCGGTGGAGATCGATGCGCACGCCATGCAGTTGCACGTCAACGGCGGGCTGGTGACGACGACGGCGACCGAGTTTCGGCTGCTGGATTACCTGGCGC
>PKWU01000085.1 GCA_003132145.1 Granulicella sp.
CCTGAGGTTGTGCCTGCCTCGCTTGCGGTTGCGGCTGAGCCTGCCTCATCTGCGACTGCGGTTGGGCCTGTCGCTGTTGCGACTGCGGCTGGGCCTGTCGCTGTTGTGACTGCGGTTGGGCCTGTCGCTGTTGTGACTGCGGCTGGGCCTGTCGCTGTTGTGACTGCGGCTGGGCCTGTCGCTGTTGTGACTGCGGCTGGGCCCCGTTTTGCTGGCCCGGACGCGACTCAGGAGTCACTGGAGCATTCCTTCCCTGCTGCCCGCCCTGTGGACGAATCTGTTGTCCTGGAGACTGTTGCTGCCCCGGTCTTGCCGCGCCCCGGTTGCCGGGTTGTGCTGCCGGTGCGGCGACTCGAGGCAGTGCCGCCGGCAGTGTGCGGTCCTTGGCGATCGGGCGCGCTGCCACAGCCGCAGCGGGCCGTCCCTTGTTCTGGCTGAAGAGCTGCTGCCGGTTCCCGGCCGCCTCATGCTGCACCTGCACCTGCGACGCCATCGGCGAAATCCTCCGCTCCTGCAGTACGCGGTTCTCGGCCGGCAGCGGTCGCGCCACAATGCCGCCGCGCCCGCCGTTATAGCTCACCCGGTTGCTGATCCGCCCGCTGATCGCCACATTGTTTATCATCACGGGGTGGACGTACACATTGCGGATCCTGTTCGCGTCCACGCGATTGATCGTCGTGTTGTAGAAGAAGTTGCCGCCGTTCCAGTAGCCGCCGTAGTAGCCATGCCCGACGTATCCGTACCCGTAATCCACGCCGCCATAGTATCCGATGTGCAGCCCCCAGTAACCGTGGTGGAAGCGATAGAACCCGCCATAGAAGCCCCAGTAGCCGGGAGTCCACAGAGCGCCCTCATACGGCGCATCCACCCAGCAACCGGGAACCCAGTAGTATCCCTCCGGCCCCCACGCCCAGTATCCCGGAGTCCACAGGTAGTTGGGGTCCGGCGCGGGCGGCTGGTCGTACTCCGGCAGCGGCGGAGGAGGATTGCTGGCCTGCGCATCGGTCAGATCGTTTGCGTAGTCGTCGGCCGCCTGTTGATCGCTGAGCTGGCCGTTGTCTCCGCCATTGTCATAGCTCTGCTGGCCCCCACCCGGGTCCTGGCGCACGATGGGCGCGGGCTGCTGCGAATAGTCCTCACCCTGCTGTTGGTTCTGTTCCTGCGCACTCTGCCCCAGCACCTGCGCCGGCTGCCCCGGGCTGTTCCCTCCACCAGCCATATTCGCATCCGCCGGGTCGCCGCTGTTCTGGTCGACCGCGCTCTGCGAACCGGCCTGCGCCGACTTATGGCAGCTCGCGGCTCCCAGCACCAACGCCATCCCCAGGCCGGCGCCAAGAAGACCCTGCCCAAGCCGGGCCAATCCACCCCTCCGCCGCTCGCGCTCCGCCGCTCCTCGCCGCGCTCTGTCTTCCTTCGCCTCTTCGATCACGCCGTTCGCTGTTCGCGCCCCGTTGCTTTGGTTCATCGTCTTCTCCGTTTCTGTCTTCGATCGGTTTCCGCGCCATCCGGCAATCTGTCGAATGGCCACCAGCAACTTGCCTGCGCGAGTTGCCTGCTTGGTATGATGCATTCCGTCGCGCAAGGTCACCCCGCCCGGTCGAACGATTTACGGCGCGGGATACTCCACCGTCTCGCCCGTCCGGCCGTTGGTCACCGATAAACTGCCGTCCAGCCAGCCCGTCAGCTTCAGAGTGTTCCCCGCATCCGGACCCGGCAGGTTGGCAATCCGCGACTCCGCGGCGTTGTGCCGGGCATCGCTTCCCTCGGCTGTGTGCAACTGCCACAGGTCCTTCAGTCTGGATGAACCCTCGATCGTCTCGAAGGTTGCGGGCGCGCCGCCCTTGCGCGGGCCGTTGTCCATGATCGCCACTCGCGGCGCTATCGCATCCACCAGCGCTGGGCTGCCGCTATTCACCAGCCCGTGGTGCGAGACGATGTACACATCCACCTTGCCCAGCTTGTCCACAGGACACATCAACGCCCGCTCCTTGGCCCACGTCAGGTCGCCCAGGTCCAGAATTCTCAACTTGCCAAAGGTGATGACCATTCCCAAAGACCGGTCGTTCTCGGTCCCCTCCGCGTCCTTCAACGGAGAGGCCGCGCAAGCCGCATTCTGCTCGCCGCCCGCCGCCAGCGGCCTGCCAATCACCTCGCCGTCCCCGCTCACCACCTCCACCCGCATCGCCTTCACCGGCAGCACATCGCCCGGCTTCACCACCAGATGCTCCGCGTGGCTCTCCGCCAGCACCCTCCGGTACGCGTTCCATCCCGCAACCGTCGGCGCGCCGCCCTGCACCTCCTCGCCCTCGCGGTTCTCCCCATGGTCGATGAATCGCCCCACCGGAACCATCCCCACCAGTTGCGGCAGCCCGCCCACGTGGTCGGAATGGTAGTGCGTCACCACCAGGTTGTCGATCCGCGTCACCCCAGCCAGCTTGCACACCGCCGCAATCCGCGTGGCATCCCTGGGCGCCGCCGGGTTTCTGGAATCCGCCGATCCCGTATCCACCAGCAGGCTCTCGCCATCCGGCATGACGAACAGCGTAGACTGACCGCCCTCCACATCCACAAAGTAGACCTTCAGCTCGCCCCGCCCGCTCCGTGCCCCGCTGTTTGGGCCCCGGTGCTCGCCTGTGCCCTGCGACCCGCCGGTCGGGCCCCGGTGCTCCCCCATGCTCTGCGCCCGCGCAACCGAACCCAGCGCAAGCAACACCGCCAATCCCACGCTCCACAGCTTCCCATTGCGCATAATCACCTCAACCGTGCCGCCATCCCCGCCCAGAATTTCTAAGTTTCGCCAGCATTGGCATCATCGCACAAACCGCCCGGCACCCGCACATAGCAGGAGTTGACCAAAACAGAGCTGAGTGAGCGGCGAATTGAGCCCGAGTGCAGCTTCCGCTACGCGAGGAGCACTTCGATGCCTTTGCTGCGGAGCAGATCCACGTAATCGGGAGCGAGTTCGCTGTCGCTGACGACGATATTCGCGGCCTCCAGCGGCGCCACCGGGACCATTGCGCCGCGGCCGAACTTGCTGTGGTCGGCGACGATGATCACCCGGCTTGCGATCTCGATCATCTTCTGCTCCGAGCCGACCACCAGCGTGTTGTTGTTGCTGAACCCGGCCTCGGAGACGCTGCCGATGCCCATGATGAGCACGTCGGCGCGGATCAGACTGAGCATCTGCTCGCACAGTGGCCCCAGCATGACGCGGATGCGCGGGTCCAGGTAGCCGCCGGTCAGCGTCAGTTCGATGTTGCGCCGCGCTTCAAGCGTCTCGGCGATGGGCAGCGAGTTGGTGACGATGTGCAGCGATTTTCCGGCAAGCTCTCCGGCCACGGCCGCGACCGTTGACCCGCCGTCGAGGATGACCGTCTGGCCATCTTCAATCAGGCCCGCGGTGAGGCGCGCGATGCGGCCCTTCTCGTCGCTGAAGCGACCGCTCTCGACCGTGAAGTCGAAGGAGCCGTTCGCGGACGTATGCACCGGAACGGCGCCCCCATAGACGCGCCTGAGAATGCTCTCCGCCTCCAGCACGGCAAGATCGCGGCGAACGCTGGACTCGGAGGCCTCCAGTTCGCGGCAAAGCGTCTCCAGGTCGAGGAAGTCCTTGGCCTCGAACATCTGACGAATTCTGAGTTGCCGTTCAGCAGCTTTCATCGTGCAGTGACCGGGTGACGCGAGTTACAGCAAGCATCCACTTTTCTCAGATTGCTCCCTTCACGGTCGAACGACGTTTCAGAATGCAGTCATGACGCGCCCATGGCACTCATCACTGCATCGGTGACGGTCTTCACCAGGCGTTCCATCTCCGGAGCGTCGGCAGTGATGTTGGTGGCACCGTCTCTCTTGCAGGGAAGCAGCGCAATGGAGTTCGGCTCCTCGAGATCGGACAACTGGCACTCCTTCAACATCGAAGCGTCGAAGCGGGCGTCCGGCAGGCCGAGCTTCTTCTTGATGGCCAGCAGGTCGGAGGTTTGCCTCTCGGAGATCTGCGAGATGGGAACGCCCAACTGCGACGCCAGCATCAGGGTCCAGCAATAGGTGTCGAGCACCTCCGCGTACCACTCGGCGTGGGTCACGCTGTCTGCCCAGCAGATGATGCCGTGGTTGGAGAGCAGCACGGTGTTGTGCTCGCGCACGTAGGGAATCACGGTCTGCGCGAAGGCTGCCGTGCCCGGCGTCTCGTAGGGAGAGACTGCGACCTTGCCAATCATGACCTCGAACTCGGGGATGATCCCGTTGGGCGGAACGCGCCCGGTGATGGCGTATGCGGTGGCATGCGGCGGATGGCAGTGCACTGCTGCCTTCGCTTCCGGCACAGCCTTGTAGATCTCCAGATGCAGGAATATCTCGCTGGTGCGCGGCTTGGTTCCGGCAATCTGAACGCCGTCCAGATCGACCAGGCAGAGGTCGGCGGGCGTCAGGTCCAGCTTGCTGAACAGGGTCGGCGTGCAGAGCACCTCGTTGGGCCCGATGCGATAGGAGATATTGCCGCCGTTGCCGTCCACATAGGCACGGTTCCACAGCTTGCGGCCGACCGCGCACATCTCCAGCTTGATGGCCTCGGCCTCGGGCGTGGAGAAGAGCCGCAGATTGGCGGGTCTGCGCGTCGGCTGCACAGGGTTGGCTGCGCTGCTAGAGGCCGCCGCAACCACTGCGCCTGGGCCGATCACCAGCTCAATCCCGTTCTGCCGTAGGAAGTCGCGCGCCGAAGGAGTGATGACGCAACGCTCGCAGACCTGCACGTGGGTCGCCCCGGCGGCCTGCGCGGCCTGCGCATCGCGCATTGCAAGAACATTCTGCCCGGTAAGTTCAATCGTTTTCACTTCGCCCTTCCTCACTGCTGCACCTCAGATTCTTGCTTTTCTACTGGCGGTGAATTCCCTGTTGTGATGGAGTCGACGATCAACGTGCAATACGCATCCACCGGAACTTTATTCGGCCAGAAGGGGTTCGCGGCTTCGGCCCCCTCTGTAAACGCCACCATCTGTCCCTTGGCCGCGCCCAGCGCATCGACTGCAACTAGAGACTTGCCTCCGCCCAGGCCATTCTTGGCCCGCAGGTTGGCCATCGTCACCGGCTCCAGCACCACCAGCGTCAGCCCGAGCAACTGCGGAACGGCCGGTGTCAGCGTGACATGTCCGCGAACGATGCCAAGTCTCATGCGGCCCTCCCTGAACCCTGTACCGGGTCCACGATTCCCACCACCACCATGCGGGCCGGCGTCGTGTTGCCGTAACGTTCGCGCGCGATGTCGCCGTCGGTGGAGACCAGCACGGTGGAACCGAATGCCGCGCCCAGCAGGTCGACCAGGACCAGCGGCTCCGCTCCGGTGCTGCCGTCGGCCTCCAGCCGCTGGGCGACCAGAAAGCGGCAGCCCTCCAGCGTGGCGTGCTTGGCCGCCGGAACTACGGTGCCGTCGATGCGGGCCAGAAACATGGTTAGATGATCCTCAAAGCGCCACCGATGGTAAGCTGACGCTCGCGGGTGAAGGTTAGCGGCGTGGTGATGCCTTCGCCGGTCGGGGTCGCAATGCTGTGGCTGAGATAGCCCGGCCCGCCGAAGCCCAGCGAGGCCAGCGACGACGCGTTGCTGACAAAGATTGTCGTATTCAAAGCGCGCGCCATGCGAGTTACATTGCCTACATCGCGCGAGTGCATGATGGCCGTATGTCGGTAGCCGTGCTCCGCCTTCACCGCAGCCTTGATGCCCGCGTCCACACACGACACGCGAACCACCGGGATGAACGGCATCATCTGTTCCTCGACGACGAATGCATGGTCCTCGTCCGTCTCGCCGAACAGGATCTGCGTGCTGGCCGGAACGCTGACCCCAGCCCCCGCTGCCAGCACGGCGACATCCTTGCCGACGAACTCCTTGCGCACATGCGCGCGCACGCAACCCTTGCCATCTCCCTCGAAGGTGAAGGCAGCCTGCGCGAGCCGTTCGATCGCGGCCTTGTCCAGCTCGTAGCCGCCGGCGCGGCGCATCGCATCCATGAACTGATTGGCGACGGACGCGACCACGAAAATCTCTTTCTCGCCGATGCAGAGCAAGTTGTTGTCGAAGGCGCCGCCCTCGATGATGGACCGCGCGGCAAGGTCGAGGTCGGCGGTCTCGTCCACCACAACCGGCGGATTTCCGGGCCCGGCCGCGATGACGCGCTTGCCGTACTTGCTCGCCGCAGACACCACCATTGGGCCGCCGGTGACGCACAACAGCGCAACCTTGGGGTGCTGAAACATCTGCGTCGCGGATTCAATCGTGGGCTCTAGCACTGTGGTGATGACGTTGGCCACGCCGCACTCACGCTCGATCTCGCGGTTGAAAAGCTGCAACGCATACTGCGAGACGCGCTTGCCTGACGGGTGCGGCGCGAAGATCGCCGTGTTGCCCGCAGCCAGAATATTGATGGCGTTGGCGACCATGGTCGGAACCGCGTGCGTGACCGGAAGGGACATGCCAATGACACCCCAGGGCGCGTGTTCGATCAAAAGCAAGCCGGACGAATCGGTGCGCGCCTCGCTGTGCATCGCATCCACGCCGAGAACATACTGCATGTTCTTCAGCTTCTGAATCTTGTGGTCCAGCCGGCCCACCTTGGTCTCTTCCAGCTCCATGCGGCCAAGCTCTTCGCAGCGGTTGATGCAGATGTTACGAATGATCGAGATCATGCGCCCGCGCTCTTCCAGGCTCATCTCTTCGACCTTCTTCTGTGCCGTCTGCGCCGCGTTGACGGCCTCGTCCACGGTGAGGAAGACACCATCGCGCGCTGCGCTATTGCCTGTACTGGCCCGTGCGCTGGGCTGCACGAAGCTCGGCGCATAAGCCGACGTCGTGGCCGACTGCGGCTGCTGCATCTGGACGCGAAGTCTTGCGACAACCTCCCTCGCAATCTCCGCAATCACCTGTTCCTGGTTTGTCATTATTTCTCCAAGCCCGTCATTTATGGCTTCTCCAGTACTTTGCCGTCGACTTCGACCGTATCCACGATGCCCACAATGACCGCGTCTACCGGCGCTTCTTTCGTCGCCGGCGTCAAGCGGGCCGAGCTTCCCTGGGTAAACAGCACGCACTCGCCGATTCCCGCGCCAACGCTGTCAACGGCCACCACCGAGCTGCCGGAGATCTCCAGCTTGCCCTCTTTGTTGATGTACGGCTGCACCAGGAGCAGCTTCATCCCACGGAACTTCTCGTTCTTCTGCGTGGAGACAACATTGCCAATTACTTTTGCGATAAACATGCCCGTTCCCCTCTTTGCGCCACGGAGAACCGAGACCCTCCGCAGTGTCCGCAGCAACTACTTGGGCAACACGGATCCGAGGCTGCTGTGCGGCCGCGCGATCACATGAACGCTCATCACCTCGCCAGCCTCCTTGGCGGCTGCCGCTCCCGCATCCACAGCCGCGCGAACGCTGCCTACATCGCCTTGAACGAAGACCGAGCACAACCCGCTGCCAACCTTGTTCCATCCCACGAACTCGACGCTTGCCGCCTTCAGCATTGCGTCGGTGGCCTGCACGAGTGCTACCAGGCCCTTCGTCTCAATCATCCCAATCGCTTCATTGGCCATTTCAATTCTCCCAATCTTCTTAGTTCCGTAATAATCCGTGACTCGCGTCCAATCCCTCGAACCTCGAACCTTGCACCTAGAACCCTGGTTCGACTTACTTCAGGAAGCTGTCGACCAGCGCATCGTGCGGACGCGCGATCACATGCGAGGCCACCAGTTCGCCGACTGCCTTGGCGGCTGCGGCTCCGGCATCCACGGCCGCGCGCACGCTGCCCACGTCTCCGCGCACGATTGCGGTGACAAATCCTCCGCCGATCTGCACCGTCTTGACCAGCTCCACGCTGGCCGCCTTCACCATCGCATCACATGCCTCGACCAGTCCGACGAGGCCCTTTGTTTCGATCAATCCAATTGCTTCACTCATCTTGTCTCCTATGCCCGTTGGGGCAATTTGTTCCGGTGGCCATGCGCCAGTTGCCGGTGGCTACGGCTATTTCTTGATTGCGGTCTTCTTCTCCGCTTGCACGAAGGAGGGCAGCTCGTCGTGCGGGCGCGAGATCACCTGAACGCTAACCACCTCGCCGATGCGCGATGCGGCTTCCGCGCCGGCATCGGTTGAGGCCTTCACCGCGGCCACGTCGCCTTCAACAAAGGCGGTGACCAGTCCCGACCCTACCGACTGCCAGCCGGTAAAGGTCACATTTGCGGATTTCAGCATCGCGTCGGTCGCCTCGAACAGCGCGACCAAACCCTTCGTTTCAATCATTCCAAGCGCTTGTTTCATCGAGTCCTCTCTTATTCCTTATCGAATTTCCAAATAACCCTTACCGATCTGAATCTTTTACAAACCTGAATTCTTAACTTGTCACTACTGCCTTACTTCAGCAGTTCAATGTCCTTGGTCAGATGCAGGCCGCACGCGTTGGCCTCGTCGGTGTCCATGTGGACGTTGAGCCGCGAGTTTGGTTCGATGCGGACGTGAACGTTGTTGAAGGTCGTGCTGGCCGCGCCGCCAATGCGCAGCTTCATCCGATCGCCCTGCTTGACCCCGAAATATGCGGCCTCGGACGGGTTCATGTGCACGTGGATGGCGGCGCGAATGATCCCTTCCTTCAGCTCGATGTTGCCCTTCGGCCCCATGATGATCGCGCCCGGCGTTCCCGCGATGTTGCCGGAGAGCCGCACCGGAATATCGTCGAAGCCCAGGCTGATGGCATCGGTGAAGGCAAGCTCCACCTGCGACTGCTTGCGCATCGGCCCCAGGATGCGAAGGTTGGAGATCAGGCGGCTGCGCGGCCCGATGATCGTCACCTTCTCGTTGGCGGCGAAGTTGCCCGCCTGATAGAGCGGCTTGAACACCGTAAGCTCCGTGCCCGGGCCGAAGAGGATGTCCATGTCCTCGCGGCAGATGTGCATGTGCCGCGCCGAGGCCAGCACAGTCAGCAGCGGAGATTCGCTGGCGCCGCGGCCCGCTCCATCGCGGCCAAGATACTCCATCGCGACCTGACGGACGATCTGCTCCACCAGAGACCGGTCGACCCGTTGCGACGAATTCGTTAGTGCTGCGCTTCCACTTGCCATAGGCTGACCTTGCTCACCACGCTCGGTTTCATCTCACTGCTTCGGTTAATTTCCCTGCGCCTGTCCGCTTCACTGCGCACTGTTCGACAACGCTCACCGTGTCGCGTGCAACAACACTCTCTTCATCCGCCGGAACGATCAGCACCGTGACAGCGGATGTCTTGCTGGAGATGCCCTGTGCCGTGCGCGCCGTGCGGTTGACCGCCTCGTCGATCTCGATCTCGAAGGCGGCCAGGTTCTTGCACACCGCGGCGCGCGTCTCCGGGCTGTTCTCGCCAATGCCGCCGGAGAAGCTGATCACATCTACCCCATCCAGTTCCAGAATGAAGGCTCCAAGATAGTGGCGGATGGCGCGCACATACACGTCCAGCGCAAGCCGGGCGCGCTTGTTGCCCGCCGCGTCAGCCGCTTCCAGGTCGCGCATGTCGCCGCTGGTGCCGCTGATTCCGGCCAGGCCGGACTCGCTGCCCAGAATGCGCGCCATCTCGTCGGGGCCAACACTGAGCTTCTTCATCATGAAGAGCACGGCAAAGGCGTCGATCTCGCCCACGCGATTGTTCTGCGGCAGGCCGGACTGCGGCGAAGTGCCGAAGCTGGTATCGATGGCCACGCCATCGCGGAAGGCCGCAATGCTGGAGCTGCCTCCCAGATGGCAGGAGATGTGGCGCAAGCCTGGCTTGCTGAATTGCTTGAGCACGTTCTCGCTCGCCGCGCGATGGCTGGCGCCGTGGAACCCGTAGCGGCGAATGCCGAACTTGGTGCGCCACTCGTCCGGCACCGCGTAGGTGGTGGCCGCTTCGTCGAGCGATGCGTAGGGGGTGGTCTCGAAGACCGCGACCAGCGGCACGCCGGGAAGCTCGTCGCGAAAGGCCTTCATGGCGGCGATATAGGGAGGATTGTGCGCGGGCGCGAAGAAGGAGAAGGCGTCCATCGCAGCCAGCAGTTCGTCATCCACCAGGCACGGGCCGGAGAGCGGGCCGGCATGAACTGCCTTGAATCCGACCGCTTCGATCTCCGCGAGGCTCTTCAGTGCCTTGCCCGGGCCGACCACATCGGCGATGCACTTGCGAATGGCGGAAGGATAATCCGGACAATCGCCGCCGGGCTGCCCGATCCGCTCCACCCGTCCATTGGCCAACGCCGTCTCTTCCGGCATCTTCAGCACGCGGTACTTGAAGGAGGTGCTACCGATATTGGGGATCAGACATATCATCGTGACGGACGATTCAGTTTGGCGAACTGCATTTCAGTGCGGCAGTGAGCGTTCCGTAGTGGCAAACTACTTATTGCACCAGTTGTTACTACGAACTCAGTTAACGACGAACTGCTTCACCCTTAGCCCGTAAACTACCAATTCTGGCGGACTGTGAACGTTCTTGACTGCATAAGTACAGTATCGTATATTGACTGTCAGAGTCAATCAGAATTGTGAACGACTTTGAGGATTTCTTCAAATGGCTCCAGAGGCAGGTGTAGCGCGAAATGATGCGGCAAGGAGCCGTCAGCAGTACAGTTCCCAGCCTGGTTCGCGGCAGATGACCCCCGGGCGGGTGGCCGAGCTGGGCATCGTGGGTGCGGGCGGCGGCGGATTTCCCGCGGCGGTGAAGCTGGGGATGCGCGTGCCGCTGGTGATCGCCAACGCGGCCGAGTGCGAGCCGCTGCTGCACAAGGACAAGGAACTGCTGCATCACCTCTCCGAGCCGTTTCTGCGCGGCATGATCGCAGCCATGGAGATGGTGGGCGCGCCCGAGGGCGTCATCGGCATCAAGGAGAAGTACCACGACATTATTGCCGCGATGGAGCAGCAGGTACCGAAAAACATCCGCGTGGCGTCGCTGCCGGACTCCTACCCGGCGGGCGACGAGTTCATCCTGGTGCACATCGTGACGGGCCGCGTGATCCCGCCCGGCGGTCTGCCCAAGGACGTGGACGCCATGGTGGCCAACGTCGAGACGTTGATGAACATTGGGCTGGACCAGCCGGTGACCGAGAAGTATCTCACCGTCGCGGGGGCGGTGCATAACCCGATCACGCTGCGCGTGCCCATCGGCATTACGATCGGCGAGGTGATCGCGGCCGCGGGCGGAGCCACGGTGGACGACTTCAGCATGCTGCTGGGCGGCGTGATGATGGCGCGGCCCGCGGCCGGGCTGGATGTTCCAGTCACCAAGACGACCGGAGGAATCGTGGTGCTTCCCTCATCGCACAAGCTGATCCAGCGCCACACGGCGAAGTGGCCGCAGATCGCGCGCGTCGGCCGCTCGGCCTGCGACCAGTGCCGCTTCTGCACGGAGTTCTGCCCGCGCTATCTGCTGGGGCATCCCATCCAGCCGCACCGCGCCATGCAGTCGCTTGGCTTCAGCCCCAGCCCGGCGGAGATCGTCGCCGGCACGCTCTACTGTTGCGAATGCAATCTGTGCAGCCTGTACGCCTGCCCGGAGGACCTCGATCCCAAGAACGTCTGCGTGCAGTCCAAGCCTGCGGCGCGCGCCAACGGGCTCTTCTTCACCGGAACGCCGGAGTCGGTGACGCCGCATCCGATGGCCGACTACCGGCGCGTCCCCATGACCCGCCTCATCTCGCGCCTGGGGCTCTCGGAGTTCCACAACGTCGGGCCGCTGACCGAGCATAAGTTCTCGCCCAGCCGCGTAACTCTGCCGCTGAAGCAGCATGCGGGCGCGCCCGCGATCCCGGTGGTCAGAACGGGGCAAACGGTGAACGTGGGCGATCTGGTGGCCGAGCCCGATGCAGGCAAGCTGGGCGCGCGCATCCACGCCAGTATCGGCGGCGTGGTGCGGCTGACGCACGACTCGGTGGTGATCGATGCATAGGACTGGCTTGACCAATCGGACGAAGCTCGGAAGGAGCCAATCTCGTGGCTGATATTCAATCGATAGGACTCATCGAACTCTCCAGCGTTGCCACCGGCTATCAGGTCGAGGACGTGATGTTGAAGGCCGCCAAGGTCCAGGTCCTGCTGGCGCGCAGCATCTGCTCCGGCAAATTTTTAATTGCCATCGCCGGCGACGTGGCATCAGTGACGACCGCGGTGGAGGCGGGCGGCGCTGCCGCAGGCGCTTCGCTGATCGAGCGGCGCCAGATCGCGCGCGTGCATCCTTCGGTGCTTCATGCCATCTCGCAATCGGTGGAGATCGACCCCTCGCAACTGCGCTCCATCGGCGTGATTGAGACTTTTTCTGCGTCGAGCAGCATCGACGCCGCGGACGCAGCCGTTAAATCCGCCAATGTGACTCTGCTTAAAGTGCATCTGGCGATGGCGCTGGGCGGCAAGGGATTTGTGCTGATGGCGGGCGATGTCTCCAGCGTGCAGGCAGCGGTCGAGGCCGGATCGAAGGCCGCGGCGGAAGAGGGGATGCTGGTCGCTCGCGGAGTGATTCCCGCGCCTTCCGAGGAACTTTTCCGCGACTATATCTGAGCCGTCTTCGCAGATGCCGGGCCTCGCGCGCGAACAATCTATGGGGCAACTGTCATATTTGTCACATCCAGCGTGGCGGCCATGCGTCTACACTCGATTTCAAGATCGGTTTATAGCTGGGAATCATGCCGCATTGGAGCAGCCTCCGGCGACAACTCAGTCCGGGCGGCGGAGTATAGTTAGAAGAAGCACCTCGACCTTGCAACCGGCCGTAAGCAGATGCCGGTGTTATTGCAAATCATAAGCAACCAGCCCGCGATGGGCAGATGAACCGTGCGAGCCTGACCGGCTTGGAGGAAATGTCTTGCGCCTTGCTATTGTGAAGGAAGCAGCCGTAGGAGAGACCCGTGTTGCGCTGCTTCCCGACGCCGTCAAGAAGCTGATTGCCAATGGCCTTGAGGTTGCGGTGGAAGCCGGCGCGGGAGTGAAGTCGGGCATCCGAGACGAGGCTTACGCCGAGGCCGGGGCGACGCTCGGGACCGACCGCGCGGCGCTGCTCGGCTCGGCCGACATTCTGCCCGTGGTGAACGCGCCCGCGGCCGACGACCAGAGAAAGATCAAGCCGGGTTGCGTAGTGATTGGATTTCTGCGGCCACTGGACGACCCTTCCGCGCTGCTTCCGGCCATCGAGACGGGGGTCACGCTCTTCTCCGTCGAGCTGGTTCCGCGCATCACGCGCGCGCAGGCGATGGACGCGCTGTCTTCGATGGCCACGGTTGCTGGCTATAAGGCCGTGATCCTGGCCGCAGACACGCTGCCGCGCCTCTTCCCCATGCTGATGACCGCTGCGGGAACCATTGCTCCGGCGAGGGTCTTTGTGATCGGCGCTGGAGTTGCGGGGTTGCAGGCGATCGCCACCGCGCGACGGCTGGGCGCCGTGGTGGAGGCGTACGACGTTCGCGCCGCCGCGGGCGAGCAGGTGCGGTCGCTGGGCGCGAAGTTCCTGGATGTGGACCTGGGCGGACTTGCCACCGAAGACAAGGGCGGCTACGCCAAGGAGCTGAGTGAAGAGGCTCTGGACCGCGGGCGCGACCTGATCGCCAAGACGGCAAAGACGGCGGACGTGATTATCACCACGGCGCAGGTTCCCGGTCGCCGCTCGCCGCTGCTGCTGCGGCGCGACGCGGTGGAGAACATGCGCCCCGGCACGGTGCTGATCGATCTGGCAGCGGCGGGCGGCGGAAACTGCGAGCTGACCAAGCCGGGCGAGACCCAGGTGTTCAACGGAGTGACTCTGCTTGCCCCGCTGAACCTGGCGACCGCCGTACCGGGGCACGCCAGCCAGCTCTATTCGCGCAACATCTCCAACTTCCTGGCGCTGATCGTGAAGGACGGAGCGCTCAAGCTCAACATGGAGGACGAGATTCTGCTCGGCTCCTGCGTGGCCCACCAGGCCAAGGTCGTCAACCCGCGCGTGGCTTCGGCACTGGAAGCCGCCGCGGGCAGCAACAAAATCAAGTAAAACACCCGAGAGGCCTATGAATCCTGCAGTTCTGATCGCTTCGGTCTACGTCTTCGCGCTCGCCGCGTTCCTGGGCTACCAGGTCATCAGCCGCGTTCCGCCGCTGCTGCACACGCCGTTGATGTCTGCGACCAACGCCATCAGCGGCATCTCGCTGATCGGCTCGCTGGTGCTGGCCGGGGCGGGCACCTCGCATGTGGCGCACATGCTGGGCTGTGTCGCCGTGACCACGGCCACCATCAACGTGGTCGGCGGATTCGGCATCACCGACCGCATGTTGAAGATGTTTGGCAAACGGAAGGACGAGGGCAAGACGGCTGCTGCCGCGCCATCGACGGAGGCGTCCAAATGAGCCTCACCACCTACTTCATGGAAGCGACATACCTGATCGCTTCGATTCTGTTCGTACTCGCGCTGAAGGGCATGTCTCACCCGGAGACGGCGCGGCGCGGCATGTTCATGGCCGAGGGCGGAATGTTCATGGCCATCGTGGGTACGCTGATTGGCACGCACATCATGACCTGGGGATGGATCCTGGTGGGGCTGACCATCGGCTCGATCATCGGGATATGGATGGCGCTGTTCGTTCCCATGACCTCGATGCCGCAGCGGACCGCGCTCTCGCACGCCTTTGGCGCGCTGGCGGCGGCGCTGGTCGGCGTGGGCGAGTTCATCATCCACGGCGCGGAGATGGGCGTGGTGACGCGCGGAGCACTGGGATTTGAAGTGATGCTGGGCGCGCTGACCACCACCGGATCGCTGATCGCGGCAGGCAAGCTGCACGGCACGATCCACGGCAAGCCCATTCAGTTCCGCGGGCAGAATGCCGTGAACCTGCTCATCTTTCTCGCCATGACGGGCAGCTTCGTCTACTTCTGGATCCATCCCACAGCCATCGCGGCGTTCTACACCATGCTGGGCGTGGCGTTTGTCTTCGGCGTGATGCTAGTGATCCCCATCGGCTCGGCAGACATGCCGGTGGTTATGTCGCTGTTGAACAGCTACGCTGGCCTGGCCGCGGCGGCAACAGGCTTCGTGCTGGGCAACAACGTGTTGATCATCGCCGGAACGCTGGACGGCTTCTCCGGATTAATCCTGTCGGTGCTGATGTGCAAGGCGATGAACCGGTCGATCACCAACGTGCTGTTCGGCGGGTTCGGCTCGGTGATCGCGGAGGCCTCTGCGGAGAGCGGTGGAGTGATGCGCGAGATCTCGCTGGACGACGCGGCGATGCAGCTTGCATTTGCCAACCGCGTGATCTTCGTCCCCGGCTACGGCCTTGCCACCGCGCAGGCGCAACACGCCGTGCGCGAGCTGGGCGAGCTGCTGGAGGCGCGCGGCGTCACCGTCAAGTACGCGATCCATCCCGTGGCCGGACGCATGCCCGGACACATGAACGTGCTGCTGGCCGAGGCCAACGTGCCGTACTCGCAGCTCTACGAGATGGAACAGATCAACCCGGAGTTCCCGTCCACCGACGTGGCCGTGGTGATCGGCGCCAACGACGTGGTCAACCCGGACGCGCGCGACAATCCGAACTCGCTGATCGCAGGAATGCCAATTCTGGAAGTGGACCGCGCCAAGAGCGTTATCGTGCTGAAACGCGGCCAGGGACGCGGCTTCTCCGGGCTGGAGAATCCGCTGTTCTTCAAGCCCAATACCAACATGCTCTACGGCGACGCCAAGAGCACGCTCAGCCACTTGGCCCAGGCCGTGCAGCACGTCTGATCGGGGCGCGGGCTGAAGTGAAATTGTCGCGCGTGTTGAAGTGAAGTAGATGCATGATTCGTTCAGCGCTGCGTTGAAGAAGTTTTGCTGAAGATCATTCATTTTTACTCTGAAACGTCTTCCGTGTTGTGCGGAAGACGTTTCAGCGTTGAGCGGAAGTTGGTCGTGCGGGCAGAGTGACCGTGACCTCGGTGCCCGTTCCCACGGCGCTCTTGATGTGGATGGTCCCGTTTGCGCGCTCGGCGATGGCCTTGCAGATGGAGAGGCCAAGCCCTGCCCCACCGCTGGCCCGGCTGCGCGACCGGTCGGCGCGGAAGAAGCGCTCAAAGACATGAGGCAGCGCGGAGGCGGGGATGCCTTCGCCCTGGTCTGCGACTCGCAGCTCGGCGACTCCATCGACTCCATCGCAATGCCGCACAAGGACTGAGACGCGCCCGTTCGGGGAGCTGTGCTGCAAGGCGTTTACGAGCAGGCTCGAGCAGAGCATATCTGCGTCGTCGGCCGGCATGGCGACGACGCACGACTCTTCCACGCTGACATCCAATAGAACTTGTTTCAGTTCGGTGAGCGGATGCAGACGGTCCGCGACCTCGCGCACGACCGATTGCAGTTCGCAGGACCCGCTCTGTTCCATGGGGGCCTCTTCCAGCCGCGCCAGCGTGAGCATTCGGCTGACGAGTTCTTCCATGCGCTGGGAATCGAGCAGCAGGCCCTCCAGGCCGGCCTCGTACTGCTGCGTGGTTCTGGGACTCATGGAGAGAAGTTGCAGGCTGGACTTCAAGACGGCGATCGAGGTCTTCAACTCGTGCGCGGCGTCTCCGGTGAGCCGGCGCTGCCGCTCGAAGGCCAGTTGCAGTCCCTTCAGCAGCTCTTCCATCGAGAGCGCGATGGGCGCAAGCTCGGTGGTGCGAAGGACGGAGGCGGGCGGCACAAACTCCCAGGAGCACGTGGAGACGCGATCGGCGATGGCGGCAAGCTCCTGCAGCGGCGAGAGACGGCGGCGCAGGAACCAGACCAGCGCGATGCCGGTTACGGCCAACAGCAGCACGCTTGCCAGAACGTAAAATTGCACCGCCTCCACGGCCCTATGCCACAGGAAGCGGGTGGGATCGGCGTAGAGGACCGTGACCGGGCGGCGGTATCCACCGTTCTCCTCGCGGTCGATGACGCGCACGCCGTCGAAGCGGAGCGCACGGTAGCGCTCTCGATTGAACGTGAAGTTGAAGTAGCCGGGAGCGTGCGGAGCACTCAGCTCAGCCAGCAGACCGGCGGATGAACCGGGCGAGTGGCCCAGCACGCGACCGGATGGACTCAGCACCTCGTAGACATCCTGCGCGGGCAGGACCAGCTCGGTGGGGTCGACGGTGACGTTGTCCTCGGGGTCTTCGGCGTCCCGCACCGCTCCCAGCAGCGAGTCGGCTCGTCCACGCAGCATCACGTCGAAGGCTCGGCGGCGGCCATGCATCTCGTGGCCGATGGTGACGGCGGAGAAGAGCGCGGCGCAGAGCAGCTCGGCCACGAGAATTCCGCCGATCAGTTGACGGCTGAGCGAATGCGTCCCGATTGCCGCGGCGCTCATAGCTGCTGCTCCGGCGCTTCCAGGCGATAGCCGCGGCCGCGCAGGGTGGCGATGGTGGTCTCTTCGCCCACGGCGCGCAGCTTTTTACGCAGGTTGGAGATGTGCGCCTCGATCACGTTGGAGTGGTGCTGCCAGTTGTAGTCGTAGAGATGCTCCAGCAGCTCGCGGGCGGAGACGATGGCGCGCGGGCGGAAGATCAGATACTCCAGCAGGCGGTACTCGGTCGGAGAGAGGTCGATCAGTTCGCCCGCGCATCGCACCGTCTGCTCGACTGTGTTCAGGCTGATTCGGCCCACGGTCAGCACTGGCTGCGAGGCGCCCTTGCCGCGGCGGATGAGTGCCTTGGCGCGCGCCAGCAGTTCGCCCAGGTCGAATGGCTTGGTCAGGTAATCGTCGGCCCCGGCGTTGAGCAACTCGACGACCTGCGCCGGCTGGTCGCGCGCGGTGAGAATGAGGATGGGGGTCATGTCCTTGCGGCGACGAACCTGGCGCACAATACTGAGGCCATCGAGTCCCGGCAGCATGAGGTCGAGCAGCAGGAGGTCGTAGTGCTTGAACTCGGTGAGCGCGGCCCCGTCCGTGCCATTCTCGGCACAGTCCACCGCGAAGCCGCAGCGCTCACGCAGGGCTTCGGCGATATTGTTGGCGAGCCGGACTTCGTCTTCCACGACAAGCACTCTCATCAGGATTCAATCTACTCTTCCACTTCTGCCTTAATCTTTGCTTAAGCCCGCGCTGGCACAGTTAGACTTGGAGCGACGGGAAGCACTCCTCAAGCCCGAACTAAAAGCCCGCACCGGCACGGTTACACTAGGAGCAACGGACAGCCAGTGTGCTCCTTGTTTTGCCGGAACGGTACCGATTGAGCCTTATGCCACTTCTTCACGCACGATGGATTCATCCGCGCATGCGCAAGCGCCTACTGCAACTCACCTGTCTCGCAACACTGGCGACGGCTGGGTTTGCCCAGCAACCGAGTGCGGCGGTCGATGCGCCGCAGGCCGCGTTGATTGTCCAACCGCAGTCGGCCTCCGTCGCTCAGCCGCAGACCGCGCTTCCGCCAGTTGCTGCAATCAGCCTGGACGATGCGATTGCGCGCGCGCGCACCAACGAGCCGGCCTTCGTGACCGTGGTGGCGGCGAGCCGCAACGCGGCACTCGAGCGCTCCATCGCGCGCTCTGCGCTGCTGCCCAGCGTGGAGTATCACAACCAGTACCTCTACACCCAGCCTCTTCATACTCCAGCTGGGACTGGCGTGGGATCGCCGGCGATCAGCTCCAGTCCGCGCTTTATCGCCAACAACGCGGTGCATGAGTACATGAGCCAGGGGCAGGTGAACGAGACCATCGGCGTGCAACAGATCAACGCGCTTGGTCACGCGTCTGCCGCGCTCGCGGTTGCGACGGCGGAGCTTGAGGTTGCGCAACGCGGTCTGGTGGCCAGCGTGGCCGGGCTCTTCTATGCAGCATCGGCCTCGGGCCGCAAGGTGAGCGTCGCCGAGCGCGCGGCAGGCGAGGCGGCAAGTTTGACCACCCTGACCCAGCAGCGCGAGACGGCGCGCGAGGTTGCGCACTCCGATGTGGTGAAGGCACAGCTTCAACAGCAGCAGCGCGACCGCGGCTTGATAGATGCGCGCCTGGAGGCCGAGCGCGCGCGGCTTGAGCTTGCGGTGCTTCTCTTCGCCGATCCGCGCACTCCGTACACGCTGGCTGTGCTTGAGACGCCGCCCTCGGTGCCCGCGCGCGCCGATGTGGAGGCCGCGCTGGCCAAGCACAATCCGGAACTGGCAAGCGCGCTGGCCAGCACCCACCTGGCCGACCTGAATGTCTTTTCCGCGCGAGCCGCGTATCTTCCCGACCTCGCGCTGAACTACACCTACGGGATCGACGCCGCGCAGTTTGCGGCCAAGGGCACGGACGGAAGCCGCAACCTGGGCTACTCCGCCAGCGTGACGCTGGACATTCCCGTGTGGGACTGGTTTGCGACCCGCGACCGCGTTCGCCAGAGCGAGATCAGCCGCGATTTGGCGCGCACCGTCCTCACCAACACCCAGCGCAAGCTCATCGCCGACCTCGAAGAGTTCTACGCCGAAGCCGTGGCCGCGCACGACCAGCTCGACAGCCTGAACCTGAGCGTAACGACGGCGGCCGAGAGCCTTCGCCTGACGCGGCTCAGTTATTCCGCCGGGGAGACGCCGATTCTTGAAGTTGTGGATGCGGAGAACTCGCTGACCGCCTCCGAACTTGCCCGCGAGGACGGCATCGTCCGCTTGCAGACCGCTCTCGCGAACCTTCAGTTGCTGACAGGAACGATTTAAATGATGAAGCCGCCAAGACGATTTTCAAGCCTCGCATCGCGTGCACTCACTCACTCGGCTGTTCTCCTCTGCGCCTCTCTGTTGCTACCGCTTGGCTGCAAGAAGGCCGAGGAGACGCCCGCGCCAGAGGTCACTGTTCAGGCCGCGCATCCGGAACAGGGAAGCATCTCTGACCAGATTGCAGCGGACGCGATTCTTGCGCCGCTGGCGCAGGCCGCCATCTCGCCCAAGGTGAGTGCGCCGGTGAAGAAGTTCTATGTGCAGCGCGGCTCGCGTGTCCACGCGGGCGAACTGCTGGCGACGCTGGAGAGCAGCGATCTGGCCGCCGCGGCGCTGGACAACAAGGGCAGCTACACCGCTGCGCAGGCAACCTTCGAGACGGCAACCAAGGCCACCGCGCCCGAGGACCTGACCAAGGCGCGGCTCGATCTTGCGCAGGCGAAGGCCAACCTCGACCTTGCGCAGTCCATCGCTACGGCGCGCGGCCAGCTCTTCAGCCAGGGAGCGATTCCTGGGCGCGAGCTGGACACCGCGAAGGCGGCGCTGGTGCAATCGCAAGCGGCATACGACATCGCCAAGGAACATTTTGAGTCGATGCAGAGCGTCAGCCACAAGGCCGCGCTGGAAAATGCGCAGGGCAATCTCGACTCCGCCAAAGGGAAGTACCTCGGCGCCGAGGCGCAACTGAGCTACACCGAGATTCGCAGCCCGATCGACGGCGTGGTCACGGACCGGCCGCTCTTTGCCGGAGAGACGGCAGCTGCGGGAACTCCCGTCGTCACGGTGATGGACACCTCCGCGCTGATCGCGAAGCTGCACATCGCTCAGATGCAGGCCCAGCAGCTCGAGCTCGGCGCCCCGGCCACGCTCACCGTGCCCGGCATCGCGCAGCCCGTGCACGCCAAGGTTTCGCTTATCAGTCCGGCGCTTGATCCGGGCAGCACAACCGTCGAGGTGTGGCTGCGCGTGGAGAACGCCACTGGCTTGCTGAAGGCGGGAACGCCGGTCCACGCGTCGATCCAGGGCCGCACAATCTTCAACGCGCTCACCGTTCCGGCGGAGGCGATCCAGAGCAGCCCGGACGGGACCGGCAAGTTTGTGCTGGTGATGGCGGCGGATTCGACCGCGCACAAGAGGCCCGTCACGCTGGGAATTCAGAACGCGGACGCGGTGCAGATTCTCAGCGGGCTCACTGCGTCGGACGTGGTGATCTCTACCGGAGCGTATGGACTGGATGAGAATACGAAGGTACGGATCGGCACCGCTTCCAACGGCAATACCGAAAAGGACGCCGAGTGAGCCTGCGCGCGCCCAACCCATCTTCAGACCTAGCGCAGGAGTCGTCCTTCTGGCTCTCGCGCATGTCGCACACCATCTTCTTTCTGGTGGTTGTGCTATCGCTTGCTGGCGTCTACGCGGCGTTTCAGGTTCCGACCTCGGTCTTCCCCGACACGAATTTCCCACGCGTCGTCATCGGCGTCGACAACGGCGTCATGCCGGTCGAGCAGATGCAGGTCACCATCACCAAGCCCATTGAAGACGCGGTCAACAGTGTTCCTGGGCTGCGCACCGTTCGCTCGACCACATCTCGCGGCTCGGCCGAGGTAAGTCTATTTTTCGACTGGAACGTCGATATGTTCCACACCCTGCAACTGGCCGACGCCGCCCTCTCCAAGGTCCGCCAGACGCTGCCTGCAACCGCCGTCATCACCACCAACCGGCTCACTTTCGCCACCTTTCCCATCCTCGGATACGCGCTCACCGCGGACGATCGCGGGCCAGAGACGATCTCGCAGACGCGGCTCTGGGAGATTGCGACCTACGACCTGAAGCCTCCACTGAACCGCGTGGACGGCGTCAGCACGGTCACCGTGCAGGGCGGGCAGGTTCCCGAGGTCCACATTGTTCCCAACCTGGCGCGTCTACAGAACTCCGGCGTCACGCTCAACGATCTCGTCAACGCGGTGCAGAGCTCCAACATCATCGACTCGCCCGGACTCTACCAGGCCAACCACGAGCTGATACTGGCGCTGGTCGGAGCCCAGGCGCACGATGCGGCGCACCTCGCCTCGCTGGTGGTGAAGACAACCGCCGACGGCGCTCCGGTGCGCGTCTCGGACGTGGCCGACGTACACGCCGGAACCGAGCCCGTCTACACCACGGTCACTGCCAACGGCGCTCCCTCCGTCCTCATCAACCTCGCGCGCCAGCCCTCGGCGAACACCGTTGCGGTTGCGAACGCGGTCGCCACTGAGGTTGCCCAGCTCAGCCGCACCCTCCCCGCTGGAGTTCATCTCGTCCCGTTCTACGACCAGTCGGAGCTGGTGCGCGAGTCCATCGCCAGCGTGCGCGACGCGATCTTCGTCGGGCTTGTTCTGGCGTGCATCATTCTGTTTCTCTTCCTGCGCGACTGGTCGAGTTCGCTGGTCGCCGGCCTGGTGATTCCTGTAACTGTAGCGGTTACAATCCTCTTCCTCTGGACGATCGGGCAGTCCTTCAACCTGATGACTCTGGGCGGACTGGCTGCCGCCATCGGCCTGGTGATCGACGACGCCATTGTGGTGGTGGAGAACATCGTCGTCCATCGCGACGCGGGCCAGTCGCGCACAACCGCCATTCGCATTGCACTGCACGAACTCGCAACTCCGCTGGTCTTCTCTACGATTACCCCGGTTGTTGTCTTCCTTCCCTTGATCGCAACAACGGGCGTAACCGGCAGCTTCTTCCGCGCGCTGGCCGTCACCATGACGGCGGCGCTGCTCACCTCGCTGGCGCTCGCGGTTACGTTTACGCCCGCGCTGTCTCTCTCGCTTCTGGGCGACCGCAAGCCGGCCAACAGCAAAGCTCGCTGGCCGCTGTTTCCGTTCTTCTCCCACGGCAAGGCAGTCGACAGCCCCGCCGTTCTGGATGCGAAGCCCTCGGCCATTACAGCGCTTCCAGCCGACCCCTCGCGTGCAGCGGCGCACGCGGGACATGTGGACGGCCCCGTGATGCGTCGCATTCTGAGCGCCCACGCCCGTGCGCTGACCTGGGCGCTGACCCGGCCGATCGCTCTTACGGCGGTCTGCCTCGCGCTTGTCGCGGCCACCTGGTTTGCCTACAACGCGCTCGGCTCCAACCTGCTGCCAGAGATGGATGAGGGCGCGTTCATTCTGGACTACCTGACGCCGGCGGGCACCTCGCTCACCGAGACCAACCGCATTCTCCAGCACGTCGAGCAGATACTGCGCAGCACGCCCGAGGTGGAGATCACCAGCCGCCGCACCGGCCTACAGCTTGGCCTCGCCGCCGTCACCGAAGCCAACTCGGGCGACTTCAGCGTCCGCCTCAAGAAGAACCGCGACCGCGACATCGAAGAGATCATGGAGGACGTCCGCGGCAGGATCAGGAAGTCCGAACCCGCCCTCGACATCGAGTTCATTCAGGTCCTGCAGGACATGATCGGCGACCTCTCCAACTCGCCGGAACCCATCCAGATCAAGCTCTTCAGCAGCGATTCAGCCCTGCTGAACCAGCTCGGCCCCAAGGTGGAGGACGCCATCAAGAAGATCCCCGGCGTGGTGGACACGCAAAACGGCGTGGACAACACCATCTCAGGCCCTGCCACCAGCTTCCAGGTCGATCCGGTTGTTGCGGGCCGCCTCGGCTTCACGCCGAGCGAGGTTGCAGACGACGCCACCGCGATCCTCGACGGGCTGCCCGCCACCGAGCCGATGATCGTCAACGGGCGCCCCTACACCATTCGCGTTCGCCTGCCCGACGAGAGCCGCGCGTCGCTGAACGCAATCCAGAACACGGTCTTCAACTCCAACTCCGGCCACACCGCCTCGCTGGGATCGCTGGCGCAGGTGACCGAACTGCCTCCGCAGAATGAGATCCTGCGCGAGAACCTGCAGCAGATGATCACGATCAGCGGCCGTCTGGAAGGCTCAGACCTCGGCTCGGCCATGCAGCAGGTTCAGGCCACCGTCCAGAATCTCCACATTCCCTCCAGCGTGCGCATCGAGTACGGCGGCACATACCAGGAGCAGCAGAAGTCCTTCCGCGACCTGCTGCGCGTTCTGCTGCTGGCGCTGGTTCTGGTCTTCGGCGTTCTGCTCACGGAGTTCCGCAACTTCTCCGCGCCCATCGCCATCCTCACCAGCTCCGTGCTCTCCATCTCCGGCGTCGTTCTCGCGCTTCTCATCACGCGCACCGACTTCAACGTCGCCAGTTTCATGGGACTTATCATGGTGATTGGCATCGTGGCAAAGAACGGGATTCTGCTGCTCGATGCCGACGAAAAGTTTCGTGCCCAGGCAGAGATCGAACTGCTGGGCAACCCCAATGCTTTTGCGCACCGCGACCTGGCCCGCGAGGCGATGCTGCACGCGGCGCAGCGGCGGCTTCGCCCCATCGTGATGACCGCGATTGCGGCGGTCTGCGGGATGCTTCCCCTGGCCTTCGCCATCGGGGCGGGCTCACAGATGCTTCAGCCGCTAGCTATCGCCGTCATCGGCGGCCTGCTGATCTCCGTGGCTCTGTCGCTCATCGTGACGCCGGCCATCTACTACCGCCTGACGCGCAGCCGCCACGCCTGAGACATACGGCAAGCGGTCAAGCTCCTGGGCTGCGCACCGCGGCATAATATTCCAAATAAATATAGCTATATCAACGACTTATCTTGACGCAACCGAGTAAGAATCGTCGCACTGGCAGAGCTGCGAAATCCGGTAAGATAGACGCAGGAAAAGATCGACGCGAAAGGATGCCAGACGATGGAGATGGAGCAGCTTGGAAGTTCGGAGATGTGGCTGACGCCGATCGGCTTTGGCGCGTGGGCCGTGGGTGGCGGCAACTGGGCCTTCTCCTGGGGGCCGCAGGACGATAACGCCTCCATCGCGGCGATCCGCAAGGCCATCGACCTCGGCGTCAACTGGATTGACACGGCCGCGGTCTACGGGCTTGGCCACTCCGAGACGATCGTCGGAGAGGCGGTGAAGCAGTCGCCGGTGAAGCCATTTATCTTCACCAAGAGCGGCATGGTGTGGGACGACAGGCACGGGATCCGGCGCACCCTGCTGGAGATCCGCCGCGAGGTGGAAGACAGCCTGCGCCGGTTGCAGGTGGATGCGATCGACCTGTACCAGATCCACTGGCCGGTGGAGGATGCTGACATCGAAGAGGGCTGGACCGCGATGGCCGAGCTGCGGCGCGCAGGCAAGGTGCGCCACATCGGCGTGTCGAACTTCACGGTCGAGCAGATGGAGCGCTGCCGGAAGATTGCGCCGATCACGTCGCTGCAGCCTCCCTACTCGCTGCTGAACCGCGGGGTGGAGGCGGAGATTCTGCCCTACTGCATGGACTGCGGGATCGGCGTCATCAACTACTCGCCGCAGGCATCCGGCCTGCTGACGGGCGCGATGACCAAAGAGCGGATTGCCAGGCTGCCGGAGGACGACTTCCGGCGCAACGCAAAGCAGTTCCAGGAGCCGCTGCTAAGCCGCAATCTGGCGCTGGCCGGGCTGCTGGGGCAGATCGGGGCGCGGCGCGGCGTCTCGGCGGGGGTGGTGGCCATTGCCTGGACGCTGGCCAACCCGGCGGTTACCGCAGCCATCGTGGGCGGACGCAGCCCAGAGCAGGTGGAGGGGGTGTGGCCGGCTGTGAAGTACCGGCTTACCAGCGAGGAAATGCAGGAGATTCAGTCATTTATGGACGCAAATTCCTGATTTTCCGGAGAAGCGGCGTGGTGCGCGGCGAGGCTGGAATGGGGCCAGCCGGTCGTGCGGAGTCCATTTTGGTTACTTTTTCCTAAAAAATGCAACTTATGTGTCATTGCGCGCAAATGGCGGGTGGCACAATGATCGAGTAGCATAAACTTTGGTAACCACGGAGTTCCAAGTGAAGCGCTCCTGGGGTTCTCCAAAGGAGGAATTTTGACCGTGTGGCAGAAGCCTGGAGCGAGGGATGCCATCCGGACCGCTGTCCGCTTCCCTCTCAGGCTTGCGCTCCATTTGAAGACGGAGGACGGGATCGTCGAAGCCACCACGCGAGAGATCTCCTCCAACGGTCTCCTGTTCGTAACCACTCATCTGCCGAAGATTGGCAGCAGCATCGAGTTCACCATGGATATGCCGTCGGAAGTGATGGGTTGGGCAAGCGATGTTTCCATCCACTGTATGGGACGAGTCGTGCGCCATCAACACTCGGGACAGGAAACCATGGTGGCCGTTGTGATCGACGAATACTCTCTCAAGGTCTAACTCATGATGACGTCAACTCAAAATTCGGGAAGATCCAAGCCCATTGGCCATTTGCAATCGGCCCCCAACGGCCATGTGCAGCCCGCCCTCAACGACCATGAGCACGCCGGCACGGCGCCGGGCATCCGCGTCATCCTGGCCGACTCGCAGGCAATCTACCGCGTCGGCATGAAGAAGGTCTTCGCTCTGGAAGACGACATCCGGGTGGTGGCGCAGGCCGAGACGCTGGACAACCTGCGCGCCGCGCTGGAACGCCACCCGACCGATGTGGTGGTTCTGGAAGGCCAACTGATCGCCGGCACCATCGACGCCATCCCGGAGCTGGTGAAGGACTGCCCCGACGCCAAAATAATCGTCCAGGTGGTGGAGTCCGACGAAGACAACATCGTGGAGCTGTACCGCCGCGGGGTGCGCGGCGTGGTGCCCCGCTCCATCTCGCCGGACCTGCTGATCAAATGCGTACGCAAGATCGCCGACGGCGAGACGTGGATCGACAACCAGTCCATCAGCTGGGTGATCGAGGCCTATCGCTCGCAGGCCAGTTCGCTGACCAGCCCGCGGGTTCTGCCCAAGCTGACCAAGAAAGAGCTGGCGATCATCAGCTGCATCACGCGCGGCATGAGGAACAAAGAGATCGCCTACCAGATCGGCACCACCGAGCAGGTGATCAAGAACTACCTGCGCAAGGTGTACGACAAGCTGGGCGTCAGCGACCGGCTGGAGCTGGCGCTCTACTGCCTGCACCATCAGCTGCTGAAAAACTACATGCAGGAGCCTGAGGTGATCCCTCTGCCTGCGGTGGCCCAGGTAACGCCGCTGCGCGCGAAGATGTAGTCAACCGCCGCATCCTCGCGGCAGGATTGAAATCCTGACACAACGTATCGAAGAGACAGCTCTTTGCGTCTTCACGGCAGATTGATGCGATGGCGCTACTGCGGTTTCACCGTAGGTCTTTACAGGAGCGAAGAANNTGCGGTGAAACCGCTCTACTGCTTGTCGATCTCGACGTCGATGGTGAACTTCACCTCGTCGCCGATCAGGGGCGGAGGAAACTTCGCGCCGAATCCGAAGTCGCTGCGTTTGATCGTTCCGCTGGCCGAGAATCCGCTGATTGTCTTGCCTTGCATGTTCTTCTGCGGAGGCGCTGGGCCGTCGAGGTCGAGGGTCACGCTCTTGGTCACGCCGTCGATCGTCAGGTCGCCGATCAACTGTAGCTTGCCGCCTGTACGCCGCAGCGAGGTTGCCTGAAAGGCCATCGCCGGATACTTCGCAATGTTGAAGAAGGCGTCGGTCTTCAGGTGCGTGTCGCGCTGCGCATCTCCGGTCGAGACGGTGGTGGTGTCGATGGTCGCCGAGACGGTCGACTTGGTGATGTCCTTCTCGTTCAGCGTGACGGTTCCCTTCACGTTGCCAAACGCGCCGTGGACGTGGCTGACGCCCATGTGCAGGATCTCGAAGTTGACGCTGGAGTGGGCCGGGTCGATCGTCCAGGTTGAGCTCTGCGCGTAGGCGCGCGCGCCGAACAGTGCTACAGAGAGTGTGAGTGCAAGCAGTAATCTATTTTTCATCGGTCTTCTCGTTCTTCTTTCTTCAAACAGATTTCTTCGTCCGAACTCGGCCGCCGTTGAACCGGCGACGCACTGGTTGGATGAGTTCCGCGCCGCGCAGGATGCTATATAGCGGCACAGAATTCCGGAAAACTCGCAGGTACATCTGTTTTATTCCTCTAGATTCAGTTGAGAGATGCTAGGATTTTGCGATGTATTTTTTCAGTGAGATACGCTCTCTAACCCGGGTGCAGCGCAACACGTTCTCGGCCTGCTTCCTGGGCTGGACGCTCGACGCCTTCGACTTTTTTCTGCTCACCTTCTGCCTGAAGGCGATCGCGGTGGACTTCCACGTCGGCGTCAAGCAGGTTGCCGAGGCCATCTTCTGGACGCTGGTGATGCGCCCCGCCGGTGCCCTCCTGTTTGGCGCGATGGCGGAACGATATGGCCGCCGGCCCACGCTGATGCTCAACGTCGTCGCCTTCTCCGTCTTTGAACTGGCCTCCGCCTTTGCGCCCACGCTGCACAGCTTTCTCATCTGCCGCGCGCTGTTCGGCGTCGCCATGGGCGGCGAGTGGGGCG
>PKWU01000080.1 GCA_003132145.1 Granulicella sp.
CTTGACCATCTACAGCCACCCTATGGGACCCGCAGCGGGCGGAAGCCATCGACCGGGAAGAGGCCCGTGGGATAGCCCTCCGACCCGTGCTGCTTGCGCAGGGCGTAGCGGAAGAAGAAGCCGCCCGAGACGGCGTTGTAGTTGTCCGTGTTGTTGGCGGAGACGAAGCCGCCCAGGTACCAGTGCTCACCGAAGCGGTAGGAGACCTCGCTGTTGATGGCGTAGTTGAGCTTGGTGTCGACCGTGACGGGATACTCCGCGCAGGTGTGCGCGGCGAGTTGTGCCACGGTGCATCCGAGATTGAACTGCAGACTGGATTGCAGCGCGGGGTCGAGCGGATAGTAGTACTCCCAATCCTGCTGGAAGGTCTGCACCCCGAAGGCCCCCGAGACCAGGTAATGGAAGTTGGACTTGTAGGCCCCGCTGAAGGTGACCGGCACGGCGGCAAGGAAGTAGGAGCCGGGGCTGAAGTAGCCGCCCTGGCCCCAGGAGAGGCCAACCTCGTCGTAGTGGTAGTGCATCCCGAAGAGCGCGCCGCCCACGGTGAGGCTGCCCACAGAGGGCCAGTTCTTCACGCGCAGGTAAGCGCCCATCGCGCCCTCGACCTTGGAGTTGTTCAGCACGTGGTAGCCGTGCAGGATGCCGCCGTCCGCGGAGAAGTAGAAGCCCGAGCCGCCACTGCCCAGATCGATGCGCGCGCCGCCCGTGCTGGAGACGACGCCGCCCCAGCCATTGCCGATGTAGAGCGGCGTAATGGTCGCGGGATCGCGCAGCCCGGCGTAGGAGAGCTGCGTGTCCTTCACCGGGTCGCGGTCGCCGAAGAGCGTGAAGTGACCACCAAAGAGCCGCCAACTGACGTGCCCCGTAATGTTCTGGATGAGGAAGTTGGATGGCGTATAGCCGGCGGCGAGGCCAAGGTTCCTGGTGGTCAACTGCAACTCGCCACCCACCCCGCTGGAAAACTGCTGGGCCGGCGGGTTTGCGTTGTTGGCGGGCATGGTGCCGAGGTAGGGAACATTGCTGCCGGTAAAAGAGGACGGGTTGAGCACGCCGGAGTTGAGAAACACCGGGCGCGCCACTGCGGTGAGCCGCACCGATTGCCCAAGCACGGTGGAGACTTCGCCCGTTGCTTCAACATCGGTGAGTTGGTCGAGGCCCGGAGTGCCGCTGCGATATCGCCCGATGGGCGTGACGCCCCACCAGCCGCTGTACGAACCCTCCAGCGACTCCAGTTCGCTCTCGGCCTCCTGCCGCGGGGTCATGGGAAGCGGGGCCTGCTGCTCATCGAAGCCGCCCAACGGCGGCGCGTTGCGCGCCATCAGTTCGCCATAAGCGGGCAGCGGATACGGCGGTCCGATCAGCGGGTAGGGCTGGCCACCCAGCGGCTGACCGGCGCTCGCAGAACTCGGCGGCGGCGGATTGACGGCGGGTGAGGTTGGTTCAGGAACGGACGGAAGCGTCTTAACCGCGGCGCGTGGAGCAGGAGTAGAAGTGCGGGCCGGGAGACGGGACGGAGCGCGCGCAGGCGTGCTGCGAACCACGGCGCGGCGTGGTGCGTTGGACGAGGGGCCCGTTGAACGGGCAGCAGGTGCGGGTGCGGTTCGCGGCTGAGGATACTGCTGAGTGCCGGTGTCGGGAATGTAGAGGGGCTGGCCCGTTGACGGCCTCGGCGGCTGGGCCACCAGCGAGCTGCTCTGGTTCTGCGCCAGAAGCTGCGGCGAAGTGTACTGCGCGTTCTCCTCGGTGGCCGCGATGGAGTCCTCGGGCGGAGGATTGCTCTGCCCGGTCCTGGCCGTGTCGGGGTCGGACTGATGGCGGCGAATCTCGGCAGCCTCGGCGGCGGCGATCTCGGGATGCGAGGAGACCGTCTGCACGGCGCGTGCATTCGAGACGTAGCGCGCGGTGGGAAGAACGTCCGTCACCTCAGCCTGAGTGGGCGCCGGATGCGGCGTGCTGTCGCCAAGCTGCACCGCGACGGCGGAGGGCATTGCAGCGCCTGCGAGTGCGATCCGTTGCCGCGTCTGTGCTTCAGGCTGGAGCGCAAGCTCCGAAGTGGGTTGGATCGCGGTCTTCGTTTCAGGCTGGAGCGTGATCGCGGAAGCGGGCTGCGCCGCGATCTCAATTGCGGCCCCGGACTCGCCCAGCACGCGGGCGATTGCATCGCGCACCCTCGACGCAACCTCTGCCTGACTGGGCAGGTTGTACGCGCCCTGGTCCAGGCGGGACTGCGGCCCATTCTCCATCGGCTTCGCCGGCTGCGCGAGGGGAGTGGGACTGGTCATATACGGCGGCACAACACCGGACGGGCCATTATTCGGCAAGCTGTTCGGCGCCGCTGGGGCCTGGCCGTTCGGCAACGCATAGAAATACCCGTAGCTGGGCACATAGGGCTGGGTCTGCGCGCCGGGCAGGCTGTCTGTGTTCGCCGGGGCCAGCAGGATGGAGAGGTCCTGCGCCTGCTGCGCGCTGGGCAGGCGTGAAGCCACGGTGGGCTCGGGTAGACGGAGTTCCGCCGCCAGCTCCGCGCCGCGGTCCAGTGGCGGCATGGCCTTCAGCGACGCGCGGTAGTAATCGATGGCCTTCGCCGTATCTCCACGCGCCTGCTCGAAGCGCGCCCCGAGAATCAGGATGCGCGGGTCGTTGGGGTATGCGGCCAGCGCGTAGTGCAGCCATGTGTCGGCGACCTTGTTATCGCCCGACTCCAGCGCGGTGCCCACCGCCGCCTCGTACTCCTCGACACTGGCCGAGACCAGGTTCTGCGACTTGTAGATCAGCACGGCCTGCTCCGGCTGCCCGGCGCGCGCGTATCCGTTGGCCAGCGTCCTGAGCACCGCCGGATTGTCCGGGAAGGCGCGCGCCGCCGCGTTCAGAATGGCCAGTGCGTGACGCGTGTTCCCTGCCGCGGCGGTCTGGTTGGCGCGCCGCACCGCCCAGTTGGTCCAGATCGCCTGCACCGTCCGGCTCTGCTCCGCAGTCAGGTCGGGCCGACCGCCCAGAGCCATCAACTGGCGATACAGGCCCGTCTCGTCCTGGCTGTTATAGAGCAGCCACGCGTTCTGGATGTCGACGTCGGCGGGCGGAGCGGTGTGCTGTGCCGCATAGTACTGCTGCACTCGGTTGAGCAGAGCCAGCGCCTGCCGCGATTGCCCGAGCGCCTGGTACACCGACCCCATGGTCTGCAGGTAGTTCACGCTGCTCTCTAACTGCGCACGCACAGCGGCGGGAATCTGTTGCGACTGCGCGGCTGCCTCCTTGTCGTTGCCCACCGCATGCAGCGACCCGATCAGTCCGGCCCACGCATCCACGCGCGTGGGATCGCCGGTCAGCAACTGCTGGTAGATCGGCGTGGCCAGCCTGGGCTCTGCGCGCTCCATGTACAGGCCCGCAAGCTGCATCTCGATCCCCACCGGCGGCTTCTGTCCCGCGCCGGTCTGCTCCGCTATTACTTTTTCCAGCAGGTCCTGGGCCACATCCAGCTTCTTCTCCGCCTGGTAGATGGCAGCCACGGTGGCCTCAAACCCAGGGTCGCGCATCACCGCCGCATAGCTCGCGGGAGGCATTCCCTCCACCGTCGCCAGCGCCTCCTGATCGTGGCCCATCCCGTGCTGCACCCGCACCAGCCCCTGCCACGCCGCCGTATTCCCATGGTCCAGCGCGAGTACCTGTGAGTAGAGCGTGGCAGCCTGCTCCAGGTGGTTGGAGGCCAGCAAAATGTTCGCCAACTGGATCTGCGTGTCGGACTTCAGCTTCTTCGCATCCGCTGGAAAGGGCAGTTTCAGAGCGGCTTCCAGCGCCTTCTGCGCTTCGGGATCGCGCCCCACCGCGGAGTAGCTTGCAGCCAGTGCGCGCAGGTACGCGGGATCGCGCGCCAACTGCTCATGCACCGCCGCCGGGATGCGCTTGTCGGTGGCCAGAGCAAGCGGCGCGTTGCCCGCCGCAACCTGCGCCAGGAAGAGTCCGCGCCAGCCCTCGACCGACGCTGAGTTCGCCTGCACCGCGCGCTCGTAGAACGGGGCCGCCGATCCCGGCTGATGCGCCTTATCCAGCGTTCCAGCCAGCGCGGTGAGCGCCTCCGGGCTGCCGGGGCGCAGCAGCAGCGCGGCCCGGTACTGCTTCTCCGCCATCGTCAGGTCGTTGTCGTTGAGCGCCGCCTGGCCCTCGCCCATCAGGAACCAGAAGCGCGCGGTGCCCAGCGCCTCGTTCAGCCCCTTGTCGTTCAGGTTGCCCTGCCTGGCCTGCTCCAGAAAGCTGATTGCGCCCAGGAAGTTCCCCTGCTGCATGCGGATGTAACCCATCCCCGCCAGAGCGCGCGAGTTGGCGGGGTCCCGGTCCAGCACCGCCTTGAAGAGCGCCTCCGCCTGGTCGATGTGCTTGGCGTTGAGCGCCTTGTATGCTTCGACCTCCGCAGCCGACTGTGCGCTGGAGCCACCCGGAGCTGTTTGCTGTGCTCGAACGGTGGGCTGCGCCGCGCCCGCGCTCTCATCCGGCTGCGACTTCGCCGCCTCCGCCGCCTGCAACGCCTCGGCGAGCTGCGGGTTGGGATGCTTCGCCAGATACGCGCGAATCTCCCCTGCGTAAGCCGGGTCCGACGAATCCCACAACAGCGACTGGCGCAGCGCCTCGTCCGCCTGCCGGTCCTGGGGATAGCGCTCCAGGACCTTCCGCCCCTGCTCGCGCGTCTTCGGGTTGTAGGTCAGAATCCGTCCCAGCGCAATCTGGTAGCGCGGCTCGTTGGGATACTTCTCCGCCAGCGACTGCAGCCCTGCGATGGCATGCGGACGGCCCTCGTCAGTCGCCGACTCCGTCTCGTAGTACACCAGCGACCAGTCGCCCGGAGGAGGGGTTGCGCCGAAGATCTGGTGGTAGATCGCCATCGCCGCCCCATACTTGCCGGACTCGGCCAGCTTGCCCGCCTCTTCCAGTTGCGCCAATTGCTTCTGCTGCGCGCTCATCTCTGCCCAGCCAGCGGTATTGGTTGGGGCGCTCGGCTGCACCGCCCTCAGCCGCTCCAGATAGCTGTTGGCAAGCGCCGTGTTGCCCTCCTGTTTGGCCGCGCGCGCAAGGCCTCCCAGCGCGTCCGGATTCTTCGGGTCCGCCTGCAGCACCTGCTTCCAGGTCTGCTCCGCCAGGTCCATGCGGCCGCGCGCCTCGAATCCATATGCCTTGTCCAGCAGGGCCTGCGTCGCGGACGAAGGAGCCTTCGTCGCAGATGCAGTGGGCTGCGCCTCCGAGGGAGGGGCCTGTAGAACGGACGCAGGCGTCTGCGCTCCAGCGGCAGAAGCCTGTGTCGGGGCCAGTGCAGGCAGAGTTGTGGCTGGAGAAGCCGGCGTTGCCGGCGGAGAAGCCTGTGTTGTGGAAGGAGAAGCCTTGGTTGCCGGCGTTGTAACCTGCACCCCGGGAGGAGAAGACTGCGTACCCGACTGGGAGGTCAGCGCTTCCAACTGGCCGGAGGACGCTGCCAGCGCCATGCCGCCAAGTAGAATCGCAGGGGCCCAGAGCCGAATTACACGCGATGTCATCATCGTTGTCTGTGCGCTGCCCGACGCCGACAGGAATCAAGGCCGATAAGAACCAAGATTGGTACTGCTGTTATTCCTGAAGAGTACCGTCTTTGCTTCCGTCTTGTACCCCGATTTTGCCCTGCAAACTCACTCATCTGAGGATAACTGGGGACGTAATTCCAACTATTTGCCCTTCCGCCCCGCCCAGGCACCTCCTCTGGCGGTTGCACGAGGAATAGTGCAGCCACTTTTCAGCAGGCCTGAGGGAAAATTTTCCAGATAGATAAGAAGAGGCTCTAGTCGATGCCCTGCAGCCGGGCGCGCGCGCGCCGCCGCACCATCGCCCACATCAGCGCCGCCATCGCGAAGCAGAAAATCGTCACTACAAGCAATATCAGGACGGGAAACTCCGAGAGGACGATCGTCTGCCGCGCCAGCGACGGGATCTTCCCCGCCATGGTGCTGCCGCTTCCGATCCGCAAGGACGCGAACCGAGTGCCGCGCAGCACACTCACCGTCTGCCAGATCACGGACGACTGCGAGTTCTCCAGAAAGGCAGCGAGTAAGTTCGGAACCGTCGCCGCGCCGAGCAGCATAGCTCCGGCAAGCACGGCAAGCAGCAGGATCGGGACGACACTGGTTGCCAGCCCCCCCTTCGCTGCGATCCTCTTCTTGCTCCTCCATGAATTGCCCCTCAAGGAGCCGGCCGTCTGCGCCAGGCCATAGAGCGACAACCTCAGAATGTGGCCCAGGCTGCGCATCGGATGGTCGCGCTCGCGCGCCTTGCGCGGGCCCAGCCAGGTGTCCGCCCGCGCGTAGAGGATCATGGTCAGCGCCTCGGTCTCGTGCAGGTTGAGCGAGTCGAACTTCGCGCGAAGCATCTCTTCCTCGATGGCGACCACCGTGGCCGGCAGAGTCGCCGTCCCATCCAGCAGCGGAAAGACGAACCGCACCGGATCGCCCACCCCGGCATGGATGGGTCCGTGGATACTGGCCTGCACGCCTCCGTTGGACAGATTGCAGGTGATGCCCTGGGCCATGTAGCCGTCTGGCAGCAGGATGTCCGACGGCACCGCCCTCGCCATGCGCACCGTCTGGCGGCGCTGCCGGCTCTCCCACGCAACCGCTGTCGCAACCCCCAGCAACACCACGCTGAACAGAAGCCACACAACGTTCATGAAGATCGTTCCCGGATGGCCGCCGTCGTAGATGCTGGCCGGCCAGTTGAGGAAGCGAAGCCGCCACGGCACATTGAAAACGGGAAACTGGATCGCCCTGGGGATGGCGCACAACAGCCCGAAGAGGTCGAACCCAAGCAGCACCAGAAACGGCCGCGCGATGCGCGCGTCGAAGTACTCCTCGTTGACCACGCCGCCCTTGGCCGTCACGTTGAAACTGCCCACCTTGCTGCTGACGAGCGCTAGCAGCGTGGGCAGAAAGATGTAGGGCGCCAGCACCGTCTCGTAGATATCGTTCCAGAACGAGTGCCGGTGGCGTCCCTGAATGCGCGAGTTGGTCAGGTTCGACAGCACCAGGTGCGGCGCCGCATACGCCACGATCGTCACCCAGTAGCCCGGAATGTTTACCCGTCCGAAGATCAGATAGATCAGCGGCGCGGTCAGGAAGATCAGCCGCGGCAGGGCGTACAGAAAGTGCGACATCGCATTGAAGTAGCAGAGCCGTTGCGCCGGTTTCAGCCCTGGCGCGAACAGCGGGTTCTCGATCCGCAGCACCTGCACCATGCCGCGCGCCCAGCGGATGCGCTGCTTCACATGAGCGCTCAGCCGCTCGGTCGCCAGGCCGGCCGCCTGCGGAATGTTGATGTAGGCCGTGTTCCATCCGCGCATCTGCATGCGCAGCGATGTGTGCGCGTCCTCGGTCACCGTCTCCACCGCGATGCCGCCCACCTCGTCCAGCGCGCTGCGGCGGAGCACCGCGCAGGAGCCGCAGAAGAACGCCGCGTTCCAGAAGTCGTTGCCGTCCTGCACCACTCCATAAAACAGATCGCCCTCGTTGGGAGTAATGCGGAACTGGCCCAGGTTGCGCTCGAACGGGTCGGGCGAGTAGAAGTGGTGCGGCGTCTGCAGCAGGCCCAGCTTCCGGTCGCGCAGAAACCACCCCATGGTGATCTGCAGAAAGCTGCGCGTCGGCACGTGGTCCGAATCGAAGATGGCGACAAACGGTGACCCAATCTGCGCTAGCGCACGGTTGATGTTGCCCGCCTTGGCGTGCAGGTTGTCGTCGCGCGTCATGTACCCGATGCCCGCCTCTTCGGCGAAGGCGCGGAACTGCTCGCGATGGCCGTCGTCCAGGATGTAGACGTTCAGCCTGTCGGCCGGCCAGTCGATATTCATCGCCGCCAGCGCGGTGAATCGCACCACGCTGAGCGGTTCGTTGAGAGTCGGGATCAGCACGTCCACCGCGGGCCATTGATCCAGGTCGTCCGGCAGAGGAACCGGCATGCGCCCGAGCGGCCACAGCATCTGCATATAGCCCAGCAGAAGCACCACAAAGGCATAGCACTCCGCCAGCAGAAGAAGCACCACGAAGAACGCATCCAGCTTGCCCCCGTGCGTGCCCGGATTGCGGAAGAATGCAAGCACCGTAGAGACGCGCCAGAACCCGTAGCGAAACGTCGAGTAGATGGAGAGCAGCATCAGCGTCAGCGTCACCGGATACGAACTCGAGCCACGGTCCATCCATACGGCCAGCAGGATCGTCATCCCGGCCAGGATGAGCTGCTGCGGCCAGGCCAGAGAGAGCACTCCGGTAAAGCAGAAAAAGAACGCCCCGCCCGCCAGCACCGAGAACCGGAGGACCCGCATCGCAATGCTGTCGGACGACTCGAACTCTCTCCACAAAAATGAGCGCGTCATCGTTGGCTCCATTGCTGCTCGCGAAACTCCGCCTTCGCCGGCGGCGAGACACTGCGCAGCCATGTGGCCACATCCATGTAGTCCTGCGAGACCGGAGCGTCCGGAGCGTAGTCCACCACCGTCATCCCCTCGGCCAGCGCCTCGCTCACCGCCTGCGAGCGCCGGATCACAAAGGGCAGCAGGCGTTCTCCCAGTTTGCGGCGCAGCACCTCGCGTACATCCAGGTGCAGGGGAAGCGATGTGTCGAACTGGTTCAGCACGTAATACGGCAGCATGGGCCGGCCGTCGCGGTCCGCAATGGACTGGAAGACACTCTCCACCGCTTGCAGGCTGATCACCGAGTTCATGTCGCCGGTCATCGGCACAAGCACCATGGGATGCAGCTCCACCATGCGCCGCACCAGCCAGCTCGATCCCGAGGAGAGGTCCAGCACCAGGCGCTGGTTGCCTTGGCCAATGCGCAGTATCTCAGCGGTCAGCACCTCCTGCTGCCGCTCGTCCGCACTCATGCTAGCGGCGTCATAGATCACCAGCGACAGCGGCGCGCCGGGACTCCCCGCCGGCGGCTGGAAGGTGTGGACCTCCCCGACGCGTAACTCACGCTCCCCAAAGTAATACGGAAGCAGTCCGCGCGAGGTCGTGTCGGTCAGCACCACCTTCTCGCCCTGCGCGGCGAACGCGCGCCCCAGCGTCGCCGTAAGGCTGGTCTTGCCCACCCCTCCGGCAAGCGAAAACACCGCCAGCAGAGGCATCCGTCCCTCGACCGGCCTCGCCGGGGGCATCGCGGGCAGCTCCGGCCCAGTGTGTTTGAAGACCCCCTTCAGAGCAAACCAGCGCGACGCAACCCGCTCCCGAGAGTCCTGTAGCGTCTCCCCCCCAGGCGCCTCAACCTTGCCTGCCGGTGCGTCCCCCGTGGGAACCTGCGCGTTCGCCTGCAACAGACGCATCGGCGGCGGGGTCGGCGAACCGTAGAGCCACGCCGGTCCCGTCTGCCCGGCATCGGCATCGGCTCTCGCAGCATCAGCGTACACAGCATCCGTACCCTCAACCTCCATGCCGGATGGCTTCACGTCTTCCGAAAGCACAAGATCGTACGCGCGATCCATCGCCCTACGGTCCATCGCCCCACGGTCCGTCGCCGCGCGCTCCGGTTCGGCATCGTGCGCGGCCTCGCAGTTGAACTCCGCGGCCGGCCCGGCGCTCCATGCCGTATTGGGTCCTTCCATCGGACCGCGTGGCTGAGGGCCTGCCAGTTGACGCAGCCACGCCTCGGACTGCGCGTAAAGCAGTGTCTGGCGCCTGACCGACGCCTGGGCATCGGCAATCTCGCGCTCCTCGCGCATCACAACGGTTCCAGCATGGGCAGCGGACTCGGCCCGGCGCGCCGCTTCCTCTCGTTCCGCGGACGCCGTTCGCGCGGCCTCCTCCGCGCTTGCCAGCAACTGAATCCGCAACGCCCGGTTGTCGTCCTCGTCCTGCAATCGGGCCGCAGCCATCGCGGCCAACTCCGCCCGTTGCGCAGCCTCGACCGCCGCCTCCGCCTCCGCCTGCGCCCGCAGCTCACGCTCCCGCAGCGTCTGCGCGGCACGGTACCGCACCTGTGCGCGATACTCCCGCCGCGAGGCCGAGAAGTCGCGGTACTTCGCCCCCTGCATGTTCGCCCACAGGTAAAGCGCGGCCACATCCTCCGGCGTTCCGGCCACTGTCTCTTCGTCCCTGGCTTCTATGCCGCTTGAGTCCATTGCCGCTCCGGTTAGGCCTCCTGCCGCATCGTGATCGCCGCCGGCTGGCGGCATCTTGTCTGAATCGGTCTGTATGTTTGTCCTCTAGCGCATCCCAATCGCCATCTGCCGCGCGTACTGTGATGACCCAAAGGCCGGGGCACAAACCCTCTGCCAGATCGCGTCCGACGCCATCCAGCCTGGCCTACTCGATTCCATCGATTGCACTTAGCGCACTTTTGCACGCTATTCTGCAAGCCTACGTTCGTCTTCAGGCCAAGTCAATCAGTCCTTTCTGCAACTTTAGTGTCATAACATATGTCTTTTTTTTCATAAACTTAGTTGTTTTTCTTCTGGAATTAGGCAATCCGCGGCAAGCAGTCCGGCCCACATCTCTCCATGGATCCATCTCCAACGGCACGCAAATTGCATTTATTGAGTTGATATTGCTTTTGGATGTTGCCTTCGGATTTGCTCAAGGCCCATCTGCCTCGCGTCGCAACCAAGCCTCAGCCCGCGCCTGCGCGCAACGCCATGCGCAGCTCCTCCATGAACGCTCGCCGCTGCACGCATGGCCCTGCTTCGCCATCTGGTTCGCGCGTTCGCACCGCGCACATCCATTGCCTCTGCGATTGCGCTTGCGCAAAGCCGCCCGCCCCCTCGCGGGCCTTTCGTTATGCTACCGTTGGAGTGTGGTTCGAGAGCGTAGCTCAGTTGGTAGAGCATCGCCCTTTTAAGGCGTTGGTCCTGGGTTCGAGTCCCAGCGCTCTCACCATCAAACACCCATTAAACATTGGCGATTTGGAGCTTTCCATAAAAACCTTTGGGTGGCACGCGAAGGCTCAAGGGATACTTTGGGGATACTTTTTCCCCGAGAATTGAGTTGGGCATCTCTCGACCTGCCCCCTACTGGGCGCTGGGATTTAGACTTCGGCCTATGGATAGCACGATCGTCGCTGCGATCATCGGGGGTTCAGCCACTCTTACTGTTGGTGTTCTTACCGTGCGGGCAGCGAAGGCTAAGAGCGCACCCACCCGTGAATCCCGGGATGTGGCGGAGTCCACCCCCATGGTTCTAACGGCTCCGAACGAATCGAAATTGGATCCTCACCCTCGGGTAGCGGAAGCTTAAGCGGCCCTCTTTATCCGGTCTACAGCAATAGGCTTCCCTACTGCCCTCTCAGGAACCACAGACGTGTTGTCGTCCAGGCGTGCCTGGCGGAGTAGCTCCTGGTGGGAGATCAGCACCCTTCCCCCCTGCCGCTGGGTGCGTAGCGTCCCTGCGGCGATGCAGTAGGCGATGTTGCGCAGGCTGGTGGAGAGTTGGAAGGCGACCAGCGGCAACCAAAGTACTCGGGAAGGGCGAAAACCTCTCGGCTCTCTTTGGATTGGATATGGTTCAGGAGCCGATCTCCGATGGAGAATCTGTCGGCCGCGTGCCGTCTAAGCCAAAGCATTCGCGGGTGCAAATAAAGAGCGACAAGAAGATGCCGAAGCGATCCGCAAAGAAGAGGCCCTCGGGACCGCACCGCTGATGTCTCGCTTGCTTAGAATGGTTCCAGAACCTCCGCCCCGCCCAACTCGCCATCGACTTCGCCCCGCAGTACTCACCCCTTGCGCCGCGCCCAACGTCCTCTAAGCGACGCAGTTCGCGCGACGCTCAAGATTGACCGAGTGCCCCAAACCGCCGCCCACAGCCTCGCTCGAAACGCGATCCTCGCCGACCTGGTCTGCCGCGATAAATACGATCTTAAAATTCGCCGCGGCGCTGTTGCCCGGCGGAGCGAAGACGCTCAGTCGCGAGACGGCGGAGATCGTCGGCGATAAGTTGTTCGGGAACGAGACCTCGGCGTGCGCAGCTCGATCTGCCATGCGGCGTGACGGGCGCTCGCGCTACCATAGACACGAGGTTCTCGCGAGATAAGCGATTTGTGGGAAGGAACAAATGAGCTACATAGAATCGCACTTGGTTCCCGGTGAAACGCTGATTTATCAGACACGGCTCCATTGGATCGTGATGCTGGGGCACATTGTCGTAGGATGCCTGCTGCTCGGTCTGCCCGGAGCGGTTCTGCTCTATTACGCTGCCAGCCAAACCGGAATTGAGAGCAACAATTTGCACATCATGGAAGGCGGGGGCGGTGTGTTACTCATTTGCGGCGTTGTGACGATTCTGATGGGTATGGTGCGGCGGAACGCTACGGAAATGGCGCTAACGAACCGACGGGTTGTAATCAAGACGGGCCTGGTCAGCCGGAAGACGATCGAAATGCTGCTCAACAAAGTAGAGAGCATCGAAGTGAGCGAGACGATTCTCGGCAGGACGCTGGGTTACGGAACAATTATGGTGATCGGAACGGGCGGGACTCCCGAGCCCTTCGACCAAGTCGCCCATCCGCTGGAATTTCGTAGCCGGGTGCAACAACAGATCGAGAAGCTGCACTAACAGAGAGAGGCGCGAGATCGAAGAGTCCTGAAGCGGAATCGTCAGGCTTCGCATCCAAGACGACCTCCGCATTGCACGCCCACCGCTGAGGTAACGGAGTTTAGCCAGAGCGAGCCCGACCCCTCGCTCTTCGCCCCTCCGCCGGGTTACAAGGTTGAGGAGCAGGTGGTCACGACCGTTCCTGTGTTAGCAGCTCAATAATTCCTCACTACATGACGCACTCGACATGGCCTATCCAGCACCCTCACTTCCCTGTGCTTCCAAATCCTCCGCGCCGCGCGCTGCCTCGCCCAATCTCAACGGATAAGATTTGCGCGATCCCGCGCCGACGTAGGCCCGGCAGTCGTGATCGAACTGCCCGAAATGTCACATTATCGGTAACTTCGATTCAAACTGCCAAGCCAATGCATTCGCCCGGGGTCTGCGGAAGTATGGTAAGCGTCTTGTTCGTTCCGCTGGAGATGATTGAAGGAAGATCATGACGATGGGGATGTCAATGCGTGAAAAGGCCAATGCATAGGCTCAACTGCCATACGGCTGCGGTCGCTTATTTCTTAAACGAGTTCTCCTGTTTACTCCACCCCCAGCACCTTCACAATCACCCGCTTGCGGCGCTGGCCGTCGAACTCGGCATAGAAGACTCGCTGCCATGTTCCCAGGTCCAGCCGGCCATCGGTCACCGGCAGGGTAGTCTCGTGATGCAGCAACAGTGACTTCAGGTGCGCATCTCCGTTGTCCTCGCCGGTTCTGTGGTGCTTGTAGTCCGGTCGCGTCGGCGCCAGCTCCTCCAACCACTTCCCGATGTCCTCGATCAACCCGCTCTCCAGGTCGTTCACATACACGGCCGCCGTTATGTGCATCGGCGATACGAAGCACAGGCCGTCCCGCACCCCGCTGCGTTCCACAATCCGCTCCACTTCGTCGGTAATATGGACCATCTCTCTGCGCTTTTTCGTCTCAAAGACCAGATACTCCGTGTGACTCTTCATCTCATCCTCCGAGCGTTCCTGCCTTTAAACCGCGACTACCAGTTTAGTTTGAGGGCCATCTGAATGCGCCGGCTGGCGGCTGCGGTGTTGTAGAGGCCAAAGCCCGGGCTCGAGAGATTCAGGAAGTTGGTGCCCGAAACCGAGAGATACGGGTTGTTGAACGCGTTGAACAGGTCGGCGCGATATTCAAGGTTCCAGGGGCCGGAGTTGAGCAATCCTCTCTCGAAGACGCGGATGTTCTTGGAAAAAGTCCAATCGAAATTGACGAATTTGTTCAAGCGGGCCGTGTTCCGGCCGCAGTTTCCATTGTTGCCGAGCAGGACGGGGACGTACTTCGTGTTCGATGCCGGGTTGCCCATGGTGAACGAGCCGCCAACAGCGCAGTTGGGCCGGGAGTTATCGAGGCCCGAGACTGTATTGCCGTCCATATTGGCGTCCGGGATTCCCGCAACCGAGCCCGTGATGACCGTGAACGGTAGGCCGGACTGAAACTGGTTGACGGAAGCAAACGTCCAGCCGCCGAGGATGTGGCCTTCGATTCCCTTTTGATTGCGGAAGACGGGGACCTGCCAGACGTGAGAGAGAACAAAACGGTGACGGACATCGAAGTCGGAGTTGCCGCGCTCCGCTCCGGGATTGAATTGGTCCTGCTCGAAGTTGGTATCCAGCGCGCCCTGGGCCGGGGTGTAATCGGAGCTGTTGTCGATGGAATGCGACCATGTATAGGAGGCGCGCAAAAGCAGCCCATGGGTCAGACTTTTCGACACGGAGGCCTGAAGCGAGTTGTACGTGGAACTGCCGGTGTCGCTGATGTAGCTGACGTCGTTGAAGCGAGGATCGATGCGTGGGTTGCCGGGCCCATTCTCGGAGGCATAGAACGCCTGGAACTGTGCGAGCCGATTGGCTTGGTCGGCAGCGCTGGCAGCCGGAGCGGGACGGTCCGCCGGCAGCGTCGAGTTGATGGGCTCATAGGTGGTGAGGGCCGACCCGCGCGACCCGACATAGGACAGGTCCGCCATGACCGACGCCGCGAGACGAACCTCAACGCCGAGGCTGTATTGCTGTTCGTAAGGATTGCGGATCTGGGGGTTCTCAGAGACTACGCTGCCAAGGTTGGTGGCATTGTTGAAGCTGCCGACCTGGGCGGCCAAAGTCGTCTGCAGCGTAGCCGTGCCGGCCAGGAGATTGGCGAGGGTGTTGCTTCCGGTGAAGCTGCTGAGCGTACCTGTGTAATCGGTGGGCGGCGCGGTGCGGCCAGCTTCCAGGCCGTTGAAGATCAGCGAATCGTAATAGATGCCATAGCCGCCGCGGGCCACGAGTCTTCCGTTCTCAGGGGCCCAGGCAAAGCCGAAGCGCGGCGCCAGCAGGCCGGGATGCGCATCGATCAGAGGATTCTGCGTGTTGAAGACGCCGAGAGGCCCGCTGCCCAGTTGACCGATGTTCCCCGTCCCTGCGATGTCAAGCACTGACTGCTGATGGTTGGCATCGCTCTGGCTGCCTTGAAATTCATAACGCAGGCCAAGATTCAGGGTCAGGGTGGGCCTCAGCTTCCAATCGTCCTGCACGAAAACGCCGTTATAGTTCTCACGATACCCGCGATAAGTATTGCCGAACTCCTGTGTGTAGCTGCCGATCGTACCAGAGAGAAAGTCGTTCACCGAGGTAAAGGTGAATGCGCCCATGCCATCCGTGTAGTTGAGCGAGTTGTCTTCAATATGGCGCAGATCGAAGCCGGCCTTGACGATGTGCCGCCCGTGCACCCAACTGTATGCGTCGCTCAATTGATAGACGTTGAAGACGCGCCCCTGGGGCCAGTATGGCACAGTGCCGAAGCCGACCAGACCGGTGACGTTGAATCGTGGCGTCGCCGGCTGAGTGAGTGGTTCAAAGAGGGCGCTCGACCGGCCGTAGGCAAGACGCAGCTCGTTTGAGCTGTCGGAGCGCGGCGTCCAGTTGTCGGCGATCATGGCATTCCTGCCGACCGGGTTGAAGCTGGCGTCGTCCTGAGGAAGGGAGTTCGCCAAGGCACGATCGACGTAGGTGCCGGTGTTGCTGTAGAAGCGCACTGTCAGGCTGTTCCTGGCGGAGAAGGAATGATCGGCGCGCAGCAGGTATTGGTTCCCGGTTGAAGGATTGGGCTCGGCGATGGAGGACGTGCCGATGAGCGGGTCGCCGGTTGCGACTGTGGGCAGAGGGAGTAATTGCAGCAGGCCTTGGACCGTGGGCGACGTAACCGTGCTGAGAGCAGCTGCGGTGGGCAGGTCCGCCACCAGGGTTGTGCCTGCGCCATGGGTTGACCGGCCCTCGTACCCGACGAAAAAGAAGGTGCGGTTGCGCAGGACCGGGCCGCCAAGGGTGAAGCCGTAGTAGTTCTGGACCAGGGGATCGGGTCTGCCCGTGGTGTTGAAGTAGTCCCGCGCGTTCAACGCGGCGTTCTGCATAAAGTCGTATGCGGTGCCGTGCAGGGAGTTGCTTCCGCTTCGGGTGACCATGACGATTTCGGCGGTGGATTTCACGCCGTATTCCGCGGCCCAGTTGTTGGTGAGGACCTGGAACTCGCCAAGCATGTCGGGCGTGGGTTCGGTTGAGAGCGCGACGCCGCCGAACTCCCAGTCGTTCGCGTCCGTATAGTCGAGCTGAGTGGAGGTAGACTTGGAGCGTCCGCCATTCGCGTTGATCTGGCCAGCCTGCGCGCCATTGATCGTGGTGAACTGCCCTCCGCGTGGATTGAAGGTCGGCGTGGCCCCCGTTGCAAGAATCACCAGACTGTTGATATTGCGGTTGAGGTTGGGAAGAGTGCCGGCCTCGGTCTCGTTGTAGGTGACGCCTCGCAAGGGATCGGAGGCATCGAGCAGTGGCACCGCATCCGCCTGGACGTCGATGGTGGTGGACGCCTGTCCGATCTGCAGCGTGAAGTTCTGTGTGGTGGTTTGGCTGGTGGAAACGGCGATGTCGACGGATGGAGAAGCAAAGCCCGTCGCCGTGACGCGAAGTCGGTATCGGCCTGGAGGTACAGCAGTGAATGAATAGAGGCCATTGGGTGTGCGGGGAAAGGTGCGGTCCTCCCCTGTATCCGGACTCTTCAGCTCGACCGAAGCGTTCTTAACCAGCGCTCCCGACGGGTCGAGAACAGAGCCTTGAACCACTCCCGTGGTGTACTGCGCTAGGCAGTGAGAGCAAAACAGAAGCAGAATGGCGATCGCGAACCATTGAGCAAGCATGAGTCTCTGGTGGGCGCGTGGCATGAACTTGCTCTGGCGGCCTCTTGAAGACTGAGGTCCACTGAGCTGCAAAAACCTTCGACACATCACAATCCTCCGGGGAAAACGACGATGCCAGGCCCGCGCCTGAGCGATCGGTTAGAGTTTTCAGAAAGGTCGCCAAGAGTCTGCGGCGCCAACGTGGCAGCAATTACATCCGGGGAGTTTGAACCAGTTCGGCAACTACAGACACTCTCATGCTGGTCTGCCCGATGTTTTGTGCCAGTGGCTATTAGTGTAGCGCGGCAAGTAAGCGATATGACTCGTCGCCGTAGTCGGGGGCGTGGGAAAGGGGGAAGCGTTCTTTGCTTTCCGCTTTTCCATGCCACTGGGAAGTTTTGGTCGGCCATGCAGCGGGCGCTGGCGGTCTGTAGCCCAGCGACGAGTGTGGCCTGACGGTGTTGTAGTGGACGCGCCAGCGTTCAGCCAGCACGCGCAGCTTTGCCCACTGCTACGAGACGGGCGGAATGCGACGCTGCACCTTGCGCGGACGAGAGAATATTCTGAAGCGGTTGCTGATCCACGTCGGCACATTTAACCTCAGCCTGCTGCTGCGGAAGATGTTGGGAGCGGGCACGCCGAGAGAGTTGAAAAATCGCGCTGCAAGCCTTGTTTTGCGCTTTTTTGAGTGGCTCGCCTGCCGCTATCGACCCAATGGCACAGTAGAATTCAGCATCACTCCGGTTCTCACCTCTCCCCCCCCCACCGCTCCCGCAGACCACGATGTCAGCCCGTCTGGAATTCAGCCACTTGCACCACGGGCTGATAGCCCCACCGCATCCGCCACGCCAGAGGCTTCCTTCAAACGGCCCTATCAAAACTGCCCCGAGGGAAATCTCGCGCAAACCCGTGCGTCGTTGCCGGGGCAGCCCTGATAGGGTCCTATCGTTTCAGAGTACTGATCCGTCAGAACCCGTAATTGATGCGGCTGAAAACCGGGTGAATGAGCGCATCGGCTGTTCTTGTCGATTGACACCGCATTTCCGGGGTCGAGGTCCAGACCCACTCAAAATTGTTCCAAAAAGCCGACTGGTGGGGTCTCCGTAATCTATTGAAAAGAGATGATCGAAAAATGATGCGTACGCTGTTCCAAAAGGTGTGGGTTGGGGAACGGACCACATGCCTGGTCCAACGCACAGACCCGCAACACTTACGAGAAAGAGGTGCGAAGCCGGAGCGTCTCCGCGTCGATTATGAAAGCTGAGGCGGAAGGCGAGCAGTAACTTCGACGGAAGAGCATTGAGGGCGCGCATTAGCTCGTCCGACTGTGCGGAACGGAAAGTCTTTCCCGCAAGGCGATTTGCGATGGGGTGTAAGAAGTGCTCGCCACAGCACTTTGCTAACAAAGCCACGATTTTCTGCTCGTTGCGACCCGCACTCTCCATCCGCCTAGCGAGAAAATCCTTGATCCGCTCCCGCTACTCTTCGCTCAACTCATATTGATCCATCCCCATGCAACTATTGCAACAGCTCTGACCCAGCCTACAAACTCTATATGTCAATACTGCAAAAAATATGGTGGCGATCACACATGTTTGCAAGAAGCTGACTATTCACCTGTGGTTCACCCCCTATTCAAGATTGCGGGCTAGAACTGTGGAAACGAGGCGCTCGGCTGTTGCTGGACGCCTCGAATTCCCGTCCAAATAACTTGCGAGGCAGCATGAGAATTTTGCGTTATGGCGCGTTGCGCCTGCTCTTCTCCCTACTATTGCTTGCATCCAGTCCCTTCGCGTTGGCGCAACAGACTCTTGGCGGCCTGACTGGAACCGTTACCGATAGCTCGGGCGCGGTTCTGGCCGGGGCCAAGGTGCAGCTCACCGGGGACAGCAACGGTATCGAGCTTAAGACAACCTCGCAGCACAACGGTGTTTACCAGTTCCAGAACCTTCCCGTTGGCACCTACACTCTGTTGTTTACGCAATCGGGGTTCGATGCCGAACGCGTTCCTGCCGTGCCGGTGCAGGAGAACCGCACCGGAACCATCAACGCCAGCCTGAAGGTTGGAGTTGCCACAACAACCATCGAGGTGCATGAGGCGCCGCTGCTGGATGAGACGGATGCCACCAACGGCTACGTTCTCGATTCGGAGCAGATTCAGGAGACGCCACTGGCCACCGGCAGCTTCACCCATCTTGCCCTGCTAGCGCCGGGGGTGAGCGGCGAACTGCTGGCTGGCATCGGTACCAACGCCGGCCTGGGCAACGCACCGATCTGGGCTAACGGTCAGCGCGACACCAGCAACGGCTTCAACGTCGATGGCGTCGATGTCACCAACCTCTTCAACGGGAAGTCTTCCTCGGAGGACCAGTCGCAGCGCTACGCCTTCAATATTGGCCAGGGCTCTTCTGTAGCCGGTCAATCCCAGACTGACACCTCGGTATACGGTTCCAACGGAAATGGCCTTGCGACTCCGCCGCCTGAGTTCATCCAGGAGATTCGCGTCAACACCTCCGAGTACGATGCCTCGCAGGGAAACCACAGCGGCGCCCAGATTGACGTCAACACCGCAGCCGGCAGCAATCTTTACCACGGTCAGGCCTACGGCGAGCGCGCCACGAATTTTGCCAACGCCGCGCCTTACTTCAATAAGCAAGGTGTGCTCTACCTGAACAATCTGCCCATGAGCTTCCTGGTGCCGCAACTTCATATGGACATGCTGGGCGGCACATTCGGCGGGCCAATCGTCAAGAACAAGCTCTTCTTCTTCGCTGGCTACCAGTATGAGCACGACGCGGATGCGCTGAAGGGCTATTCGGCTCTGACCGTTCCGTATGCTATCGGGGGCGGCGGTCTTACGGACGATAGGTCGCAAGCTGGAATCCAGACTGCAATGAATGCTTACAACGCGACTTCGACCGCCGTAGGCGGGTCGGCAACCGCGTTCAATGGAACCTTCGACTCAGTCGCCATGGCCCTTCTGAGTGCCAAGCTCAACGACGGAAGTTATCTCATCCCGTCGGTGCAAAATACAAGCCAGAACGCGAACGCAGCCAGCAACGTCTTTCTCAGTCAGCCCTCGCTGTTCAAGACGGACGAGGCCACTCTCGCGCTCGACTACAACATCACTCACTCCGACCGCATCTCTGCCAAGTACTACTATCAGCACGACCCCGATCTCAGTCCTTTTACAAATGCCAACACGGCCGGCTACCCTGCAATCGAAGACTCCGGTTCTCAGGTGGCATCGCTTGTCAACACCCTCACCGTTGGCTCCAAAATCAACTGGACGCAGAACTTCGGGTTCTCGCGGCAGAAGGTCTACAGCTCATACGACGCACAACTTGGCGACCAGACCTTCGGAATCGGTTTCCCAGGTGGCACCAGCCTTCCCGGCATTTCGATGAGCAAGTTTTCCTACTCAGGCGGCGGATCGGTTACGGCTGGACCGAACAGCACATTTGCTGACGCCGGCTACTTCCAGAACCGCTGGAACCCCTCCACCACTGTTGTCTTCTCGGCAGGCAGGCACAATCTATCCGCGGGTACCAGCTACGACTACACCCAATTGAACGTGCGCAATCGCCGAGCCGATCTCGGCAGCCTCTCCACCACGAACTTCGTCGACTTCGTGGAAGGTCAGGTGAGTTCATCGAACGAGTTGATCGGTTTCGCCAATCGTTACTACCGCGCCAACGAGATCGGCGCATACCTCCAGGACCAGTGGAGAATCCTTTCAAACCTGACCCTCAACGCCGGCATCCGCTACGACTACGACGGCGGCTTCACCGAGAAGAACGGCAACATCTTCAACTTTAGCCCCGCCCAGTACGCCATCGACGGTATCGGCTTTATCGTCGCTGCCAACAACAAGTTCGACCCAACCCCTGGCGCCACCAACTCCACGCTGACCGGGCGCCAGTGGGGCATCTCGCCTCGCCTCGGCTTCGCCTACACGCCAACGAAGACGGGCGGAAAGATGGTCGTCCGCGGCTCATTCGGCACCTATTACGACCGCGGCGAACTCTTCAGCTACCTGTCGCAGCCGGCCGGCAGTTCCACCGGCGGCCCCTTCGGAGTAACCGAGGCGGCACCGCTTGCCAACTACGTCACCGGCACGGGAACCCGCACGCTGGAGAATCCGCTGGGTTCAGCCGTGATCCCTGTCTCGTCTTCCAACCCTGAGTCGTTCGCTTCCAAGATCGTCACCGCCAGCGCGATTCGCACCGGGTGTGCAGGCCTGGCAGCCGAAGAGGCCGGCGGCGATTGCGGCATCCAGCCATACAACTTCGGAGCCTACGCCCAAGGCAACAAGCTGCCCTATGTCATCGACTTCTCCCTCGGCCTGCAGTTCCAGATCACCAGTAGCATTGCGGCTACTATCGGCTATACCGGCAATCGCGGCCGCCACGGCGTCATTCCGGTTCCGTTCAACGAGCCCGGCATCGCCACTCCCACCAACCCCATCAACGGCGAGACCAGCAGCTACGGATACGAGGTGCTCAACTCAGCATCGCCCGTCATCTCCGGCGGACACACCTACTTCAACCCAATCTCTACCGAACCCTATAACACCTACGACGGCGGCAACATCGATCTTCGCGTGCCCTTTGTGGGTTACAGCCCCAACGCAGCTCTTTTCACGGCGGCCGGCGTCTCCGCCTACGACTCGCTGCAGACGCATCTCGAAAAACGCCTCAGCCATGGAATCGCAGTTGGCGCATCGTATACCTACAGCCACGCCCTCGACGAGCAAAGCGACATCGGCCTCTTCTTCACTGGAGACAACCCGGACCACCTGCGAGACTCATGGGCCAATGCCGACTTCGACCGCACCCATATCCTGGTCTTCAACTATGTCTTGCAGTTGCCAAAGATGGCGCGCGAGTCCAGCCTGATGGGCAGGTTCGTCGATGGCTGGCAAATGGTCGGCATCACCACGTTGCAGAGCGGTCAACCGTACAGCTTGTACGAGTACAACGGCGCGGTCGGCAGCATCTACTTTGGCAACTATCCGACGCTGGCCAACCCCGTCCTTGGCATCAAAAACGGATCGCATCCGAGCTCAGCCAAAACCGGCGCTCAGGGAACTCAGCTGAGCGGCAACACGGCGGCTCCATACCTTCCGCTGATCGACAACTCTCAACTTAATGTAAATATGCTCCAGCCTGGCCAGAAGGGTATTCCGGCCTGCAACACGAACGAACCGTGCGACTACTTCGAGACCGACTTCACCCCGGGACAGCGTAACATCTTCCGGCAGTCGTTCCAGAAGGACGCCGACGTATCCTTCCAGAAGATCACCCGCATTACGGAACGTATTTCGACGCGATATACCTTCGATGTCTTCAACATCACCAACTCCAGCAGCTTCGACATGCCGAACAACAGCGCGTCGATCGGCCAAGGCGATGTGCAGGGGGCTTCGTACAAAGTCGGCTACGGTCAGGTGGTCACAAGCCAGGCCACGAACCAGTCGGACGTCAAGCTGCTCTACCCCATCTCGGCCAACGGCACCACAACCTTCGGCTCCATCCGCAACACGATCGGGCAAGCGAGGACGATCGAGATGTCACTGCACTTGATGTTCTGAGTCGATCCATCCGAGAGGCTCGGCCTTCGGTCCGGGCTTCTCTTTGGCGCGATTCATCCGTGGCCTCGAGCAGTTGGCCGGCCAGTGCTTCCACGGAGCAATTTCTAACGCCCTATGGCCATGGCCTGGGTGAGGTGACGGAATGACTTGTTCAATCGATAGAAATTCAGGCGGACTCGTACCTGTGCGAGAACTCGCGTTTTGGTTTGTAACTTTGTGCGTGGCCGTTGTGGGTGCGCGGGCGCAACAGACAACGAGGGTGCAGGATGCTTCCGGAAGGCTCGATCTGCCGTCGAGCAAGCAGCTTGGAGCGGTACCGGGAAATCCGCAGCGGCTGAATTCGCTGCCGATGTCGATGGCGGTGTCGCCGGATCGGCGCTATGTGGTGACGGTGAACGCGGGATATGGGACGTTTGAGTCGGGGTACATGCAGTCGCTGGCGGTGATGGACACGCAGACGGGAAAGGTAGTGGACTTCCCCGACGATCGCACAGGGAGCAGAAGCAGGCAGACGCTCTATTCAGGGCTGGCGTTCAGCGCGGACGGGCGGCATCTGTACGCGAGCATGGCTTCGCTGACCAATCCGGAGGGCGGACCGGTAACGGGGTACAGGGGACAGGCAACCGGGAACCGGGGACAGGGGACAGGCGCTGCGGTTGAGCAGACCGCTACAGGGAGCGGTGTGGCTGTTTATAGCTTCAGCGAAGGCAAGATCGCGCCGGAGCGGATGATCGTGATTCCGCTGCAAGCGTTGGCGGCTGGGCGTAAGACGAAGCTGATTGGCCATGTGGATGGCGCGATGGGCGTGCCGTATCCGGCGGCGATGGCGGTGCTTCCCGGTCGAGGCACGGAGCGGCTGCTGGTGGCGGACAATCTGTCGGATGATGCGTTGCTGATCGACGCGGCCACGGGCAAGGTGATTACGCGCTTCGATCTGTCGGAGAGTGATGCGGTGCCGAGCACTTATCCCATTGCGGTTGTGGTGTCGAAGGACGGCACGCGTGGGTTTGTCGCGCTGTGGAATGCAAGCGAGGTGGTGGAGCTGGATCTGGTGAAGGGGACGGTGGGGCGGAAGCTGGCACTGCTGAAGCCGAGCGATCCAGTGAAGCCGGGGACGCATCCTTGCGCGCTGGAGATTTCTCCGGATGGGCGGACGATGTATGTGGCGCTGGCAAACCGGGATGCGGTGGCGGCGGTGGATGTTTCGGGCGCGGGTGCAGTGGCGAAGTTTGCGATGAAGGGGTACTTTGATACACGATTGCCGGGGCAGAGCTACTTTGGCGCGGAGCCGGTGGCGCTGGCGCTGAGCGGGACGGGCGGGCGACTGTATGTGGCGAATATGGGTTCGGATGCGGTGGCGGTGATCGACACTCACAAACTGACGGTGGGCGCTGCGAAGCAGGGGATGGTGGAGCCGGTGGGATTCATTCCGACGGAGTGGATGCCGATGTCGATGGCTCTGATCGGATCGGACGCTGCGCACGAGAAGCTGTATCTGGCGACGGCCAAGGGACGCGGGACTGGGCCGAACAACTTTGCCCAGCGTGCGACGGAGAGTTCGCGGCGCAGAGGCGACTTTAGCTATATTGCGACGCTGTTGTATGGGTCGCTGGCGGCGATCGATCTGAGCGCAGTGGATCTGAAGGCGTCGACAACCGAGGTGATGGAGTCGAACCGGATGAAGGCTGCGGCGGAAAAGATACAGTTTGCGGCGGGTGGAGACCGCATCAAGCATGTGATCTACATCATTAAGGAGAACCGAACCTACGATCAGATTCTCGGCGACCTGTCGCATGACGGAAAGCCGGTGGGGAACGGCGATCCGAAGCTGGCGATGTACGGCGCGAGCGTTACGCCGAACCAGCACGAACTGGCGTTGCAGTTTGGCGTGCTGGACAATTTCTACGATTCCGGCGAGGTCTCGGGCGACGGGCATGTGTGGTCGAATGCGGCGATCGCGTCGGACTACCTGGAGAAGACCTGGCAGCAGGAGTATCGCAACGGTCAGCGGACGTATGACTTTGAGGGGATGGTGGCAAACGGCTATCCGATCCAGCAGAAGATTCCCGATGTGAACGAGCCGACCAGCGGATATGTGTGGGGCAATGCGGACGCGCACGGCAAAACGCATTACAACTTTGGAGAGTACATTGCGTCGACCTTCTGCAATGAGAGAAGGAGCGGAAGTTCGCAGGAGGGTCCGGTGCTGGAGGGGCCAAACTGCACTCCGGGGGCAATCCAGTTGGGAGGGGCTATTCCGGAGGAGTGGGGCGGCGGGGTAAGCAAGTGGCCGTGGGCGATTCCGCTGCTGGTGAGCAATGTTGCGACCAAGCCGGAGTTGGTGGGGCACTTCGCTCCAGAGTCTCCGGACTTTAACCTAAGCGTTCCGGACCAGATTCGCGCGAATGTGATGCTGAATCATCTGCAGGGATGGATTCGTGACCGCGCGGCGGGCCATGACACGATGCCGAACTACATCACGATGCGCCTGAGCAACGATCATACGGGTGGGACGAGGCCGGGCGGGCCGACGCCGAAGTCTTCGGTGGCGGACAACGATCTGGCGATCGGGCGGATGGTGGAGGCGGTCTCGCACTCGGCCTACTGGGACGACACAGCGTTCTTCATTCTGGAGGACGATGCGCAGAACGGCGCGGACCATGTGGACGCGCATCGCAGCGTGGCCCTGGTCATCAGCAAGTACTCGCCGCGCGCGGCGGATGGCGGGCCGTTTGTGGACAGCCGATTCTATTCGACGGTGAGCGTGATTCGCACCATGGAGACGCTGCTCGGGCTTCCTCCCATGAACAATAACGATGCGCTGGCGTCGCTGATCGGGTCGCTGTTTACCGGGCCGGGCGATCAGGAGCCGTTTGTTGCGGACACGGTAAATCGGGACAATGGATTGATCTACACAGCGAATGCGCCTGGTGCGGTGGGTGCGCGGGAGTCGATGAAGATGGACTTTACGCACCCGGACCGAGCGCCAGTGCAGAAGCTGAATGTGATTCTGTGGCGGGATGCGATGGGCGATGCGCCGGTTCCGGTGCAGTTGACCGAGAAGCAGAAGAAGGCGAAGAAGGACGATGATGACTGAGTCTGGAACCGTTCCTGTTGGCGTCGTGCTTCGAGCGCCGTGTGAGGTCCTCGCGTGAGGTTGATTATCCCCGGAGTTCTAAACGGTCGCGGCGTGAACGATTGCAGTTAGAAATGCATCCCCACTCGCTCATCGCCCACCGCGTTCCCCAACCCACAGCTTCTGGAACAGCCTTCTTGGAGCCGTTCGCCTTCTTGTTTTCATTGAGATATAGCCCATGAGTCGGCGAGCTTTTTGGGACGAAGAGCGCGGTTTCTAAAGCAGTTACTGTGTTTCAAAAGAGGCAATCGAGGCATTGGTGTTGAGGAGCCTTTTAGAACAGCCGATGGGAACCGTCGGTGACTGTCCTGCCTGGCACCCGAAAGTTCGGCATATTTTCGTGCAAATCGTCTTCACATGAACTGTACCCCCAGACGTGTGATTACCATTTGAAATCGAACTGCCCGTAATGTCTCGATTTCGGTAAAGTGCCTTGGATGAGTCCGCCGCCGGGCGACTTTACCTGAAACCCCGTATT
>PKWU01000081.1 GCA_003132145.1 Granulicella sp.
GAGATTAGGTGATCGCCGGCATTATTTTTACTCCAGCAAGCACGACTTGCCGGGAGCCCCGAGCAACAGAAGCCCCACTCCTAATCGGGTGGGGCTTTTTATTGTGCATTCGGCGGTGCGCACTTCCCTCTTTGGCTTCCTGTTGCATAGCGAATTGGTCCTTGTGGCGGCACTGGAAGCAGAGTACAACTCTGCGCCGGCAGCGGTCGAGTGAGGCGTGCTGCGCGCACGAATTTTGCTGCCGCTTCCCTATTCGCGCTAAGTTCGCTGGGCCGATGGAATAGAATAATTAAGAGGCTCAGGGCACTGAGCCGCGATCCCACGGGAGAAGTTTTTTATGGCGAAGGGTAGTTGTGACATTGGATTGATTGGGCTGGCGGTAATGGGACAGAACCTGGTTCTGAACATGAACGACCACGGATACAAGGTTGCGGTCTTCAATCGCACGGTATCGAAGGTGGATGCATTTCTGAAGGACGAGGCCAAGGGAACCGAGGTGGTTGGCGCGCACTCGATGGAGGAGTTATGCGGACTGCTGAAGTCGCCGCGCCGCGTGATGCTGATGGTGAAGGCGGGCGATGTGGTAGACAACAACATCGCGCAGCTTCTTCCGTATCTTGAGAAGGGCGACATTATTATCGACGGCGGCAACTCGCTGTTCACCGATTCGATCCGGCGCACCAAGGACCTGGCGGAGAAGGGGATCCTGTTTATCGGCACCGGCGTCTCGGGCGGCGAAGAGGGCGCGCGGCGTGGCCCGTCGATCATGCCGGGAGGCAATCCCGCGGCGTGGCCTCATGTGAAGGAGATCTTCCAGGCGATCTCGGCCAAGGTGGAGGACGGGACTCCGTGCTGCGACTGGGTGGGCGAGAACGGCGCGGGCCACTACGTCAAGATGGTGCACAACGGCATCGAGTACGGCGACATTCAGCTGATCGGCGAGGCATACCAGTTGCTGAAGGACGCGCTGGGGCTGACCCCCGACGAGCTTCACGACGTCTTCGCGGAGTGGAACAAAGGCGAGCTGGACAGCTACCTGATCGAGATCTCGACGGTGATCTTCGGGACGAAGGATGAGGACGGCTCGCCGCTGATCGACAAGATACTGGACAAGGCCGGGCAGAAGGGCACGGGCAAGTGGACGGCGATCTCCGCGCTGGACCTGGCGATGCCGCTGACGCTGATCGGCGAGAGCGTCTTCGCGCGCTGCCTGTCGGCGCTGAAGGATGAGCGTGTGGAGGCGTCGAAGGTGCTGACCGGGCCGGCGAAGCCGAAGACGGTGACGGAGCGCAAGGCGTTCATCGAGGACGTGCGACGCGCTCTCTACTGCTCCAAGATGATCAGCTACGCGCAGGGCTACATGCTGCTGCGCGCCGCCGAGAAGGAGCATGGATGGCACCTGAACCTGGGCGGCATCGCGCTGATGTGGCGCGGCGGATGCATCATCCGCAGCGTCTTCCTGGGCAACATCAAGGCTGCGTTTGATAAGAACCCGGACCTCACCAACCTGCTGCTGGACGGCTTCTTCTCGGGCGCGCTGAACAAGTACCAGGCAAGCTGGCGCACTGCGCTGGTGCATGCGATCGAGAGCGGCGTGCCGACTCCGGCGTTCTCCACCGCGCTTGCGTTCTACGATGGCTACCGCACGGCCCGGCTGCCCGCGAACCTGCTGCAGGCGCAGCGCGACTTCTTCGGCGCGCACACCTACGAGCGAGTGGACAAGCCGCGCGGCGAGTTCTTCCACACCAACTGGACCGGGCGCGGGGGCAAAGTCGCCTCGGGAATCTACAACGCGTAGATCCACAGCGATTCAAAAACCGGAGAGCCGGCTTCGCAAACGCGCGGGCTGGCTCTCTTATTTTCGGGGCATGCCGTTCTCGACTTGAGAATCGCGGGCGCGGGCGACTCATCTCGCCTGCCGCTCTAGCGCGTCTGCCACCTACTGGCCCTGGAGCTTCTGCCAGCAGTCCCATGTGTAGATGACGATGATGAGAACGGTGAAGATGGCGGAGAGGACGCCCAGCGTGCGAATCACTGGCAGCAGCCTTTGCACTTTGCGGAGGATCAAATTCTGCTGTTGCTGTTCGATGGCGTTGGCGCTTGCATCGTCCAGGAAGAGCTGGTTCTCCTCGTAGCGCGTGATGGTGGCGTTGTAGGCGAGTAGAGCCAGAAACAGGCCGGTCAAGACGGCCCAAACGACGATCAGGTGTGGCAAGTAGTGCATCATGGGGCGCCTCCCTCTCTCAATATTGCAGCAACCGAATGACTTACTCTTCCTGGGGCGCGAATCGCCGGACGGCAGCGCTCAAGGTATAACCTCATCGGCATAATACTCCCAGTCAAGGTCGATTCTCCAGAAATCTTTATCGCGGCGGGATTGCCAATCGTACCGGAGACCCGGGATTCCGGGTTAGCTGCGGAGTCGGGCTGCATCCGGCAGGGGTTGCGGCCCATCCAATGAGAGCGTAGGTTTGCTTGCCACGACCGGAATGGTCGCATATACTGAAGGTGCGGAAGTCGAAAAGGAGAGTGCATATGGCCACTGCTACTGTTACCCCAACCCCGGAGGTCGTCGAAGCAGCCCCCAAGTCGCAGCCGGTCACGCTGACTGCGGCGGCAATCAGTAAGGTGCGCGAGATCATGGCCACGCAGGACCCCATCCCGGCCGGACTGCGGATCGGCGTGGTCGGCGGCGGATGCTCCGGCTTCCAGTACTCCATGTCGTTCGAGAACCAGAGCGGCATGATGGACAAGGTCTTCACCTTCGACGGGCTGAAGGTCTTCGTGGACGCGACCTCGGCAATGTACCTCAGCACCTGCGTGGTGGACTACGTGGAGACGCTGGAGGCAGCCGGCTTCAAGTTCGAGAACGCCGCCGTCAAGAGCACCTGCGGCTGCGGATCGTCCTTCAGCGTTTAGCGGTTCAGCGTTTAGTTTGCAGCGAGTTTTGCTGAATGAGGCACCTTCCTCCGGAGGGTGCCTTTTCTGCGTATGCGCTAATGGGTGAAGACCTGGGTGAGGAGTTCGTCGTTGGGCTGTGAGTTACCTGGCGAACTGCGCGATTACTTTCTGTGCGCGAGTGCGGCGAGCCGCTGGCGCGCCTGCGATGCCTGATTGGGATAGTCTGTGCCAGCCACCGCGAGGAACTGCCGGTAGAGGTCGATTGCTTTGGTGTATTGATGCAATGTGTCGTTCGCCTCTGCCTCCAGAAAGAGGGTCGAGGGCGAGGGTGGCAGGACTGTAGCACGCAGAGCGAGGGCCTGCAAGGTGGTCCGTGGGTCGTCGATCTCGGCGGCGGCGAAGGCGAGATGCGTGGCTGCGTCTGCCAGCGCGGCGTGCGTGGGGAAGGCGGCGGGGTTGGCGACGGCCTGCTTGAGCAGCGTCTCGGCGGCGGCGGGGCGGTGCAGGCGGAGGAGGGTTTCGGCGCGGTCGTCGAGCAGCGTTGGATCGGGGTTCGCGCCTTGCGCGGCGATGAGCGCGGCGTAGAGTGGGTCGGCCTGGTCGGGGTGGTCCGTGTCGAGGTAGACGCGGGCCAGCAGCCGTGTGATGTTGGCGTCCTGGGGATTGGCGGCATGCAGTTTTTCCAGCAGCGGCGCGGCGAGTGCGTTCTTGGCGGGATCGCCGGAGGCAAGGTCGGCGCGGGCAAGCAGAGCAGTCAGCGTGGGATCGGATGGGTGAGCGGCGAGGGCGGGCGTGAGCAGAGCTTCGGCGTCGGCGGGGCGTCGCTCGGCGAGCAGGACGTGGGCCAGCGCGGCGATGGTCTGCGGGTCTTGCGGGTCAAGGGCGAGGTAGCGGCGGTAGGCAAGCTCGGCGGCGGGCAGGTCGACGGCGGACTCGGCGATCTCGGCGGCGAGGAGGATGTCTTCGGGTGCCTCGGGCGTGAGGTTGAGGGCGGCGAGGAGTTCGGCGGAGGCGGCCGTGGGGTTGGATGCCTGCTGGGCGTTCCCGATAAGGTCGAGCTTGGCCAGGGCGCGGAGGGCGCGTGCCTTGAGCGCGGGCGCGGCGTCGGGGAGCTGGGTTGCGGTGAGCAGCTCGCTGCGTGCCTCGACGGTGCGCCCCGTGCGGGCCAGCAGCAGGCCGAGGGCGACGTGCGCGGCGGCAAAGAGCGGGTTGGCAGCGATGGATTGGCGGTAGCAGGACTCGGCGGTGAGAGGTTTGGAGTCTGGCGCTACGGGGGCTGGGGATTCAGGACCGAGAGCTTCGAGGGTGAGGCCGAGGTCGTAGAGAACCTGGGGGTTGTTGGGGGTCTGGGTATTGAGGCCCGTGAGGATTTTGAAGGCGGCGGCGAAGTCGCTGGAGGCCAGCGCGTCGTTGGCCTGCTGGATGAGCGCGGCCTCGGGCGCGGGCTCGCTGTCTGGCTGGGAGAAGTCCTGCGCGGCCAGCGCGGGAACGATGAGAAACGCGGCGAGGAGGAGGGTTGCGGCGCAAACTCCCCACGCATCGCGAACCAACTGCGATGCATGGGGTACCCGATTCTTGCATCCGAGGCTGGAACCCATGCGCTTTACCGCTCGCCCCACTTCAGCTTGGAGCGCAGGACGTTGAAGAGGCCGTTGGGCTGCAGGCGCAGCAGGCGCACGCTGGACTGGCTGCGGCGGCAGTGTACCTGGTCGCCGACGTGCATGGGCACGGCCTCCTGGCCATCCACCGTGAGATAGGTCTGGTTGGGCACGCCGACGACGCGGACGCTGATGGCCGACTCGCCCGGCACCACGATGGGCCGGATGGTCAACAGGTGAGGGCAGATCGGCGTGACCAGCATGGCGTTGACCGTGGGCATCACGATAGGCCCGTGGGCCGAGAGGTTGTAGGCCGTCGATCCGGTGGGCGTGGAGAGGATGACGCCATCGGCGCGGAAGGTAGCGATCGGCTGCTGGTCGATCTCGACGGCGAAGTCTGCCATGCGCGCGATGGTTCCCTTGGCCACCACCACATCGTTCAGCGCGTCCCACTGGCGCGTGCGCTCGCCTGCGCAGAAGAGCTCGGCGTGCATCATGCTGCGCGTCTCGATGGCGGCCGTGCCGTCGCACCATGCCTGCAGGGTGGTGTACAGATCGGAGAGCGGCACCTCGGTGAGAAAGCCAAGCGCGCCCAGGTTCACGCTGAGCAGCGGAATGTTGGTGTGGGCGAAGGCGCGCGCCGTGGCCAGTAAAGTTCCATCGCCGCCGAGGACGACGACCAGGTCCGGCTTGCGCGAGGCCATCTGCTCGCGCTCGACGCTTTCGCAATCCGGTTGCGGTGCGCCTGCTCCCGCGTCCACAGATGCGTGCTGAGCGCCGTCGCGCAGATACGCAGCGCTCGCGCGGTCCAGAACGCAGCTCCATCCGCGATGGGCGAGCCAGGCGCGCAGCTCGGGCAGGATCGTTTCCAGCTCATGCTTCTGCGGCTTGGAGATAATTCCAGCTAAAGGCATCTCGTCAACCAGTGTACCGCTCGCGGCAATTCCGTCCCGCAAAGCTGTCCCTATGCCTCGACTGCCTCGCCGAAGCGGGCGTGCAGCAGGTACTCCCAGTTCCCTTCCATTCCGTGGATGGGTGAGTCGATGACCTCGATCCCGGTTCCTCCCTGTTCGGCGACGCACTGCTTCACGCGCTCGATGGCAATATCGCGCCCTGCCTGCTCGCGCACGATTCCGCCCTTGCCCACGTGCTCGCGGCCCGCCTCGAACTGCGGCTTGATGAGGACGACTGCTTCGCCGCGCCACGCCGCACCCACAGGCACCAGCGCGCGCAGGACAGCGGGCAGGACCAGCGTCGCCGAGATGAAAGAGACGTCCATTGCAAGAAACGAGATTGCCGTTCTTTGTTTGCCATCCCGCAGCCCCTTTTGTTTGTCATTCCGCAGCGCAGCGGAGGAATCTGCTTCTATTCTTGTGCCGCGCTCGCCTTCCGCCCGGATTGACGCCGCGCCCTTCCCTGTTCCCTGCTCCATGTTCCCCGTTCCCTGCTCCACCAACTCCCCCGCGCCCAGCAGCCGAGCATTGCATCGCTCGCGCAGACGGACCCTCGGGTCCACGCGCAGCTTGTGCGCGATCTGGCCGTAGCCCGTATCGACCGCTAAAACTGAACCCGCGCCGTGCTGCAACATGCAGTCGGTAAATCCCCCGGTCGAAGCGCCAACATCGATGCAGGCGCGCTCGTCCAGCGCAATCCTCCAATGCTCCAGCGCGCGCTCCAGCTTGAGCCCGCCGCGGCCCACATAACGCAGGTCGTCGCCCAAAAGGCGCAGCGGCGCGGCCTCGTCGATGGGGGTTCCGGGTTTGTCCACGCGCTGTTCGGCGACAAGCACGCGCCCGGCCAGCACCAGCGCGGTGGCGCGCTCGCGCGATGCGGCCAGTCCCCGCTCCACCAGCGCCTTGTCCAGTCTGATCTTCATCCGCCTCTACGAGAGTACAGCGCATCGCGCAGAGTTCAGGATAAAGTAAACTGGTCGCGATCGGTCTGGCCATGCAAGACCATCCGTGGGTGCGTTCAATGGAACTACAAACCGGCGTCTTCGACACAGCAGTGCCTCCCATTGCGGACGACGCATTCCTGCTCTCGCTGGTGCAGTCGGGCGACGAGCAGGCCGTGGCCACGCTCTTCGACCGCTACTCGCGGACCGTCTACTCCGTGGCACTGCGCGTTCTGAGCGACGCGGCTTCGGCGGAAGACGTGCTACAGGAGGTCTTCCTGCAACTGTGGCGCACTCCCGGCAGCTTCACGACGGACGGGGGAAGCCTGGGCGGACGGCTCGCCGTGCTGGCGCGCAACCGCTCCATCGACGCGCTGCGACGCAGGCGCCCCATCAATCTGATCGACGCGATCGCTCTCGGCTCTCCCAGCGATCTTGCCCGCGAGGCCGGGCGCAACCGCTTCGCCGAGCGCGCCCGCAAGCTGCTCCATCAGCTTCCCAGCGGGCAGCGCAAGGCCCTGGAGATGGCCTTCTTCGACGGCCTTACCCACCGCGAGATCGCGGAGATGACGGGCGAGCCGGTGTCCACCGTTAAGAGCAGTCTGCGCAGCGCGCTGCTGGCCCTGAGAGAGGCGTTTCAGCCATGAGTTCCAGCAAGCCCTCCAGTCCGTCTGCCGACCCGCGGCCCGGCACGCGCCACGCCGGCCCCGAAGATCTAGTTCTCTACGCGCTGCAGTTCCTGGCCGGCGAGCAGGCCGCCGACCTGACGCATCACTTCGAGCACTGCGCAGAGTGCCTGCGCGAGCTCGCCCTGGTCGAGGGCGATCTGGCCGCCTGCGCCTTCAGCGTCGAGCCGCACTCGCCCCCGGCGCTCGCCCGTCAGCGGCTGAGGACACAGGTCGCCCGCGAGAACCGTGTGGCCGCCCAGCCCGCGCTCGCGGCCTTTGGACGCAACCGGTCCATCCTCGCTTCGCCCGAAGACGAAGCTCCGAAGCGCAGCCGCGCCCTCACCCTGCTGGGCTGGCTCGGCTGGATTCTGTTTGCGGGCCTGGCGGTTGCAGGAGCAAAGTTCTATCAGGAGGACGCGGCCCAGAGCGCGCGCCTCGGCGCGCAGTCCAGCGAACTGGAGCGCCTCAACGCCGACTCCGCGCGCGCCCATCAACTCCTCGACGCACTCACCGACCCCGACGCCGCGCACGTCACGCTCTCCGCCAAGCCGCCGGCCAAAGCCCAGCCGCTCGGCCGCGTCACCTACAACCGCGCCAACGGCAGCCTCATCTTCCTGGCTGACGACCTGGACCCGCTGGTGACGGGTAAGGTCTATGAGCTGTGGCTCGTCCCCGCCGACGGACGCAACCCAATCCCCGCCGCCGTCTTCCACCCGGACAACCACGGCAACGCCAGCGTCCTCCTGCCCACCCTGCCTGCGGGCGTCCCAGCCAGGAACTTTGGCGTCAGCATCGAAGACGAAGGCGGCGCACAGACTCCCACCCCTCCCTACATCCTGGCCGGAAGCTTATAGGCGTGTCTTGTGCTTGGTTGAAATCCCCTGGAGACGGCGTTACTTTCCGATGCAGAACCGGGAGAAGATGAGCTGTAGGACGTCCTCGCTGGTGGTCGCTCCGGTCAGTGCGTCCAGGCCGCGCAGCGACTCATACAGGTCCAGCAGCAGCATCTCATGGGGAGTCGCCGCGTCCACGGCCACCTGCGCCGCGCCGAGTCCGCTGATCGCCTGTTCCACCGCCTGATGCTGCCGCAGGCTGGTCAGCATTGCCGACTCGCGCAGCCCTCCGTCGCCCCCCGCGACCGCTCCCACAATGGCCGCGCGCAGCTCGCCAATCCCCTCGCCCGTCAGCGCCGAGGTCGAGATTGTCTGAACTTCGCGATCTCCAGATTCCGAACCTCGAACCGCGAACCGCGAACCGCGAACCTCCGCCACCAGATCGCTCTTGTTCCATGCGACCAGCACGCTGCTCCCACCCGACGCGCCCTGCTCCAACACCGCGCGGTCCTCCTGCGAGATGCCAACCGTGGCATCGACGACCAGCAGCACCACGTCGGCCTCGGCCATCGCCTCCCGCGATCGCGCGATGCCCATCCGCTCCGCCTCGTCCGTGCCTTCGCGCAGCCCGGCGGTGTCGATCAGCTCCACCGGAATCCCCTCCATCGACACGCGCTCGGAGACCGTATCGCGCGTGGTTCCCGGCGCCGCGGTCACAATTGCGCGGTCGCGTTCCACCAGCCGGTTAAAGAGGCTCGACTTGCCCGCGTTGGGCCGTCCCACAATCGCCATCCGGAACCCCTCGCGCACCACGCGCCCGTAGGCGAAGCTCCGCTCCAGCGCCACCAGCGGCGTGCGGATCGCTGCGATCTGCGATGCAATGTGGTGCGACGGCATCACGTCGATGTCGTCCTCGGCGAAGTCGATGCCCGCTTCCATCTCCGCAATCAACCCCACCAGCTCCGCCTTCACCGGTGCGACGGTCTTTGCCAATGCACCGCCCATCTGACGCGCAGCCACCCTCGCCTGCTCCAGCGTGACCGAGCCGATCAGATCGTGCACCGCCTCGGCCTGGGTCAGGTCGATGCGCCCGGCCAGAAACGCGCGCTGGGTAAACTCCCCCGGCTCGGCCAGACGCGCGCCACCGGCGCAGCACTGGCGCACGATGTACTCCAGCAGCACCGGCGCGCCGTGCGCCGCAATCTCCACCACATCCTCGCCCGTATACGAATTCGGCGCGGCAAACAGCGTCACCACCGCCTCATCCAGCACGCGAGGCTCCGTCTCCCGCTCCGCTTCGTCTGTACCAGTTTTATTGTTTGTCATCCCGGAGGGATCTGCTGTTGTCTTCGCACCGCCGGATAAATCCATCAGCTCGGCGAAGCGCGCGTGCCCCGCGGCAAGCGGATGGCGCAGACGCACCAGCGGCGCAACGATCTCCCGCGCCTGCGGCCCCGACAGCCGCACCACGCCGATCCCGCCGCGCCCCGCCGGCGTCGAGATCGCCACAATCGTCTCCTGCTCCATCCCGCCCATCTTTCTAGGATAGTCGCCGCGCGCGCAGCTTACAGCGTGATGGCGTGGGCGCCGTTGGAGGCGCGGCTGGTGTATATCTCCGGGGTGATGCCGGTGGCTTCCTGATAGCCGGCACGCATGGCCTCGGTGAAGGCGGCGACGTTGGCGGCGGCGACCAGGTTGACGGTGCAGCCGCCGAAGCCTCCACCAGTGAGGCGCGCGCCGAAGCAGCCGGGCTGTTTGCCGGCCAGCGCGACCAGAATGTCGATCTCCTTGCAGGAGGCCTCAAAGTCGTCGCGCAGGCTGATGTGCGCCTGGCGCATCAGCTCGCCGAAGTGCGTCAGGTTGGAGACGCGGAAGGCATCGGCGGCGGCCAGTACGCGCGCGTTCTCGGTGATGACGTGGCGGCAGCGCTTGAGCACGTTGGGGGGCATCTCGCTGCCCCACTTGTTGAGGTCGGCCAAGGTGGCGTCGCGCAGCGCCATGATCTCCGGCCGGTGCTTGCGCAGGATGTCCGCACCATGTTCAATCTCCGCGCGGCGGCTGTTGAACTCGCCTCTGGCGATCGAGTGCCGCACCATGCTGTTGCAGATGACGATGCGCACGTTCGGCGGAATGGGTGCGAGTTGGAACTCCAGCCAGCGGCAGTCGATCATCACGGCGTTGTCCTGCTGTCCGCAACAACTGACGAACTGGTCCATGATGCCGCAGTTGGCGCCGACGAACGCGTTCTCGGCGCGCTGGCACAGCAGCGCGATCTTGGTGGGCGGCAGGTCCAGGCTGGTGGTGCCCAGCACGGCGATCGCGGTGGCAACTTCCACCGAGCCCGACGAGCTGAGCCCCGCATTCAGCGGGACATTGCCGGCAATCGTCAGCGAGAAGCCGTTGTCGACCGGGACGCCGTGCTCGCGCAGCGCCCAGATAACGCCCGCCGGATAGTCGGACCAATGGACCTTGCGGCCGGCGCGCAACGATGCGAAGTCGTCGTCCAGAAATTCGTGGACGGTCTTGTCCAGCAGTTCCTCATAGTTCACCGAGTTGGCCACGATGCGGCCATCTGTGCGCGGCGAGATGGCGACCACCGCGGCGAAGTCGATCGCCGCCGGCATCACAAAGCCGTCGCTGTAGTCGGTATGCTCCCCGATCAGGTTGACGCGGCCGGGCGCGGCGTACAGCGCGCCGGGAACATTGAAGGTGGCGAGGTGGAGGGCGGCGATTTCGGCGTGGGTGGGCATGGGCACTTTCTTCGGCTTCATCATTGAGAGACGCAGTTCCTAACCAATTCTAAGATTTTGGACCCTTTACTGTACGACAGACAATAACTCAATCGAGGGAGTGCTTTTCCGGCAGGGCGCGCAGGCGTTCGGCCGCGGTCTCGGGCGTAAGGTCGCGCTGCGGACTGCCAAACATCTCGAAGCCGACCATGAACTTGCGGATCTGGGCCGAGCGCAGCAGAGGCGGGTAAAAATGCGCGTGGAAGTGCATAGAATCGTGCGCACGACCGTCGGTCGGCCGCTGGTGGAAGCCAAGGCTGTAGGGAAAGTTGACCTGGAATAGATTGTCGTAGCGCGTGGTCACAGCCTTCAGAATCGCCGCGAAACTGGTGCGCTCGGCCACCGTGAAGTCGGTGAAGCTGCCCAGGTGGCGGCGCGGCAGCACCAGCGTCTCGAAGGGCCACGTGGCCCAGTAGGGAACCACCGCGACAAAATGATCGTTCTCGGCCACCACGCGCTCGGCCTGCGCCAGCTCGGTTGCCGCATAGTCGCAGAGTAGGCAGCGGTGGTGCTCGTCCGCATACTCCTGCTGCGCGGCTAGCTCGCGCAGCGGCTCGTCCGGAACGTGCTCCGTGGCCCAGATCTGGCAGTGCGGATGGGGATTCGACGCACCCATCATGGCGCCACGGTTCTCGAAGATCTGCACATGGTTGATATACGGCAGCTCGCCAAGCGTGGCCGTCTCCCTAGCCCACGCGGCCACAACCTCACAGATCGCAGCCTCCTCCATGCGCGCCAGCGTCAGCGAGTGGTTGGGATGGAAGCAGATCACGCGGCAGCGTCCACGCTCCGGCTCGGCCACCAGCAGCGAAGATGCGTTCGGCTGCGCCTCAGGCTGAAGGTCGCTGAGCAGCGCGGGAAAGTCGTTGTTGAAGGCGAAGACGCCCGTGTACGCCGGATTGCGCGCGCCGCCCGATCGCGCGTTGCCGGGGCACAGATAGCACGCCGGATCGTATGCGGCTTCGGCAGTGGTGGCCGGCTTGCTCGTCTCGCCCTGCCACGGCCGGTCGGTGCGCTGCGGCGACACCAGAATCCACTGGCGCAGAAGCGGATTGAATCGGCGGTGCGGAACGAGATCGAGCGGGCGGGGCGAGGCGGGCAAAGGGTTTCCTCGTAGTGCAAAAGAGCGGTGCTACCAGTGTAAGCGATTCGCTGGATTGTTATAAGGAGATCGTTGGATTCAGGGCGTCGTCTGCGGTTGCTCCGGCCGCGGCCTTCTTCAAACTGACGTGGTTGATCCGCGCAAAGACAAGCCCCGTGGGAATGATGCAGAGGAACGTTACCACCAGCAGCAGCGCCCCGCACGCCGTCGCCGCCTCAATCGGCGCGCCGTAGAACTCATGCATCGCGGCCGCTGTGACGGCAATCTGCGTGAACCAGCCGATGACGGGCAGTTGCAGCAGCGAGCCGCCAATGCTTGCCCCCATCAGCAGCATGGTGCGCGAGAAGCTGATCGTCGCCAGTTGCGGCGTATCGACGAAGGCGTGCAGCGTCTCGACGTACGCGCAACCGATCATTCCCCACATGGCCAGCGAGATCAGCGAGACGGCCACAAAGTCCTGCGCCGAGCTGACCGCGTCCAGCCCCTCGCGGAAGCCGCGAATCTTCTGCGCAACGCTCTCGCCGATGGGCTTGGAGAGCCATCCGATCGTCGCGCCGGCGACACGCGCCACCGCGCCTCCGGCCACGCGGATCGCGACCGCGAAGACGGCGATCAACGCGGTGAGACCGAGCGAGATCAGCCCCGTGCGCACGAAGATCTCGTGATGCGGCTGGTCGCGCGCAAACAGAAGCGCGCCGGAGAAGATCAGCGCCGCCGCGCCCAGGTCGAACATGCGCTCGATGGTGTACACCGCAACCTGCGAGCTGATGGAAAGCTGAATGCGCCTGGCCACCAGCGCCGGACGGATCACATCCGCCAGCCTCCCGAAGAGCGCGACCGCGGTAAACCCGATGAACTGCGGCCCCATCAGCACAAACGGCGAAACCTTCTTGGTCGCACTCAAAAAAACCGACCAGCGTGCCGCACGCATCCAGTAGGTCACATAGATCAGAGCGATGCCCGCCGCAATATGCACCCAGCTCACATGGCGCAACTGCATCCAGAAGACCGCCCAGTCGAAGTGAATCCGGCCGCGATAGGCGAAAACGACCAGCGCCAGGACAATGAGAACTGCGAGCCAGACAATGCCCTTGCGACTCTTCATCGGCCTGCTCTCCTATGCGTGGTTTCGCCGCTCCGTCTAATTTACGGCCGCCATCTGGCTGGTCTGCGCGGCGCGCTTGCGGCGATTGAACTCGCGGATCACCCGCGCCACATACGCCCGCGTCTCCGCGTAGGGCGGAATGCCGCGGTATCGGTCCACCGCCGCCGGCCCCGCGTTATACGCCGCCACCGCCAGCGCGATGTCGTCGTGGTAGCGCGTCAGCAGCGCGTCGAGATACGCCGTACCGCCGCCGATGTTCTCCTCCGGCGCAAACGAGTTGCGCACGCCCAGCTCCAGCGCGGTCCCCGGCATCAGTTGCATCAACCCCTCGGCCCCGGCGCGCGAGACGGCGCGTGCATTGCCGTTGCTCTCCGCCTCGACCACGCTGGCCAGCAGGTCGGCGTCGATGTTGTGCCGCGCCCCGGCGCGCGCCAGCAGCAGCCCCATCTCAGCCGGTATAAGAGGAGAAGAGACCGTCCGCGCGGGTTCCAGCAAAACCAGTGGCAGAGCGGCTGGCGCGGCGGCTGCGGCAGGCGGCGCGGGAGGACCGGGAATCTGCTCCACTTGCAGCACGGAACTGGCCGCAACCTCGATGTAGTTGGCATCCTGGGCCTCACCCTGGCCGGCAGCAGCGCGCACGGCCGGCAACAGGGCGCCTGCGGCAGGCAGTAGATAAATCCGCACCCGGTCGCCCACTGCCTCGCGCCGCGCGCAGTCCAGCTCGAAGCCATTGCGCAGCGTAATGTGTTCCGCCGCGTATGCGCGCAGATACGGCCCCACGCCGACCGCCAGCAGTGCCAGGGTCAGGGTCAGACCGGAGCGGATTGGTCCGCCGCGAACTAGGGAACGCCGTCTCATCACAGTTTCTACTCTCATCCTACGACTCTGGAGCGCCGCATGGATAGGTCTCCACGGATTGCCTTCGAGTCCATTCTTGCCCTCGGCCCGTCATTCGGGAAGCGCGGCGCGATGTTTCTCCATGAGCTTTAGACGTTGCAGGATCTTGCGCGTAAGCCCGGTCAGCGGAAGCCCGGCAAGTTGCGTGGTGCGCGTCCAGTACAGCGCGCGGGAGTCCGCGGGGATGGCAGAGCGCAGCGCCTGGGCTGCAACCCCGGTGCGCTTGCCGGTACTGGCGAGGCTGCCGGAACTGGCGGACACGAGGCGGCGCGGCGAGAAGACCTGCACGTAGTAATTTGTGTTCGTGATCGTGTGGCGAATCCGCAGCGCGGGCTCCAGCCCCTCCACCGCGTCCAGCGGCAGCGGTGGCAGCTCGACCATCGCGGGCATCACACTGGCGCACGCGGGCCGACGTTCCAGCAGCACCTCGGTGGCCGGACCGCGCTTGCGCAGGTCCAGCAGGCATGCCACGGGCCGGCTGCGCTGCGGCGCGCGCGCTGTCGTCGGATGCTCCCCGCGCGTGCGGCACAGCTCGCGCACGGGACACTCGCTGCAGCGCGGCGCGCGCGGCAGGCAGACCGTCGCACCCAGCTCCATCATCGCCTGATTGTGGTCTCCCGCAGGGTTGTCGGAGTGCGACGGACCCGCGCCGCCGCCGGATTGCACCTCCCGCCGCGAGACCGTCCCGCGCGCCTGCGGCAGCAGGGCCTGGGCCTGGGCGCGCACCAACCCCCGCGCGGCGGCCGTGTTCTCGCTGGCGCGGCCGGTCAGCCGCAGCACCACCCGCTCCACGTTGCCATCCACCACGGCAACGCTCTCCCCAAACGCAATGCTGGCGATGGCCGCCGCCGTGTACTCGCCGATCCCAGGCAGCGTGCGCAGCTCCGCCGAGCTGGAGGGCAGACTGCTGCGCCGCTCGGTCATGATGAACTGCGCCGCCCTGTGCAACAGCCGCGCGCGGTTGTAGTAGCCCAGCCCGGACCACGCCACCAGAACCTCCAACTCACTTGCCAGCGCCAGCGAGACCAGCGTGGGGAACCGCCGTAGAAAATCGTTGTAGTATTCGACGACCGCAGCCACTCGCGTCTGCTGCAGCATGACCTCCGCGACCCAGATGCGGTATGGGTCGCTGGTCTCGCGCCATGGCAGCGCGCGCGCTCGCTCGCCATACCACTTCATCAGCCGGCGGCGAAAGACCGCGGGGTTCAGCTCGCATCGTGCCGCAACCTCGTCGCCGCTCCCGGATCGCTTCATCGTTTCAGTCTATTCCGCGGCCCTCGCCGGCCCGATGGTTTATTGCAGTCGCACCGCGCAAGCGCTATCCAACAGCCGCCGCCGCGCCTTACACTGTTGCGCGTGAAGAGAGCGCTCACCGCTCTGCGTGCCCCGCGCTGGATGCCCTACTACGGCAAGCAGGCCGAGTTGACCCACCTGATGCAGCAGTGGTGCTCCGCCATCATGCGCCACACCGAGTTCCGCCAGCAGATCGATCCCCTCACCGGCGACTTCACCCAGCCCGACCCCGGCGGCTACTCCCCCGCAGCCCTCACCTTCCTCGACTTCGCCCGCCGCCTCAGCAAGGGATAACCAACTCGGGTGCTCCATGATCAACTAGTGGGCGCAACCGCTCGTAGGATTGGGGCATATCCGCTCTCGCTCACGGCTGCGGCTTGGGGAACTCCTCGATGTGCTGTTCGCCTTTACGTCCGAAGTAGATCACCCTTTTGCCGGTAAGGAACGCCCAATAGCCAATCACGCCTGCCGCGGTCGACCGCTTCACAAACTCGGGATACCGCACCGTGTCTGCCTGGGCGCCGCGAATTGCCGCCACCAGGTCGGCACTGTTGAACTCCGCCGCAATCGGACCAGGGTCCAGGATCATGGGCACCGTGTGCGTGGTTCCATCCGCCAGGTAGTGGGTATTCTGTTTTGTCGCGAAGTCCACGAGGTACGATTCCACTCCCGCTTCGAGCAGCCCTTGGACGACCTGAGGGAAGGTCAACTTGCCTTGCTGTGTTGCGATCGCCAGTTCATCAATCACCTGTTTGCTCATCTCTTTTCCTTTAATCGTTTGGTAGTGGCTGCCGGGTGCCCTATCCATCGCAGCTTCATCGCGATGGGTGGGTTTGTACAAAACTCATCCCTGGTACTTCCAGTTCCTCTGCTTCCCTTCGCCGATCCACTCCACCGCCTGCGCGATGCATCGCTGGCGCGTCTCCGGCCGCTTCGCCTCCGCGATCCACTCCGCGTACTCCCGCTTGCAGCTTGGGCTGAGCGCGGCATAGGCGGCATTCGCGGCCTTGTTCTTTTTCAGCGCCGCCGCAAACTCAGTCGGCGCCTCAACCGGAGGCTTCGGCGCCTTCACCACCCGCCGTGCCACCACCACCCGGTTGTCGCCCTTCCCGCTCTCGATCAACGCAACCGCCTGCCGCAGATACCCCAGCATCTGCTTCTCAGGCGGCAGCTCCTTCACGCTGGTGATCTTGCCCAGTGAGCCCATCCCTCCATCTTTGACCACGCCGTCCGCACGCAGCACCCTGCCGATCTCCGCGCCCCAGAAGCCGAAGCTACAGTGCGCCTTGAACGCCGAGATGTTGCACAGGATCGTCCCCCTGTGCAGGAAGAACGGCCGCCCCCACTTGATCTCTTCCACCACCTCCGGGCAGGCCTTGTGAACCAGCGCGCGCAGATGCGTCAACACCGGCTGCGCAAACGGCGCTGCCTTCGCAATATACACATCGACTTTCGGATCAGTCATCGGCTCCCTCACGCCAACAGTCTACACAAGAACACAAACCGCGACGCATTCAGCGTTGCCACCAAAAAGCCCAGCAGATTCCCTTGTCAAGCCCCTCGACCTCAAAAAATCCCCCTAACCAACACCCCACCAACCACATACCTCCGAAAAATAGTTGGCATACTAGTTTCCCTCCATCCCGTATAATTAAATCAGTAAGCAAAATCGCACCGAGACCCGGCCAAGCGCGCCGGGCCTTCGCTTTTAACCCTCAACCGTCCCGACTTAGTCCCGACTTAGTCCAGACCCGATCCAGACCAAGTCCAGACTTAACATGCCATTTTTGAATACTTTATGACTTTTTCGCACACAAAGCGAGAACCTGCGGCACCAACGCCGCCGAGCTCACCGAAACTTCGCACTTATCTGTTCCCTGTTCCCTGTTCCCAGCCAGGTCTTCGCCTTTGCTACGTCTCACGCGCTTAGCGCGAGATTAACCAGCATATTTTGAATACTTTACGCTATTACCCCCCGGGGGGTACCTGCCAGAATCGCAGTAACTCACGATGTTCCATGACCCTTCCGGGTGATGGAATTCGCGCTCAGACGCGCCGATACTCTGGTACGATCACCGCATTCCAAGATTGGACCCACGGCTGCGCGTCCTATGTTGAACGCGACATCTGATGGGAGATGGTCTCACCATTCGCTCCGGCCCTGCACATAGAAAGGACCTCCATGAACCTCCGCTCACTTCCGATCCTCGCCGTCCTCGCTTGCTCGCCCATCGCTCTCTCCGCCCAGGCTCCAGCCGTCTCGCCTCAGGCCCCAGCCGCCGCACCCGCCCTCTACGCGGAGAACGCAGTGCCAGCCTCGTCCTCCAGCTCCATCGCATCCGATGAGATCGCGGCCCCAGCCGCTGGCGCGCAATCCGCCTCTGGCAGGCAATCCGCCGCCACGCCGTCCAGGCAAAGCTCGTTGCCCTTCTCCGGCCTCGCCATCGGCGTCAAGTTCGGCCTGGCCGGCATCGGCTTCGACGTCGCCACGCCCCTGATTCACCAGTGGATCAACCTGCGCGGAGGGGCCTCCTTCATCACCTACACGCCCAGCACCATCACGGAAGACAACCTCAACATCAACGGGACCATCAAGTTCCAGAACGCCGCCGCCATGATGGATTTCTTCCCCTTCCACGGCCGTATCCGCCTCAGCGGCGGCGCAACCATCTACAACAACACCGGCCTCACCGCCACGCTCTCCGTCCCTACCGGTCAGAGCTTCACCGTCGGTGGCATCGACTACTACAGCGAGCCTTATAACGCCGTCACCAACCCCAACGGCCCCATCGCCGGAACCGGAGTCTTCACCTTCGGAGGCAACCAAGTCGTCCCGCGCGCCACCATCGGAACCGGTAACATGCTCCCCAGGAAGGGGCACTTCACCTTCGAGAGCGAGATCGGCTTCCAGTACTTCTCCGCGCCCACGGTACTCTACACCTTCACTGGCACCGGCTGCACCACCTTCCTCGCGGGTGTTTACACCAACTGCGGCCCCATCCCCCAGGCCAACATCACCAGCGAGCAGAACAAGCTGCAGAACGACCTCACCGACCTGCGCTTCTTCCCCATCCTCTCCTTCGGCCTCAGCTACAAGATCCATTAAGGAAACACTGAGTAAATAGTTGAGTCGAAGGAAACACGAATAGTATTGGGAGAAGAGCGCTGTGTCTTCTCCGAAAAAAATTACGCATGCAGCAGACGAGCCGGTTCAGCCTCGCAACAATGAGGATGAGGACGAGCAGGATCTTGCCGCCGCGAGCAAGTTGCCATCGCTCTACGACTTCTTCTCGCCCTCGGGACTGCTCTCGCGCTCCGGCCTCCAGTTTGAGCATCGCAAGGGCCAGTACGAGATGGCGCGCGCCATTGAGAAGGCCTTCGCCGACAAGCGCCACCTGATTGTCGAGGCAGGCACCGGAACCGGCAAGACGCTCGCGTACCTGCTGCCCGCCCTGCGCCTGGCCCGCGAACGCCAGCAGCGAGTCATCATCTCCACCGGAACGAAAAATCTCCAGGAGCAGCTCTTCTTCAAGGACGTACCGTTCCTGGAATCGGTCCTCGGCCCGCTGAAGGTCTGCTACATGAAGGGCCGCGGCAACTACCTCTGCAAGCACAAGCTCTACGCGCTGCGCGATTCGCCGCTGCTGACGGGCCTTGACGAGATCGGCCAGTTCCACGCCATCGCCGCATGGGAGAAGACCACCGCAACCGGCGACCGCGCGGAGATCGACGCGCTGCCGGAGAACTCCGCGCTGTGGCCCAAGCTGGACGCGCACGGCGAGGCATGCCTCGGCCAATCCTGTCCCGACTGGGAGAACTGCTTCATCACCTCCATGCGCCGCAAGGCGCTCGAGTCGGAGATCGTCATCGTCAACCACCACCTCTTCTTCGCCGACATGGCGATCAAACTGCAAGCCGGCGCGGCGCCCGACGCTGGCGTCCTGCCCGCAGCCGGCGCGGTGATCTTCGACGAGGCGCACGAGCTGGAGGACGTCGCCAGCAACTTTTTCGGCATTAACCTCAGCACCCAGCGCTTCGACGAGCTGGCCCGCGATGTGGATACCATGCTGCGCGCCAGACATGCCTCCACCGCCGCCATCGAAGCCGCGACTGCGACGCTGCGCGAGCGCGCGCGCCTCTTCTTCGCCGCGTTGCCCTTCGACGCATCGAGGACCGCCGCGGACTCCATCGCCACGCTCGACGCACCGCAGAACGCAAGTCCATACGCAAGCCTTGGCCGCATGCCCTTCAACGAGCGCGCCGAGTTCCTTGAAGAGAGTGGCGACACCTATACCGGCGCGCTCAACGCCCTCAGCCTCCTGGAGGGCGAGCTCGACCGCCTGAAGAACGTCGACGAGGCCCCAGGCCTGCGCAAGCGCGCCTCCGACATCGCCACCCATCTGAAGTTCCTGCTCGAGTCGCAGGACCCCAACACCGTCTTCTGGATCGAGCGTCGCGCCGCCGGTGGAGTCCGTTCGCTTGCGCAAAAGGGCGCGCGCGGCATCGGCCACATGAGCCACCACACCCACCTACAGGCCACGCCCATCGACGTCTCCCAGCTCCTGGCCGCGGCGCTCTTCGAGGCCTACAGCTCCGTCGTCCTCACCTCCGCCACGCTCACCGTAGCCTCGGGAACCGACGAATCGGGCAGCATCGTCTCCGGCTTCGAGCACATCTCGCGTCGCCTCGGCCTCACCCTGGCCCGAGAGCTGGTTGTCCCCTCGCACTTCGACTACCCGCGCCAGGCGCTGCTCTATCTGCCGCCGGGAATGCCCGACCCGCGCGATTCCGAGTATTTCCTCCATGCCGCCGAACGCACCCGCCGCGTGCTGGAGATCACGCACGGTCGCGCCTTCTGCCTCTTCACCA
>PKWU01000003.1 GCA_003132145.1 Granulicella sp.
TTCTGGCGCCTCACAAGGTATGGGTTATGAGACAGTCCGCGAACTTCACCATAGGTGGCGACAACGGCGTTTATCGGTATTGATGCTGATGGCTCTCAGCGCGTGCAAAAACAGCTTGGAAAGTCGAGAACGAGAAGAGTCAAGAAACAGGAACCTGCTGTAGTCAGAAACAGACTGCAGCAAATATACATGCTGCTTCGAGAGCGGATTACTTTGCACCAGCTGCAGACACATCACTTCTGTCCATTGCATGTCCCGCAATCCGCAGAAATCCTGCCCATGGGCACCCGCCTTCTCGGAGATTGCATCCGCGCACAGACAACGTCGCATGTGCGGGCGGGGTTGCGAGCCTTAGATCTTGCATCTCGCGTAGCTGACGAAGAGTTTGCATTGCTACCGTCACCCGTACGGAGTAGGTGCCGTGTTCGTCCTGCCACAACTCGAAGGCGAGTTCGGTGCCTGGCGGCGTGTCATCGGTGCGCCCATCGAGGCTCCAGTGGATCTCGAGCAATGCAGCGACTTCGGCAATATTCGAATCGTGACCCGCGATCAGGATGAGCTTTGTGTTTGGCGGGCCGAAGGCATCGGGCACAGGCTGCTGCTCGACTGCCTGTTGCAGTGTATGCGTGATGTGCAACAACATATTCGATGCCTGCAATCTGGCCTGTACCGGGGTGCGATGCGTCTGCTCGAAGTTTTCCGTATGCAGCGCCAGAAACCTGCGCAGCTGGGCCTCATCCACCTTGCCCCAACCAACCTGGTCCATCGGCATCCCGTCGGCGTATTGCAGCAGCATGTCCTCGGCGAAGCTGGAAGCCAAGGCCAGCGGGTCCTGAGCTTTAAACATAGAACCGTCCGTGCCGCGCACAGCGGCAACGTTTGCACCAAGCAGCGTCAACGTGGGCGCACGCACCGGCGTGCATGATATCTTCGGGGCGCATCCCAGCAGTACATGCTGCATCTCTTCGATAAGCTCGCGTTGCATGGGGTCTATCTGAGTCGCAGCCCGTTTTGGCAATTGGGTGGAGGCGGCATTCGTTGCTGCCGGTTTCATACCGGCTGAGGTGGAATGAAAGAGCGGATCTCGCTCGTCGGCGGCGACAGTATGCACCTCCGGAGGACAACCGGGGAAGAACCCTTCTGCAAATGCATTGCCGCTTGCCATGGTGCGCTGGTCGGTGTCCGCCCAGATGTACAGCATGGATGCATCCTCGCATCCATGTGCGGCGAACAGACCTGCTTCAGCGAGCGAGGCCCGGTCGAAGCTGCCAAAGAGCTTCATCTGATCGTACCCGCGGCTGGTAAGGTAGCCTGTAGGAACGCTCCACTTCGGCCACGGCTGCGCGGAGTAGCTGTCGAGCCGCTCCTGCGGCCAGGTTGACGACCGGGTACCGTGACGGCTCAGGATGACCACCAGCTTCAGATTGTCTCCGCCGCGGCTGCCCGCAACGGCTGTTTTCACCGATTGAGCAGCGTAGTGCCCTCCGGTCAACACACACATGCAAGCCAGCAGCGTGGCCCACGCGAACTTATTTCGCACAATTACTCCTGAGGTTCCCTTGCTGCCAAAGAGTTGGTGTAGATGGGCAGGTGAAATGGTTTACCGTTCACGATCAAGATCCCAGCGGATACCACCGTAATAAATCGGTTTGTAGTACTCGCGTTGCGTCATGTATTGTTTACTTCCGTTGTAAAAGCCCAATATCGCGTTATTCATGTTCTCTCCTGACGCGGTGAGAGTAAATCTTTTGCCAAGGTAGTAACTCGCCTGTGCGTCCACCTGGGTGCGCTCATAGTAGTAGTTATCCCCGTTTGGGCCTGTGACCCCGCCAAGCACTGCATTTGAACCGATGTTCTGGTATTGATACGAGGCAATATTGGGGCCATCGTAGGAGATGCCGAGGGACACAAGCGCGCGTTTCGTCGCATAAGAGGGGGTGATGTTATAGGAAAATGGCGCCTGTCCCACGAGCGCTGGCGTATCCGTGCGGTTAGCCATGTCGTAGTTCTTCGATCCCGTGTACGTGAAGTTGGCCTCGATCCGAGCGCCGGCCAATACTCCCGGTAGAAAGTTGAGACGCTGCTGATAGGCCATCTCAATGCCTTGAACATACGCGTGGCCTCCGTTTACCGTCTGTGTCAGGAGCACGGTTGGAGTTTGCGGATTGGGAAATGGGTTGGGTACGGTTGACTGCGTTTGAAAAAGGGGTTGAGTGAGATGCTTGTAGAAGTACCCTCCTTCAATCATGCCAACAGAAGGCAGGAATTTCTCATAGAGGAGATCGAAATCCTCTGCATGTTCCGCAACCAGAGCGGGGTTTCCGATGTTTTCCCTGTTCGGTTGCCTCGTCTCGTCCAGTGTTTTGTAGGGCACCAGGTCGTACGGGTTTGGCCGGGAAATACCGCGCCCATAGACGGCGCGGATGTCCGAATTCGAGTCGATGTTGTAACGAAACTGAACGCTGGGCAGCAGATCTATATAGGAGCCGCCTGCCGTGACGGGATCCGTTGAGACGTAGATGCCATCGAGATCGTTGATCACGAGGTAGCCGGTGTTCGATTCGTTGGTGGCCTCAATCCTCAGACCGGTTTGCAGATGGAACCGGCTTCCCAGGTCGACGGTGTTCATAATGTAACCGGCCGAGATTCTCTCCTGTAAGTTGTAATTCGCAGGGTCGGAGTTAAGATGGGTCCCCGGCCCATCCAGAGGGAGAACGCCAGGATTTGTCGCGAGCCAGTTCGCGGTCAGATCGAAGCTGGTGACGGGGCCAAATTGGTAGCTCCCGCCGTAATATGAAGGATTTGTAAAATTGGTCGTAAACAGGGTCATTGACGGATTTGAGTTCGCGCCGCAGGGACTCGTGCCATTGTTGACCTGGTCGTCGTTCTGGGGATTGCAATCGTATGTAGGCGCAGAAGCGTATTGTCCCTTATGCGCGTTGCGGATCTGCGCGCCAAACTCCAGTGTCGATGTGTGCGTGCCAAGGTGGTAGTTGATCCCCATTGAGCCGCTTGCCTGCAGATTGAGTTGCGACGACTGTCCGGTGGTGAGATTGACGTCTTGCAGGGCGTACTGGGTAGGGTCATAAATCGGATCGTTCGGCGCGCAAGGGAACTGCGGCCGGTAGATGCTTTTGTTCGCCGATGGAGTGTAGGTACAGGTGCTTCCGGCTGTAGAACCACTCACTGGAGCGAAATCCGCGCCAGGATTACCGGCCGCCCCGCCTTCGCGCGAATGTGAGATAGCAGCTACATATCTGATGTAGGAATGATTGAAGACCTGATTGCCGCCGAATATCAGATCGGAGATCTGATAGTCCGGCCGGCGGAGGCTGTTGCTGTATTTGACGCTGCCATCATTGTTCGAAGTACCGTCGGCATTCTTTGTGGCTGCAACAATATCGTACGTGAACTTCTGGCCGTAATCTTTGAAGTTTGAGAAGAGGCCGTGCACAAACAGATTGGAATTATCCGATAGCTTGTAATCCAGGCTTCCGCCGAAGCCCCACCGCGTGTGATTGTAGAAATACTCATTCATCGCGATTTCGTTAAACTCTGGAGTTACATTGTCCACTGGACTGATGTCGGGCACCGGCTCCACGTCATCGGTGCCGATATCGTTTAAGTCATAGCTGTAGCTGAGCAACGCCCCCCAGCGCTTCTGCGGGCCGAAGCGCATCCCACCTATTATATCATCCCGAATCCACGACTGTCCGGTGTCGATTGGGTTCCAGCCGCCCAGGCTTTCAAGACTAAGCGTAGGCCGGTCTCTGGAGGCCTCTTTCACATTAATGTTCACTGAGCCGCCAATGGCATCTCCATCCTGGTTTGCGGAGAGCGTTTTGTTGATCTGCACCTCTCCCGCAAGGTCCCCAGGGATCACCCACAGGTCCACCTGCCGCACTTGCGGATCGGGGCCGGGTACGACGACGCCATCAATGGTAGTGTTGCTCAGACGTGGCTCCGTGCCTCGAATCTGCACATACTGCGGTTCTCCCTCGTTGATCTGCACGGTCACACCCGGCATGCGGCCCAACACGGTCGCGATGGTCTGATTCGGCAGACTCATGATGGTGGGCGCTGTCATCACATTGAGAATGTTCTCCGACGTGCGCTGCTCGTTGATTTCAGCGGCGTCGCCCTCCAGGTTTGTACTCACCACTACGCTCTGAGTTGTAAAACCGATGGTCAGGGTTGCGTTTAGAGGAGTCACCTTGCCGGCGGTCACATTGATGGATTGAGTCGAAGTGGAAAATCCGATATAGGTGATCGTCACCGTGTACGTGCCCGGCTTGATATTCGGGATGTTGAAGTTGCCCTGTGCATCGGTTGCCACCGTGGTTGACGTGGGCTGCAGCACAACCTGCGCACCATGCAATACGGCGCCAGACGCGTCCTTGACGGTGCCGCTCACACTGCCATTTGACTCGCTGGAGCTTGAGGAAGCGGAGCCCGACGCAGCAGAGCCAGATACGGCAGAGATCGATGCCGCATGGAGCGATTGGGCAGTACCCGTTGGCGTGAGCGTCGGCAGCAATATCGACAGACAGACCGGTGCGAGCAGCTTGCAGATTGCCCGCGCCATGCGTGGAGTGGAAAGTTGCATGCAGTCGATGTGGTGAAAGCTGAATCGATGGGAAAGAGCGAATCTTTGCATGGAGCCTCGCAGAATCTGTGCGCGAACGCCGCTAAGTGGAGTGGAAGATCAAACCGGATTAAGTCGAAGGTAACGACGCAATGTGAACGGCGATTCAACATGCTGTTAATAAGTCCTGAGACGGCACCTCCACCTGAATTCACAGAGCGGTAACAGACGGTGGGTAGTGTGAAAGTTGGAGCCTCCGCCAAAACGAGCCTATGAAAACGCCTGCCAACCTGCGCATTCTCGTCGTCGAGGACGACCTGCGCATGGCTGAGCTACTGCACAAGGGTCTCTGGGAGAGAGGGCATTCCACTGTGACGGCGACCACCGCCGAGCAAGGCCAGCAGCTTGTGGACACGGAAAAATTCGACGCAATCGTGCTGGACATCGGACTTCCCGACCGCAGCGGGATCACCATTGCGCAGCATCTGCGCGCGCGACCCAACAGACCAGCCATCGTCATGCTCACTGCGCTGAATCAGGAGGACAACGTCGTCTGCGGGCTAGACGCTGGTGCCGACGACTATCTCACCAAGCCCTTCTCATTCCCCGAGTTGGTTGCGCGCATCGGATCCGCCGCACGCCGTGCCCGGATGGCCGCTGCCAACGACTTCTGTTTCGGTCCCTTTCGGCTGGACACGGAAAAGCGCTGCCTGGTCTGCAATCGGACCGAGGTTCACATCACCCGCAGCGAGTACCTTCTGTTGTGCGCGCTCGCGCGGGATCGCGGCGAAGTGGTCTCGCGCCGTCAGTTGATGAAGGCTATTTGGAGCACCACAATCGTCAGTCACGGCGCGCTCGATACGCTGGTCAATACCCTGCGCGAGAAGCTCCACGCGAAACAGCCTGGCCTTATCTCCACCGCACGTGGCATCGGTTATTTGTTGGTGGAAGAGGCTGATTTGTAAGCGATGGAAAGCCACAACACCAACAACACAGCAAAGGAGTTCAACCTAATCACTTTTAATCTCCCACTTCGCGTTCGACTCACACTTTGGTACTCGCTGGTTTTTGCAACCGCTCTGTTCTGGCTTGGCTTCGCCTCGCTATGGATGGTGCATCGCGCCATCGACGACCTTGAGAAAAATGAGCTGCAGCAGCGCGTCCGCAGTGCTGGCCGCTTTATAGAAGCTCAACCTGCACACGAGCCGACAGCCGAACTGCGCGACGCCATCACCGCGGCCTATAACGTCAGCCACGGGAGTAAATGGGAACAGATCATCGACGAGCACGGCAACTGGCTCTACCGTTCCCCGCACGTCGCCTCTGTCTATCCGCAACTCGTCCTGCCACAGCAGGCGTCGCAGGCTGGTGTCTACTTCACCTATACCGCAGATTCGATCCATGTCCGTGCACTCATCGAGTCCATCACGATCCACGGCGTGCGCTACACCGTGCAGACCGGCCTCACCCTCAGTAAGACGCTCGCCATCCTGTCCAACTTCAGCATCCAGCTCTCCCTGCTCACCGCGCTCGGCCTCTTTCTCTCCTCGCTGGCCGGCTACTTCATGAGCCGCAAGGCCCTCACGCCCATCGCCTCCATCGCATCCGAGGCGCAACGCATCAACGACAAGAACCTCAACAGCCGCCTGCCCGAGCTACAGACGCGCGACGAACTCGCCGCCCTTTCCAACACGCTGAACCAGATGCTCAGCCGCATCGAGGCCGGCTACCAGAGCGTGCGCTCGTTCACCGCCAACGCCGCGCATGAGCTTCGTTCTCCCGTCGCCCTGCTGCGTGCCGAGACCGAGGTCGCCCTCGCCTTTCCCCGCGACACCGCCTACTACCGCGACACCTGCGAACGCGTCCTGCACAACTCCGTGCAGATGACGCACCTCATCGACCAGCTCCTCTCGCTCGCCCGCGCCGACGCCGGCGTCGAGGTCCTGAGCCTCGAACCCCTCAACCTTCCCGACCTCATCGACGAGGTCGCTCAGGAGTGGGCCGAGCGCTTCGCCGAAGTACAGATTCAATTCTTATGTAATGTGGACACATCAGAACTATGGGTTGAGGCAGACTATGTAGCACTCAAGTGCCTGCTCAACATCCTGCTGGAAAACGCGTGGCGCTACACGCCCTCCGGCCAATCCGTCTCGCTTGCTCTCTGCAAACGCGTACAGAGCACAGGACCTTTTTCCGCGGAGATCAGCGTCACCGACACAGGCATCGGCATCTCGCCCGACGACCAGGGCAGAATCTTCCAGCGCTTCTGTCGCATCGCCCAGCCGCTGCACGGCGACTTCACCGGCTCCGGCCTGGGGCTCGTCCTCGCCCTATGGATCGCCGAGCGCCACGGCTCTGCCATCCAACTGCAAAGCTCTCCCGGCAATGGAAGCCGCTTCTCGCTGCTCCTGGCCAATATTCCTGCGGATCAGAAGCCGGCAGAGCACCAATCAATTCAAATAGATGAAGCAATCCATGTATAACCACGGACTGGCTGCCCTGGTCAGGACACCCAGGAAAGAAAGCTGTCCGTCTGCCAAGGATACAGGGTTTCCGGAAAGTTACTCGGTGTGATTTATTGATCGTTGCCAAATCACCGATGCGCTCAGCTAAGGACAGATTTGTAACGGGTGGGTGATTACTCCTCAAAAGTCGGCTTGTGTTGAGCATTCCGCGCGCTGACCGCGATCGCTGTTCTACTTGGAGGTGCGTCATCTATGTGTAGTGTTTGGGCCGTCCAGAAGGCATACCTTGTGAGGCGCCAGAA
>PKWU01000054.1 GCA_003132145.1 Granulicella sp.
GCCTGATCGCCGCGGCGATGGTCACCCAGGCCGATGGATTCGCCGAGCGCGACGCTGCGCTGCTGATGCTGCACGAGCGGCAGAAAGACCGCTCGTGGCGCATCACGGTGGGCGCGGACAAGGCATACGACACCAAGGATTTTGTGCGCACGGCGCGCGAGCTGAATGTAACGCCTCACGTTACAAAGAACGACAAGGGCCGCAGCAGCAATCTGGATCGCCGCACCACGCGGCACGCAGGCTATGCCATCAGTCTGAGCCGGCGCTGGCTGGTCGAAAAGGGATTCGGATGGCTGAAGCAGACCGGCCCGCTGCGCCAGGTCAAGCTACGCGGACTGGAGAAGGTGGACTGGCTGTTCGTCTTCAGTTGCGCCGCGCACAACCTGCTGCGACTGCCCCGGCTGATCGCGCAAAGACATGCGGAAGGACTCCGGGAGCAGTGCGCCTGAAGCACGGTCGAAGGCCTGAGATGGCCTTCGGCAACGCTGCAAAAGCCGCGTAAACACTCGCAAAACGCGAGATCCGAACCGATTCAGCCAACGGTACGATACAGATAGCAAATAAACCCGCACAGATCAACCGAATTTCAACAAGTTCCTAAATGCAAAGGAACTTCCATGCGCATGTACGTCGCTCGCAAATTGTATCGCCACAAAATTCTCCTGCCGCTAGCAATCCTATCGATATTTCTTGCGATGATGACTGGCACCCCCAGTCATGCACAAGGAAAGGCCGGAGCGAGCGCGATGGATTCAAAGGCCGATGAGGTACTACTTCCCGGTGCTGCCTATGATGCTGCGACGATCAAGCCATCCAAACTCGGCGAGTTGAACGGTGCGCCTCCGCAGCCTAACGGATTGTTTATATCGAGGGGAATGGCGTTGAAGTTTATTGTCGGTAGGGCCTACGGCAAGTTTTCTTTCCAAATCTTAGGAGGGCCGGCATGGTTCGATTCAGATGGATACGATATCGAGGCAAAGCCCGATAGTATAACCGAACAGCAACTGGAGAAACTGAGCTGGGAACAACGCGATGAGGTGCAGAGTCGGATGCTACGGACGCTTCTTGAAGATCGCCTGAAATTGAAGGTACATGAGGAGACAAGACAGCTGCCGATCTTTGCATTGATAGTCGCTAAGAATGGGTCAAAACTGCATGAGACAAAAGCAGAGAACACAGATTCAGCCGGTAGCAAGAGGTTTGGTTCGGGACTGACAGTAAGCAATGGAAAGATAATTGCAAAGGGAGTCTCGATGGACGAATTGGCGGCCCAGCTTACCGGAACGGGGAACATAGATCACAATGTTTTGAACAAGACAGGACTTACGGGAGTATATGATTTCACTTTGCAGTACTCGGACGATGAGTCCACCATATCGGATTCTTCCCCTCCATCGATCTTCACAGCGATTCAGGAACAACTCGGGCTTAAGATTGAGTCGACAAAAGGTCCGGTAAAGGTTCTCGTCATCGACCATGTTGAGCGGCCTTCGGCAAATTAGCCGCCGCCGCGCTCCCGCGCCCGCAGCCAAGCCCGCGCAATCCATCTCCGAGAAGATCGCCGCATCAAAAGATCTGCTCGACATCAACACCGCGACCGCAGCCCGACTCAAGGCCCTCCCCGGCATGGGCGACGAGTATGTGCGGCGCATCATCGCCGGCCGCCCCTACACCGCCAAGAACCAGTTGGTTCAGCGCGGCATCCTGCCGCAGTCCGCCTACGAACAGATCAAGCTCCAGATCATCGCCCACCGCCCCAAGCCGTAAATCCGTTCTCGCCGCAGCGGACTTCGGAGAATTTGGAGAGGAGTAAGATGGCTCGCAATATGAATGTTCTTCTTTCTGGCAAACTGAGTTTTGTGACTGCACGGTTGATTTGCGTCGTCGCGTTGATAAGCGTCGCGGTTTCGGGTGCATTTGCACAAGGGAACGCAGCGGCGAGTGCGGCGGATGCAAAGGCAGCGGAGGTAATTCTTCCCGGTGCTGTGTACGATGTTGCAACCATCAAGCCGCACAATCCCAGCCTAAATATAAGTTTCGGTTCCCTGCCCAACGGAGGCTTTATATCCACCGGTATGAGCTTGAAGAATCTTGTCTGCGGTGCATACAACAAAAAAGATTTTCAGTGTTTGGGCGGGCCAGCGTGGCTCGATTCCGACCGGTATGATGTCGAGGCAAAACCGGACAGCGCGCTCTCCGATCAGTTACTGAAGCTCAGCCCGGAGCAGCGATGGAAGGTGCAAGGGCTTATGAAGCAGGCGCTGCTGGAAGATCGCATTAAATTGAAGGTTCATCATGAGACCAGGGTGTTGCCGATCTTTGCGCTGGTGGTCGCGAAGGGTGGATTGAAGATGCAGGAAGGGAAGGCTGGCGACAACTACTCGAAGGGGCTCAAATGGGCTGACGGCAAGGGAATGGGTGCAGGCTCGTTCACGATCGGCAATGGGATGATGCAGGCTCAGGGAATTTCGATGGACTCTTTGGCAGATCAGCTTACCAACGAAGTGGGACACATCGTCCAGAACAAGACGGGGCTTACGGGCGTCTATGATTTCACGCTGCGCTATTCGGACGACTTGGCAACAGGGGCGGACTCGTCCGTGCCTTCGATCTTCACCGCGCTTCAGGAGCAGCTTGGACTGAAGCTGGAGAACGCGAAGGCGCCGGTGGATGTGATTGTCATCGACCACGTCGAGCGGCCTTCGGCAAATTAGTTTTGCTTGCCGCCGATCCTGCGTTCCCGCGTTGACAAAGCCCCGCCCAGCCGGTAATTTCATAACAGATGATCTTTTCGTCGCAGCATCGAGGGCATCACCATCACCATGCGCAGTGCGTGTTGGCGGCAGTGTCCGGTGCGGCGAAGTAGCCAGACTCACACCAGGATTCCAAAGGCCCGCCGACGCGCACACCGCGAGCGGGCCTTTCTGCTGCGCGCGGACCTGCCGGGGCGAAACACCCGAAGCCGCGTCAGATCGATAGAAACCGCGGATCATAAACAACACGATAGACATATCATTCAAAGAGAGAGAGACCCGATGGACGCACTGAAGAACGCACCCGCAATCGACTTCGCCAAGATGGACGGCCTCGTCCCCGGCATCGTGCAGGACGCCAAATCCGGCCAGATGCTCATGCTCGGATTCCTCAACCAGACCAGCTACCAGAAGACCCTCGACTCCGGCTTCGTTACCTTCTGGAGCCGCACCCGCCAGAAGCTCTGGATGAAGGGCGAGACCAGCGGCAACCGCCTGCGCGTCGTCAGCGCCAGTACCGACTGCGACAACGACACACTCCTCTTCCGCGTCGTGGTCGAGGGCGACGGTCTGGTCTGCCACGAGGGCACCGTCAGTTGCTTCACCAAACCAATCGCAGTTCCGAACTCCGCGGAGAAAAAATAATGACGCCGAAACTCAAGCTTGGAATCCCCAAGGGCAGCCTGCAGGACGCAACCATCGCCCTGTTTGAGCGCGCCGGCTGGCGCATCGCAGCCAGCGGCCGCAGCTACTTCCCCGCCATCGACGACCCCGAGATCGAGTGCATGTTGGTCCGCGCGCAGGAGATGGCACGATACGTCGAGCACGGCGCGCTCGATGCCGGCCTAACCGGCAACGACTGGGTCCTGGAGAACGAGACCGACGTCGAGTACATCACCAGCCTCACCTATTCCAAGGTGAGCCGCCAGAAGGTCAAGTGGGTGCTCGCCGTGCCCGAGGACTCGCCCTTCCAGAAGCCCGAAGACCTCGCCGGCAAGATCATCGCCACCGAGCTGGTCGAGTTCACCAAACGCTACTTCGCCGCGCGCAACATCCCCGTCAAGGTCGAGTTCAGTTGGGGCGCAACCGAGGTCAAGCCTCCCACCCTCGCCGACGCCATCGTCGAGGTCACCGAGACCGGCTCCAGCCTGCGCGCCAACCGCCTGCGCATCATCGAGACGCTGATGGAGTCCGAGACGCAGCTTATCGCCAACAAATCCGCCTTCCAGGACGAGTGGAAGCGCCGAAAGATCGAGAACATCTCCCTGATGCTCAACGCAGCCATCGCCGCCCAGGGCCGCGTCGGCCTCATGCTCAACGCTCGCAAGTCCGATCTCGACAAAATTGTGGCGCAGCTTCCCGCGCTCAACTCGCCAACCATCTCGCACCTTAGCGACCCCGCGTGGGTCGCGCTCAACACCATCCTCGACGAAGCCGTCGTCCGCGATGTCATCCCCAAGCTGAAGGCTGCCGGCGCCACCGGAATCGTAGAATATCCGCTCAGCAAAGTCGTTTTGTAACGGTTGAGGTCACAGATGAAGCTGGCACGAACGTTTGGTCGAACAAAAAAAGCCGCGACCGCGTTGATCGAGACAATCGAAAAACGCGGCGCGGCCAATACGTCGAAGGTTGAGCCAGTCGTGCGGTGCATCCTCGCGGACGTGCGGCAGCGCGGCGATGCGGCCCTGCGCAGCTACGCTGCCAAATTCGACAGCCTACAGCCCGCCACGCCACTGCGAGTCTCGCGCGACGAGATGAAGGCCGCGTGGAAATCCACGGCTCCCGAGCTGCAATCCGCAATGCGCGCCGCACAGAAAAACATCCGCGCCTTCGCTTCGGCGCAAAAGCCGCGGGAATGGACCATCGCTCCCGCCCCCGGCGTCGCCACTGGCCAACTCGTTCGCCCGCTCGAGTCCGTCGGCTGCTACGTCCCGGGCGGCCGTTACCCGCTCCCCTCAACGCTTCTGATGACCGTAACACCCGCGCAGGTTGCGGGCGTCGCGCGCATCGTCGTCTGCTCGCCCAAGCCCGCGAAGGAGACTTTGGCAGCGGCTTGGCTCGCAGGTGTGACGGAGTTCTACCGCGTCGGCGGAGCGCAGGCCATCGCCGCTCTCGCCTTCGGCACCGCCTCCATCGCCCGCGTCAACAAGATCGTCGGTCCCGGCAATCTCTATGTCACCGCCGCAAAAATCCTTGTCTCGAGTGAGTGCGGAATCGACATGCCCGCCGGGCCAACCGAGATCGTCGTCACCAGCCAGACCGGCAATCCCGCCGGAATTGCCGCCGACCTCGTCGCCCAGGCCGAGCACGATCCAGAGGCACTCGCCATCCTCATCACCAGCAACGCCGCACTCGCCGAGGCTGTAATGGTTGAGGTGAAGGCGCAGGCGAAGAGCAATGCAATCGCCAAACAGTCGTTGGCCGCGCAGGGATTTGTATTTGTAACGGAATCTATAACAGAGGCCAGCGCACTGACCAATCGGCTTGCGCCCGAACATCTGACGGTCGATACAATGGCCGACTTGAAGTGGGTGAAGAACGCTGGTTCGGTATTCATCGGCTATTATTCGCCGCAGTCGATGGGCGACTACATCTCCGGGCCGAATCATGTGTTGCCCACCGGCCGCGTTGGCCGCGTGCGCGGCGGCTTGAGCGTGATGGACTTTGTGAAGGTCATCACGGTGCAGCAGTACACACGCCGTGCCCTGCGCGCCTGGGGCCCTCATACCATTGCATTGGCCGAAGCCGAGGGCCTCCGGGGACACGCCCAGAGCGTGCGAGTGAGGATGCGATGACATCTGCTACTAAAATAGTTACAGATAAAACGGGCGCACCGGAAATTGTAACTAATGTTGTTCCGCTGCCGCGCCGTGCCGTGCTGGAGATGCCGGAGTATCACCCGCCGCTCGCCGGCCGCGATGCCCTGCGCCTGGACTTCAACGAGAATACCTTTGCGCCTTCGCCAAAGGTGATCGAACGTCTGCGCCAAATCACGGCCGAGGGACTGACAAAGTATCCCGAGCGCGAGGGCGTCGAGCGCATCGCTGCCGCGCACTTCGGCTTGCAGGCCGATCAGGTCCTGCTGACCAACGGCGTAGATGAGGCGATCCACCTGGTCTGCGCCGCGATTCTTGAGGAAGACGATGAGGCGCTCATCTCCACGCCAACCTTCTTCATGTACGAGGTCAGCTCGCGCATGATGACCGCGCACCTGACGCGCGTGCAGGCCGACGAGTCGCTTGAATTTCCCTACGAGCAGTTTCTCGCTGCGATCACGCCACGCACCAAACTGATTATCGTCGCCTCGCCCAACAATCCCACCGGCGCGGTGGTCAGCCGCGATCACCTTCTGGCGATCTGCGCCGCCGCCCCACAAGCCGTTGTGTTGGTAGACGAAGCGTACTACCATTTTTTCGGCGAGACGCTCTTCGCGGACGTGGGCAAGGTCCCGAATCTGCTCGTCGCGCGCACCTTCTCCAAGGCCTACGGGCTGGCCAATCTGCGCATCGGCCTGCTCGCGGGCAATGCCGCGCTGATGCAGTATGTGCGCAAGGTTAGCTCGCCCTACAACGTCAACGGCGTGGCCCTGGACTGCCTGCCGGTCGCGCTTACGGATGACGCATACGTCGCCTGGTACGCCGCGCAGGTGAACGCGGGCCGTGCCCGTATGATGGACGGACTGCGCGCTCTCGGCGTCGACTTCTTCCCCAGCCACGCGAACTTCGTGCTGATGAAGATCGGCTCCAAACACGCCGAGTTGGTAGCTGCCATGCGCGCGCGCGGCGTGCTGCTGCGCGACCGCTCGACCGATCCCGGCTGCGATGGATTTGTCCGCATCACCATCGGCGTCGAGGAGCACGTCACGCGCGGCCTCGCCGCATTGAAGGAATCCCTGCAGGAGATAGGATGGGCTAAATGAGCGATGAGATAAGAACAGGCACCGTCAAGCGCGATACGACCGAGACGAAGATCGCCTTGACGCTGACCATCGACGGGCAGGGCGCATACTCGGTCTCCACCGGCATCCGCTTCTTCGACCACATGCTGGAGCTGTTCACGCGCCACGGCGGCTTCGACCTCACGCTCGCCTGCAAGGGCGACCTCGACGTCGATCAGCACCACACGGTGGAGGATGTGGGCATCGCGCTGGGCGAGGCCTTCGGCATTGCGCTAGGCGACAAGAAAGGCATTCTACGCGCAGGATACTTCGTCATGGCAATGGACGAGACGCTCGCCGTCGCCGCTGTAGACCTCAGCGGGCGCACGGCCTACGTCGTCGACGATCAGGTGACAGTGCCGCTGGTCGGCGACTTCCAGAGCGAGCTACTGACTGACTTCTTCGAGGGATTTGCGCGCGGCGCCAAGGCAAACGTGCATGTGAAGACAATGTACGGTCGCAGCAATCACCACAAGATCGAAGCCATCTTCAAAGCCTTCGCGCGTGCCATGCGCGGCGCATGCAGCCGCGATGAACGCATGCGCGAGCTGCTGCCAAGCACAAAGGGGCTGCTGTGATTGCAGTCATTGATTACAAAGCGGGCAATCTGACCAGCGTGGTCAAGGCGCTGCGCTATCTGCTGGGCGAGGAACGCACCGCGCGCGAGGTGGTTGTTACGCAGTCGCCCGAGGTGGTGCGCGGAGCCGACAGGATTGTGCTGCCCGGCGTTGGACACTTTCAGGCAACGCAGTTGCTGGAGAACCTTGGGCTGGATGAGGCGGTGCGCGAGAGCATTGCCAAAGGCGCGTGGTTCCTGGGAATATGCGTCGGCCTGCAGTGGCTCTTCGAGGGCTCGACCGAAGCCGATGGCACGAAGGGGCTGGGCGCGTTCGCAGGAATGTGTGAGCATTTCCCCGTGCTGTATATGGACGTAGAGTTGAAGTCGCCACATGTGGGCTGGAACTCGCTGGAGCAGATCAGGCCGGATTCGCGGCTGCTGCGCGGCGTCGCGGACGGATCGTTTGTCTACTTCACCCACTCGTGGCGCGCACCCGTGGTAAATGCAACTGCTGCGGTTACAAATTATGGCGGCGCGTTTAGCGCGGCAGTGGAGCGCGAGAATGTGATGGGCGTGCAGTTCCATCCGGAGAAGTCGGCGGACGTGGGCCTGCGCGTGTTGCGGAATTTTTTGGAGTTGTAGATGCTGACGAAGCGGATTATTGCCTGTCTCGATGTGCGCGGCGGCCGCGTTGTGAAGGGCGTGCAGTTTGTCGACATCGTCGACGCGGGCGACCCGGCGGAATTGGCGCGCCGTCACGCCGCAGCGGGCGCGGACGAGGTTGTGCTGCTCGACATCACGGCCACGCACGAGGGCCGCGGGACGCTGCTGGAGACGGTGCGACGCGCGGCTGCGAAGCTCTTTGTGCCGTTCACGGTGGGCGGCGGCGTGCGCACGGCCGACGACGCAGCAGCCGTCTTCAACGCGGGCGCGGACAAGGTGAGCATCAACTCGGCGGCGATTGCGCGGCCTCAGTTGATCGGCGAGATCGGCGCGAACTTCGGCGCGCAGGCGGTAATTGTCGCCATCGACGCTCGGCGCGGCGCGAAGCTCCCCGAAGACGCCGAGGTCTACGTCAGTGGCGGACGCGAGCCCACGGGCCTGCGCGTGGTGGAGTGGGCGCGCGAGGCCGAGTCGCGCGGCGCGGGTGAGATTCTGCTCACCAGCATGGACACCGACGGAATGCGCGACGGTTTCGACTGTGAACTGACCGCAGCGGTTAGCCAGGCCGTGCAGATTCCCGTCATCGCCAGCGGCGGCGCGGGTTCCGCGGCGCACTTCGCCGAGGTCTTTGGCCGGGGCAAGGCCGACGCCGCGCTGGCCGCCAGCATCTTCCACTTCGGCGCGACGAGCTCGCGCGAGCTGAAGGTGCAGCTCGCATTGGCGGGCGTGAGCGTGAGGCTGCCATGCTGATTCCCTCGATCGATCTGATGGGCGGACGCATCGTGCAGCTTGTTCACGGTGAGAAGCTGAAGCTGGCCTTCGACGACTTTGACTACTGGATTCAACGATTCGCAAAATACCCCCTCGTGCAGTTGATCGATCTCGACGCGGCGATGCGGCAGGGCGAGAACCGCGCGCTGATCGAGAGCATCTGCCGCCGTCTGCCCTGCCAGGTCGGCGGCGGTCTGAAGACCGCTGCCGATGGCCGCGCGCTGCTCGACGCCGGCGCAAAGCGCGTCATCTACGGGTCGAGTCTGTTTGGTGTTGATCCATCCCACCCATCGCTCGACCACCCCAGCGAGCAAAGACCGCTCGCCGGGGGCCCCGGTTCTTCCGCGATGGATGGGGCACCAAAACCTACGCGGCGGCACAAAATCATTCGCGTCGAGTTCGCCGAGGAGTTGAAGCGCGCGCTCGGCGAAGACTCCCTCTGCTTCTCCGTCGATACCAAGAACGGCCGCGTCGCCGTCAAGGGCTGGAAGGACTCGGTCGACCTGACGCCGGAGGAGGCTATCGCGTGGCTCGAAGACTTCTGCGCCGCATTCCTCTACACGCACGTGGACACCGAGGGCACGATGCAGGGCTTTCCGCTCACTGTCGCGGCCACGCTGCGCGCCACGACGGCGAAGCAGTTGATCGTCGCCGGCGGCATCAAGCAGCGCGCCGAAGTGGACGCACTGGACGCGATGGGCGTCGATGCAGTCGCCGGGATGGCCGTCTACTCGGGTGCAATGGAAGCTTGAAGCAGCCACTGCATCGTGGGCGCGATCGCAGGCATCAGAGTTTGTAGCATCGAAAAACAGAGCTTCTGAATCGGAGGAACCATGGACTACGTAAATCTTGGCAGGACTGGGGTGAAGGTCTCGCGCATATGTCTGGGGTGCATGTCGTACGGCGTTCCTCCTGCGGGCCAGTTGCGACCGGGCAGCAATGCGTGGAGCCTGAACGAAGCCGAGAGCCAGCCCTTCTTTCGCCAGGCGCTGGACGCGGGCATCAACTTCTTCGATACGGCGAATGTCTACTCCACTGGCGACAGCGAGCGACTGCTGGGCCGCTTCCTGAAGGCCAACGCCAAGCGCGAAGACGTGGTGATCGCCACCAAGCTGAACGGCGTTATGCGCGATGGACCGAATGGCGGCGGCCTCTCGCGCAAGGAGATATTTTTCGAGATCGACGAGAGCCTGCGCCGCCTGGGCACGGACTACGTCGATCTCTACCAGATCCATCGCTGGGACCGCGCGACGCCGATCGAGGAGACGCTGGAGGCGCTCAACGATGTGGTGCGCGCGGGCAAGGCGCGCTATCTGGGCGCATCGTCCATGTGGGCGTGGCAGTTCTCCAAGGCGCTGTACCTTGCGGACCGGCACGGCTGGTCGCGCTTCGTCACCATGCAGCCGCACTACAACCTGCTCTACCGCGAGGAAGAGCGCGAGATGTTGCCGCTGTGCCTAGACCAGGGCGTCGGTGTGATTCCATGGAGCCCGCTGGCGCGCGGCAAGCTGGCGCGCGCGTGGGACGCGGAGACGACGAAACGCTCGGAGACCGACGCGTTCGCCAAGTCGCTCTACGCCAAGACGGCGGAGGCGGACAAGCGCGTAGTGGACCGGCTGGGCGAGCTGGCCACGGCGCGCGGCGTTGCGCGGGCGCAGATTGCGCTGGCCTGGCTGCTGACCAAGCCGGCGGTCACCGCGCCGATTGTCGGCGCAACCAAGCTGCATCACCTGGAGGACGCGGTCGCGGCCGTCTCGTTGAAGCTGACGGCGGATGAGGTTGCATCGCTCGAAGAGCCGTATGTACCTCATCCGGTGCTTGGGTTGAGCTAGAAGTTCGCGCGTTTACGTGGCACCGGCAAGATGCGAGGAGCACTTGCTGGATCTACTGGCGGTCGGATTGGGCCCGTTGCTGCATGTACCCCCCCCGCGGTAATAGCGTAAGGTATTCAAAACGCACAAGTTAAGCTCGCGCTAAGCGCGTTAGACGTAGTTAAGGCGAAAGTCCGGCACTCAGCACCGACTGCGCTGTATTGAAAAAAATAAATTTATCCAAAATATTCATAAATAATGAGTTAGTTCTAGATCAAATTTCCAAGATATTCATTCCATAGGGTTTAGATATGTTTATCTCTGGAATCAATAACTTATGGAAAGTGAACAGTGGTACGTGGTGCGTTAAATGCGAAGACCCGGCTGGCCGGGTCTCTTTGTTTGCTACTGCTTTAATTATACGCCGTGGATCATAACTACTATGCCAACTATTTTCCGGATATATGTTGTTTGGTTGGTGTTGGTTAGGGGGAATTTGGGGGATCGAGGGTCTTGACAAGGGGATTTGCGGGCATTTTTGAGTGTCATGGAGCGGAAAAAAGCCCGGTGCTAAAGCCCCTTGATTCTACGAGGCTTATTCAGGGGGCTGAAGCCCCCTGCTCCCTCCGAAGAACAGGCAACGGCAAGAACAGGCAACGGCAGGCAAAGACCAGCACGGCTACGGCTGGTCGGCGGCGGAGATGGCGTAGTAGCCGGTGCGGGTCTGGATCTTGAGGTTCTTGCCGCAGTTGAGGCTGATCTTGCGGAATGTGCCGTCGGCCTTGGCGTTGGTTGGGGTGTAGCTGAGCAGGTACTGGGTTCGCAACTCGTCCTGTATCTGGTTGAAGGCTTCCTCCAGCTTCTTTCCGTCGTGGCCGACGTTGATGACGCGTCCTCCGGTGTCTGTGGCGAGCCGGTTCATATCGCGCGCGCCGGAGTCGCCGAGGTTGAAGCTGCCGCCGCCATAGAAGGCGCGGTCGGCGATGAGGATGACGTAGATGATGGCGTTGGCCTTCTGGGCGGCCTCGGCGGCGGTCTTGAGGGTCTCCTGCGATCCCTGGTCTCCGCCGTCGGTGAGCAGGACGAGGATCTTGCGCCCGGCCTCCATGCGCAGCTTGTCGTTGGCGGCCAGGTAGACGGCGTCGAACAGCAGCGTACCGCGCGGCTCGCCGTTGCCAGTGACGGAACCAGTGCCCGCGCCGGTGTTGATCTGCGCCTTGTTCATGGCGCGGCTGATCTCGCTGGCGCGGTTGGTGTAGTCGGAAAGCAGATCGACGTTGATGTCGAAGGAGATGAGGAAGGCCTCGTCCTTGGGGGTGAGGACATCGCGCAGGAAGGTCGCGCCGGACTCCTTCTCCAGCGGAAGGACGTTCATCTGGCTGCCGGAGGTGTCCAGCAGAATGCCGATGGTGAGCGGGAGGGTCTTCTCCTGGGTGAAGTTCTTGATGGTCTGCGGCGCCTTGTCCTCGCTGACCAGGCAGTCGCTCTTGGCCAGGTTGGTGATGAAGCCGTCCTTGTCGCGCGCGGAGAAGTAGAGGTTGACCAGGTTGACGTTGACGTTGAGCGTCTGCACGTTGCTCTCCTCGACAGGCAGAGGGGGAGCGTCGGATGCGGGCGGCGGGCCGGAGGGCGAGGGCGCCTCCTGCGCGAAGACGGGAGCGCGCAGAGTGGCCGGAAGCAGTGCGAGGGAGAGCAGCGAGGCGGCGAGGACGAAAGATCGCATACCCTATTAGACGATGAATGCGGCCCCGCGGCGGCGATTTTTCGTCGCTGAAGTTTGTGAGACGCCATAGGAAGTCGCAACTGCACAACGCCGGGGACACAGGCCGCGTCCAACCAGGGGGAAGCGAATCGCATTGATGCAATGCGGCGTGGAGATGACGGCGCGCGCGCGCCACTGGTAGTCTGATAGAGACTTGCATGGGGGTCTTCGATTTGAGAATTCGTGTATTGGCAGGATCGCTGGCGTTGGGGATGCTTGGCACGCTGGCCGGGCAGGCCGGGCAGACGCAGACGCAGGCCGGGCAGATGCTGGCTGGGCAGACGCTGGCGCAGGCTGGGCAGAGCAACGCCGCGCATCAGAACATGGCGCAGCAGGGGATTCCGGACGCGCCAAAGCCGCAGACCACGCTGCCCAACCTGGGACCGGTTGCGCCGGGCCAGGGAACGACACCCGCCACAGTCGGCGACGCGACGCCGGGCACCGTGACCGCCGGCAACGGGGCGGGCACAGCGCCTGCTGCTGCCGCGAGCTCCACCTCCAGCCCGGCGAAGGCCGCCGAAGAGGTCCCCGCCTACGAGCCTCCGACGGGCGAGGCGGCCAAGGCACAGACCCTGGTGGTGCATGTGAACGACGTCAATGTGCCGTTTACCGTGAAGGACTCCAAGGGCCAGTTGGTGGCGGGACTGACGGGCCGCGACGTTCAGGTCTTCGAGAACGGGGTGATGCAGCGCATCACGCGCTTTACCAACGAAGCACAACCTCTCTCGGTGGCGCTGGTGATCGACCAGAGCATGACGTACGACAACGTGCAGCGGCTGAACATCTCGCTGGGCGCGCTGCAAGGAGCGTTTGCGCCGTACGACGCGGTCTCGGTCTTCACCTACAACAACGGGCCCAAGATGGTGACGGACTTTACCGGGGCGCAGAGCGCGCGGCTGACGCAGGCCATCGAGATATCGAAGGGCGAGGGGCGCGAGCCTCTGCTGGCTGGCGCGTTGAGCGGGCCGATGTCGCAGACCACGGTGATCAACAACCAGAACTTCGATCCCAACACGGCGGCAGTGCGGGGGCATACGGGGATCCAACTGAATCCGCCGAAGGAGCAGCATACGCTGAACGACGCGATTCTGGAGGCGGCGAAGTCGCTCAGCAACCAGCTAGCCGGACGCAGGCGGATCATCTACGTCATCTCCGACGGCAAGGAGTACGGCAGCACGGCGAAGTTCAAGGACGTGGTGAAGTATCTGCAGACCAACGAGATTGAGGTGGATGGAACGCTGGTGGGAGACTCTTCGCTGCCACTGGTCGGGTATCTGGACCGCTTCCACCTGCCGCTGACCATGCACGACAACCTTCTGCCGGCGTATGCCAATGCGACGGGCGGGAACTTCGACGCGGAGTTCCGCACGGGCGGGATAGAAAAGAGCTTTGCCAGGATCGTCGCAGAGGTGCGCAACCGGTACACGCTAGACTACGTGACCCATGAGCCGCTGATCGATGGCAAGTACCGCACGCTGGAGGTGCGGGTGATCAATCATGGGAACGACCTGACCATTATTGCCAAGAAGGGCTACTGGCCCTCCGCGCTGCTGTCGCGGCCGCTGCCCGCCACGGCGCAGTAGACAGATCGAGGCGCAATGAACCTACTGCCCGGAGGCAATGCTCTGCTTGCGCTGGCTGCCGCCATCCTGTGGGGAGGCGGCGACTTCACCGGCGGCATGGGGGTTAAGCGCGCCGGAGGCAGCCTGGACGCGGGGCTGCGCATCGTTCTGCTCAGCCACGCGACGAGTTTTGTTGTGCTGGTCGCGGTCGCGTACCTGCGCGGGGACGCCGCTCCCCATGGCGCGCTGCTGGGGTGGGGCATCGCAGCGGGCGTTGCTGGCGGGCTATCGCTGACGGCGTTCTACATCGCGCTGTCGCGGGGCGCGATGGGAGCGTCGGCTGCGGTGAGCGGACTGCTGGCGGCGGCAATTCCCGCGGCTCTGACGCTGTGGCAGGTGGGCCCTCCCGGCCTCAGCCCGCTGATCGGCTTCGCCATGGCGGCAATCGCGATCTGGTTGATCGCGGCTGGTCCTACAGAAAACAGTGCAGAGCGTGAAGGCGAGAACAGTACAGCGCGCAGAGCAGAATGCAGAGCGGCGCGCGCGGTCGCGCGCCAGACCAAGGCGCTGGCGATTCTTGCCGGCGTGGGCTTCGGCTTCTACTTCATCGCGCTGAAGATGGCCAACCCGGCAGGCGTGATCTGGCCCATGGCGTCGGCGCGAATCGGCAGCCTGGCCGTCTGCTCGCTGATGCTACTCGGTCTTAAGCTGCGGCCTGCGAAGGCTGGCGAGGCGCGTCTGCTCCTCGACCGCGGCGTGGTTGTGTGGGCGCTGGGAACCGCGCTGCTGGACACCTCGGGCAATCTGCTGTTTGTGGCTGCGACGCGCGCGGGACGGCTGGATGTGGCGGCGGTGCTGGCGTCGCTCTACCCCGCGTCCACCATCCTGCTGGCGGCGCTTGCCCTGGGCGAGTGGCCCACGCGCAGACAGGCGCTAGGAATGGCCGCTGCCGCGCTGGCCGTCGTGCTCATCGCGCTGTAGCGCAACGGTAGCTTGCTCGCGGTGAGGTTCCATTTCGATTGTGTTGGGGAACTTCAGAGTCGCCAGTTAGAGCATTTCCCGTAATGGTGTAGATCGTCGCGCAACAAGCAAAAGCAGATTCCTCCGCTTCGCTGCGGAATGACAAAAAAATCGGTCTATAGCAATTCAGGAAATGCTCTAGCTGGATGGGCCGGTCGAGTTCACGGCCATCCAAGGATGGATTGCTGTTCTGCTTGATGTGCGTTGCTGTCCTGATTGAAGAATGGGCGCGTCCTACCTGTTGACGGCTTCGCGCTCGGCCTTCTGCTCGGCGGCAAGCCTGGCCTCGGCCGCAACCTTCGCCTCGGCGGCCAGCTTGGCCTCCTGATACGCCTTGGCCTCCAGCTCTTCCCTCTTCTTCTTCTCGTCGTCCGCGACGTCGGCGACGCTGTCGCCGATGCCCTTCATGCCCTCTTTGAAGCCGCGCAGACCTTCACCCAGGCCTTTGCCCAGCTCGGGCAGCTTCTTGCCGCCGAAGAGCAGGATCGCGAGGCCGACGATAATAACGATGTGCCAGGGTTGAAACAGGTCGCCCATGGGAACTCTCCTTGCAGGATTGGGCGTACGCATGACGCCAAACTGCACCTATCATTGTCGCACATCCGGCGGCGGTTGGAGAACGTTCCTGCGACCGGGCAGCGCGCACGGAGGCGTCCCTTCGCTCTACACTAATTCTGTGCCCGATCCCGAACCGCAGAAGCCCGACCCCGCCCCGCCGAAGCTGCGATTTGCGCAGCGACTGGCCATCGCTCTCGTGCCGCCTGTCGCCGCGCTGCTCATCCGGCTGCTCGGCCTCACCCTGCGCTACGAAGACCGCGCCGAGGCAGGCGTGACGCCCGGCCATCAGATCCCCGGCCCCAGCGTCTTCGCCTTCTGGCACCGCAGCATGATCGCCTGCGCGCATCGCTTCCGCAATCTTGGGATCGCGATCCTGATCAGCCCCAGCTTCGACGGCGAACTGATCGCGCGCACCTTGAAGCGGCTGGGCTTCTGCCCGGTTCGCGGCTCCAGCTCGCGCGGCGGTGCTATCGGCCTGCGCGCCATGCAGCAGGCCTACGCCGAGGGCCACTGCTGCGCCATCACCGCCGACGGCCCGCGCGGCCCGGTCTACGTCGCCAAACCAGGAACGGCGCGGCTCGCGCAATCGGTCGGCGAGCCGGGGGCCGATGGCAAGCCTGCGGGGACCTGGGTTGGCTGCTTTCACAACCAGCCCGAGCGCGCCTGGCAGCTTCACTCGTGGGACCGGTTCATGATTCCCAAGCCGTTTTCGCGCGTGGTCTTCAGTTGGCCCGCGCACGTTCCCGCCGGCGAAGTCACCACCGCCCGCGTGCAGGTCGCCCTGGACCGCGCCGTGCAGATGGCCGAGGAAGATTCGTGAACCGACAATCGTTTATCGCAGGGAAAGACAAGGCTGGAGTTTGTTGGGAGAAAGGTTCGCAGGACTGTGGTTGGGCGAAGAGCATCGGGGTCCTTCCCCTTCACTTCGTTCGAGGGTCAGGATGACAGCCAAAACAAACAACGGCAAACATAGACAGGAAGATAGTACTCGTGGCCAGTATTTCTCCAATGCTTGTTTTGGATTTCAATTTTGATCTGCCGGAAGAATTGATTGCGCAGCACCCGCCCGCCCAGCGCGGATCGAGCCGGATGCTAGTCCTCGACCGCGCAACCGGCGTTCCGCGCGATGACCTCTTCGCCAACCTGCCGCAGCTCCTCCAGCCCGGCGATTTGCTGGTGCTGAACGACTCGCGCGTGCTGCCCGCCCGCCTCTATGCCACCCGCTCCGGCGCGCGCGCACAGCAGAACTCGCCCCAGCCCTCCGGCCTCATCGAGGTCCTGCTCACCGAGCAGATCGACGACCCTGCAGCCCCCGGCGAGAATCAGTGGAGAGCGCTGGTCCGGCCTGCGCGCAAGGTACAAATCGGCGAGACGCTGAGTTTTTTTCAGACAACCGCGGCAACAACGGGTGAGAACGACTCTGTGCCCCTGCTCCGCGCCGAGGTCCTCGCCATGGGAGCCTTCGGCGAGCGCACGCTGCGCTTTGCTCCGGTTGAGGACTTCCATGCCACGCTGGCGCGCATCGGCCACATGCCGCTGCCGCCGTACATCCACCGCGACCAGTCGACGCAGGCGGATTCGCCGGAGGACCGCGAGCGCTACCAGACCGTCTACTCGCATCTGCCCGGCTCCGCCGCCGCGCCCACCGCCGGGCTGCACTTCACGCCCGAAATTCTGGCCGCACTGCGCGCCCGCGGCGTGGAGATCACTTATCTCACTCTCCACGTCGGGCTCGGCACCTTTCAACCGGTGCGGGTCGAGCGGGTGGAAGATATACGGCTGCACGCCGAGCGTTACACCCTGCCCGCCGCCACCGCCGAGGCGCTCAACCGCGCACTCCGCGAAGGCCGGCGGATCGTCGCCGCCGGAACCACCACCACCCGCACGCTGGAACATATTGCCCAACAAGCCCACATCGCACAGCAGGCCTCATCCGGCCCACTCCACATCGAACCCCACTCCGGCTCGACCTCCATCTTCATCGCGCCCGGCCACCGGTTCCGCATCGTCGGCGGCCTTCTGACTAACTTTCATCTCCCTGAATCCACACTTCTTATGCTGGTCTCCGCCTTCGCGGAGTGCGTGGACAACGGGGAACGAACAGCGGACGCCGCCCCCAACCGGGGTCTGCGAACCATCCTGGCCGCCTACGACCACGCCATCCGCCACAGATACCGCTTCTACTCCTACGGAGACTGCATGTTGCTGCTGTGACCGGCAGGATGCGCGTTTTTAGCCGGGGATTGCGGCGTTTTTCCTATTTTCCAGCGGTTTTTCCACTTTTAAGAGGCTTTTCCACTTTCCAGCAGCTTTTCCACATTTGCACCCCGCGTCCACACTTTCTGCACCACTTCTGCGCCTTGCCCCGCCTTCCGTCGCGACCTACTCTCAACCCATGCCTTCGCCGCAGAACTTCCGGCCACCCATCCCGTCTCCGGATCGGCCCGTCACCCGCCCGGCGCCGGAGTGTTGATGCCGTGCCTTCCAGCCCCACCCTTGGTGACCCCGTCAAACCCGCTCACAACGCGCAGTTTCAGAGAATTCCACAGCAATTTCCCTTGTTTTTCCCGTTAACCTGTCGTTAACATTCCGAAAATGGGAGTATTCGCAGAGGTAACACAATATCTTGTGCTTTATACTTGACACACCCCACTGGGGGCGGTACTTTCACGACTGCAACTCAGTAACCGCTCAGTAACCGTCGAATCGATAGGGCCCAGACAACACCGGCTCCCCATCCCCTTAAACGTCTCCGCGGTTGGGCCGCAGGGTTCCCCGCCACGACAGAGGGGTCAGCAGACCCATTTCGCCCGGTTCGGGAACCAAGGGCCACTTGCAGCACCGGCCAGCACGCGCCGTCCCCGGATTCAGCACTATTGCAGAGAAGGCACCAGGCATCACGGCAACACCCGCATCAGCGCCACGGCAGAGGAAACACCAGGCACCATTGCATCACTCGCATCCGCACCACTTCCGAGAAGCACCCGGGCCCCATTGCAGCACTTGTTTCGGCACCACCGGAACCGCCCATTAGAAATAGAAGGAGATGTACCGCTAATGAACCCGATCCAGACCCATACCGACGCAATCAACCTCAACGCAACCCAGGCCGCGCCCTCCACCGCCGCGCGCCCCGCCGCCGCGCACGCCACCGGCCTCGCCTTCTCGCGCCACTTCACGCGCCCCGGCATCTCTCCCTTCGACGAGATCACATGGGAGCTGCGCGACGCCATCATTCAGGACTACAAGGGCCGCACCATCTTCGAGCAGAAGAGCGTGGAAGTGCCGAGCGACTGGTCGATGACCGCGACCAACATTGTCGCGTCGAAGTACCTGCACGGCCAGGTGGGCACGCCCGAGCGCGAGAGCGGCGTGCGCGCGCTGATCACGCGCGTCGCCGAATCCATCCGCGACTGGGGCCTGCGCGACGGCTACTTCAGTACTCCCGCCGACGCCGCCACCTTCCACGCCGAACTCTGCCACCTGCTGCTCAACCAGAAGGTGGCCTTCAACTCGCCGGTCTGGTTCAACGTGGGCTGCGACCGCCTGGAGCCGAACTCCGACGCGCAGAACTGGCACTGGAATCCAGCCACCGGCCGGGTCGAGTTCTCCGTCACCGGCTACAGCAAGCCGCAGTGCTCCGCCTGCTTCATCAACTCGGTCAACGACTCGCTGGACTCGATCCTGACGCTGGCCAAGACCGAGGGCATGCTCTTCAAGTGGGGATCGGGCGCGGGCTCCAACCTCTCCAACATCCGCGGCAGCATGGAGACACTCTCCGGCGGAGGCACGGCCTCCGGTCCGCTCTCCTTCATGCGCGGATTCGACGCCTTCGCCGGCGTCATCAAGAGCGGCGGCAAAACCCGGCGCGCGGCCAAGATGGTGATCCTCAACATCGACCACCCCGACATCGAGGACTTCATCGAGTGCAAGGTCAAAGAGGAGACCAAGGCCTGGCACCTGGTGCAGGCCGGCTACGACGGCTCCGGACCGGACAGCGAGGCCTACAGCTCCATCTTCTTCCAGAACGCCAACAACAGCGTGCGCGTCACCGACGAGTTCATGCATGCGGTCGAGTCCGACGGCCCCTTCACCACCCGCACCGTCAAGGGCCGCCTGCCGGTCCACGAGTACCGCGCACGCGACCTGATGCACAAGATCGCCGAGGCCACATGGAAGTGCGGCGATCCCGGAATGCAGTACGACACCACCATCAACAAGTGGCACACCAGCAAGAACACGGCCCGCATCAACGCCTCCAACCCATGCAGCGAGTACATGTTCCTGGACGACTCGGCCTGCAACCTGGCCAGCTTCAACCTGCTGAAGTTCGTCACTCCCGGCGGACAGTTCGACATCGCCGCCTACCGCTATGCGATTGCCATCGTCACCACCGCGATGGAGATCATCGTGGACGCGGCGGGCTATCCCACCGAGATGATCGCGCGCAACTCGCACGACTATCGCCCGCTGGGCCTGGGCTACGCCAACCTCGGCGCGCTTCTGATGGCCTTCGGCCTGCCGTACGACTCCGACGCCGGGCGCGACTTCGCCGCCACGCTGACCGCCATCCTCTGCGGCGACGCCTACTGGCAGTCCGCGCGCATCGCCGAGACCTGCGCCCCGCTGGGCGCGGCCACGCACATCACGCAGCAGAGCGAGATCACCGGCGGCGCGTGCCCCGGCTTCTACGTCAACCGCGAACCATTCCTGGACGTCATCCGCATGCACCGCGCCGAAGTCAACAACATCGGCAAGCCGACCATCACCAGCCCGCGCACCACGCAAGAGCCGTTCCACGTTCCGCAGCTGGAACAACTGATCGCCGCCAGCCGCCACGCCTGGGACGGAGCCCTCGCGCACGGAGAAAAACACGGCTTCCGCAACTCCCAGGTCACGGTGCTTGCGCCGACCGGGACCATCGGCTTCATGATGGACTGCGACACCACCGGCGTCGAGCCGGAACTCGCACTCGTCAAGTACAAGAAGCTGGTAGGCGGCGGAATGATCAAGATCGTCAACTCCACCGTTCCGTCGGCGCTGATCAAGCTGGGCTACAACGAGGCCCAGGTGAACGCCATCGTCAGCTACATCGACGCCACCGGCACCATCGAGGGCGCGCCGGGAATCAAGCCGGAGCACATGGCTGTCTTCGATTGCAGCTTCAAGCCGGCCAAGGGCACACGCTCCATCCACTACATGGGCCACATCAAGATGATGGCCGCCACACAGCCCTTCCTGTCCGGCGCGATCTCCAAGACCGTCAACCTGCCCCAGGACTGCTCGGTCGAAGACATCGCCGAGGCTTACATGGAGGCGTGGCGCCAGGGCATCAAGGCCGTCGCCATCTACCGCGACAACTCCAAGGGGACGCAGCCGCTCAACGTTGTGGCGCAGACCGACGACAAGAAGGGCACGCGCGCCGTCGCCGCCAGCGCCGGCGATCTCGCCGAGGCAAAACAGGACCTCACCACCGCCGCGGAACGCATCGCTGCGCTGGAGACCGCCAACGCAGCGCTGGCCCGCGAGCTAAACCAGATCCTCGCCGCCAGCACCCAGAACGTCGACACGCTGGACGCGCAGGCCCCGCCGCGCGCCAGCCGCCATCGCCTGCCCGGCGAGCGCGCCTCGGTCACCCACAAGTTCGCCATCGCCAACCATGAGGGATACATCACCGTCGGCCTCTATCCCAACGGCTACCCCGGCGAGATCTTCATCCGCATGGCGAAAGAAGGTTCCACCGTCTCCGGCCTGATGGACAGCTTCGCCACCGCCATCAGCATCTCGCTGCAACACGGCGTGCCGCTGCGCGTGCTCTGCGAGAAGTTCGCCCACACCCGCTTCGAGCCCTCCGGATGGACCGGCAACCCCGAGATCGGCTTCGCCAAGTCCATCATGGATTACATCTTCCGCTGGATTCAGATCCGCTTCCTCTCCGGCCACCAGCTCGACCTCTTCGCCAACATGAACTCCCCCGCCGGCGAAGCTGCTTCGTCCGACGCAGTCCTCCCGGGCGGCGCGCTCGACAACCTCTCCGCCGCCGATGCCAGCCCCCAGACCATCCTCGAGCGCGAGGCCCGAACCCCTCGCGCCCTCGCCGACCAGGACATCTTCGACAACGGCGCCGCCAGCCAGTTTGAAGACCACACCCCGCCGCAGCACGGTATCGCCCCTGAAACCTCCGCCAGCATGGACAACGCACCGCAGACCAGCGACGCCCTCGCCGACCGCGGCCTCTACCATCCCTCCGACGCCATGAAGAGCATGTACGACATGGGCGACGCACCCTCCTGCGCCACCTGCGGAGCCATCATGACCCGCTCCGGCTCCTGCTACCGCTGCATGAGCTGCGGCAGCACCAGTGGGTGTTCCTAAACTCATGGCCTGCGAGTGCCCTATTCATGCGGTCTCATCGCATGAGTGGGAAGACAATCCGATTCACTGAAAGGAACAAGATGAACGAACTATTGGAAGCGCCAGAACAGATGGCGCGCGCCCGCTCCGCAGAGCCCGAGGTCTACCCCTCCGGAGACTGTTGGCGCTTCCGCTGGGCGGGCCAGGACCACGGCTCCTTCGACTCCGAGCAGGACGCCAAGAACGCCGCTCTCCGCTGCAAGAAGCAGACCACCATGCACCTCGCCGCCGCCGCCCTCAACCGCCACTAAGTCAAGTTCGCCCGAGCTGCGCGCTTTACACCGCCACCGTGAATGTGTCCTCGCTACGCGTCACTGCGCGGTACAGGGTGTCGCGCTCGAAGGGCACGCGCCCGGCCTCGGTAATCAGCCGCACTAAATCCGACCGCGCATCCCCTGCGGAGTGGTCGCGCCCCTCACTGTGACCGCTCTTAGAAGCTGAAATTGGCCTGGAGCATGATGGTCCGGACCGCGTTCCCGCCACCGAACGGGCCACCCCCGATACTGAGCGTTTGACCGAACTGCGGGTTGGTCCAGGTGCTTACGGGAATTCCGTAAGGGACCTGGTTGAATAGATTCTGCGCCTGCGCGCCAATGGTCAGGGTGTACTTGCGGTCTGAGCCGCCACCGAAGCCACCGGGACCCCCAGGACCGCCAGGGCCTCCGCCAAATCCGCCGCGACCGCCGCCACCACCGCCGCCGGGACGGCCACCGCCGGGAGGGCCACCCATGCCGCCCATGCCACCCGGGCCACCGGGACCGCCGGCCTGCGCGGCAGCCAGGGCAGCCGCCGTCTTGGGGCCAATCGCGAAGGATCTAGCTAGCCTGAGATTGAACGATACATTGGCCGGGCCGGTGCAGAAGTTGACCGGGATCTGGTTGTCAGTCGAAGCGCCCGCGGAATAATTCGAGTTGATGAAGTTCGCCTCTTGGGTGCATTGCGCGAAGCTGCCCAGGGCGGGCATGGTCCCGGCGGCAGGATTCCAGGCCACGCGGTCGTTGAACCCGAGGGTCACTGCGTCGGGGGTTCCGATGGTCACGTTGTAGGGTGAACCGGACTGCGCAAAGATCATTGGGCTGGCAGTGAATTTGTAGGGCAGCGGGATGCTTCCGCCGAGCACCATCCGGTTGCGGGTTGCGAAGGCGGCGCGGCCGTAGTCCACCGTGGAGTTGAAGGGGTCGGAGATGCTGCTGATGTTGGAGTTTGCCCAGTTGGCCGAGTAGAACCCGAAGATGGTGATGCCCTTGGGGGTGCGCACGTTGATGTTGGTGTTGATCTGGTTCTGGCGGAAGACGCCTTCCGACTGGTTGACGCTGTCGATGGCCGAGCTGCCGACTCCGACCGGAATACTGCGGCTCAGGAACTGGTGCTCGCCGCGCGCATTCATATAGGTGACTGACACGCTGGCGTACTTTCCGATCTGTTGTTCGACCGATGCCGCCGACTGGACAATGTAAGCGCTGCGCAGGTTGGGATCGTTGACCGTGGGCGAGACCGCCTCAGAGGAGGTTCCGGTAACCGATGTGCAGGCGCTGCTGTAAGGCAGCGTGCCCGATGAGGTCGGCATGCAGAGGGCGCCGGGATTACTGTAGGTGTAGCTTTGCGAGTTCTGTCCGTCGTTCGCGATCTGGGATTGAATGCTGCTGAGGGAAAAGCGGTTGTAGAAGATGCCGAAACCACCCCGCAGGACCGTGGTCGTTGTTCCACTCTTCCTTGGAATGCCATAGGCGAGGGAGATGCGCGGGGCAAGGTCATGGGCGCTATCGATCACATTCTGAGCTTCATATCGAAGACCGTAGCTGATGGTCAGATTCGGCCTTGCCTTCCAGTCGTCCTCGGCATACAGGCCCAGGTCAGTCTCGCGCGCGCCGATGGTGTAGTTAGTGATAGCCTTCAGCCCGAACTGGCTGGCGATGCCGCACTGATATGACGGATAGAGTGGCGACCCGGCCGTCATGTTGGCAGCCGAGCAAGGGGTGGCGTTCACGGGGAGGGTGGCCAGGCAGTTGCTCGGCTTGGTGGTTACCCCCGGGTCGGTGCACGGATCGAGTAGGTAGTTGTAGGCGAACGAGCCGTTGATTCCATCGTTTGAGTAGTTCGACTCGTTGGACGTGCGCAGACGGCCGCCCAACCGGACAAAGTTCTTCACCAACTGGATGGAGGTGTAGTTCTGCAGCTCGATGTGGTCCCCGGCGCTGGTGCTGATGCTGCCGCCGCCAACATTGAAACCGCCCTGCACAGAGATGGCCGGGGCTGTGTTGAGCGGTGTTGAGTTCGACGAGCTGTGCTCGTACTCGAAGCGCGTCTCGTTGATGACCTTGCTGCTGATCAACTGCGTATCGCTGATCTGGATATCCTGGTCGGAGCTGCTGCTGTCGGAACCCGTGGTCAGCAACGCGCTGGCTACGGTGGGGTTGACACTGCTGCTCGACGACTCATATTCATAGCGTGTCATCAGAGTATTCTTCGCGCCCAGCATCATGTCCACGCGCGGACTGAGGTCCCACCGCGTCGCCGGCGTAGCCTCCGCACGCGCCGAGTCAGGGAAGGGATAGCTATTGCAATTGTCAGTCAGGTCGCCCGGCGCGCACAGCACCGCCGAAGTCGGCGAAGTGCTGTAGATGGCCGACGGATTGACGATTGTGTTGTTGTCCATGGTGCGGTGCGATCCCGACAAGGTAAACGACATCCCACTCTTGATCGGTCCGGTCAAATTGCCCATGAAGAAGAGCGTGTGATAGTCCGGCTGGCCGGCGCCCAGAAACGGAGTCGATGTATTGAAGACTTTGTCCCCGAACATGGTCATGAGACTGCCGTGGTACGCGGCGGTCCCAGGCTTTGTGATGATTTCGATACGTCCATATCCGAGCTGGTCATACTGGGCCGAGAACGGGTTCTGGTTGATGCGGATCGCAAGGATGGACGACTTCGGGGGCAGTTGACCGCCGGTAAAGCCATCGATATAAATCTGACCGCCGTTCGGTCCGGCCGAGGGGCCGGCAAGCGCCTGAAGCTCGGTCTGGAGTTCGTCCGGATCGTCGGACAGAGCGTCCAGCGCAGCCCCGGTGATCACTGTCGAGCTGGCATTGTTCTCAGGATCTGTGCTGAGGGCGACCGTGTCGGTGTGAACATTCACCTGCTGCATCTGCTCCTGCAGCGTCATCTTCACATCCAGGGCCTGGTTTGCGCCGGCCGAGACACTGATCGCCTGATTGACATAAACGGCGAAGCCCGGAGCGGTCACGGTCAGCCCATAGGCGCCAGTGGCCAAGTTGCGGAAGGTGTAGGTTCCGTCGCTCTTCGAGACGGTCGACTGCGTCGTACCGGAAGCCGACTTCAATGCCAGAGTCGCGCCCGGAATCAGCGCGTCATCCGGGTCCACAACGCTGCCATGCAGCGTGGCGCTTGAGGCCGCCGGGGACGGCTGGGCCATGGCCACGAACGAAACCGAAGCAACGAGAAAAAGTAGAACGACCGCCGACCGTGTTCGAATTGACATCTTCACTCCTACCGACGAAAACACTACATTGAGGAAAAGCTCGTCTTGCCTGAACAACCATATTCAGGAGAAATCAAGTCACGGCGCCGTGCGGTCATAATGGGTAACACCTTGTAACAAAATGTCGCTTCTACTGTGACCATTTGTTACATTTTGCTGCATTCATCCCGAACGAGAGGGCATAGGCTCAAAGGAGCGAGATCCAAGTGGAAGAGATCCTCCTCATTGACGATGATGTCGAGCTTTGCTCGATGCTGGCCGACTACCTCGGGCGGTATGGTTTTCATGTCTCCGCCGTGCACCGAGGCGATACCGGGCTGAAGGAAGCGGTCAAGAAGCAGTACGCTCTGATCCTCCTGGACGTGATGCTTCCAGGGCTCGATGGCTTTGAAGTGCTGAAGCGGATCCGGGCCGTCTCGTCGATCAACGTCCTTCTTCTAACTGCTCGCGGAGACGACGTCGACCGTATTGTGGGGTTGGAGATCGGCGCGGACGACTACCTTCCCAAGCCGTTTAATCCGCGCGAGTTGCTGGCCAGAATGCGCGCCATCCTGCGGCGAAGCTCAGGCGCCGAAGCCACCGTCGAGCCGACGCTGCTGCGGTCGGATGGGCTGGAGCTGAACACTGCCGCCAGAACGGTGTCGCAGAATGGGCAGAGGATCGAACTCACCGACGTTGAGTTTGCATTGCTGGAATCGCTGCTGCACTCCCCGGGAAAAGTCGTCACTCGCGAAGATCTGGCGGAAAAGGCGCTTGGCCGCGAGTTCCATCCGTTCGATCGCAGCCTGGACATGCATATCAGTCGACTGCGCAGAAAGCTCAGCGGCAGCGGCACGGAAGACGATCTGGTGAAGACGGTTCGTGGGGCGGGCTATCAGCTCGCTGTACATAGTGGTGCCTCGACCCCAAAGGACTAAGCGATGCGCGGCCTGTTTTTCAAAGTGTTCGTTATCCTGTGGATCGCGCAGAGCCTGATCTTCGTGATCTCAACAGCGCTGATTGTCCGGCATCATTTTGACAGCCCTGTTGTTTTCTTCGATACCCTGTACAGCAGTTTGCACAACGAAGCCAAAGAGAGCGTATCCAGCTTTGAATCGGGAGGCTGCGACGCGCTGCTCGCGTATGCCGGAGCACACGACCATGCGATTGCCCTTAGCGATACGGCGGGAAACGACCTGTGCGCCGTACCCGGCGCGCAAAGTTCGATAGCAGGTGTTGACCCCAGGAGCATTGCGGGCAGGCAGGTGGGGAAACAATATGTATGGAGCGTGCCGGTAACCTCGATCAGCGGGAAGCGCTACATTTTCCTGCTGAGCAGGCCGCATACTCCGATCAAGGTGACCTGGGGGAAGAACCTGCTGTTCTTCGCATTTCCTCAATTGCCGGTAGCAATTGTTGTCGGTGGGATAACGACGTTTGTGCTCGTACTACTGGTTACGCGCCCGATTGTTAGGTTGAGAAAAGCGGCCCATGAGCTGGCGCAGGGCAACCTCGGTACGCGAGTGGCCGAGCCGGGTTCGCAGGTGCGTGTTTTTGAGGGCGATGAGATTCAAGCGCTGATCCATGACTTTAACCATATGGCGGAACGGTTGGAATCCCTGGTGAGCGCACAAAAGCTTCTCCTCAGGGATGTGTCTCACGAACTACGCTCGCCACTGGCCCGTCTCAGCGTCGCGCTGGAGCTGGCGCACGAAGATGCAGATCCAGACATGGCAGCCCATCTTGAGCGCATCGAGCGGGAAACCAAGAATCTGAATCAACTGATCGGCCAGTTGCTCACGCTGTCGTCCATGGAGGCGATCGAAAAGACGATAAACTTCGAGCCTCTATCTCTCAACCAGCTCATCGAAGATATGATTCAAGATGCGACGTACGAGGCCCAACGACGGCAAAGCGCTGTGGTTCTTTGCGCGAGCGATCAGTGCGTCATTCTTGGCAATCAGCAGTTGCTGCACCGGGCGATCGAGAATGTCATACGCAACGCGATTCAATATACCGAAGCAGGTTCCGAGGTAGAGATCACGCTCACCGTCTCGCAGGAGCAGGAGGGCCGGATGGCCGTACTCGATGTGAATGATCGCGGACCCGGTATTCCGGAAAATGAGCTCGACTCCATCTTCCTGCCTTTTTACCGCGTCGATTATGCGCGAAGCCCTCACACTGGAGGCTCTGGTGTAGGACTCGCCATCGCAGAACGCGCAGTAAAACTGCATGGAGGAGATTTGCGCGCGTTCAACCGGCCCAATGGTGGTGCAACAATCCGAATGCGGCTTCCGATCACTCAGGGTGTCAAGGGCGGAGTAAAACCAGGCCACTGCGGCGGAGTAAAAGTAGGCCAGTAGGCAGGCAGGAAGTTGAAGGATTTGCGGGGAGTGTGGCGTCTGGAGCGTAGCGGAAGACGCCAAACGCCCTGCGGCGCGTTTAGTCCGGGGTGGTGTTGGCTGGGTGCCGGTGGGTCAGGAGCTGGCGGGGCTGCGTTTGCGCCGGCTCTGCTTAAGGCGGAAGCTGTCGCCGTTCATCTCCAGGATGTGGACGTGGTGGGTAAGGCGGTCGAGCAGTGCGCCGGTCAGCCGCTCGGAGCCGAGGACTTCAGTCCATTCGGCGAAGGGCAGGTTGCTGGTGACCATGGTTGAGCCGCGCTCGTAGCGCTGGCTGAAGACCTCGAAGAGCAGTTCGGCTCCGGTCTTGGAGAGCGGCACGAAGCCGAGTTCATCGACGATGAGCAGATCGTAGCTGGCAATCTGCTTCTCTCACCCCAGCAAGCACAAATCGCTTGCCGGGGACCCCGCTGGAAGCGGAGCAGCTTCTTCTCGTCGCAGGCCTCGATCAGTTCGCTGACCAGGGCGGATGCGGTGGTGAAGCGCACGCGATGGCCGTGCTGGCAGGCTGCCAGGCCGAGGGCCAGCGCGATATGGGTCTTACCGCGCCGGCTGGTTCCCGGCACGCCCTTGTGGGAGATGGTGGTCGACAACCTCCGCGCCGGCCTCAGCTCCCGAGCAGATTGCGGGTACACTCAAACGCATGGCTCCGGCGCTGGCTCCCGTCCAACTCTCGCATGAGGCCATCTATCAGGCCATCTACGCCATGCCGCGCGGCGAGTTGCGCAGCGAGGTGATCGCGCTGCTGCGTCACGGTCACAACAAACGCCGCCCGCGTGCACGCGGCCATGATCGCTGCGGGCAGATCCCCAACATGGTGCCCATCTCCGAGCGCCCCGCAGAGATCGAAGAACGGCTTGTCCCCGGACACTGGGAGGGAGATACCATCAAGGGAAAGTACAACCGCTCGGCCGTCAGCACGCTGGTCGAGCGCTCCACGCTGTTGCCCTTGCTGGCCAGGATGAACGGCACCGGAGCCGAGGCCGCCGTCGATGGATTTACCCGCGTGCTGGACCGCGTCGAAGCGCAGAAGAGACTCAGCATCACCTACGATCGCGGCAAGGAGATGGCCCTGCACGAGACCCTCTCCGCCAATACCGGAGTCAAGGTCTACTTCGCCGACCCGCATGCGCCCTGGCAGCGCGGCGTCAACGAGAACACCAACGGCCTCATCCGCCAGTTCCTGCCCAAAGGCGAAGACCTCAGCGTTTACTCCCAGGAAGAACTCGACAAGTACGCTTGGCTGCTCAATGCAAGACCGAGAAAGTCGCTGGGATGGAAATGTCCCGCCGAACTCTTCCTCCCAGACTTCGACTTCGTGAAATACTACTCAAAGTTCTTTGCACTTCGATGTTGAATCCGGCCTTCGTTACAAGAAATAAAGTTGCCCAACGTGTATCGCCCTGTGTATAACGGACGGCGAAAACCAATGCAAGCGAGTCTCCTCCTTGACAGGAATCGCCCGTGGGTTGGGGGTGTTGCCCGACTCACAATAGGACAAACGAAGATGCTCGAATTGTCGAAGTGGTGCATGTCCGCGATGCTAGCAATGGCCTTTGCCGGAACGGCCGTTGCTCAGCCCGTCGTAGCTACGATTCGTACAGAGCAGCAGACTGCGGCTCCGATAACGAAGTTGATCTTCGGTGGCTTTATGGAGCCTGCTACCACCCGGGTATGGGCGGAGATGCTGGGGGACCGGAAGTTCCTCAATGCGATCAACTCAAAGCCCCAGCCCGCGCCTACCGCTGGGGGCTTTGGCCGCAGAGGGGTTCAAGCCCGATGGATGCCAGTCGGTGCTGACGAATTCGTGACAATGGACAGCGCCATGGCTTACGTCGGGGATTGGAGCCCCCTGATCCGGCTGGAGGCGAATACTCCGCAAGGCATCCGCGAGTCCGGGTTGCAATTGCGCGCGGGGAGGGCTTACACGGGGCGCGTTGTACTGGCTGGCAGCCCCGGCGCCAAGGTTGATGTCAGCCTGATTTGGGGTCCGGATCCTGCCGATCGCCAGACGGTGAGCGTCCGCATCCGGACCGTTGAGTATGCCAAGTATCCTCTTACGTTTACATCCCGGGCTGACACGACCCAAGGCGCGTTCGAGATTACCGCGACGGGCAGCGGCTCGTTCCATATCGGAGCCACTTCTCTGATGCCAGCCGATAACGTTTCTGGATTCAGGGCCGACATGATCCGGATGCTCAAGGAGCAGGGAATCGAGATCGCGCGGTGGCCCGGTGGCAATTTCGTCTCGGCGTATGACTGGCGGGACGGGATCGGCGACGCCGACAAGAGACCGCCGCGACGGGAGCTGGCGCGGCACTCCCTGGAGTCGAACGACATGGGGATCGACGACTTCATGACCTTCTGCCGCCTGGTTGGGGCGGCCCCTTACATTGCCGTGGATTCCGGACGAGGCGATGACCACTCCGCCGCGGAGGAGGTCGAGTATGTCAACGGCCCAGCCACCAGCAGGCTGGGACAGATGCGTGCCGCCAACGGACACCCCGCGCCCTACGGAGTGAAGATATGGGGCATTGGCAATGAGATGTACGGGCCCTGGCAGTGGGGTTACATGCCGAACAACTATTACGCGGAGAAACACACTCTGATCGTGCGGGCTATGAGGAAGGTCGATCCTACGATCAAGGTCATCGCGTCCGGCGCGACACCCGAAGAGATGTCGTGGACGTACATTGAGAACCGGCAGTTCAACAGCTTTCCTGGCCGCGAAACTGTTAGCGACAAGGTACCGTACGCCTTCGGATCGAAGTATGACTGGACCGGCGGGCTGCTCGCGAATTCCGCCGACTATATCGATTATCTCGGGGAACACTTCTACGGATATCCGGACTGGTACGTCGATGAGGCGACGCAGCAGTTCGTGCCGTCCGATGAGCCGCTGGCCGACAAGGCGCGCCGGATGTCAAACCGCGTTGAGTTTAAGTTTGAGGCGTGGGACGAGTACGTGAAACGGATGCCGTCTCTGAAGGAGAAGGACATCAAGTTTGCTTTTGACGAGTGGTCGCCGCGTGGCCGCCAGGTCCCGGCAGGAAGCACTCCGGCTACGCCCGACAATCCCATGCTCAATTCGCTCACGGAGGCCCTGGTCTACCACGAATTTTTCCGCCATTCGGATCAGGTGGGCCTGGCGGTCGCCACCGGCGGCATGGGGATGATGGCGATGGATGCCAACGGCGAGGCGATCGGCCTGCGGACGGACGGGTTGGTCATGAAGGTGCTTCATGACCACTTTGCCGGAGCGTTTCCGGTTGGCGTCAGCGGGAACTCTCCCCAGCACGATGTCAAGGGTACGGTGGCCGTCGACAAGGGCGCGCGTCCTTCGGGAAGTCCGACCTACCCGCTGGATGTGTTTGCAGCGCTCAGCGCTGACCATACGAAGCTGGAGGTTTCCGTGGTCAATCCCACCGAAACCGCACAGGATTGCAGGCTGAATCTGATGGGCGTCCAGGTTGCGGGGAGGGTGAAGGTCTGGCAGCTGACTGCGCCGACCGGCGCGGCGCCGCCTCCGGCACGCGGAGGCGGCTTGGTTTCCGCTCCGCCCGCCACGATGGCGGAAAGCACGTTGCAGCAGGCGCCCGGCACCATCACTCTGCCGCCAGCGAGCATTAGTGTGTACGAGTTTGAGGTGAAGCCGTAGCGGACGTTTCTCTGCAACTTTCCTCTCGCTCCGTTCGTCTGCCAAGACGAATAGAAAATTACGCCCAAACTGCAGCGAATGGCGTTCGCACTGCGCGCTGCACGGGTGATTTTGTCTCTTACGTCGTCTAAACGGAGTTCTTATGTTCCCACGCATCGCTCTTACTCGGTCTCTTGCCATTCTTTCCGCTAGCCTGCTGATCTCTGTGTCCGTGCTTGGAGCCCAGGACGGCATGAACATGAAGGTGACCGACAACGGATACCTGGATACGCGTGGGTTCAGCGTGATTCTGTATCAGAGCGTCTTCCATCCGGTCTTCGTCGATCAGAAGAACACGGCGATGGAGCTGATCCTCCATGGCCAGCGCATCGCAACCAATGGCGATGTGCGGTTGATGCCCACGCCGGAGCAGTGGGATCTGGTGGCGCAGCTCAAGGGACGGCAGGCCGACAAAGAGCACAACCGTCTGACCGCGCAGCTTTCTTTCCCGACCTACGAGATGGACTACGAGCTGGTAGTCACTCCCGAGCCGGGAGGCGTGCGCGTGAGTGTGAACCTCGCCAAGCCGTTGCCGGAGAAGCTGGCCGGGCGTGCGGGGTTCAACCTGGAGTTTCTGCCCTCGATCTACATGGGCAAGGCTTACCTGGTGGACGGAAGCAAGGCGGGCATCTTCCCGCGCACGCCGAACGATCCGATGATCAAAGTAATGCCGCTGGCGGATGAACCGAAGAAGGCATACTACCTGGAGGACTGGGACAAGGCCAAGGGCTACACGCAGCCGCTGCCGTTCGCCCAGGGCAAGAGCATTACGCTGGACATCGACGACGCGCTGGCTCGGGTCAACGTTAAGTCGGACACGGCCGACCTGATGCTGTTCGATGGGCGCGACCGCGCGCAGAACGGCTGGTTCGTGCTGCGCTCGCTGATTCCTTCGGGCAAGACCACCGACGCCATCGTATGGCACATCCGGCCGGATGTGATTCCGAACTGGACGCGCCCGCCGATGATCGCGCACAGCCAGGTCGGGTATGCGCCGGATTTCTCCAAGGTCGCTGTACTCGAACTCGACCCCAAGTACAACGGGCCGCAGACGGCCAAAGTGATGCGCCTGATGGAGGACGGATCGTACAAGCAGGTGTTTGAGGGGCCACTCACGCCTGCAACGCCCTGGATACGCTATGTCTATTCGAAGTTCGACTTCACCCCGGTCAAAGACCCGGGCCTTTACGTCATCGAGTACGCAGACCAGCGTACCGCGCCCTTCCCCATATCCAAGGACGCCTACGCCAACATCTGGCAGGACAGCCTGGACCATCACCTTGCGGTGCAGATGGATCACGTCTCGGTTCGCGAAGGCTACCGCATCTGGCACGGCGCTTCGCACCTGGACGATGGGCGCATGGCACCCGTGGTTGGGGGACAGTTCGACGGCTGGAGTCAGCCTACGGCAACCGACGGCAAGTACAAAGGCGGCGATCACATTCCCGGGATGAACGTGGGCGGCTGGTACGATGCCGGCGACTTCGACCTGGAAGAGCCTTCAGAACTGAACGTGATTCAGAGTCTGGCTCTGGCCTATCGCCAATTCGGCCTGAAGTACGACGAGCTTACGGTGGATGAAACCGCGCGCGAGGTCGAAATGCACCGTCCGGATGGCGTGCCGGATGCGGTGGAGCAGGTCAAGCACGGCGCATTGCTCATCCTGGCGCAGTTCCACAACATCGGCCACGCCATCCGCGGCACTCACGAACCGGATCTGCGCCAGTACACGCACCTGGGCGACGCAGCGTCGAAGACGGACGGCCGCATCTATGACCCGACGCTCGGTCCGAACGAAGTCAAGGGCGACTACTCCGGCAAGCCGGACGACCGCTGGATCTTCACCGGTACCAACCCGTCTCAGGAATGGAACGCCATCGCGTCGCTGGCTGCAGCGGCCGATGTGCTGAAGGGCTGGGACGACGCAATGGCGAAGGACTGCCTGGATACCGCGGCCAAAGCGTGGGCCGACGAGAAGGCCAATCCAACGCCCAATCCGGGCCGCGGTGGCTTTGGCGGAGGTGCTCCGGGCGGAGGCGGCGGCGGTGTGCTGGCTGCGTCTCAGGGCGGGGCGGCTGGCGGGCCCGTGGGAGGTCCAGGCGCGGGGCCGGGCGGACCGGGTGATTTTGGGGGACCTGGTGGGCCGGGGGGACCGGGGGACTTTGGCGGACCAGGCGGGCCGGGGGGACCGGGGGACTTTGGCGGACCAGGCGGGCCGGGTGCTCCTGCAGGCGGGGCGACCGCAGCTGCGGCCGGTGCTCCGGGCGGCTTCGGCGGCGGCGGCGGCGGTCGGGGAGGCTTTGGCGCCGCACAGGACTGGGCTGCGGCTCTGGAAATGACCATCGCCACACATGGCGCCGAGCCCTACAAGTCCCGTCTGAAGGAGTTGTTCCCCCAGATGATCACCCCGCAGCAGATGGGCGCTCGTGGCTGGACGGCGGTGCGGGCATTGCCTTACCTGGACGCGGGCGCGAAGGATCAGATGCACGCAGCGGTGAAGACCTACATGGAGACTCTGGACAAGCAGTTGGATGCCACCCCGTTCGGCGTGCCCCCCAGCCTGGGTACCTGGGGCGGTTCCGGCGCCGTGGTGGACATGGCTGTCCGGATGTACTTCCTGCACGAGACCTTTCCGGATCTTGTGGGCCCCGAATATACCCTTCGCGCCGTCAATTACATTCTCGGCACGCACCCGGTATCCAGCACTTCGTATGTAGCCGGCGTCGGCACAGTCTCGAAGACGAAGACGTACAGCAACAACCGCGCAGACAACTCTTATATTCCGGGCGCCGTCATTCCGGGATACATCATCATCAAGCCAGATTTTCCGGAGCTAATCGACGACTTCGGATTCCTTTGGTTCGAGGATGAAGCGGTCATTGCCGGGTCGGCAAACTGGGTCCTGGCCGGCAACGCTGCGGACGCGATCACGAAGGAATTGAAATAGGGCCAGCAGTAGAAACGCCCGGCGGCTCCGAGGGGTAGATTTGGGATTTGGATACTGGCGGAGGAGACCGCCACGTTTCCTTGCGATGGCCCAGCTCATACCCGTGAATTCTTCAATGGTCGTTCAATGCGGTTGACGATCGGCTCGGGATCGAACCGGATTACTATCCTCGCTGATCAGGAGACACCATGGATTCCGCGCGTCTATCTCGCAGACTTGACTCAGGCATATCTGCTTTCCGCTTGCTCACGGCCACAACAGCAGCGATCGTTCTCCTCACCAGATGTTCGCTCTGGTCCCAGGCGGCCAAGCAGACGCCGGTCGTCGGCAAGTCCCTTCGCTACTGCAATCCGCTTCCGCTGGAGGCGTCGTCGAAGGACGGCTCTCCGCAGGGCGTTAGTCTTGGCGACGTCACGGTCGTCCGCGATGGCAACTTGTACTACATGTTCGGCACCGGCGGCGGTGGTGGCTTCGGTCAAGCCGGTCCCGGCGGCGCGAATGCCGCGGCCAACCTGGGAACGACCGGGCAGGGCACTGGAGCCCAGGGCGGCGTAGTCGCGCAGAACGCAGCGGGAGCCGCTGGTGGCGGCGCTCCCGGCGTTGGAGGGCTGGGCGGTGGCGGCTTCGGCGCACCCGATGAGTGGAAAGCCACGCTGGAGCTGCTTATCGCGACAAGCGGCGGCGACGCGTATAAGAAGCGGCTGGCGGAGATGTTCCCTCAGCAGCGATTCGGTGCGTCCGGCTGGATGGCGGTCCGCGCATTGCCATACATGGATGCAGCCTTCAAGAAGCAGTTCGAAGATGCGGTAAAGGTGTACGTGCCGCAGCTGGACACTGACCTGGCGCAGACGCCCTTCGGCGTTCCGCCCAGCCTGGGCACATGGGGCGCGGCTCCTTCGGTCGCCGACATGGGCACACGCATGTACTTCCTGCACAAGGCATTCCCCGAACTGGTCGGGACGGAGTATACCCTGCGCGCCGTCAACTATCTGCTGGGCACTCATCCGGTGTCGAGCACGTCGTACATCTCCTCGATCGGTACCGTCTCCAAGCTGAAGGCGTACGGGAACAACCGCGCCGATAATACCTTCATCCCGGGTGGCCTGATTCCGGGCTACATCATCATTAAGCCGGACTTCCCGGAGGCGATTGACGACTTCGGCTTCCTCTGGTTTGAGAATGAGTACACTATTGGCGTAGCCAGTAAGTGGATTTTGGCAGCCAATGCCGCCAATGCGCTGGCCAAGTAGGCATCGCCCTGGGCGGTGATCCCGCACAAAGTTACGAGCAGCAGAAACGGCGGCAGGCCGTTTGTCACGACCTGCCGCGGTTGGAGTTGGTACGTGGGGAATGAGGAACCGGACCTGCTGCTGTAGCGCCAGTTGGCTCTGCTTGGAAGTGCTCCCTCACATGGCGGCGCGGCGGTATCGGGATGACCTCCGCCGACCTGATGTACGGCGTCGCCCTACGAATGCGCGCCGTTAGCGCTGGAACAGTAAGGGAGCGAATTGATAGAGGCTGCGCCGCCAAGACTCCCACTCGTGAGCGGTCTGTGGCGATTCATAGAAGACGCTATTGATGCCGGCTTGCTTCAGCGCCTCAACGTTTGTCTTGCCTGCGGCGCCGTTCTCGCGGCCTCCGTAGCTGACGAACACAACCTTTACCTTCTTTTTGAAGGCGGCCACATCGGAGATGTCGGCGGGGGCGATACTACCACCGCTGAAGATGCCGATATAGGAGAACGTGTCGATGTGGGCCATTGTGATAACCCGCGTCTGCATGCCTCCCATGGAGAGGCCGGCCATGGCCCTATGAGGCTGATCGGCGATGGTGCGGAAGTTAGCATCAATGTACGGAACCAGGTCATCGAGCAGAAGATGCTCGAATGCGCTGAAGTTAAAGGCTCGCGGGCCAGGACCACCCGGCCCACCAGGACCACCTGGCCCACCAGGACCACGTGCGCCAGGAGTTCCGGGGCCCCCAGGACCACCTGCCGCGGAAGCGCCCGCTCCGGCTGCTGCGGTGGGAGCAGCCGGCCCGCGGGCAGGGCCGCCGATGCCACCACCATTGGCCATCACGATAATGAAGGGCTTGGCTTTGCCGGCGGCGATCAGATTGTCCATGATCAGACCAGCGTGTCCCTGGCTACCCCAACCGGTCTCGTCCTCGCCCGCGCCGTGCTGGAGATAGAGCACTGGATAGCGCTTGGACGGATTCTTGTCATAATCCGGAGGAGTGTAGACGAAACAACGGACGGTAGCATTCGTTGTCTTGGAAGGAAGGAGTACCTCGCGTAACTGGCCGTGGGGTACGTTTTTGAGCGCATAGAAGTCCTCGTCCTGTGCGGGAATCTCCACGGTGCTGCCCCAGCGGCTCGCGCCGTAAAAGAACTTGCTGCCAGGATCCGGTACCTGGGCTCCGTCAACGATGATCTGGTAATAGTGGAAACCCTCATCCTGAGGATTCGAGACACCGACCCAGGAACCGTCCTCACCCTTGGTCAGGGGGTACTTGATGCCTCCCAGGTCAAGCGATACGCTCTGGGCCTGGGGCGCAACCACGCGGTCGCGGACGCGCCTTTCGGAGTTGACCGCCGGGTATTGTTTGCCCTGCTGGTTGGTCGTGGCTGGCTTGAAATCTTCGACAGGCGGGTTTTGGGAGATTGCGACTACCGGCTGCGGCGCGGGCGGCTGAGCAATTCCTGGGGAGATCGACAACACAGGCAGAAGAGCGAGAGTCAACACTGCTGTTTTCATTTGGAGTTCCTCATCTTGAATAGAATAACATTTGGAATTGCGAGATGCTGACCGGGGCAGTCTGGGAGTAGATTGTTGCGTCCCCGGCCACCAGGCGAGAGAGTGGACGTGGACTCACTACTATTCCGGGAGTGCCAGTTGGGCATCCACTCGGAAGTGTCCGCTCACATAGGGCGCACCGGTACTCGGCTGTCCTCCGCCGATATTGAGTGTGTATTCCCCGGGGGCGATGATCGGATTTCCGACTTCGGTGACCATGCCAAGATCGCGGTCCTTCAACTCGAAGTGGACGGTACGACTCTCGCCGACATCGAGATGAATCCGTTGAAATCCGCGGAGAGCTACGACGGGGGCACCTTTTACATCGGGGAAGTTGAGGTATAGTTGCACGACCTCATCTCCCGCTCTGCTGCCGGTGTTGGTCACTTTGACATCGGCTTCTACGGGGCTTCCGGCCGCTACGGTCTGCTGCGGAATGCTGAGATCGCTATACTTGAACGTCGTGTAGCTAAGACCGTAGCCAAACGGATAGAGCGGCTTGCCTTTGAAGTACCGGTAGGTCCGGTTGGACATGGTGTAGTCTTCAAAGTTCGGCAACTGAGTGAGGTCCTTGTAGAAGGTCAGCGGCAGCCGGCCCGCAGGATTGTTCTTGCCGCTGAGTGTCTCGGCGATCGCTGCTCCGCCTTCCTCGCCGGGATACCACGATTCGAGAACGGCATTGGCATGATCGTTGATCCAATTGACGGCCAGGGCGCTACCGTTCATAAGAACGACCGCTACGGGTTTGCCCGTGGCTACAACTGCTTCAACCAGTGCCTCCTCCGGTTCGGGAAGGTCAATGCTGGTGCGATCTCCGCCGAGAAATCCGGGTTCGCTCACGGGCATCTCTTCGCCCTCAAGCGAGCTGGTAATACCCACAACGGCGATGACGGCGTCGGCATTCTTTGCGGCCGCAATTGCCTCCGGGAAAGGCAGATTCGTCGCCTTTGCCCAGATCAGCTGCACAAGCGGATGCCCATCCGTGCTGCCGTAGTTGACATTGAGGGCGAGCTTCTGTCCCTTCTCCAGATGAACGCGGCCCACGCTTGAGTTGATCCCGTTTCCACCACCTCCGCCTCCACGACCGCTGCCCACTGCCTTCCCATCGATCGTCAGCCGGCCGAAGCCACGGGTTTTCAGGCCGACAAGATAATCGCCGGAGTCCGGGGCCGTGAGGAAGCCCGTCCACTGCACACCGACTGATGTCTTCCCGGCAGCCTGAGAGGGCAGATTGGCCTCGGTCAGGTTGATGTTGGGCTCGTTCCGCGTGAAGTAGGGGGTTGGAGGAGTTGCGGCTGCGGCACCTGGACCGCCTGGGCCGCCAGGACCACCGCCGCCGGGACGAAAGCCACGGTATTCGCTGTATTCCGCCTTCAGGCCGGGCTTTCCATCCGCGTTGGTCAGGACGCTGTTGGGCACCGGATCGCCATCGTTGCGCAGGAATTGCGTTCCCGGCACATAGGTAATTGTCGCATCGGGGAACTCCGCGTGAAGGCCGTCCATCACCGAGACGATATGGGTCGGCTGTCCGGCGTAGTTGCCGATCAGCGGCCGGGTCTGGTCCGCCAGCGGACCGACTACAGCGATCTTCTTGATCCCCGGCTTGAGGGGTAGCATTCCGTCGTTCTTGAGCAGCACCATCGCCTCGTTCGCCAGCTTGCGGGCGTAGGCACGGTGCTCGGCGCTGTCCATCTCCTTCACGTCGATCTTGTTGTAGGGCACCATCTCCGGAGGATCGAATAAGCCCAGCTTGATGCGAGCCGTAAACAACCGCTCCACGGCCGTGTCGAGTGCACTCTCGGGGAGAAATCCCTGCTGTACGGCATCGATGTAGGGCTGATAGTCTCCGTTATTACTGGCGGTCATCCCTGTCCAGTCGGCGCAGTCGCTGTCCATGCCGCGGATTACCGATACAGCCGCGGATTCTGCCATGGTCGGCCGGAAGTGATGTTCGGTGAAGATGTCCTTGACTGCGTCACAGTCCGAAACGACATATCCCTGGAAGCCCCATTTTCCGCGCAATTGGTCCTGCAGCAAGAACTGACTGGCGCATCCCGGCTCTCCATTAATGGAATTGTACGAGCACATGATGGACCCGGCTTTGCCCTCGGTGATGGCGGCGCGGAAAGCAGGCTCATAGGTGTCGAGCTCGTCGTGTTTGGTTACGTCCACGTCTGTAAAGTGCCGTGTTGGTTCAGGACCGCTATGCACGGCGTAGTGCTTCGGAGTGGCGATCACGCGGTAGTACTTGGGATCGTCCCCCTGCATTCCAGTCACAAAGGCCACGCCCATGCGGCCGGTGAGGTAGGGATCCTCACCGTAGGTCTCCTGGCCACGGCCCCAGCGCGGGTCGCGGAAGATATTCAAGTTCGGGGCCCAGAAATCAAGGCCGTCGTTGCTTCCAGGGTGCTGCGGCGCCACGATATGCCGGACTCTCCCTTCGACGCCAATGTAGGTGCCCATGGTCTTCACTCCGGGAGCATCAAAGGTCGCGGCGAGGCCGATCGGCTCAGGAAACTCCGTCGTGCCGCCGCTGATGACACCGTGGAGCGCTTCGCTCCAGAAGTTATAGATCGGCACGTTCAGCCGAGGAATGGGACGGGCCAGGTTGACCAGTTGCGACGCCTTCTCCTCAAGCGTCATGCGCTGCACCAGGTCGGTTGCGCGCTCCTCGGGCGTCAAGCTCGGATTCAAATATGGCGGTTTCGCCGTTTCCTGGGCATTAGCCGATAACAGAGCGGAGCCGAAGACGAATACTCCCGTCAAGATGGCAATGCTGGTCACAACTCGTGTTGCACTCTTGTCCATAATTCCTCTCCAAGTTGGCTTCGGTCAAGCAGAATCCATTACCGGGTAAGTCTTTTTCGAGTGCAGAATGCATGGCTTTGACATGGCCTGCTACTGCACCGGATACGAATAGATAATTGACACTGAATAAGGGGACGGCGGTGTTGCTCTGAACTGGTCCAAACGTCAGCTCCTGCACCTCGAGTTGCGGCTTCGGCCCCACGCTGATGTCGTCAGGCATGGTACCCCCGGAGCTACGAAATGAAGGGCGGGCTACCTACCCAAGAAAACGCCTCGACGGTTTCGGCGCTCGAGTGCATTTAGATATCTCCCTTTCACTGAAAGGAAGGTTGGTGGTGGTTGATTGCCGTTTCGATCGCGCTACAGAATATACCGATACGAAGTCTCAATGAACAAGCCAATTGAATTGACTGGTTGTAATCGAATGTGTCGATATGTAAGTTCATCGCGTCTCCGCCGAATTCTGAGTTTCTAGTTCCGAGTACCACTGCCCATCCGACACGACTGAGAGAACCACTGAGGCGCTTCGCCGCATATACGAAGCCGCCCAATTGGGACACCCCTGTAGAATCTCCGGGTAAATTGGCAATCGGGCAAATTTCTTACGCACCTCCAAATTAATAGTTCCGCGCTCCATCTTCCTAAAATCTTCGAGATGATACTATGCCTTTGAATCGCTGGAGACAAGCCCAACTCGGGCCGGCCAGGATTTGACATAATTATCGATTTTGATTTCTTATATGTATCTAACTAAACAGAGAGGATATCAGATGCGAAGGAAGGGCCTGGCCGGGTATGTGGTCTCATATCTGTTGTGCTGTGTTTTCCGCTTTGTTGCGGTTGCGCAGCGGTCCAGCAGGACACACGGCCATATTTGGACTCCAACTCCTGCACCAGAACGTCTCTGTTGTTTTGCATCCCTATAGAGCCTTATCTCTTTACTTCGAGGTATTCATGAGCGACACCATCTTCAGCGGCTTTTCAACGGTGAAATACGAGGGTCCCACAACCGAGAATCCGCTCGCCTACCGCTGGTACGACCCCGACAAAGTCGTACTCGGCAAGCCGCTTCGCGACCATCTCCGTTTCGCCGTCGCCTACTGGCACTCGCTCGCGCTTACTGGAACCGATCCCTTCGGCGGCCCTACCATTCACCGGCCGTGGATGGACCCCGGCGACCCCATCGCCCAGGCGAAGGTAAAGGCTGACGCTGCATTCGAGCTTTTCCGCACGCTCGATCTCCCCTTCTTCTGCTTCCATGACGCCGACATTGCCCCGCCGGGCGACACGCTCGCCGACACCCTTCGGAACTTCCACGCCATCGTGGATTACCTCGGCGAAAAGATGCAGAGTTACCCGACGCGTCTGCTGTGGGGCACCGCGAATATGTTCTCCCATCCGCGATTCATGGCTGGCGCCTCGACCAATCCCGATCCCGATGTCTTCGCCTGGTGTGCCGCCACGGTGAAGAACTGTATGGATGCGACGAAGCAACTCGGCGGCTCCAACTACGTCCTCTGGGGCGGACGCGAAGGCTACGAGACCCTGCTGAACACCAACATGAAGCAGGAGTTCGAGCAGATGGGGCGCTTCCTCACGCTGGTCGTCGAGTACAAACACAAGATCGGCTTCCAAGGCCAGATTCTGATTGAGCCGAAGCCCAAGGAGCCTACTTCGCACCAGTACGACTTCGACTGCGCTACGGTGTATGGCTTCCTCAAACGTTTTGGACTCGAGAATGAAGTGCGCGTGAATCTGGAAGCCAATCACGCCACGCTAGCTGGTCATACTTTCGAGCACGAGATAGCTACCGCCAGCTCGTTCGGCATTTTCGGCTCGCTCGATATCAATCGCGGCGATCCGTTGCTGGGCTGGGACACAGACCAGTTCCCCAACGATCTGTGGAGCATGACGATGTCTATGTACCACGTGATCAAGGCTGGCGGACTGACTCAGGGCGGCTGCAACTTCGATGCAAAGGTGCGGCGGCAGAGCTTCACGCCGGAAGATCTTGTCTGCGCTCACGTCGGCGGGGCCGATCTTTGCGCTCGCGCCTTCTGCACTGCGGCGAAGATCATTGAAGACGGCAAATACGATGCTCTTCTCGCTAAGAGGTACGCTGGATGGCAGGCTCCCGAAGCGCAGGCCATGCTCAGCGGCAAGAGGTCGCTCGATGCGATTGAGGAGAAGGCGCTCGCCGACAACCTCAACCCGCAGCCGCGCTCCGGCCGCCAGGAAGAGATTGAGAATCTGTTGATGCGCAGCATTTACACCGATCGAATCTGAGGTCAAAATCATATGCCGGCACGAGCGTTCTTTGTCAGTATGGCGGGCGAGCCGATGCACCAGTTCGGCCCACCGATCACTCTGCACCTGAATGGACTGTTCTACGTGGGCATCGGATTCTGCTCGCACGTGCCTGATAAGTCTGATAATGCGGTGCTTTCGGATATCGTTCTGGAGAATGCAGTCGGCAAAGTTCACTAGACATCGAGACGACGCAACTAGCAGAAGGGTCCAGTGGGAAACCGCTCGGCATTATTTTTTCTATTGAAATAAATGGGCGGCACACTCTCGATCGATCTCGCCATGAGTGCCGGGGTACATGCTGCGTCCCGCGCATTACGCAAACAGCGGCCTATAGGGCATGCTCTCGCCATATAATCCGTCAAAACAGAGGGTTTGACTTCACAACGACATTTGGGAATGGCCGCCTGGCTCTGGTTGAATAATATTGGACTCGACTAAATGGCCTCGAGTGTAGTGGAATGAGTTGTGTTCAGGAAGCGGTGCCCAGGTTGCTCACTACGCCCTTCCTGCGGAGGCTGTTCTTGTCCGTTCCTTCTCGTCTTTGCTATGTTTCCGCCTTGGTCGTGTTCTCCACCGCCTTCGCTGCGTTCGGGCAAGCGCCTGCTTTATCCGGTTCGGCTCCGGCGGGCCCAGGCCAAGCCGGTTCAGTTCCGGCAGCTCCCAACCAGGCCGGCGCTGGCCAGGGAATGGGAGGTTTCGTGCCTCCGCCGCCGCATGTGAACGCTTCGCTCGGCGACATTCCGCACATGCCGGGAGATGGCGCGGGCGCGTATGCGAAGCACACGTACCGGGACTTGTTCGCCGAGCAGGGACATGCCTCTGCCGAGACCCGCGCGAAGATCGACAAGGCGTTTCAGCAACTGTTCCACGGCGATGCGCAGGCCGAGCGCGTGTACTTCGAGGCGGGATCGAACGAGAATGGCCCGCTGGCTTTCGTCACCGACTGGGCGAACAATGACGCACGCAGCGAAGGCATGAGCTACGGGATGATGATCGCGGTGCAGATGGACAAGAAGCATGAGTTCGACGCACTGTGGAACTGGTCGAACACGTACATGAAGATCACCGACCCCAACAATCCCGACTACGGGTTCTTTGCGTGGTCGATCGATCCAGACGGGACGCCGCGCTCCGCCGGCCCCGCGCCGGACGGCGAGGAGTATTACGCGATGGCGCTGCTGTTCGCGGCGCACCGCTGGGGCAATGGGCAGGGGGTCTACAACTATCAGGAGCAGGCCGACCGCATTCTGCATGAGATGGTTCACCACACCTCGCCGCCGTTGACTGGCCCATTCAAGGTCCATCCCAACGATCCCCCGATTGCACAGGGCGCGCGCGGTTTCACCAGCCCGAACAATACGGAGCGGCAGCAGGCGCAGGCCGATCTGGCGATTGAGCTGAAGGGCGAAGGCAAGACGCCTGCGGGCGCGGCGGGGCGGGGTCTCGGCGGCGCAGGGTTTGGCGGCGGAGGCTTCGGCGGAGCAGGTGGGGCGCGATTCACGCCGCGGCCCACGACGGGCGGCCCAATGATGGAGCCCGACTACTACATGCCGCGCTTTACAGCGGGGGTTGGCCCGAGCGCTACGGACGCGTCGTATCATCTGCCCGGCTTTTACGAACTGTTCGCGCGCTGGGGTCCGGCGGAAGACCGCGAGTACTGGGCCAAGACGGCGGATGTGAGCCGCGACATGTTCCCCAAGGTGGTAGGAGCGAATACCGGGCTGTCGCCGGACCGCAACAACTTCGACGAGACCGAGATCCTGGGGCGCGACGGCCAGCCGACTTCGTTCGGCTACGATTCGTGGCGGACGGTGAGCAACTGGTCGGTGGACTACAGCTGGTGGCATAAGGCGCCGCAGGAGCGGGTGCTGAGCGACCGCATCCAGAAGTTCCTCATCGGCCAGGGCATCAGCACCTTCGCTGATCGCTATACGCTGGATGGCAAGCCGCTCTCCTCGCGCCATTCGACTGGAATGCTGGCCGCGACTACTGCGGGCGGGCTGGCCGCGACGCCGGGACCGAACGAGAAGGCCTTCGTGGAGGAGCTGTGGAGGACGCCGATTCCCAACGGGGAGCAGCGCTACTTCGACGGCATGCTCTACATCATGAACATGCTGCACGCCAGCGGCAACTTCCGCATTTGGGGACCGAAGTAGCTCGCGGAGATATCACGCAACCGATTTGGATCTACCTCTCGATCCAGGCACCACAAGGAGAATGCAGTGTCGATTCGCAAATTTGTCATCACGTCGTGCAGCTTAGTCGCGCTGTCGGCGGCGGTACACCTCGTCGTGGTGCATGCCCAGACAGCCAATACTGCCACTGCCAGCCCTTCGGATTTTCCACCTGTAGTTCACCTCACTTCGGCACAAGACCATCAGCGCACGATGGATCTTCTGAAGATGACCTCGATCCGCAGTGGACGCAACGGCACCAATCCCAAAGACCCGAACTACGCCAACTATGACGAGAGCAAAGTCAACATCTGGACAAACTATCCAAATGCTCTGATCCTCAACAACGGCAAGCCGGTCACGACCCCTAAAATGTGGTGGGATGTGCGGCGTCCGCAGATTGTGGAACTGTTCGACCGCGAGATCTATGGCCGCGTACCCAAGGTGATGCCGTCGGTGCACTGGGAGGTGGTGAGCACCACCGCCGAGAAGAATGGCGACGTTCCAATCATCACCAAGAAGCTGCTCGGGCATGTCGACAACTCGTCGTATCCGCTGATTTCGGTCGATATCGAGATGAACCTGAGCACTCCGGCGAACGCGCCCGGACCGGTGCCGGTGATCATCGAGTTCGGCAGCACGCGTCCGTTTGTGCCGCGTCCGCGACCTGCCGGGGCTGCGGGCTCGCCCGGCGCTCCGGGGGCTCCGGGTGCGGCAGCCGCTGGCGTCGCTCCGCCTCTTCCGCGTCCCGCTATGCCACCGGCTCCCACGGGTCCGAGCTGGCAACAGCAGGTGTTGGCCAAGGGCTGGGGATACGCCGAGCTTTCGCCGACCAGCATTCAAGCTGACAGCGGCGCTGGGCTGACCGAAGGAATTATCGGCCTGATGAACAAGGGGCAGCCACGCAAGCTCGACGACTGGGGCGCGCTGCGCGCCTGGGCGTGGGGCGCCAGCCGCGCACTGGATTATCTTGAGGCCGACCGCGATGTGAACGCCAAGATGGTCGGCATCGAAGGCCACTCGCGCTACGGCAAGGCGACCATTGTCACAATGGCTTACGATCAGCGCTTTGCCATTGCCTACGTCAGCTCGTCGGGCGAGGGCGGTGCGAAGCTGCTGCGCCGCAACTGGGGCGAAGTGGTGGAGAACGTCGCGGGCGACCAGGAATATCACTGGATGGCGGGCAACTTCCTGAAGTATGCCGGCCCGCTGACGCCGGGGGATCTGCCGGTCGATGCCAACGAGCTGATCGCACTGTGCGCACCGCGGCCGACGTTCATCAGCGGCGGCGCGACGCAGGGCGATGGATGGGTGGACGCGCACGGAATGTTCATGGCAGCGGAATTGGCCAGCCCGGTATGGACTCTGCTCGGCCGCAAGGGGCTGAGCGCCAAGGAATTCCCGCCGATGGAGACTCCTATCATCGGGGGCGAACTGGCCTTTCGCCAGCATAGCGGCGGACATACTCCGGTTCCAAACTGGCCGACGTTCATTGAGTTTGCCAGCCGCTACCTTAGCGCACCACAACCGCGGCCGGCGCGGCCTGACTCGGTGGCGGGCAATTGACGGCTGATCGACAGTACCGCACCGATTACAGCACCCGCCCGGACTTCCGCTCTCACACCTGCGGGTCCGCTCCGTGTTCATGGTCCCCGCAGTTGGAATTCGGTCGAGGGGTTGAGTGATGCGTTTCTTTCTTGGATCCATGGTTGCAGCAGGCATGCTGGCAATTCTGCCGTCCTCATTTGCAAAGGAAAGCTCGGTTTGGGTCGGTTCGTGGGCCTGCTCTCCGCAATTGGTGGAGCCGCAGAATCGGCCGCCGGAGCCGGGCCTGGCCGGCAACACGCTGCGCCAGGTGGTGCATTTGACATTGAGTGGCCGTGAGATTCGGCTGCGGTTCTCGAATGAATTCGGAGCCACACCGCTGACGCTGGATTCGGTACACGTTGCGCTTCCGGCTGGACCTGGTTCGATTCGGCCAGACACGGATCGTGGTGTTATGTTCAGCGGTAAGGTTTCCGTTACGATTCCGCCCGGCACTCTGACGTTCACCGATCCGATCCTGTTCCCTGTCGCTGCGCTCTCGGATCTGGTCGTCACGTTCAAGGCGAGCAAAGTGCCGGACGGAATCACTGGGCATCCTGGTTCGCGGGAAACATCCTATCTTTCCGTCGGAGATGAAGTCCCCGCCGCTACGCTCACGAACCCGGTGACGACAGATCATTGGTACGTGCTGAATGGGGTGGATGTACAGTCAAAGGGCGAGGCGGCCGCCGTGGTGACGCTGGGTGACTCAATCACGGACGGGCGCGGTTCCATTACCAACGAGAACACCCGCTGGCCGGATGACTTGGCCCGCGCGCTGGCGGCGGATAAGAAATATGCCGGCGTAGGAGTGCTCAACGAGGGAATTGGCGGCAACCGTATTCTGCACGATGGATTGGGGCCGAGCGCGCTGGCACGATTCGACCGGGATGTGATTGCGCAGTCGGGTGTCCGCTGGGTGCTGGTTTTTGAGGCCGTCAACGATATTGGAGGCGCCAAGGCGGCGGCGGCCAGAGGGCAAACGTCTACGGTTGCCGACGACGTCATCGATGCCTACCACCAGTTCATTCTGCGCGCCCACACCCACGGCCTGCGCATCTACGGTGCCACCATTACCCCGTTTGGCAAGTCGCAGTACTCCAGCGACGCGACGGAGGCCGCCCGTCAGAAAGTAAATGCATGGATTCGGACGAGTGAAGAGTTCGACGCTGTGGTCGACTTCGACAAGGCATCACGCGACCCGAACGAACCGAGTCAACTGGCGACCGACGTGGATAGCGGAGATCACCTGCACCTGAATAGCGAAGGGTACAAGCGGATGGCGGCCGCCATCGACTTGAAATTGTTTTCCAAGGGACCGCACACGGACTAGATTTATCAACTTCGAACACATCTGGAGCGAGAAGCAATAGGAGGATTTTCGATGCACACCACATTTCGGAACACATGGTTGGCGATACCTGCGCTGAGCTTGGCGTTCAGCAGTGGTTCTCTCTGGGCGCAATTTGCGCCGGAGTCGCAGAAGCAGCTGCCGCCACCGGCGGTCAATTGGACAGCCGATCAGGATCATCAGAACATGATGGATCAGCTCGGCATCAAGGCGCTTCGTCCAGGACCGAGTGGCAACGAGAGTGACCCGAACCATGCTAACTACGATGAGACGAAGGCGAATCCATATCCGGATCTGCCGGATGTGCTGACATTGAAGAACGGCAAGAAGGTGACCACGGCCGAAGAGTGGTGGAAGCAGCGCCGCCCCGAGATCGAGCACGATATGCAGGAGTACGTGTACGGATTTGTTCCGAAGAATGTCCCGAAGGTGACTTGGACCGTCAAGGTTCTGGATCACGAGGTTGTGGGGCGAATCCCTGTGATCGCCAAGCAATTGGTTGGGCATGTTGACAACACCGCTTATCCGCTCATCGATGTCAACATCGACATGGTGGTGGTAACGCCGGCTATGGCGAAAGGGCCTGTTCCGGTGCTGATGATGTTCGGTGGTGCGACTCTGCCGGCTCCGGCGCAGCCGAACCAGGATGCTCTGGCGAAGATCAACGAAGCGTTGCGCGAGCTTTTGGCCAAGAGTGACCCTTCGCTACAGGCGATCCTCGATCAGTATCCTGCCTATCAACCGATCGCGCCTGCCGCGACAGCCTCACCGTTTGGCGGATTTGGTGCTGCTCCGGCGAGGCCGGGAGCTGCAACCGCGCCTGGCGCACGCCCTGCCGGGGATCCTCCGACCACGCAACAATTACTGGCCGACGGCTGGGGCTACGTGATGATTAATCCCACCAGCATTCAGGCGGACAATGGTGCGGGAATCACTCGAGGTGTCATTGGCCTAGTAAATAAAGGACAGCCGCGTCACCCGGATGACTGGGGAGCGCTGCGTGCCTGGGCGTGGGGCGCGGCCCGCGGGCTGGATTATCTGGAGACGGACCCTGCTGTCGATGCTAAGCATGTCGGCATAGAGGGCGTATCGCGCTATGGCAAAGCTGCTCTGGTGACGGAAGCCTTCGATCAGCGCTTCTATATGGGCCTGATTGGATCGTCCGGGGAAGGCGGAGCAAAGTTGAACCGGCGCAACTGGGGCGAGGCAGTCGAGAGCTTGACCGGCGGTGAATACTACTGGATGGCGGGTAACTTCATGAAGTATGGTGCCTCGGACGCAACCTTCGGGAGCAAGAACGCCGGGGATATTCCGGTCGACTCGCATGAACTTATCGCGCTGTGCGCTCCGCGTCTTACCTTCGTCAGTTACGGTGTGCCGGAGATGGGCGACGCGAAGTGGCTTGACCATCAAGGCAGCTATATGGCGACTGTGGCAGCGCAGCCCGTCTACCAGTTGCTGGGAGCGAAGACGCTTGGTGTCTCAAACGACTATCACACGGAGAAGATGCCTGGAGTGAACGTGGGCCTGCTGGATGGCGAACTCGCTTGGCGCCAGCATGACGGCGGTCACACCGACGCTCCCAACGTGAAGTACTTCATCCAATGGGCCGACAAGTTCATGGGACGTCAGCCGCCGGCTGCGGGAGGCGGTTCTAGGGGAGAGTAGTGTCGGCCGATCATTTCGATTCTGATTTGGAATAAAAGAAGACGATTCGCGCCGGATCAGATGCAATGCAGCCCTCGAGTAAGACCGGTGCCTACTCGGGGGCTTTCAGTTCGTAAGAAACGAAGGCGATGTGGCTGCTATCGGGAGACCATGAGGGAACGTTGATGGTCCCGGAGCCGCCGATCAGGGCAGTCAGCACTCTGATCTGGTGGTCGTTGAGGGACATGAGGCGCAAGGATACTTTCTGGTTCGCGGGATGGCCGGTTGTGCCCTTCTGATAGCTGAGGAACACCATCCAGCGGCCGTCCGGGGAGATGTGCGCAGTCCAGTTGACGAAGTCGTCGAAGGTGATCTGCACCGGGGAACTGCCGTCGGGGCGCATGCGCCAGATCTCCATGGAGCCGGAACGGTCAGAGTTGAAGTACATGTATTTGCCGTCAGGGGAGGTGTCGGGATCGTCGTTGGTCCCGGTTCCGGTCGTGAGTGCGGTTTCGCTCCCCCCATCGACTCCGATGGAGAAGATATTGAAGGAGCCCTGACCCGACCGGGTGAAGATCAGCGTCTTGCCATCCGGAGACCAGCCGTGCCAATAAGCGCCGGGATTGGCGGTGACGACGCGCGGCGTGCCTCCGCTGGAAGGCAGGATGTAGATGCGGGAGCCGGGCAAGCTGGGTGTGCTGCAACTGATGGCCAGCAGTGTGCCGTCGGGCGACAGGCCGTGGCTCCCGCTGCATTTGTTGGCGGATCCAATGTCGACAGGTGCGGGCGATCCGCCGTTTACGGAAATACGCATGATCCGGCCACCTTCGTCGAAGAGGAGACTCTTTCCGTCGCGTGTCCAGTTGGGAGCCTCGAAATAGGCTTGTTTGGAATAGACAGTCGTAGGTCGCGACCCTGGTTCGATTCCGATGGTCTGCAGCCTGCTGACACCTGAATTATGCATAGCCTGAGTACGCAAGCGCGACTGGCTTGTTAAGCGGCAGTGTTGTGCTGGTCGCTTCTGTCTCTGTTTTCTCTCCTGTACTCTATTTCCCAAGACCGGTGCGGTAAGTGTTTGAAGCGGTTGAGCTGCGTGTGCATAAAAAGCTATGCGCCATTCTCGATGTCGAATCGGGTACATAGCGGCACAGGAAGTACGGGAGCAAATCCATCCGGCCCGCGAGCGACTTTGCGCAGCCGTTTCATGAGCCGCTGAAACGCTCCTTTCTCCTGGTAATGGTCGCTGTAGCGGATGCCCACTCTGCTTGCATGTCGCCAGATTCGGGCAGCCAGGAACAGGAAGCGCAGACGAGCTGTGGCCAGCGTGGTGTGTTTCATGGTTTTCACGGTGACGTTCTCTTCGCGGCTGAACAGTTCGAGCCAGCAGTTCAGGTTGTAGGCCAGCAGTTGCCGCGCAATGCCCAGACGCAGCGATGCCGGAAAACGCCAGAAGATGCACTGCGGAGGCAGTTGCGCCACGCGCAGAATGCCGGTTAGCATGGGTTCGCGCTTCAGAAATCGCAGATGGTTCAGGCGCGAGAACCCCACATAACAGGCCAGCACCATCCCCAGAATGAACCCGTACATCGGCATTGAACGTGTCTGCCGCTTTACCGTGAGGGTCTCTTCGACCAACTGCTGGAACGCGAGTTTCTCCAGCATCGTAGTCACCGGAAGCAGCCCTCCGTAGGCCGCCAGATTCCGCGCTGCAAAGTCATAGGGCGTGGAAGCCCCGATTTTATTAGGCTCCGAAGTGTCTGCGTGAACCCCTTGATTCACGGGGCTGTCAAGCGTAGTCTGATGTGCATTGCTCACCATTTGGGTGACTCCTGAGAATCGGTTCGCGAAGCTGTGAACTTCGCGTCCCTACTGTTCTAAATCAGGATTCTCAGGGCTTCCCAAACGGCTTTGTGCATAATTCAGGTGTTAAAGTTATCGCTAAAGCAATGAACGAATTTGTGCGGGATTAGAGGTAGGATGCGGTATCGTGCGTTGGGTTCGACGGGAGTCTCAGTCTCTGTGATTGGGTTTGGCGCGTCTCCCTTCGGCAATGTCTTCGGAGATGTGCCGCCGAAACATGACGAGAGAATTGTGCGCGAGGCTGTGGATGCGGGCATCAACATCTTCGACGTCTCTCCGTACTACGGCCTCGGGCTCGCAGAAGAGCGCCTGGGAGCGGCGCTCGGGCCCTGGCGTGACAGCGTACTCCTGACGACCAAGGCTGGCCGATACGATGCTGAGAATTTCGACTTCTCTGCACGTACTGTGACGCGTAGCCTTGATGCGTCATTACGAAGGCTGCAGACAGACCATGTCGACCTTTTCCAGGTGTACGACATCGAGTTCGGCAGTATCGATCAAATCCTTCAAGAGACGCTGCCGGCCGCTGCTGAACTGAAACATCAAGGCAAGACTCGGTTCATTGGGATTACAAGTTACTGGCCGGACTTGCTGTCTCGCATCGCCACTGAGTTCCCGGTCGACACCATCCTGAGTTATTGCCACGCGAATCTTTTTGTTGGCGACATGGATCGTGTTCTTTCAGGGTTCGCGAAAAAGACCGCGACCGGTTTGATTAACGCTTCGCCGTTACACATGGGGCTGCTCGGAGGCGGACCGGTGCCACTCTGGCATCCGGCGCCGCCTGCGGTTCGGGCAGCTGCGAAAGATGTGAATCAGCTCTGTCGGAACCAGAGTGTTGATCCAGCCACGCTAGCGATTTACCTGTGCCTGCAGCATCCTGTCGTCGCAACCACATTCGTCGGAATATCGACTGCCGAGCAGGTTAGCGCTGCCTGTGCGGCTTTGGAGTGGCAACCTGATGTGGAGTTGCTTAATGCAGTTCGCGCGCGCGTAGATCCAGTGTTCAACACGGTCTGGCCGCAAGGCCGGCCTGAGAACGCCGACCAATCTCTGGCTGTTCAAGATGCATCCATGAGAAACGGAGTAAGTGCATGAGCGTCCGAGTCGACGCACATCAGCATCTCTGGCATTACGATGCCGAGGAGTTTTCCTGGATCGATGAGGAGCATCGCGACATCCGCCGCGACTTCCTCACGAGGGATTTGCAGGCGGCAATGAGTTCGGCGCGGGTAAATGGGTCGGTTGCCATTCAAGCGCGTCAGAGTATCGAAGAAACCGAGTGGTTGATCGACGTAGCGCGAACGTTTCCTGGCATCTACGGTGTCGTCGGCTGGCTGCCGCTCCTCTCGGATGCCCTTGATGAGCACCTTGAACACTTTTCGGCGGAACCCTTACTCAAGGGGCTGAGACATGTTGTTCAGTCCGAGCCTGATGGCTTCCTTGAGCGGACTGATTTTAACGCTGGCATTGAGCGGCTGCGGGGCACAGATCTCACTTACGACCTACTCATCGTGGAGCGGCAGTTACCGGAGGCGGTTCGATTCGTGGATCGTCATCCCCAGCAGATGTTTGTGTTGGACCACATCGCCAAGCCACGCATCGCTACCGGTGAGATAGAACCGTGGCGGAAGCATCTCCGAGCATTGGCCGAACGGCCCAACGTGATATGTAAGCTTTCGGGCATGACGACCGAAGCTGGCGTGCGGCAGTGGACTTCAGACCAACTCAAGCCGTACGTCGATGTTGTGCTGGACGCATTTGGCGCGGAGCGCATCATGATCGGCAGCGATTGGCCAGTATTGCTGGCTGGTTGCCAGTATGCGCAGTGGTGGGGCATTGTGGAGGGCTGGGTCGCTGAGCTTTCCTCTGGGGAGCGCGCATCCATTCTGGGGCAGACGGCGCAGCGCATTTACCATCTGCAGACCTCGGCCCCGGAACGCAATCTGAACAAGGAAGGGGGACTTGCTTGAGAGCTGTCTCTTTAGTTGCACCAGGCGATGCAAAGGTGATTGATGTTCCGCCTCCAGCAGACGTGAATGAAGGAGTTCTGCTTAGGATCGAGATGGTCGGTCTATGCGGATCGGACCTGAACAGCTTTCGAGGTGCCAATCCCCTGGTGACATACCCACGCATCATTGGGCATGAGATCGGGGCGACAGTGTTGCAGGGTTCCGCGAGCCTTACAGCCGGAACAAAAGTAACGGTTTCGCCCTACACACACTGTGGTTGCTGTGCTTCCTGCCGCCGTGGGCGTGTCAACGCCTGTCAGTTCAATCAGACGTACGGAGTTCAGCGCGACGGCGCCATGACTGAGTTGCTACGCGTTCCGGAGGGCAAGATCCATGCTTCGGCTGAGCTTTCGCTGACCGAGCTTTGTATCGTAGAGCCGCTGACGGTTGGTGTGCATGCAGTTGCGCGCGGACGCGTAAGCGCTGCCGACATCGTGGCCGTATTCGGCTGCGGCGGTGTAGGACTCGGAGCCATTGCCGGAGCGGCGCACCGCGGCGCCAGGACAATTGCGATCGATGTGGACGGTAGCAAACTGGCTTTGGCCCAGGCGGCCGGCGCCACCGATGTTATCCATTCACAGCGTGACGATCTGCACGCACGACTGATTGAGATCACGAACGGTGCTGGTCCAGATGTGATCATCGAAGCCATTGGTTTGCCCGAAACCTTCCGGGCCGCCGTGGAGGAGGTAGCCTTTACGGGTCGCGTGGTGTACATCGGCTATGCGAAGCAGCCCGTGGCCTACGAGACAAGGCTCTTCGTGCAGAAGGAACTCGACATTCTTGGCTCACGAAACGCATTGCCCGATGACTTCCGAGAAGTCATCGCCATGCTCGAAGCAGGGAAATTCCCTGTAGACATGGCAGTAAGCACGATCGTTCCCATGGAAGAAGCGCCTGCGGTCATCTCCAGGTGGTCCGCGAACCCGTCGCTCTTCACTAAGATCATGGTGAAGATCAACGACTGAACGGATTAGTGAAAGGATGCTCTCGATGCTGGTCTCCCCGTCTGTTGCAGCCGATCACGGGTCCGAAGCTCCGGGTCAGGATCAAGTGACGATCCCGCCTGGAGCCCTGCGAGTCTTCTTTTTTGATCACAGGCTCTTTTTCCTCTGGGGCATTCCAAACAATCTCAACGACGTGCTGAGCCTCCTTCTCGTCATACTTACCGCGGATCACCCGCTCAAGGATGATCTCTGCTGCACGCTCTCCAATTCGTTCGCTCTTCTGATCGATGCTCAAAAGTGGAACTCGCAGGGAATCATCGTAGTGCAGGTTTCCGCAGCCAATGATGGCAAGTTGCTTGGGAATGGACACACCTGCTTCGAAAGCAGAGTTCATGGCTCCGATCGCCATCGGATCACTGTAGCAGAATAGGCCGTCGGGTTTGCTTCTGGCCGACAGTAGATCGCGTGTGCATTCAGCGCCGAAAGCCTTGCTCTCTGTGTCCCTGCCGGAAACCGCGGTAACGAACTCTGGGCGGAACGGGATGCCTGCGTTCTTGAGCGCGCTTGTATCCCTCAAAGCGCTTTTCTCCCACGGCGTTTGCCGGGCCGCGAAGATGAGCGATGCGTTTACACCCGATGGAGATCAGGTGCTCGGTCGCAAGTTGCCCCACCCGAAGATCATTCACGCCAACAAAGTGAGCGTTTGCAATCGGCACCTGCCGATCCAGAAGCACGAGCGGCGTGCCCGAGTTAGCTACCGTCTGAAGATCATCCTCATCTGCGCCCACCGACGCGACAGCAATCGCGTCCAGCCGACGGCTGAGCAGATGCTCAAGCTGCTGGCTCTCCAGTTCAGGATCGCCTTCGGATGAGCAAATCAAGAGATATAGCCCCTGTTCACGGAGCTTCGCGGCAAATGAGCGTGCGACCTCTGCAAAGAAGGGATGAAGCAGATCGGGAATAAGCAACCCGACGAGCGAACTGCAACCGGTGACAAGGCTGCGTGCAGTGAGATTCGGCCGGTAACTGAGTTCACGGGTGCGCTTGAGAACTAAGTCCCGCGTCTTTCGGCTGATGTCCTCGTGGTTCCGAAGCACCTTCGAGACGGTCACAATCGGTACGCCGAGATCGCGTGCAATCTCTTTCAGGGTCACTGGCATTGGGATTGTCTTTAGCCGCAGATTCGCCGCGTCGGGCGTCCTCCACTATCACAACAGTCTAAATGCGAAGGCGTCGAGATGGTTTGGCGGACGCTGTGGGAGCGCGACGACAAGCGCATCGGGCGTACGCTCATAACGCAGCTTTTCTCTGCCGCCGCCCACCATATGGATGCTTCGCACTTCCGTGGGGAGGTAGCTACTGCCCTTGGCGAGACTCTTGACACGTAACTTTCCATCTTCGGGCCAGCCCAACATGAAGATGTAGACAGCGTCTCCCTTCTGGGTAAATCGTATATCGGTGGCATCATATGGGCGCGCACGGTTCTCGTTGAAGTCTGAGGATGTCGTGACGTCTGGTGCGCCCTCGCCGTACACCTTGAATGGCCTGGTGCCATAGATAGCCTCACCATGCACTCGCATCCACGCTCCGAATTCGAGGAGAAACTTGTGTTCGTCCTCGTCGATCGTGCCATCTCCGCGCAGAGGAATGTTCAAGAGCAGGTTGCCGTTCTTACTCACGATATCCACCAGGGTCTGAGCCACGCTATTCGCGGTTTTGTACTGGTGATTGTCGAAGATGGAACGCTTGTAATGCCAGTCGCCGATGCAGGTGTCGGTCTGCCAGGGCGTATCGAGAATGCCTTGTGCGCGTCCCCGCTCGATGTCGAGCATGGTGGCTCCGAGATGCTCCGGCGTGAAGTTCTTCGCAGCAACCACGGCCTCGAGGTTTCCTCCGTGCCAGGCCATGTTGCTGTTGTAGTAGTCCGCTGTAATGTCGAGGCCTGCCTGGCCAAGGGGCAGTTCGTAGTCGTCGAAATACAAGAAGTCGGGCTTGTAACTATCGAGTAGATCTTTGCAGCGCAGGTACCAGGTGCGGGTGAACTCCGGGTTATTCGCAGGTGGTGCTTCAGTCCAACGCCGGTCGTGCCTCTGATGCCAACTGCTCATCGCATCCATTGACGTTATGCCGTCCGGGACTACCATGTTGCGGCCGGTGTACAGCTCTTGAGGATCAAGCCCGTTCCACCACTCGCCCTGGCCATCCGACTTCGATTCAGTGTAGGCGTCATAGCGGACGCCCGCCATGGGACCCTCTGGATCGTATCCATAGGCGGTTTGAAGCCAGTGCCAGGCATGCGCTGAGTGGTTTGAGACTCCGAAGCGCAGGCCATGTCCCCGCGCCAGCTTTGCCCACGTGCCAACGATGTCCTTTCCAGGACCGACCTTCATCGTGTTCCAGTTGTGGTACCTGGAATTCCAGCAATCGAGATTATCGTGATGCACCGCAAGACTGACGAAGTACTTGACCCCGGTGGCGACATAGAGCTCCATCAGCTTCTCTGGTTCCCAGCGCTCTGCCTTCCACATGTGATCGATTTCTTTGAAGCCGACCTTTGATGGATGCCCGTAGGTCTTCACGTGGTACAGGTTCTGCGGATGGCCCTGGATATACATCTGGCGCGCATACCAGTCGCCCTGTTCGGGTACGCACTGTGCGCTCCAGTGAGCCCACATGCCGAACTTTGCGTCGCGGAACCACTCGGGCATCTTCCACTGCTTCAGGGAATCCCATGTGGGTTCGAATTTGCCCGGCGTGACGACGTTGGTCTGGGCAAGAAGCCTGCGTGCCTGCCAAGCTCCAAGAATTGTTCCTGCTCCCTTGATAAGAAATCTGCGAGAAATCATGCAATACTCCCCAACGTCTCCTGTCGACGGGCGTCAGAAGGTTATCTATCAATGTAAACGATAAAGTCAACGACACTGACGAGTTATTAGATGGATCACGGTTCCAAAACCACCGGCCGATCAGATCTCAGGGATATAACGAGACTCAGTACTTCGAACTGTGAGGGTACACCGTGCCGCAATAGACAAACGGAGCAGGGACAGCGATGAAATTAATTGGATGATCGGATTTTGCAGCGGCAATGCGTCGCTGCACGGAGCCAAACAAAAGCCAGACCGACAACATGTCGAAACACATGCTCATGCGGTCAACTCCA
>PKWU01000020.1 GCA_003132145.1 Granulicella sp.
GAGTTATTCAACAAGTTCCTAGTGAACGGAGAGTGGAAGCGGCTGGGACCCGGATCGGTGATTTTCAACGCATCGAATCAGCTTCATGGCCTGCGAAACGTTGGTTCAGGCCCCGCTACCTATTATGTAATCAACTGGAAATCGCCACCTAGGCGCGGCCAGCCATGAAACGTGATAGTGTGGCCCTTGCGGCAACAAGGACGAGAGGACCTGGTGAACTATGGCGTGGATTCGAAAGCTGATTCCGGTAGCGGTCTGCCTCGCAAACTGCTGTCTTTCGACGGCACGCGCCAATGCGCTCGGAGGCCCGGTGTATGTAACGAGCAAGCCCGTTGCCGGAGACTTCGCGTTGGTGGCGCATCGCGCGGCGGTGCCGCTGCTGGTAAGTGGGAGCGATTGGCCTGGGGTAATTCGTGTGGTCGGCGATCTGAGCGAAGATTTGAAGCGAGTGACGGACATACAGCCCACCGTGATCCAGCGGACCACTGGACTGCATGATCGCGATGTAGTGTTGGTTGGCACCATCGGAAAAAGCGCACTGATCGACGATCTGATCCGTCGCCACAAGCTGGATGTAAGCGGAGTGGCTGGGAAGTGGGAGTCCGCGGTGACGACCATCGTCGAACACCCAATGCCCGGCATCCGGCGGGCGCTCGTGATTGCAGGCAGCGACAAACGGGGAACCATCTTCGGGGTGTACGACCTGTCGGAGCAGATCGGCGTTTCGCCTTGGTATTGGTGGGCGGATGTGCGAGTGCCGCACCGGTCGGAGCTATATGTCGAAGCGGGGCGGCATACACAAGAAGAGCCCGCTGTCAGATACCGAGGAATATTCCTGAACGACGAAGCACCCTCTCTGACGGGCTGGGTGGACGAAAAGTTCGGCGGATACAACAGCAAGTTCTATACGCATGTCTTCGAACTGCTTCTACGGATGAAAGCGAACTATCTCTGGCCGGCGATGTGGAACAGCGCATTCGCGGCAGACGATCCGCTGAACGCGAAATTGGCCGACGAATACGGCATCGTGATGGGCACCTCGCACGAAGAGCCGATGATGCGTGCGGAGAAGGAGTGGACCCACGCCAATCAGGGCTCATGGGACTACACCACTAACGCGAAGGCCATCGACGACTTCTGGCGCGCCGGCATGCTGCGCGACAAGGATTACGAGCAGGTCGTCACGCTGGGCATGCGCGGCATCAACGATACCGCGATGTCCGCCGCCACCAACACGGAGGCTCTGGAGCACATCGTCGCCAATCAGCGCGAGATTCTGAAGCAGACCGTCAACCCCGATCTCACCAAAGTGCCGCAGGTGTGGGCCCTCTACAAGGAGGTTCAGGGCTACTACAACAAGGGGATGCGTGTCCCCGACGACGTGACGCTTCTGTGGTGCGACGACAATTGGGGCAACATTCGCCGGTTACCTACGCCGGAAGAGCGCAATCGATCGGGTGGCGCTGGAATTTACTATCACTTCGACTACGTCGGCGGTCCGCGCAGCTACAAGTGGCTGAATACCTACTCGATCACAAAGGTCTGGGAGCAGATGAATCTGGCGCTGGAGTATGGCGCGGACCGTATCTGGGTGGTCAACGTGGGTGACCTGAAGCCGATGGAGTTTCCCATCGAGTTCTTTCTGAGCATGGCGCACTCGCCGAAGCGGTGGGGCAAAGACCATCTCGAAGAGTTCACGCAGATGTGGTCCGCACGGGAGTTCGGCGAGGAGCACGCCGTGGAGATCGCAAGCGCGATGGACGATTACACGCGCTATAACGCGAGGCGAAAACCGGAACAGTTGGAGCCAACCACATTCAGCTTAACGAACTTCGGCGAGGCCGATCGTGTAGAGCGGGAGTGGCGCGAACTCGCAGCACGGGTGGACAAGCTGGCGATCCAACTGCCCGAGGAGGAACGTGCTTCGTTCTTTGAATTAGTGCAATATCCCGTCGACGCCTGCGCGACGGTGGCCGAGATGTACATTGCCGCGGGGAGAAATGCCCTGGATGCTCGGCTTGGACGCGCCAAAGCGAATGTCGACGCAGCCGAGACGAGGGCACTCTTCGGCCGAGACGCTGCGCTCAGTGCCGCCTACAACCACACGCTTTTGAATGGTCGCTGGGACCACATGATGGACCAGACGCACATCGGCTACACCTATTGGCAGGAGCCTCCGCTAAATGCGATGCCGGCAGTGACCGAAGTGCAGGTTCCAGATCATGGGTCGCTCAGTGTGGATGCTGAACGAGGCACTGGGTTACACCCAACGCTAGGGACATTCGATTCGGTAGCGCAACAGACGCGGATTCTGAAGCTGTTCAACCGGGGCAAGACGCCTGTGAGCTATACCGTTATAAGCAGCGCGCCGTGGATTGTGCTCAGCAGGAGCGAAGGGACTGTGGCACTGGAGGACGCTATCGAGGTTCACATCGACTGGAAGACCGCTCCAGCGGAAAACGCGAACGGGACAATCACTGTAACCCCCGAAACTGGGAACTCTATGCAATTGGCGCTCGACACGCGTCGACTGCCAGGAGTGACGAGAGACAACGTGCAGGGCTTCGTTGAGAGCGATGGGTATATCGCGATCGAAGCGGCAGACACCACCCGCCGAAGCGCCGATGGCCCCACGCACTGGGAGGAGCTGCCGGGCTTCGGCGAAACCCGCTCCGCGATGACGCTCTTTCCAGTTACCGCGGCCAGCAACCTCAATTCAGCCGCCGGCCTGGACTATCGCATGTATCTCTACGATCAGGGCCAATTTTCGATGCAAGCCGTGTTAGCACCCACGCTGAACTTCGTGCCGGGACGCGGCCTGCGATTCGCAGTTTCGGTTGACAATGGTCAGCGCATCGTCATCGACGCGCTGGAACACAACACTCAGAAGGATTGGGAAGAAGCCGTGAGCGATGGCGTGAAGAAGGTCTCAGTGCCGCTTTCGATTGTCACCCCCGGATACCACACGCTGACAATCTGGGCCGTAGATCCTGGTGTTGTGCTGGAGCGTATCGTATTGAGCCATGGCACGATCCTTCCAAGCTACCTGGGGCCGCCCGAGAGCTTTCATGGACGCACGGACAGATCCGCAACGACGGAATACGGCGCCACGGCGATTGAGAGAAACCTTGAATTGAAGTGAGCGCCGCGAGTCTGGATTGCCGTGATCTTTGCCGCGATCCAACCAAGCGGTCGAGTGACCCGCAATGCAGCCACGGGTTCTGACTCCGCTTTGTCGCGCGACCTCCCATAGAGGCAGAGCGGAAGCAACAAGTACGCCCGAGGTTATGCCGGTGGTGTCTGGCCAAATCTGCTTCGGGCAACCTCCATGCCAAACGGCGGAATCCTGCTTTCAAGGGAATAGGCCAGACGGTCGATGATCTTCCCGCCGAGGTTGACGCATTCCTGCCGCTCCGTTGAGCTGGAAATATCTTCATCACAATAAATTTGCTTAGCAAACTTAATATGAAAATCGGCCGTAAGTCGAGTCTTTTGGTTCCGTGACGGCAACGGGAAGGGTAGGCAGATTCCGTGCTAATTATCTGCGTTTTCACGCAAAAACTACAGTGCAACGGGCGAAATGCATGGTCATAAATTTTTCTTACCCCAAAATGCTTAACATTGGCTGAAGACTCAAGATAAAGTTCGAGTCGCATAAAAATAGTCAATCTGCACGCGATGAGCCTGGCGACAATCGGGCTCGCGCCGACACTTTTTGGAGGAAAGCAATGACCCGAAAGTCGATGGACAAAGTGAGCAAGGTAGCTAGGAAAGCAACCTGGGGATTTGCGCTGGCGCTGGCGTTCTGCGCGATGGTCGTTTCAGGCCCGGTGGCCCGTGCCCAGGTTCTCTATGGTTCGATCACAGGACCCTCTTGCGTTGGGCCACCAGTTCATCGGGTCAGGACTAACGCTCACGTTTACCTCGTGCGGTAGGTGTACCCAGTCTCATCGCTATAATTCCGCGCAGGTGTGGGTTCCGCTGGACCTTTATAGTGCCGGTAAAGTCTTATTGGACCCTTGTCGACCCGCGGTTGGACCCGCGGGGCGTATCTGATAGAGCCAAGTTATTGAAAATAATGGTCGGGACGACTGGATTCGAACCAGCGACCTCATCCACCCCAAGGATGCGCGCTACCAGGCTGCGCCACGTCCCGACTTCGTTCGCGCGTCGCCCAAGCGGGCAACGGCAGGGGTACTTGCAGGGTTAAGTGTACACGAGCCGGGCCGGTCCTAGAACGCGGCCCTAACCCCAACTACTTGGGCGCCACATACTCCTTGGGAAGCGCGCCGCCATCGCCCTCGGCGAAGAAGAAGCCGTTCATCTGCTCCACCAGAAAGTCCTGCGCCTCGCGCGTCCACGGCTGTAGGCGGTACTCGTTCAGCAGCATCTTCTGCCGCTCCACCCACTCGCCCCAGGCCTGCTTGGAGACGTTCTTGTATATCTTCTGGCCAAAGTCGGAATCGAACGGCGGCTCGTCCAGCCCTTCCATCTCCGCCTTGTACTTGGTGCAAAAAACCATGTGCGCCATGTGTGTCCTCTCCTGCGTCTCTTCTGATTGTATCGAGATTCATTGTGTTTGTTGTAGCGGGATTATTTGCGCTTGCCTTTGGACTTCTTATCGCGTGCGCGCGCCTTGGACTTGGTCTTGCCTGCCTTGGCTTTGCGCGGCTTGCCGGAGCGATTCGGACTTGTGTTCTCGCTCGTCGCAACCTTTGCGGCCCTCCCCTTGCGCAACGACCTCGTCTCCGTCTCTTCGCTTGAAGGCACCAGCGCGAACTGCAGCCGACGCTGCTGGCGGTCGATGCGGTCCAGCAGCACATGCACGCGCTGACCCATCTTGTACGCGCGACCGGACCGCGTGCTGACGATCTGCTTGTCGGTGTCGCGGAAGACGAAGCGCTCGTCGCTGCCCCAGCCGCTGAGCGAGGTGATCGGCACCAGACCCTCGATGAAGAGATCGTCCAGCTCGACGAAGAAGCCGTACTTCGTACACGAGAGAATGATTCCACCAAAGTCTTCGCCGACGCGGTCCTCCATGAAGCGCATCTTCTTCCACTCCATCAGCTCGCGTTCGGCGTCGTCGGCGCGCCGCTCGGTCTGGCTGGATTCCGCCGCAATCGCTGCCAGCTCGGCCTCGGGAATCGGCTCCGAAGCGTAAGCCTCCGGCCTGCGATCTTCGCGCGTCGCATTTGTAACCGAATTGGTTGCTTGTCTCCACGGCTGCGGACCGGTGCTCAGAATCGCCGCGCCGCGCGTGTTGGCTCCCGCGCGAATCAGATCGCGAACCAGGCGATGCACGATCAGGTCGGGGTAGCGCCGGATGGGCGAGGTGAAGTGCGTGTAGCAGGGGCTGGCCAGCGCGAAGTGGCCCTCGTTCTTCTCGCTGTAGCGCGCCTGCTTCAGCGAGCGCAGCATCAGGTAGCTCAGGATGCGCTCCTCCGGCTTGCCCGCGATCTTCGCTGTCAACCGCTGATACATCTGCGGCGTCACAGGAATCGCCTCGGCGACCTCATGCGTCCTAATCTGCCGTCCGTGTCCGCCGCCGCTCGAGCCTCTGCGCGCCTCGCGCCGGTCGGACTTCATCGTCATCCGCTTCACCGGCAGGCTGGAGAAGCCGAGCGAGTAGCCGAAGCCACTGGCCGTCTCCTCGAAGTCGAGGATGCGCTTGGGGTCGGGCGTCTCGTGAATGCGATAGATGCCGGGAATCGCGTTCGACTCGATCCACGTTGCGACACACTCGTTCGCGCTGAGCATGAACTCCTCGATCAGCCGGTGCGCCCAGCCGCGCTCGGAGCGCACAATCGACTGCATGTTGCCGTCCGGGTCGAACTCGATGACAGGCTCCGGCAGATCGAAGTCGATGGAGCCGCGCCGATGGCGCTTTGCATTCAGCTTCAGCGCCAACTCATACATCTGTTCAAAATTGGTTACAAATTCCGCAAAGTGCTCGCGCACGGCCATGCCCGCGCGCACGGCCTTGTCGGTCTCTGTCGAAGCATCTGTCCCGCTGTCCAAAATAGCCTGCACCTGCGTGTACGTCATGCGCTTTGCGCTACGGATGATCCCCTCGCAAACCTGATAACCCAGAACCTCGCCGCGCGCGTCAATCTCCATCAGGCAGCTCAGCACGAGACGATCCTCATCCGGCCGCAGGCTGCACAGGCCGCTGGAAAGCTGCGGCGGCAACATCGGCACCGCGCGGTCCGGAAAGTAAACGCTCGTTCCGCGCAGCCGCGCTTCGAGGTCGAGAGCCGTTCCCGGCCGCACATAATGGCTCACGTCGGCGATGTGAACCTGAAGCTGCCAGTTGCCATTCGCCAGCGGCGTGACCAACACCGCATCGTCGAAGTCGCGCGCCGTCTCCCCGTCGATGGTGACAATTGGCAGCCCGCGAAAATCGCGGCGCCCATCTGTCATTCTCTTTTGATTTGTCATTCCTCCTTTATTTGTCATTCCGTAACGCTGCGGAGGAAACTGCTTCTCCTCAGCCGCCACAGTCCACCCCGCAGCCTCTGTCGCCTCCGCCAGCACATTCGCCGGAAAGATGTTTGGCAAGTGGTGCTTGCGAATCACGATCTCGACATCCACGCCGAAGGCATCGGGTGGCCCCAGCACCTCGATCACGCGGCCTCGCGCGGTACGGCCTGGAGCGGGAAAATCGGTAATCTCCACATCGACGGCAAGTCCCTCCAGCGGAGTGTGGCTTGGCCCATCCTCCGCAACGCTCCACTTGCGCTGCTGGTGCTGCGCCTCTTCGCCAAGCACGCGGTGCGGCGTCTCCTTTGGCGTCGCCGGCAGCTCCGCGCCCTCAGGAATCAGGATCGCCCCGCCGCCCGGCGCGCCCGTCATCCGCTCATCCAGCGGCGTCACATAGTTCCCATTCGCCAGCGGCACATCGTCCCACGCTCCTCTGCTCCGTTGCGCCCGCGCGTAGTGAAAGATGCCGACCACGGTAGGATTTCGCCGCGTCAACACACGCGCGATGCGACCTGAGCGCCGTCCATCGCGTCCCGGCGGAGCCTCGTCCACCAGCACCTCATCGCCCTGCATCGCGCCGTTCAACTCGTTCGGCGGGATGAACAGATCGTCGTCGCGATTCGTGCTCCCGGCGGGCCGCACAAATCCATATCCATCGCGATGCAGGTCCAGCTTTCCTGCAAGCAGCCGGTCGCGCATGGCGCGCAGCTCCTGCCGCTCGCCGGGCATCGCATCGCTCCGGCCAGGCCGCGCCGTCTTATCGAAGGTTGCATCCGGCAGCGCCCACATCTCGAACTCGGTCTTCACCAACTCGCCGCGCGCGGTGATCCGCGCAAGCTGCTCCAGCAGCAGACGCCGCTCGCGCCCGCCGCCCAGCCCCAGCTCGCGGACCAGTTGCTTGTATCCCGCGCGACGGCCCGCCGAACGCTCAATGCGCCGGATCAGCTCGCGGTCCGTCTGTGGATAAGGAGTTCGTGCCATCAGTCAGAGAATACCGCGCCGCGATGAACCGCGGTATGGGATCGTCGTGCGTCCCCAGCGATCTACTTCACCGTGCCCTTCAGCAGCCCCACCGCCTGCTCCAGCGTCGTGCCCAGCGGCACCAGCGTGAACTCGGTCTTCACCTCGTCCTCCTGCTGCCCAATGGTCTTGATGAAGAGCGCGTGTCCGCTGATGTGGACGTGTGTCTCGGTGATCTCCCAATAGCCCGGCGCAACCTGCCTGCGCTCCACATCGAAGACGCTGCCCTGCTTAATGCGCGCCAGAAAGCCGAAGCCGATGGTCACATCGCTCTCCAGCCGGCCCCTCATCGTGCGAATGCGATGCTGTGCACGGTCGACCACCATCGTCCCGCTCATCGCGCCCATTACCCGCGCCTCCATGTCCGGCGGATGGAAGTTCGGGTCGGGACGAAACGAGAGAGTCGTCAGCTCCGGCGTCGTGCTCTCCACCTTCCAAATGAATGCCTGCGGCATCAGATTCAGCAGCTCGACCGCGCTCTTATCGTCCTGCGCCCCATTGGCCCGCTGCTTCTTCTGCATCTCGGGATCGTGGATGAACTTTTGGTTATGCGCGTCGTCGGTCGCCAGCACCGCCGCTGAAGCCGGCCTGCCCTTCTCCTCCACATGGCGGCCAATCGCCCCATGCTCGGTCTCGACGATGATGAAGGAGGTCCCGCCCGCCTCGTTTCGCCGATAGCGCCAGTGCGATTGGTCCGTGCGGTTCGCCTCCAGCTCGGCGTTCACCGCCTGCTGCACAACCGGCTTCGCATCCTGCGCCCACGCCTGCGTCGAAGCACAGAGCATAGCGCACAACATCCCACCCCAGAGTTTTGTACTCAACTTCATCGTTCCCCTTAGACGCGAATCCTTCGCAATGAGTTGGTGCTGCAACGCTCGGCATTCCTGACTACATCATCGAACCCACTCCACGCGCACGCTCTTCTTGCCCAGCCGCAGCGCAACCGAGCCGCCCGCCTTCACGCCCTTCAACAGCTTCTCGCTGAACTTCTCGCCGTCCATGCTCACCGCATTCTCGCCTAACTTGCGTGTTGCTTCGCCGGTCGAACTCGCCAGCCCCGCAAGCTGCAACAGCTTCGGCAGGCGAACCACCGAACCCTCCTTCAGCCCCAGCTCGACCACCAACCCCTCCGCCGCCAGTGAAACCTCCACCACCGGCGCGTCCTCCGCCACAGCGCGCTGCTGGAACTGCTTCGCCCAGTTCTCCGCCGCCGCATCCGCCGCATCCTTCGAGTGGAAGTCGCGCACAATGCCCCACGCCAGGTTCTTCTTCGCCTGCATGGGATGCAGCTTGCCCGCGGCCACCTCGGCCTGCATCTGCTCGATCTCGCTCGCGCGCAGGTCGGTCAGCAGCGTCCAGTACTTCCACATCAGCTCGTCGGAGATGGACATCACCTTGCCGTACATCTCGCCGGGCGGCTCATCAATGCCAATCGCATTGCCCAGCGACTTGGACATCTTCTGCACGCCGTCCAGGCCCTCAAGGATCGGCGTCATCAGGACGATCTGCGGTGGCTGCCCGTCCTTGCGTTGCAGCTCGCGCCCCATCAGCAGGTTGAACTTCTGGTCTGTCCCGCCCAGCTCCACATCGCAGCGCAGCATCACCGAGTCGTACCCCTGCGCCAGCGGATACAGCAGTTCATGAATCGAAATCTCCTGCTCCGCCTTGAATCGCGTCAGAAATTCCTTGCGATCCAGCATCTGGCTCAACGTAAACTTCGCCGCCAGCCCAATCACCCCTGCGTATCCCAGCTTGTCCAGCCACTCGGAGTTGTAGCGAACCTCGGTCTTCTCGCGGTCGAGAATCTTGAAGACCTGCGCCTTGTACGTCTCGGCGTTGCGATCGATCTCCTCCTGCGAGAGCGGCTTGCGCGTGACGTTCCGGCCCGTTGGGTCGCCGATCAGCGCGGTCGAGTCGCCGATCAAGAAGATGACCGTATGCCCGAGTTGCTGGAAGTGCCTCAGCTTGCGGATCAGCACGGTGTGGCCCAGATGCAGGTCTGGCGCGGTGGGATCGAACCCGGCCTTGATGCGCATCGGCACGCCCGACGCCCGCGACTGCGCGATGCGCTCCCGCAGCACCTCCAGCGGAATGATCTCCGCCGCCCCCTTCGCAATCAAATCCAACTGCTCCTCAACCGACGCAAACGTAGGCATATCCTTCAGTATAAAGACACAACCCGTTCGTCATTCTGAGCGAAGCTCAGAATCTCCGTATTTGTCTTCTTTCTCCGGTTGCCTCATTGTCGAACCTTGTACCTTGTACCATGAACGTCGAATTTTGAACCTTGTACCTTCTACCCATGGATGTCGAACGCCTTCGCGTGTATCTCCTCACCCTGCCCCACGTCGCCGAGACGATGCAGTGGGGCGCGAACCTTGTCTTCTGGGTGGGCGACAAGGCCATCGGCGGCAAGATGTTCGCGCTCATCGACCTCGACGAGCCCACCCCACCGAGCCGCGCCGCCAACCAGCAACCGGCAACCAGCAACCAGCAACTGCTCTTGTCCTACTCCGCCGGGCCCGACCGCTACGCCGAGCTACTGGAGCGCGACGGCCTGGTTCCCGCGCCCTACTTCGCCCGCGCCCACTGGGTCGCCGCCGAGCGTTGGGATGTCTTCAGCGACGCCGAGTGGCAGCGCGAGCTGCGCGCCGCGCATGAGATCACCCTGGCCAAGCTGCCGAAGAAGGTCCGCGCCACGCTCGCCCTGCCCGCCGCCCAGCAGCGCCGCCTCATTACGGATGCCCGCCGCAAGCTGGCCAAAAAATCCTGACCGCCTCGTATACTGAACGCAGCGAGCACACGAAGATCAATCTCCCCATGAAGCGCCTAGCCGTCACATCCACGCTCCTCATCGCCGCGACCCTCATCGCCGCGCCTCAGCGCCTCCGCGCGCAGGCCTCCGACATTCCCAGCGCCGCACCCGCCAGCGCCGCACCCGGCCAGAGCGACACCGATCGCGGACGCCAGCTCATCGACCAGATGATCGCGGCCCTGGGCGGCGAGATGTGGCTCAACCGCGCAACCATCCAGCTCGATGGCCGCACCTCCTCCTTCTTCCACGGCGAGCCGAACCCCTCCATCACGGAGTACCACGAGCAGCGCCGCCTGGCTCTCAACGGCCAGCCCGAGGCCGACCGCATTGGCTTCCTCACCGAGCGCGGCATGATCGAGCCCGGAAAGAAGATCGACGTCGTTCAAATCTGGACCGCAGGAAACGGCACCGAGATCACCTTCAAGGGCCAGATCGCGCTGCCCAAAGAGCAGGTGGAGGACTACTACCGCCGCCGCGCGCATTCGATCGAGGAGGTCGTGCACAACTGGCTCAAAGCCCCCGGCGTGATGGTCGTCTCCGAGGGGACCGTCATGGTCGTGCGCCGTCTGGCCGACCGCGTCACCGTGCTGACGGCCGATAACGACGCGGTCACGCTCGAACTCGACGCCACCACGCATCTTCCCCTGCGCCGCACCTTCCGCTGGCGCAACCCGCAGTTCAAGGACTACGACGAGGAGTCCGAGACCTACGACGACTACCACACCATCCAGGGCCTGCCCACGCCGCTCACCATCACGCGCTACCACAACGGCGAGATGTCCAACCAGCGCTTTCTCACCCGTGTCGTCTACAACCTGCCCCTAGCCCCATCCCTCTTCGATCCCGCCGTCCTGCTCAAGAAAAAGTGACGGGCATTTATACTCAAGCGTGAGATGAGCGACCTTCCAAACCAGCCCTCCGCAGACACCCAGACCATGGACATCAACCAGATCATGTCCATCCTTCCCCACCGCTATCCCTTCCTGCTCATCGACCGCCTCATCGAGATCGAGCGCAAGAAGCGCGTCGTGGCGCTGAAGAACGTCACCATCAACGAGCCGCACTTTGCCGGCCACTTCCCGGACTTCCCCATCATGCCGGGCGTGCTCATCATCGAGGCCATCGCGCAGGCAGGCGCCGCGCTGCTGCTCACCGAGTATCCCGCAGCCGACCGCGCCAGCAAGCTGATGGTCTTCACCAGCATCGACGACGCGCGCTTCCGCCGCCCGGTCGTTCCCGGCGACCAGCTCCGCATCGAGGTCACAGTCCTCAACTGGCGCTCCAACGCCGTCAAGATGCGCGGCATCGCCACGGTCGATGGCAAGATCGCATGCGAGGCCACCGTCATGTGCGCCATGACCAACCGCAAGCCCGCCGAACCCGCAGCCGGAGCCGAGTGAGCATTCATCCCACCGCGATCGTTGCACCCGGCGCAGAGATTCCCGCCTCCTGCACCATCGGCCCGTTCTGCACCATCGGCCCCAACGTCGTGCTCGGCGAGGAGTGCGTGCTCATCTCCCACGTCGTGCTCGACGGCCATCTCACAGTCGGCCGCGGCAACCGCATCTTCCCCTTCGCCTCCATCGGCGTCGCGCCGCAGGACCTCAAGTACGCGGGCGAGCCCACCCGCTGCGTCCTCGGCGATGGCAACACCATCCGCGAGTCGGTCACCATCTCGCGCGGAACGGCTGGCGGCGGCGGCGTCACGCGCATCGGCTCCGGCTGCCTCATCATGGCCTACGTCCACATCGGCCACGACTGCCAGATCGGCGACGGCTGCATCCTGGCCAACGCCGCCACGCTGGCCGGTCACGTCACCATCGAGGACTACGCCGTCGTTGGCGCGCTCTGCCCTGTGCACCAGTTCTGCCGCATCGGTCGCTACTCCTTCATCGGCGGCGGGACGACGATCACGCAGGACGTGCTGCCCTACTCGCTGACCTGCATCGAACGCAACAACCACGCCTACGGCCTGAACAAGGTCGGCCTGGAGCGCCGCGGCTTCACGCCAGCGCAGATCAAGCAGCTCCGCGCAGCCTATCGCCTCCTACAGGCCTCCAAGCTCAACACCACCGACGCGCTGGCCGCCATCCGCGCCACGCTGCTGCCCGCTACGCCAGACGGAGACACTGAACACGTCCGCTATCTCGCCGACTTCATCGCCAACAGTCCCCGCGGAATTATCAAATAGGCGCAACCCATGCCAACCATCCTCCGCGTCGGCCCATATCGTTTCTTCTTCTACTCGCTGGAAAACGACGAGCCGCCACATATTCATGTTGAATCCGTTGAAAAGGTGGCAAAATACTGGTTAGCACCAGTTCGGCTTGCGTCGAGTCATGGATTTCGCTCTTACGAGCTGACCTCCCTTCGCGCAATCGTCGCCGAACACGAGCAGGTCTTTCAGGAGGCATGGCATGTCTACTTCGGTGATTGAATTCGATGCCAAGGCCGTCGATGTAACGGTTGACGACTCCATGCTGCGCGTCACACTGGCCGACGGTCGCGAGCTGGCCATCCCCATTGAGTGGTCGCCCCGCCTGCGCAACGCCACGCCCGAACAGCGCTCAAACTGGCGCTTCATCGGAACTGGCCAGGGCATCCACTGGCCAGAGATCGACGAAGACATCTCCATCGCCAGCCTCCTCCGCCTTACATAATGTATGCGGGTGCCGATCCTCCTGCTCATCTTCGCGCTGCTCCTCGCGCTCGCGCAGACGCTGCCCGCGCCCGGCGCTCCCATCGACGGCTTCGACGGTCTCAGCCCATGACCCTCTACCTTGACGAGTATCGCAAGCGGCAACTCCCCACGGACGCGTTTTATCGTCTCTCTGTTTTACGCAACATGCTGCCGCATACTAGACTTGGCAATAGGAAGAGTGGCCGAGTGGTTGATGGCTCCAGTCTTGAAAACTGGCGTACCTGAAAGGGTATCGGGGGTTCGAATCCCTCCTCTTCCGCCATCTCCCATTTCAATGCATCTCAAGAAGGGCGCTATGTGCTCGCTCGACGACCTCCTCCCGGCCAGACGACCTCCTCCCGGCCAGTTGGGGGCGTTTCTCTTTGGGGGCGTCCCTCGCAGGAGAGATTGGGCGGAAAGAGTGGGAAGAGCGCGACGGAAGATAGGGAATGGCTTGGCGGGAAAAATGGATGGTGCGCCCGAGAAGATTCGAACTTCTGGCCTACAGCTTCGGAGGCTGCCGCTCTATCCAGCTGAGCTACGGGCGCACATTATAAATCAATAACATGCATATCATTCGATCCCCACAATCCCACATGGTGCTAGAACCGTCCTGAATTGCGACTGATTTTATGGAGACCGCGTACGACGAAAGGCACGGGACACGCATGGGGCAATCATATCAGAGGGAATCTATCAGGAAGGTCCACAGATTAGCGAATAGCCGTATAATGGAAAGTGCTGGCGTCACATCGCGCGGGCAGGAGAGTGTCAAATGGCATCAGGAACAGTGAAGTGGTTCAATGACGCAAAGGGCTTTGGCTTTATCACCCCGGACGACGGTAGCGCAGACCTCTTTGCCCACTACTCTGCGATCGCGTCGAGCGGCTTCAAGTCACTTCAGGAAGGTCAGAAAGTAACCTTCGAAGCGACCAAGGGACCCAAGGGTATGCAGGCTTCAAACATCCAGGCCGCATAGGCTCTACCCCGAACAATATCCCCCTCTTCATGGCGGCGCAGGCCGACCGGGCGTTTGGCAGGCTGACGAAGTTGTTCGCGGAGACGCTGCGGTAGTGTGTGTTGATTGTGTTGAGCAACGCCGCAGTGAGGACCTGAATACATGAGTGAAGGAGATGCCCCCGAGCTGCGCCTCGTCGAGCTGCATAAGCACGCTGGGCAGCGGATTCAGCCAGCCCGAAGGCGTGGTGGTGGATGGCAGCGGGGACGTCTTTGTCGGCGATACCAGCCACAATGCAGTGAAGGAGATGCCCTCCGGCTGTGCCTCGTCGAGCTGCGTGACGACGCTGGGCGGCGGCTTCAGCAATCCCTTTGGCATGGCGGTGGACGGCAGCGGGGACGTCTATGTCGCCGACAACAGCAATAACGCGATGAAGAAGCTGAACTTTGCGGACGCGCCGAGCCTGAGCTTTGCGGCGACGCTGGTCAATACTACCTACAGCGACAGCCCGCAGACGGTGACCATCTCCAACATTGGCAACGCCACGCTGACCTTCCCGCTGCCCGGCACCGGAACCAACCCTAGCGTGGCGGCGAACTTTGCCTGGGACAACGCCTCCACCTGCACACAGACCTCTGGCCTGCCCGTCCATTTCGCTTCCACAACCAGCAGCGTGTGTTCGGCGTTGGGAACGGCGGTGACGATTCTCTCGGTCGGGACCTGCACCATCCAGGCGACGCAATTGGGCAGCACGGATTATTCCGCCGCCACTCCGGTTTTGGTGAACTTCACCATCAACTAGGCGTCGCAGAGCATCAGCTTTACGCCGGCCTCGCCGGTGACGTATGGCATTTCACCCATCATGCTGACAGCGACGGGCGGAGCTTCGAGCAACGCAGTCAGCTTTAGCTTGGTCTCGGGGCCAGGCTCGATCAGCGGCAGTACATTGACGGTGACCGGCGCAGGCACGATTGTAGTGGCAGCCAACCAGGCGGGGAATTCGAACTACACAGCAGCCACTCAGGTGACGCAAACATCGTGGTCAACCAAGCCTCGCAGAGCATCAGCTTTACGCCGCCCTCGCCTGTGACGTATGGTGTCTCGCCCATTGCACTGACGGCAAACGGCGGGGCATCGGGAAACCCGATCACCTACAGTGTGGTTTCGGGGCCGGGCACGATCGGCGGCAGTACATTGACGGTGACCGGTGCGGGCATGATCGTTGTGGCCGCGAACCAGGCGGGGAATTCGAACTACACGGCAGCCGCACAGGTAACGGCGAACATCGTAGTCAACAAGGCTACGGCGACGGTGACTCTGGGCAGCCTCTCGCCGACCTATACCGGTTCGGCTCTTGTGGCCACGGCGTTGTAACCGGTTGCGATCAGCGGCGCAATGTTGCTCGTTGCGGCAACCGGATAACATCGTTGATGCGAAAGCTAAGGCCTATGCTGATTCCGAAATTCCGGACCTCGCTTCCCATGAACTGCGGAACAACCTGGTATTCGAGGTCCACAACCCTTACCGTCCAGCGATCGCTGAGCATGTAGTCCACGCCGCCGCCGGGCACAAAGGTAAAGAAGGTCCCCTGAGCATAGCCAAATGGCGCCTGGATTCTGGTTGCGCCCACCAGGAACTTGGCGTACGGCCGCAGTCTCTGGGGTCGAATGCCGACATGTACGCCCATCAGATAGTTGGTCTGACTGACACCTTCATCCGTGTGGTAGCGCAGGAACCGCGTCTCCCCTTCAAAGCCGTAACGATACGTCGGCTGAACGTCCATGAAGACCATTCCGCCGGCGATATTGCGTCCGTCATAGTCGGACGGAAAAGCCGAAGCTGCGCCGCCGATCGCGACATAGCTTCCCGGCCCGAGGGCTGTAGCCCGGGCCTGCGCCTGCACTACCCTGCCGCACATACCGAGCAGAAGGAGTGCAGCGGCAATTCGCGAGAAGCGAAAAAAGGACTGCATGGGAGACCTCTCATGGAGTGACCGTCAGGTTCATGACCTGGCTTTCAGTCGCTCCGGTGTTCTGCCCCGAGGCCGTCACTTTGAAGGTGTAGGAGCCGGCGGGCGTGCCGTTGACCTGTAGGCCCGCGCAGCCGCTCGCCGACAGCGTGACCGCGATCGCCACGATCAGAAGAAGAAGGCCTTGCAACGAAGCTCGGCGGCGGCGGAAGAGAGCGAACCCGGCGAAGACGCATCCTGGCAGGAAGCACAGCAGAAGGTTGGAGTTGCGCGACCGGTTGAGGCCCGCCAGCGCTCCTGCGCCCAGAGGATCGCCCGTGTCGATGGTGAGTTGCACGGTGGATGTGCCTTCACTGGCGAGACTGGTCTGCACGCTGCTGAAGGTACAGGTAGCGGCGAAGGGCAGGCCGAGGCAGCCGTAGAGCAGCGTATCGGTGAAGCCGTTGATGGACGCGGCCGACACCTGGACGACGATGTGCTGCTTGCTTTGAATGGTTACGCTCGAAGGATTGAGGGACAAGGTGAACTGCGTCGCCGGTCCTCCGGTGACCGAGGTGGCCAATGAAGCCGAGGAGGCGTAGGACACATCGCCGTTGTAGGTGGCGACAATGTTCTCCGTGACGTTGGCGTCCAGGGTGATGTTGATGGTGGCAGCGCCGCTGGTGTTAATCGGACTGCTGCCGATCACCGCGCTGCCATTGGTGAAGGTGATACTCCCTGTGGGCGGGACTGGTCCCGTCCAGCTCACGAGTCCGATCAGAGTTACCTGCTGCGGATTGGCTGGATCGGTCTCGGAGGTTGCAAGCGCGGTTGTTGTGGCGCGCAGTTGCACGCCCTGCGTCAGCGCAGGGGAGACGCTGGCGAAGTCATTGTTGTCGCCGCCATAACTGGCGACAATGCTGTGGTTCCCGGATGCCAGCGATGGAACGGTCAGCGTGGCATGGCCCGTGGCATCCACCGCAGCCGTGCCGAGAAGCGTTGCGCCGTCGGTGAAGGTCACAGTGCCTGTCACCGGCGTGACTCCGCTATTGGTCACGGAGGCGGTCAGGAGGATCGCGCTGAGAGTCTGCGCTGGACTGGCGCTGGTTGCCAGCGCGACCGAGGTTGTCTGACGCACATTGAGCGCAAGCGGAGTCGAAGTCGAGGCGCTGGCACGTCCGTCGCCCGCATAGTTGGCGACGATCGAATGCGTGCCCGGGGCCAGCGACGACGTGGTAAGGGTAGCGACTCCGCCGGCGTTGAGGACCGCGCTGCCAATCGCAGTGCCTCCATCGGTGAAGTTGACCGTTCCCGTAGCCAGGCCGCCGTTACTGGTGACCGTGGCCGTCAGGGCGACTGGCATCGCGTAGGTTGCTGGGTTCGCGCTCGCAGTCAGAGCCACCTGCGTGTTCGCGCTCTGCACCGTCTGGATCAGGAAAGAGGAAGCAACCGCATAGTTGCTGTCGCCGCTGTAGCGGGCCGTGATGGTGTGGGAGCCAACCGTGAGGGCAGAGGTTTGCAAGCTGCCCGCGCCAGTAGCGCCCAGCAGAACAGTAGCCAGCGCGTTCGCTCCGTCACTGAAAGTAACGGAGCCGGTGGGAATGAGCGAGCCTACGCCCGACAGCGTCGCGGTGAAGACGACATTCGTGCCCGAGATCGACGGGTTGAGGCTCGAGGTCAAAACCACGCCGGCCACCTGCACGATCTGCTCGCTGAGAGCGGCAGAGGTGGAAGTCGTGTGGTTGGCGTCCCCGGAGTAGACCGCGGTCAGCGTGTGCGGGCCGAAGGAAAGGGAGCTGGTTGTCAACGTCGCCGTCCCATTCGCGTTGAGCGTCCCCGAGCCGATTGCCGTAGCGCCATCCTGGAAGCTGACCGAGCCTGTAAGATTCACACCCGAGCTGGTGACGACCGCCGTGAGCGTGAGGCTCTGGCCCAGTGTCGATGGATTGGCGCTGGTTGTCAGTGACGTATTGCTTGCGGCCTGCTGCACTGTGATCGTGATCGTATTGGAGGTAGCCGGCGAGTTGTTCGCGTCTCCTGCGTACTGCGCAGTCAGAGTATGAGTGCCGATCGCCAGGGACGAGATGTTGAAGGTAAATGATCCGGTGTTGGTGACGTTCTGCGTGGCAATGACCGCACTGCCGTCATGCAAGGTAAGGGCGCCCGTCGGGGCAACGCCATTGCCGGTCAGAACGGATGTGAACGTCACAGTTGTTCCGACATCCACCGGACTTGCGGGGCTGGCCAGAGTCAGACCGGTGGTTGCCAGAGAGATTGTCTCCACCAACGGCGCGGAGGTGCTGGTGAGATAGCTGCTGTCGCCCTGATAGACAGCCGTGAGCGTGTGCTGCCCGACCACAAACGAAGAGATGGAAAGCGTGGCAACGCCATGCGCGTTGAGCGTTCCCTGGCCTATGTTTGTGGCGCCGTCGCGAAAGATGACATTGCCCGTCGGAGTTCCGGTGGGACTGGTGACTGTGACCGTGAGCGTAATCGGCTTGCCCGAGAGAGAACTCGTTCCGCCCGCCGTCAGCACGGTTGTGGTTGCGGTGGATGAGATCGACTGAAGCAGGATGTTGGAGATGCTGCCGGCATAGTTCGTATTGCCCTGATAGCGGACCGAGATGTTGTTCGCGCCGACCGTGAGCGTGCTGACGGCAATGCTGGCAATCCCGGAGGAGTTGACCTGTGCCGTTCCCAAAATCAACGACCCTTCGCTGAAGGTGACCAACCCCGTGATGGCGCCGTCGGGCGATGCCCCCGCAGTGATGGCGACCGTCGCGCTGAGGTGGATGGTCGCGCCCGCGCTGGCTGGATTCACATCTGAGGTGAGAACCGTCGTCGTCGCGATCTGCTGAATGGTCTCGACCAGTCCGCTGGACGCGCTGCCGGAGTTGTCGGTGTCTCCGCTGTAGGTGGCCACGATGGTATGCGTGCCGGGGGTCAGCGTCGCCAGCGTCAGCGATGCGTGGCCATTGCTGCTCACCGTGCTACTGCCCAAAACCGTGGTTCCCTCGGTGAACTGCACCGTTCCGGTGGGTGCTGGACCGCTTGTGTTGGTGACTGTCGCCGTAAATGTAATTTGCGTGCCTACGTTGACGGTGGGGTTGCTGGAGGCAATTGTTGTCGTCGTCGAGATCTGATTCACAACTTCGTTCACTACATTCGATTGGCCAGAAGCGTTGCTTGTATCTCCTGCGTACTGTGCGGAGAGGCTATGCTGCCCCGGAGTCAACGCAGTTGTCGAATACGTCGCGACGCCTCCCGTCAGATTCACGTTGCCGCTCAGTGCGGTTGGGCCATCGTAGAAGACCACAGCGCCTGACGGAGTCCCAGTTGTCGCGGTCGCCGTGAGCGTCAGCATGACACTCTGGGTCACGTTCGCGGGGTTGGGGGAGGCAGTGAGAGTGAGATTTGGCTGTTGCTTGACGATCTGAATCAGCACCGGCGAAACGTTGGCCGCGCTGTTGTCATCGCCCGCATAGCTGGCCGTCATGTTGTGCGAGCCGAGCGTGAGTATCGACGTGGAGCACGAGGCGCTGCCCGCAATCAGATTGATGTTGCTACAAATGGGCGTTGTTCCGTCAAGGAATGTAACCGTTTCGGTGGGCGTTGGACCGGCACTCACCACCGTCGCCGTAAAGGTCACGGACTGCCCCACGAGGCTTGGGTTGGGGTTTGCGGTCAAGCTGACGGTTGTCGGTTCGACGCTGAGCACCTGGCCCGAAAGATTGATCACAGTCGGGGTATTTCCTGCGTCGGAGTTCAACGTCACGGAGCCGAGCACAAGGGTGCCGACTACCGTTGGCGCGAACTCCACGCCAAGGTTGCATGTGGTGGAGGGAGCCATCGGCGTCGTGAAGTTGCATGGTGATGTAGTCGTCGTGGAATCGAGCGCTGCATTGAAGAGGACTGGCGCTGCAAGGTTCAGGCCGGAGTTGCCATCGTTCTCCAGACCCTCGATCTGAGGGGCGGAAGTCTTGCCCACCTTCATCTCCGGATACTTCAGGGCAACCGGAGTGGCAAGAATGCTCCGGATGCGGTTGTTCAGCGTGTCTGACAGAAAGAGGTTGCCGCTCTGATCGAAGAAGAGGGCGAATGGGGCGTTTAGACTCGCCTGGTTGGCCGGGCCGCCATCGCCGGCAAACTGCTCGCTATCGTTGCCGGTTACGGTCTCGATGATGCCTGTGCTCGCGTAGACCTTGCGCACGCGGTTGTTGCCCTCGTCGGCGATATATAGATCGCCCGCCGGATCCAGAATGACACTGATAGGTTCGTTCAAGTCCGCAGCAGTGGCCGGGCCGTCATCGCCCGTAAAGCCGCGGGTACCCGTACCGGCTACGGTGGAGATTTCACCACCGCTGCTTACTTTGCGCACGCGGTTATTATATAGGTCGGCAATATATAGCGAGTTGTCTGCGCCGACGCTGACGGTCCACGGGGAGTTCAGCCATGCCGTCGTGGCCAGGATTGTATCGCCGTTATACCCCACGGCTGGCCAGTCGCCAGCCACCGTACTGATCTTTCCCGTCGTCGAATCCACTTTGCGGATGACGTTGTTGCCCGTATCCGCAATGAAGAGGTCTCCAGCTGCGTCGAAAGTAATGCCTCTGGGCGAGGAGAGGTTCGCCAGGATTGCCGCGCCCCCGTCCCCGAAGTAGCCCTGCGTCATGGGCACTCCGGCAATGGTCGTGATGATGCCGCTTACCGCGTCGATGCGGCGGATGATGTCATTGCCGCTATCGGCAAAGAAGATGTTGCCCGCTCCGTCCATGATCAGACCGCCGGGCTGGTTGATGCTGGCCTGCGTGGCCACGCCTCCGTCGCCGGAGTAGCCCGACACGCCATTGCCCGCGATGGTGGAGATGAGTCCGCTCAGCGCATCGACGCGGCGGATGCGGTTGTTGTTCGTGTCGGAGAGATAGATATTGCCCGCCGGATCGACGATGACTCCATACGGAAGAAAGATTGGCGCCTGGATGGCAGGAACATTGTCGGAGATGAAGAACTTTTCACCGTCGCCGGCAACGGTGTCGATGATACCCGGGTTCAGAACAGACAACGATCCAGTCGCGGTACCGGCCACGAGCGCGCTGCCCAGCAGGGTGCCGTCGGTTGCCAGCAATACCACCGCTCCGCTGCGCAGACCTGGAAACAACGGCGCGAAGATTACGTTGACGGTGCATTGCTGTCCGGAGACATAGGAGACATTCGCGGCGCAGGTCCCTCCGCTGGCAATCGAGAAGTCCATGCCGGCAACGCCCTGCAACAACGCCTGGGGCGCAGCCGCGACACCGCTCGCGCTCAGTGTCACCACGACGCTCAGTGGTGGCGACTGCTGGCCGACACTGGTCGTAACCAGTGAGGGAACTCCGGCACGTGCATCGTGTGACAGGCAGCCGAGCAAGATCGCGCCAACCCATGACAGGCGCAAAACCCAGGCGGTTGTTCTTCCATGTTGTGAGTCAGATCTGAATCTGCCGAGCCCCGGCAGCGGAGAATAGATGTTCTGCTCGTCTTGCAGCAGAAACGCCGGTAATCCAACCCGGAAAATATCTTTGCCGATCGCCTTGCCCTTGGCGTTGGCTTTGTACATCGAAAAAATCACAACTAGGGCTAGAAACACGAGCAGTGCCAAATGAATGATCATAAGGCACCTCGATAAGTTAGATGCGCTTGTCGCGTCAGGCGGTCCAGGATGTTCAGATTGCGAGGATTACTCCATAAACTACTGATCCGCATACTGTTTCTATCGGCTGGACAACTGGCACAAACAAATGATTCAGCGAACCATACGGTACGAAAGAGTGCTCAGATGTCTCCGCATCGGCAGAAAGCCGTTGGTCCCATTCTCCGAATGATTACTCAAGAGCAAAAAATTCTGATTGGCCTATTCCGCGGATCGTGGAATTTTGAGCTTCGGCAAAAGGAATCTCAACCGCTTGAAGTAGCGTTAGAGAAGATGGCGGCGCTTTCGGCCCGATCGAATACGTTGTGCTTGCGTTGCTGATTGCGTTAACGGTGCAGGGGAATTGCATTTGGAATTTTCCCAACCCACGAATCAGCCAATAAGGCTTTCGCTTGTCCGCTTCCGGCAATAACTCGCCATGCTGAAGCTGT
>PKWU01000037.1 GCA_003132145.1 Granulicella sp.
AGAGGCTATCGCGTAATCGACTTTACCACAACACAGTGTTTGTTGTTCCCTGAGATTTTGCCAAGCCAGCGGTGTTGCAGTTCGATCAACGGCAGGGCTCCTCCGATGGTGGAGCGATCCTGCTGAAGGCCGCCGAGCGGCGCTATGGATTGATCGGCGGCCTGGCTGGGTGCCTCGAAGACAAGCGGCAAGCAGGCAAGGTCGATCATCCGCTGAAGGAGCTTCTGGCGCAGCGGGTGTTCTCGATCGACTGCGGCTATCCCGACGCCAACGATTCGGCGCGGCTGGGGGCCGATCCGGTGCATAAGATGCTGCTGGATCGCGATCCGGTTACAGGACTGGATCCGTCAGCATCACGGTCCTCGAGCTTCCCGATTCCATCGAGAGCCCATCGTTCCCCCGCCGCCTCGTGTCTCTCCCCGGCACACTGCATGGCAGATCCTGAAGCAATGCGAATCAAGCAAGCCGTATCTGGACGAGCTCTACCGGCGCTCACCCGAGATCGCGACATGCGCGATGGTGGCACGAGAGTTCTTTCGCCTGATTCAGCAGCGGGATCTCCCTGCTTGGACGAAATGGCGAGAGGAGGCGCGGCACAGCCCACTTGCCTCGTTCGTCAAACACCTGTGTCGCGATGAAGCAGCCGTTCGAGCAGCTCTGCAGTATGAATGGAGCAATGGCCCAGTTGAGGGAAACGTACACCGCCTCAAGCTGCTCAAACGGTCCATGTATGGACGAGCGAATTTCGATCTACTACGCCTTCGCGTGGTCACTGCAGCATAAAGCCTAGCTCACATCAAAAACGACGAAGCTCCGCAACACTTCACCAAATTAGGCGGAAGAACCAAAATCTGCTTGACAACCCAATCGAGCCGGGTTTTTTATCGTAGCGATAAACGGTAACTGAAACGATTTTCTGCTGCGGGTACGCCAGCCAAGGGCCGTGCTCTTGAGAATCGTTTACAGCGCCACAACCAAAAACCGCCCGCCTGCGGGCCACAGCAAAACTAAGGAACCTCTACACGCATGAAATTCGCAAGCGCCGCCTTCACCTTTCTCATCATCCTTTCAGGCGTCAATGTCGCAGCGGCGCCTAACAAGTATGATAAGCAATTGATCGACTATTTCCTCCCGATGCCGATTGAGGGAAAGCTGACCAGCGATATTTGGGGCGCTCCCAATGTGCTGCCACGCGATCCCGACAACGGCCTGGAAGACCCCACGAATAAACAGTACTACTACTGGGACGGCAAGATCCTGAAAGGCCCGGATGGCAAGTATCATATGTTCGCCAGCCGCTGGGACCAAAGCCTGGGACATGGAGGCTGGGTCCGGTCTGTCGCGGTGCATGCCGTCAGTGACAACGCGATAGGGCCGTATAAGGACACCGGGATGACCTGGCCTGATGATCGCGACGGAAGAGGCCATAACGTCACGGCCCTTCAGCTTCCCGACAAGCGCTATGCTGTCGTGGTGAGCGAAACAAGGCCCGGCGATGTGTTCGTGTCGCAGTCTCCCGACGGCCCATGGGAACATCTGGGATCAATCCAGGTTGACGCCGACGGATTCAATCGGCGGCTGGGCGCGATGTCCAATGTTAGCGTGATGTTGCGGCCGGATGGGAAATTCGAGATTGTCCCGCGGTCCGGCGCCATCCTGATCAGCAACGACGGCATTCTGGGACCGTACAAAATTCAGGGACCGAGCGTCTACCCGGGGATCATCCCGGAAGGCGTGCCCCTTGAAAACCTGGAAGACCCCGTGATCTGGTATAGCGGAGATCTTTATCACATTGTGGTCAACTGCTGGAGCGAGAAAAAGGCATTCCATCTGACATCCGAGGACGGCATCACCAATTGGAAGAATCGCGGAATCGCTTACGACCCCGCGACGAATTTCGTCCGCTACAAAGACGGGACGGTAAACCACTGGGAGAAGATGGAGCGGCCCAACGTTTACCTAGAAAACGGTCACGTCAAGTACTTCACGTTCGCCGTGATCGATGTACCCAAGGAAGAGGACAAGGGCAACGACAATCACGGCAGCAAAGTCCTGGTGGTCCCGTTCGATGGAGTTGCCTTCGATCGTGACACGCAGAAGATCGTGAAGGCAGAAAAGCGGGAAGCGAAGTGAAGGCAACTATCGTTCCCGCAGAACGGTTCCTGCGGGTAACTATCACCATGGGCGGAACTTCCCAGAACTGAATCTCTATTGGGGAAAGCTATGAAAAAGTTAAGGACAAAGGTTGGCGCAGCGCTTTTGACCGGAATGTTCACGGTTTATTCTCTGGCTTACGGCCAACCGCCCGCGAGCGCCGGTAAGTCACGGTCTGCTCAAATCAATTACGCCACGCTGCAGACGATTTCCAGCAGCGATTCCGATGCGGTGATTGTCGAGAAGGCAGCGAAGGTGCTCCCCCGGCCCAATCAGACGGCGTGGATGCGGCTGGAGGAGACGTTCTTTCTTCACTTTGGCCCCAATACGTTCAACCACGTCGAGTGGGGTACCGGTCGCGAAGACCCGTCTGTCTATAATCCAACCGCCCTCAATGCGGACCAATGGCTCAGTGCCATGAAAGATGCCGGCGGAAAGATGATAATCTTGGTCTGCAAGCACCACGACGGGATGGCCCTGTGGCCTAGCCGCTACACAAAACATTCAGTTGCGGCCAGCCCGTGGCGTGGAGGGAAGGGCGACGAAGTCCGCGAGGTAGCCGAAGCGGCGAGGAAGTACGGCGTCAAGTTAGGCGTCTATCTTTCGCCTGCCGATCTGTATCAGTTGCGGACCAATCCCACCAATCCCAATGGTTACTATGGAGATGGGACCGAGAAACTCCGATCCGTGATTCCCACCGATCCGGCGAGCTTCAAGAGCGATCCATCGAAAGGTCGCACGCCACCCAAGGGCTTCAAAAGCTACACCTACGAAGTCGACGACTACAATCGCTATTTCCTTAACCAACTTTACGAGTTACTGACCCAGTACGGACCGATTCGGGAAGTCTGGTTCGATGGCGCCAATCCGGACCCGAGCGTCCACGAAACCTACGACTACGCCGCTTGGTACGACATGATTCGCCATCTGCAACCGCAGGCCATCATCGCCTGCAAGGGCCCTGACGTTCGCTGGGTTGGCAATGAGGGAGGCGTAGGCCGCACCACCGAGTGGAGCGTCATTCCCGTGCCTGCGCTGCCTGAAACCTATCGCTGGCCCGACCAGACCCAGCAGGATCTTGGCAGCCGCTCGAAGCTCGTGCCCGGTTCATATTTGTGGTGGTATCCGGCTGAAACCAATGAGCCCATTCTCCATGGCTGGTTCTGGGCACCTAATAAGTCCGTCCGGACCGCTGCGGAGCTGATTGACATCTACTACCAATCCGTCGGCCGCAACAGCAACATGCTGATGAACCTCTCGCCGGACTCGCGCGGGCTGATACCGGACAATCAGCTCGCCAACTTGCACCTGATGTCGCAGGTGATCAAACAAACCTTTGCCAGGAATCTTGCCGCCGGCGCAACACTCACCGCCGACAATTCCAACCCAACCCACAGACCGTCGCTCGCTCTGGATTCGAATCTTGATACTTGGTGGGAAGCCGCTCCGGGACATTCAACGGCCACGCTGACCCTAAAACTGCCGGCTGCGCGAACTTTTGACGCGGTTTCGCTGCAGGAAGCGGTGGATCACCGCAGCCAACGTATCGAGTCCTTTGCTATCGACGTTTGGGATGGCTCAGAATGGAAGCAAGTGGACGAGCAGACCACGGTAGGCCACAAGCGTTTGCTACGCTGGGACTCGCCCGTCACGACCGATCAGGTGCGCATCCGCATCACCGGCTCGCGCCTTGAGCCGACGCTGGCGGAGGTGGGCCTCTTCAAGCAGGCGGAGCTCGTTCAGCCTCCCGTGGTCTCTGACCGTGGCGTCACCGGCCTGGTGACGATCAGCAGCCCAAAGGGCCTTCCTGTGGTTTACACACTAGATGGCACAGTGCCGACTGCCAAATCCGCCGTCTACCAATCGCCCATCGCTCTTCCGCGAGGAGGCGTGGTGCAAGCTGCCTGTCTGGCAACGGATGGGCGGCTCGGCATGTTGGCTTCGAAAGACCTCGCCGGGCTAGCTCCGATTGGCTGGAAGATTGTGAGCGCGGACAGTCAGCTGGCCGACGATCCCGCAGCCAATGCAATTGACGGGAGCTCAGCCACCATCTGGCTGACTCCTTCGAGCGCCGATCCGGCGTCACCGCACCAGATCACTGTGGATATGGGCAGGGTTGAGCGAATCGCCGGCTTCACTTACCTTCCGCGCCAGGACAGAGTCAGGGATGGCATCGTGCAGACGTACCGTTTTGAGACGAGTGTGGATGGAACCAACTGGACAACGGATGTTGACTCGGGCCACTTCGACAACGTCCGTAACAATCCCATGGTCCAGGAGGTCCCATTTGCTCCGGTCAATGCCCGCTTCTTCCGCTTCACGGCCTTGCAGAGCCCTAACGGCCAGGCCAGCGCAGCGGAGATATCCGTTCTACCCGCGGGAGACAAGATTCCCTAACGCGCTTTTTGATCCAAATTGCCAGGTTCTCCGACCAGTGATATGAAGGCCGAGCCCAATTAATCTCTCTTTCCAACTAATTCCGTAGCGCAGGATTGAGTCCCTGACCATGATATCGAAACTCGCCGTAACCCCCGTCGTTCTATTCTTCCTATTCTTCGTGGCATTCTGTACACCGGGATTGGCAAGTTCGCTTCATCCAGGGAAGCCGATCCTTGTTGCAAGCCCCAACGGAAAGCTAAAAGCGGAACTCAGTGCAACGAATGGAGACTTGAGTTACAGGGTAACGGTGGATGGCAAGCAGGTGATCGCGCCATCAAGATTGGGAGTCCTCGGTGACGATGTTGAACTTGGACAAGGGGTGACGCTTGGAGCGGCTCGACGTCACCGAGCGAGCGAACAATATCGCTTCTTCGGGGCGCACGCGGTGGCGGCAATTCGCATGGAAATCGTTAGCTGTAACGGTTGACTACCATAATTGCCGGATGCTATGATCCGGCCCGACATTCAAGCGAAGCTCGGCCGTTCCGCAGCCTGGCGATCGCTGGGGGAGATAAGGGTGCAGCGACGGGACTTTTGCAAACTGATAGCAGCCACAGCCGCAGCCAAGGCGGTGCCAACCTTTGCGCAGACGGCGCAAGATCAACAGGCAGCGGTGCTGCCAGCCGGATTCAATCAGTACTCCCAGGACTACGCCCAGTTCTGCGCATCGCCGCCGGAGCAGAGGGTCTATTACATGGTGAGCGGCGACAAGATCGTTCCAACCAGGCTCGACAATGCGAGCTGGAGACCGACCGGAATGGGCAATCCGCCGAAGCTTCCCATCGCAGGCGGCTCATGGGACGGCGTGCCGATGCAGTCTCCGATTTCCAACCTCGAGGGCGAAGGTCCATACAAGCCAACGTGGGACTCGCTGATGCAGTACGACGCGCCGGAGTGGTATCAGGACGCGAAGTTCGGCATCTGGGCGCACTGGAGTCCTCAGTGCGTGCCCGAGGACGGAGACTGGTATGCACGCAACATGTACACCGAGGGGCAGGGGCAATATCAATATCATCTCCAGCACTATGGCCATCCCTCGCACTTCGGGTACAAGGACCTCTGCGCGCAGTGGACGCTGCTGAACTGGGACCCCGATGCGCTGATTGCGCGCTACAAGAAGGCCGGCGCGCGGCTGTTCATCGCGCTGGCCAACCATCATGACGGCTTCGACGCCTGGGACTCCAAGCATCAGCCGTGGAACTCCGCTGCCATTGGTCCGCACCGTGATGTGGTGGGCGACTGGGCCGCAGCCGCACGAAAGCAAGGACTGCGTTTCGGCGTCACGCTGCATGAGGCGCGTAACTGGTGGTGGTTCCAGACCTGCCATGGCGCCGACAAAGCCGGATCAATGGCCGGAGTGCCCTACGATGCCGAACACAGCGCGCAGGAGGGCAACGATCAGTGGTGGCAGGGGCTCGATCCGCACCTGCTGTACGGCGTCAAACACCCGTATGAGGCCCTGCCCGATGTCTCTTACGTCAAGAACTTCTATGACCGGACGCGCGACCTGATCGACCAGCACGATCCCGACCTTCTCTACTTTGACAACGACATGCTTCCGCTGGGCTGGGGTGGAATGGACGTCAGCGCTTACTTTTACAACCACAATCTGAAGACCCACGGCGGCAAGATGGAAGCTGTCCTAAACGGAAAGCACATCCCTGACAATCTGGCCAAGGCGCTGGTTGCCGATTATGAGCGCGGACTTACGGCCGGGATCATGCCTTATCCGTGGCAGTCAGAGACGTGCATCGGCGACTGGCACTACAATCGCAGGCTGTACGAGGCTGCGGGCGACTATGGCCGCTATCTGCAGCCGCGGGATGCGATTCACTGGCTAGTGGACACCGTCAGCAAGAACGGGACGTTCATTCTCAATATCCCAGGCAGGCCCGACGGTACGATTGACAGCAAGGAGATCGCCGTGCTTGATGGCATCACCTCATGGATGCAGGTCAACAGCGAGGCCATCTATGAAACCCGGCCATGGAAGATTTCCGGCGAAGGTCCGAACAGTGTGAAGGCGGGCGCATTCGGCGGGAACAGCGTCAACAAACTAGGACCGAAGGATATTCGATTTACTCGCAACAAGGCGAACACTGTCATCTACGCGCATGCGCTGGGCTGGCCAACGGAACCGATTGTTATCCAGGCCCTGGGATCATCGGCCCAGACCAAGCCGGGCAAAGTGGCCAAAGTGGAGATCCTTGGGACCGAGAAGAAGGCGACCTGGAAGCAGGCTGCCGATGCTCTGAGCGTGCAGCTTCCCAAGGACTATCAGCCGGCAGTCGACTATGCGGCTGTGCTCAAAATAACTCTGGCCTGATGGCTAACGCGGGTCGGCATTGGCTCGCCTCATGGAATTGAATCAATCCGGTTGAGCTCACCAGTATTTTCAGGAGACCTTCAAGATTATGCCATACATCTCTCGCCGCGACTTAATAGCCTCCGGACTCGCTGCCTCAGCCTCTTCGCTGATGGCGCGCTCTCCTTTGGCGCAGACCGCTGCTTCCGTAGGGGGCGGCACGCCTACGGGAGCGGCTCCTTCTTCCACAGCTCCTGCCCCGCGCGAGCAGCTGCTCTTCGACTTTGGCTGGAGGTTCACCTTCGGCAATGGCTCGGACCCTGCGAAAGACCTGGGATTCGGCCTTGGCCAGAGCGACTTCGCCAAGACAGGCGATTTCCGCATTGCCAAAGCTGGCTACAACGACTCTGCGTGGCACCCGCTCGATCTTCCCCACGACTGGGCAGTGGAGCTTCCATTTGACCATGACGATTCCGGCTCTGGCGACGCTCAATTGCGGTCCCATGGCTATAAGCCGCTTGGCCGCCGTTTTCCGGAGACCAGCGTAGGGTGGTACCGGCGCGAGTTCGAGATTCCTGCCGGCGACGCGGGCCGGCGTATCTGGGTCGAGTTCGACGGGGCCATGCGCGACATGCTGGTCTGGGTCAACGGCTGCTTCGTTGGACGCAATGATAGCGGCTACACTCCCTTCCGGTTCGACCTCACCGACCTCCTGGCCTACGGCGGTAAGAACTATATCGTGCTGCGCGTCGATGCCAGCTTCGGCGACGGCTGGTTCTACGAGGGCGCCGGAGTTTACCGCCATGTATGGCTGACCAAGACCGATCCGGTCCACCTGGGCAAGTGGGAGAGCGTTGTCCGCTCCAAGGTGACGGGGAATTCCGCGACTCTGGCCCTTTCTACCGTGGTAGAGAATGAAAGCGCGGCGGCGGTGAACGGCAGAGTGCACTGGAATATCCTCGATGCCGGCGGCGCGACAGTGGCCACGGCCGAGTCCCCGGCGCAAACCATCCCCGCGGATGGCTCGGCAACCTATACCGCGACAGCGAAACTCGCGAACCCGGCGCTGTGGTCCGTAGACCAGCCGAACCTGTATACAGCGGTGGTCTCGGTGGAGGCCGGCACCGTCCGGGACGCGGAGCACGTTACCTTCGGCGTGCGCACCGCGGTCTTCGACCCGGACAAAGGGTTCTTCCTCAACGGCAAATCGCTGAAGATCCAAGGCACCTGCAACCATCAGGACCACGCCGGGGTAGGGGCGGCCCTGCCAGACCGGCTGCAATCGTTCCGCCTTTCCGTGCTGCGGGAGATGGGTTGCAACGCCGTGCGTACCTCGCACAACATGCCGACGCCGGAGTGGGTGGAGGCCTGCGACCGCATGGGCGTAATGATGATGTGCGAGAACCGCCAGATGAGTTCGGGCGCTGAGGGCATGGAACAGCTTGAAGGAATGGTGAAGCGCTATCGCAATTCGCCTTCAATCATCATCTGGTCCATAGGCAACGAAGAATGGCAACTGCAGGGGGAGATGGCGGAGCAGGGGCAGCGCATTGCTGCCAACATGGTGAAGCGATGCCATGAGCTCGACCCGACGCGCGTCGTCACCGCGGCGATGAATGGGGACAATGAAAAGGGAGTCTCCGTCCCGCTCGACATTATTGGCTTCAACTACAACACCCGGAAGCTTCCTCCCGCATTTCACAAGAAGTATCCCAAGCGGCCGATTTTCGGGTCGGAGACGTCGAGTGCGATCAGTACTCGCGGCGAGTACACCACGGATCCGTTGCGCAATACCGTGAACTCCTATGATGGAGTCGTGGGTTGGGGCGAGACGCCCGAGCAGTGGTGGAAATTCTACGGCACGCAGGAGTGGGAGGTCGGCGGCTTCGCCTGGACCGGCTTTGACTATCGTGGCGAGCCTACGCCCTACGGATGGCCGTCCATCAACTCGCAGTTCGGCATCGTGGACATGTGCGGTTTCCCCAAGGACTACTTCTATTACTACAAGGCATGGTGGCGCAAAGAGCCTTCGCTGCACCTGTTTCCGCACTGGAACTGGCACGGCAGGGAAGGCGATGAGATTCCGATCTGGGTGTACTCCAACCTGGACGAAGTGGAGTTGTTCTTCAATGGCAAGAGCCTGGGCAGCCAGAAGGTATCAAGCCTGGGGCACGTGGAATGGAAAGCCTTCTACGAGCCTGGCGTCATCGAGGCGCGCGCTTCTAAAGACGGCAAAGTGGTGCTGACCGAGAAGCGTGAGACCACCGGAGCCCCGGCCTCGGTGCGACTGACCGCCGACCGTACGGAGATCAATGCCGACGGAGAAGACGTATCTGTGCTGAAGGTGGAGGTGCTCGACGCACAAGGCAGGCTGGTACCGACGGCAAACAATAGGGTTTTATTCACTGTCTCCGGGGCCGGCAGGCTTATCGGCGTTGGCAACGGCGATCCCAACTGCCAGGAGAGCGACAAAGAACCGAGCCGGTCCGCCTTCAACGGTCTGGCCGCGGCGATTATCCAAAGTACGAAGAGCCCTGGCGAAATTCAAGTCAAGGCCCGCGGGCAAGGTCTCGGAACACCGGCAAGGCTCACGATCACCTCGCGACAGACCGAATTGCGGCCATCCGTTCCAGTACCTGGCGTGTCGTGATGTTTCGAATCGGGAAAGCTCGAGCACTCCGCCGAGCGGATACAGCAAAAGGCTTCTGCTGTAACTGGGAAGAAATCAAAGAGGAAGAAAACCGCCATACTGACCTTCCGTCTGGATCCAGAGATCAAGCTGGCTTTCGCTCCCAGCGACCACTCATAAGAGGGAGCCGGCTTCATATCCGGTATTGCCACTATTTCAAAGGAAACTTCTACAAGGAATTCAATCAAGGATTGAAAGCTCGGGGAACCATCATGCGGTCAACTAAGAGTATCGCCGTTCTTATCGCATTGTCCTGTTTGGCACCCTCCGCCCGCCTATCGCAAGCACAACAAGTCGTGAAAGAGCTGAAGCTTGCTTCGTCCTGCGGCGAGTTGCTCCTGACCGCCCAGGCTGACAACGCAATCCGGGTTCGCTGTGGAAATCCGGGTAGTCCGGAGGAGCCAGAGCTCATCTTTACGTCACCTCCATTCGATGTAACTGCTTCGGTCGGCTCCGATGCCCGCTCCTCCTGGCTACAGACGCCTCGAATGAAGGCCGTTGTCGATAAACGAACCGGCAGCATTCGGTTTTTGGACTCAAAAGCAAAACTTCTTACCGAAGAAGTTCCCGGGAGTCGCCAACTTGCACGTCCCACCGATTCGGGAAGTTCGCTGCCGTCCGCAGAGGTTCAATATACTCTCCAGCCCGGAGAGCACATCTATGGCTCGGGACAGTTTCAGGACGGATATCTTGACATCGCGAGATTGCCGCGAAAGCTCATTCAACTCAATACCCAGATAGCTATTCCATTCCTTTTGTCCAGCAGAGGGTACGGAATCCTCTGGCATAACTATGGGATGACGGAGCTGAATCCTCCAGCAAATCGTCTCTCCCTGGCTGAGACTGGAACCGGAACGAGCCAGTCGGTTGCTGTTACGACGAGCTCCGGGACGCAACAGCAGGTGCGGAGGGATAAGCAGTTCGCCGGCGACTTCACGGCCGCCATGGAAGGTGACTACGCGATCACACTGGATTCCGGCCGGGTGATGACGGACAGATACCATCTGCAGATTGATGGCAAGACCATCCTTGATTTTGCTAACCGCTGGTTGCCTGGCTCAACCGACGCCTTGATTCATCTGAGTGCGGGCCCGCATCATGTGGAGGTCGAAGCAAATGCAGACGACCATCCATCCTTGGAGTGGGGACCCGCTGAGAACAAGACGGTCCTGAGATCTCCTGATGCGCGACAGGTGGACTACACCGTCTTTGCCGGCAGTGCCGATGAAGTCATCCGTTCCTATCGCCGGTTAGCCGGACAGGCCCCACTGTTTCCCAAATGGGCGTTTGGCTTTATCCAATGCCGCGAGCGCTACCACTCGTCTGACGAAATCATCGACACAATACAACAGTTTCGGAAGGACGAGCTGCCTCTCGATCTTATTGTTCAGGACTGGCAATACTGGGGCAAGTACGGATGGAACGCAATGCGCTTCGATGAAGCGAACTATCCGGATCCCAAGGCCCTGGTCGATAAGGTGCATGATCTTCATGCGCACCTGATGGTCTCGGTCTGGTCTCGATTCGATTCAATATCTGATTTGGGCAAGCTGTTTGCTGACAAGAAATACTATATTCCGGGAACAACATGGGTGGATTTCTTTAATCCCGCAGCTGCCAACCTATATTGGCAGAACTTCTCCAGCAGAATGCGAGCGCTCGGCATTGATGCTTGGTGGCTGGACGCAACGGAGCCTGAGAACGACGATCTGCACAATCGAACGGTCTTTGCGGGTTCGGGGGATGAATATCGGTTAGTGTATCCGCTATATGTGACAAAGACCGTATACGAGGGCTCGCGCAAAGATGCGCCAGAGCAACGCGTGATAATTCTCACTAGGAGCGCATTCCTTGGGGAACAGCGCTATGCCGCCGTTACGTGGTCGGGGGACATTGGCAACGACTGGGAGACGCTACGTCGTCAGGTGACCGCCGGCCTGGATTATGCCGCCTCGGGCCTTCCGTATTGGACCACCGACACGGGAGGTTTCTTCCGTCCTGGCAGGACCCAATATACCGATCCGGCGTATCGTGAACGGTTTATCCGCTGGATGGAATTTTCAACATTCTCACCCTTGATGAGAGTGCATGGTTACATGACGAATACAGAGCCCTGGAACTATGGCCCGGAGATGGTGGAACAGGAGAGAAATCAGATCGACCTGCGCTACGAGCTGCTGCCGTACATCTACTCCCAGGCCGCCTCGGTAACTTTTTCCGGAGGAACAATCATGCGTCCTTTGGTCATGGATTTCCCGCAAGATGAACGCGCGTTGACCCAGAAGTATGAATACATGTTTGGACCGGCATTTCTCGTGGCGCCAGTTCTGGATCCTGGTGTAACGCAGGCCCGCGTCTATGCGCCAGAATCCAAGGGCGGCTGGTTTGACTGGTGGACTGGACGGCCGGTTGCACCGGGTGCGGAGACAGTACTGGATGCGCCACTCGGGAAGATTCCGCTGCTTGTGCGGGCAGGCAGCGTCGTGCCCCTTGCTCCGGTGCAGCAATATGTCGGGGAGAAGCTCGGTCAGCCTCTCGAGCTACGAATCTATCCCGGCGCCGACGGGACATCGACTTTGTACGACGACGATGGAGTATCGTATCGCTACGAACAGGGACAGCGCTCCGAAATCAGCGTGGTATGGAACGACAAGACAAAGACAGTCACGCTCCGAGCTCGACAAGGGACGTATCAGAACATGCCCCGTGATCAACATCTGCACGTGCGCCTTTTACAAAACCAGCAATGGGTGGAGAAGGACGTGACCTATAGCGGTCGCCTTATTAGCGTCCACTTCTAAAACTGAATCAGTTAGTTTGGATCGGAAGAACTCATTGGATGGGTACAGGGTGCACCGCTCCCACACTGCGGGAATGGACGGGCGCAGTTCGATCGGCTTGGAATCGATCACAATCTTGGCAGGCGCGATCTCCCGATCTCCGTACGGTCGGCGGTAGCCATTACACAGACTATACAGACAAAGCCTCCAGTGAGAACATTTGCCCAGCCAGGGCTTCGTCCCTCTCAAATGTAGTCGGGGCGAGCCGCCGCCTGTCCACGGACCCGTTGAACCTAGCGTGTGACGGCGGCGGGCAGGCGTGAGTGCCTGACCTAGTTTATTGCTGGACACCCTTTGGCGTGAAACTGCCGCCCTTCACCAAGTCATCCAGAATTTCTCTTGTCCTTGCGGGGCAGGCCCGTCCCTTCTCGGGAGTGAGGTTATCGTGCTCGGATTCAATCATGGGCAACGGCTCTTTGAGACCTGGGATTTGATTCAGAGCCGTCCAGATACCAGCGGGTGGCGCGGTAGTATCGATAAACCCCATGCCCGCCATCACCGGAGCCTTGATGCGCGAGGCAAAATTGACGGTATCGAAATAGAGCGCAGTCTTCATCACGTCGGGATTGTCCGACGGCCAGTTGGGATAACCGGCCTTGCGGCCGTGAAGATCGCCGTTCGTGTCGGCGCCCGCCGGCACGCAAACCAGAACCGCACTGATCTTTTGGGGCTGCATGCCGGCAAGCGCCAAGCTCTGTTGGCCGCCCATGCTGCCGCCCGTCAGTATGATCGTCTTGCCATCCCAGTCCGGCCGCGTCAACAGGTAGTCCAGAGCCCGCGAGTCCCGGAGGTACATATCCAGGAAATACGACTTCTCGCGATCCGTGTTGCCGACGGTCTGATAATTTCGCGGGATATTTCCCGAGGGATCGGACGGCAGCTTGTCATGCGAATCGACGTTGATGACGAGCCACCCTTCGGCGGCGCGCTGTGCGTCGCCGCGAGCATTCAAGGCGTACACGCCTGCGTACTGTAATTGAATGACGGCGGGAAACTTGCCATCCCTCGCTGGCTTGGCCAGGTAGCCGTGCGCCTTTGATCCGAGCGCATCCAGGGTGAACATGCTTATCTCGACGCCGGGAACATCGCTCTGGACCGGCATCAGCACGGAATTGATGGGAACCTTGGCCTGCGCAGAGAGCTTTTCTGTCCAGAATGCGTCGAAGTCGGCCGGACGCGGCGTAGATGGGCCGAGCTTCGTGGGAGCGACGGCGGCGCCGACCGCATAAAGACCGTTGTTCCGGCCGGTATTGCCTCCCACGAAGGCGGGCGCGGCGCCGAACGTGGGCGAAGCACTCTGAGGCGTGGGGCCCACGGCGGCAACCGCGGCATCCGGCGCAGGAGATGCCGGAGCAAGATTGGCGTACGGTTCAATCGCGACGTAGACCATCTCTGGCTGGTCGCCGACGATCTCGATCCTCTGCTCGCCCGCGGAAAGATCAAGCTTGCCTTCCTTAAGAACTACGGCGTTGTTTCGGCGGATAGTCCACTTGTACGCGTATGTGGGTTTGACGGGGCCGGGCGTTACAATCCAGCCCACCGTTTCACCGACATCATAGATGCCGCTCGCGTGATATGGCACAAAGGTGAGCTGCTGTTGAAGCGGGGCTCGCTGCGCGAAAGCGAGCCCCGCGGAAACGAGCGAAATGGCGAAGAGCAGGCGTGAGATCATCCAAGTCATTCTTAATGTCCCCGTGCGGAAGCGTGCATGATTCGATTGGCTGGTCCCGTGCCTGCAGCGAATCTGGATAATGGCAAGTGCGTCCACTGTCCTGAATAAGTTGAAGAGGTGCGGCTTCAACCACTTCAGCTTAGCAGAATTCTTCGCGCGTCGCCTTCAGGATCGTCGACCATGCGGCATTGATTGTCGAAGACCATGGTGTTGCAGCGAGTCGGATCGCTGGACGTCCAGGTGAGGCCGGGCTGGCTCGGGCGGCCGGTCCGCGCGAAGTTCGCCCACGCGGTGGCCATCTTCTTTGCCAATGCCTTCGCCTCGGGCGTATTGCCGGTGCCCTGCTCGCAGCGCTTCGTATTGTCAAAGCAGAAGGCAAGCTCGGAAGTATGCCACGCGCCGGAGCCCTCCAGCATGGGCGACTGCCAAGTGAAAAAGTACTGGTAAACCGGCGCCGCCCTCTGCTCGTATTTCATCTTCACCATGCGCTGCACGTTGTTTCGGGAGCTCAGGCCCTGCACGCCATAGGACAGCGTTCGAATGCTCTTTTCGGGATGGGCCTTTTTCCTCGCCGTGATCAGAGCGGTGACCTTATCCGCCCCTAACGTGCGCGACAGCGTCTCACGCCATTCCGCCTCGGTGGGATTCGAGGAGTAGCGCATACCCTCCTCACTCACGTTGCCGATCAGCATCGCTATTTGCTTTGACACGTCCGGGGCGCCATCGTAGAACGACCGTACGTTGATGATACGTCCGTCCATCGTCGGCGACCAGCCTACGCGCGGGGATGCGGACGGAGGACCTCCGGGGCCGCCCTGGCCGCGTATCGGACCGTTCATCTTGGTGCTCGCGGCATTACCTCCGGCAACCATGAGGGACCACTCCATCTTCTGGAGCGATGTGAGGTCATTCGGTTGAAGCCCAAGTTCCTTCAACACCTGACGGGAGAACTCCTTCGATTGCTCGCCGCTCGGGATGTTACCGCCGCCGCCGGACTGTACCCTGCGTAGTCAAGTCCAGATTGTTCTGTAGATTGTCTTTCCTCAGGGTAGTTGGTTCTTGTCCTTGTTGGTTGAGGTGGCGACTGGCGGAGGACGTAGCTGTCGGTAAAAACGGTGTTGCTGCGGTTCGGCTTACTGATCGGCTCGAGAAGCAGCCAGCGCTGGAGGAAGCCGTCGAGGTCCGGCGGCTTGGGGGAGGATGTGGCAGGTACGAAGTAAGGCGCAATGGTGCGGGGAGCATTAGCGGCTGCGGTGTCGGGCGGTCGGTGCCCCATATGGGGAGAGCCACTGGGCCCCTCACTCGCAGGCGCGGCGGTGAAAGGAGCCTGGGGAGCCGCGCCGGAAGAGAATAGAATCGGGATTATAGCCAAAACGCCCATTCCAAGAACTGCACCTTTTCGAATTGAGTTCATTGCAGGCTTTTGCAGTGGTTCCGACTTTTGTGGGCAAGACGAGAACAGCTTTTTCTCCGACCAAGTAAATGTCTGCGATTTTCAATGCCATTGGCACTGTCCAATTTCAACGAGTTTCAAGAATGGCTGATCCTCGCCGCGGCGTCGCTGTAGCTACTAGCTGTAGCTACTAGTGTAGTGTCTCACTATTAGGAATTGTTGAAAAACGATTACACGAGGTTGAAAGGGCACTTTGGTTCAGATTAACTTCGCACAGAAATTGCCTACAACGCGCCAATCTGGCATCGGGATACATTGCCGGTCACTCATTTTTGCTCTGGGGTAAGTACCCACACGAGTTATTCAACAAGTTCTTAGGATCATTTATATATCGAGAGTCATCTTATGATAAGGGGATCTCGATATGCGCGTAGCTCAGCCCATTGTTCTGCAAGAAGAGATTCGGCGGAAGCTGGAGTCACACAAGCGCTTCCACGTCCACTTCACGCCGACATCGGCCTCATGGCTCAACAGGATCGAGCGATTCTTCCGCGACCGGACCAATAACCGAATCAGACGCGGAGTCTTCCAGGATCTCGAACAGCTCATCACCGCCATCGGGAACTACATCGACGTTCACAACAAGAACCCCAAACCCTTCATCTGGACTGCAAAAGCTAACGACATCCTCGAAAAGGTCACCCGCGCTCAGACCGCACTCAATGAACGACGATCTGCGTGAGACACTACACTAGCGCCGTAGGCTAGGGTTGCTCAGGAGACTAGCTGATCTCCAGTATCTGTTCGCTCGACGCAGCGATCTCCTGCGCGCGCGCAGCTATTTTGCGCGCCACATCGAAGAACTCCTTTGCGACCGCGCTCTCCGGCCCAGCCAGCGTCACCGGAAGGCCACGGTCGCCGCCCTCGCGGATCGCCGGATCGAGGTCGAGCGAGCCCAGAAACTCCAGGCCAAACTGCCCAGCCGTGCGCTCCGTGCCGCCGCTGGAAAAGATGTCGATCGCCTCATGGCAGTGCGGGCAGGTGAAGCGGCCCATGTTCTCCACAAGGCCGATGACCTCGACCTTGACCTGGCTGAACATCTCGATGGCCTTGCGCGCGTCCTGCAAACTCACATCGCTGGGCGTGGAGACGACCACCGCGCCGGTCAGCGGCACGGTCTGCACCAGCGAGATCACCACATCGCCGGTGCCTGGCGGCAGATCGACGATCAGGAAGTCCAGCTCGCCCCATTCAACCTGCTGTAGGAATTGGCGGATGATCTGGTGCAACATGGGCCCGCGCATCACCATGGGTTTGTCGCCGGGCGCAAGCAGGCCGATGGAGATGAACTTGACGCCATGCGCTGTGAGCGGACCGATGCGGTCTTCGGCCACCATGTTGGGCGGTCGCGTCATGCCCATCATGGTGGGGACGTTGGGGCCGTAGATGTCGGCGTCGAGCAGCCCCACACGATAGCCCAGCTTGCCCAGCGCCACGGCCAGATTCACCGCAACGGTCGTCTTGCCGACGCCGCCCTTGCCGCTGCCCACGGCCACCACATACGCCACACCCGGCAATGGCTGTGGGCCTTGTGGAATCTGCGCCGCTCCTGCTCCCATATGTCCCATAACTCTCCTCTGCGCGTCGTTGCGCTTGTTTTACGTCGTCATCCTGGCCCTGTGCTTGTCGATGCAGAAGTAACCCTGTATTTCGTCGTTGCCGTTGTCTCTACCAGCAACCTTCAACCAGCAACCTTCAAACATGCCACCCGGCCCCCAGCGCGGCGCGAATCTCCTTGGACCGCTGCGTCTCTTCGCCGCGCATCTCCCTGCGCCGGCCGGCATCGGCAAAGCGCCGCTTCTGGTGCTCGGTCTCCGCGATCACGCAGGGCACCGGAATGGGATGGCCCTCGCGGTCCACCGCAACGTAGGTGACGTAGGCCGTGGAGACGTGGCGCAGCGTCTGGCCGAGCGCGTCCTCCACCATGGCGCGCACGCCGACCTCCATGCTGGTGCGGAAGGCGCGGTTGACGCTGGCCTTCAGGATCAGCAGGTCGCCCACATGCGCCGGGGCTACGAAGTCCGAGTGGTCGATGCTCGCCGTCACCACGATGGCCCGCGAGTGGCGCACCGCGGCCACCGCGCCCACCAGGTCGATCCACTGCATCAGGCGTCCGCCGAAGAGGTTGCCAATGGCATTGGTGTCCGCGGGAAAGATGATCTCGCTGCGCTCCGCCTGCGACTGGGCCACCGTACGCGAAACTACCTTAGGGTCGCTCATCCATCCATTCTAAATCCCAAAAAGAGCGAAAGGCGGCTATTGCAGGCCGAGGTCGGCCAGTTGTTTCGGGTTGGCCTCGTCGACCGCCAGCAGATTGTGGCAGACCGAGCAGTCGTTGGTGAGCGTCTTGCCGTCCTTGGAGGTGTGGTTGCCGTCGTGGCAGCGGAAGCATCCGGGGGATGGATTGTGCCCCGGCGCGCTGTGCCCCATGCCGTTGGGATAGGTCCCCCAGGTGACCTTCATCTCGGGGAAGACGTTGCGCCGGTAGATGGCGACCAGGGCTTTGGCAGCCGCGTCCACCTGAGCGCGCTGGCCACTCCAGACGGCGGGATACTGGGTGCGGTAGAAGTCGTCCAGCCCGGAGGCGATCTTTGCGGCAGCCTCCGCCTGCGTGGCGTACTCGGCCTGAATCAGTTGCAGCCCCTGCTTGTGGACGAAGGGAAGGCTGGCGCTGGGCGTGCCGTCCACCATCACCTCGTCGATGGCGTCCTCGGCGGTCTGGAAGGTGTGGGTTGCCTGGTTGTGGCAGTCCATGCAATCCATCCGGCGGGTGACGCCCGTGACCGGCCCCTTCCAGTCGGAGCTTACATATTGCGTGGTGGATCCGTCCGCATTGTGTTTGCTGACCGCGATGATCGTCTGGAAGGTGGTGTCGGTGGCCACATATTCGTAGTCGTCGAGATGGTGGCCGTGGATTCCGCTGAGGTGGGAGAGCGAGTCCACTCCGCCCAGGTGCAGCGCCAGCACGGTGCGCGTGATGGAGTTCTTCTCGTCGTCGCCGAACATGGTCTCGACCAGCAGCTTCTCGCCCACAAAGCGCGTCGGCGAGTGGCAGGCCTCGCAGGTGGCGCGCGCCGGCCTCAGCACGGACAGAGGAGCGAGGATGGGACGCGGATAGTTGCCCAGCGTCACCTCCACCAGTTGCTTGGTCCCGTTCACCTTGGCCTGGACGGCAGCGGAGAATCCAGAGCCGATGTGGCACTCCACGCAGGCCACATGCGAGTGCGGAGACACCTGGTATGCGGCCCATTGCGGGGCCATCACATGGCAGCTCTGGCCGCAGAAGTTTGCCGAATCCATGTAGGAGACGGTACGATAACTGGCCGTGCCCACAATAACGAAGTTGATGAAAGTGGCCACGATGACGATCTCGATCCCGCGGCGGAAGACCGGGTCCTTGAGGTTGATCTGGGGATAGACGGAAGGGATCTGACCGAGCGCCTTGAGCTGCCTGCGCCGCAGCCAGATGCCGATGGGAATCAGCACCAGCCCAAAGATGAACAGACCCGGCAGAAACACATCGAAGAGAATGCCCAGGTAGGGATTGGAGGAGCCGCCGCGTCCAAAGAAACTGACGACCCAGAAACCGACCAGAACAACGGCCGACGCACTGGTGATTGCGCCGCCGATCAGGCTGGTCCAGTTGTTGCCATAGAACAGGACCAGCCGAAGGCTCTTCCTCAGCTTTTCGAAATCGAGCATGCAGACCTCTGAAGACGTTTATGCGTTGCCGAAGTATCCGATCAATGTCAGTACAAGAAGGACAAGCCCAATCAGAATGGCGGTGAACCCGACGACACGAGCGAAGTTCACCCACCAATATACCGGCTTCTCGCCCACCTTTGCCTCCAGCTTTCCCTGGGCGGCCAGGCGCCGATACTCCAGCGTGCGCTTCTTCTGGAACTCCTCGTCCGTCTCCTTGCCGGTGAAGATCACCATATCCATCGGGAAGCTGTCGGGACGGAGATGCGTATTGACGAAATGTATGGAGAAGATGAACAGGATGGCAAGCAGCGCCTCTTCGCCGTGGATCACCAGTACAGCGTTCAACGCCCAGCCCGGCAGAAACTTTGCGAAGAAGGGGGCAAACCACATTGCGTAACCGGAAAAGCCGATCACGAGCATGCCCCAGAAGACCGCCCAGTAGTCGAACTTCTCCCAGTAGGCGTAGCGCTCGAACTGCGGCTTGGGCCCAAGGCCCACAAACCAGCGTAGGTGTCCGATCAGGTCCTGCGCGTCCTTCCAGTTGGGCACCATCGAGGTCGGCCCCCAGAAGATCCCCTTTTCCTTATGGACAAAGGAGCGGGTCGCGATGTCTTTCAGGTGATAGAGAAACGCCAGCGTAAGCACCACGGCGCAGAATTTATGGAAGAAAAGAATGGCGCCGAAGCCGCCCACCTCGCGCGCGAAAAAACGCGCCGTCGGGTTGTCGCTGAAGCGCATGGGAAGCCCCGTCGCGGCCAGCCCAAGAAACGACGTGAACAGGACCACGTGGAGGTACCGCTGCGCCAGGGTGAAACGCACATAGTACTTCTCTTTGCCGCTCGCTTGCGGCTGGCCACTGCTTTCCGGCTGCTGCGCGGGTCGAGCGCCCGTCTCGTCAGTCATGTTTCGCCTCCCCTGTCGGCCCGTTTCTGCCCTGTTCCCTCTTGGAACGGATAAACCACAGCAGGGTATGCAGCGAGAAGAACCCCAGCACACTCCATAGCAGCAGGTTCATGAAGAACCGGGTGAAGTACAGCGCCGGGTTCAGCTTCCGATTGCGCGGATTGGCGTGCGGCTGATACTGAACGAAGCTGGTATTGGCGTCCGCGTGGCAACGGCCGCAGGTCTTGATCAAGTTCGCCTTGTTGACCGGCGAGGCAGGATCGGACGCGGGCCGGATGTCATGCGCTCCGTGGCAGTCCCAGCAACGCGCCGTCTGCACATAGCCGCCCAGCAGCCCCAGTTGCGAGTGGAAGGTGTCCTGGTAGGTGGCGAAGCGTCCCTTGTGGCACGAGCCGCAGATGGGCGTGGACTGCATGCGGAAGTCCGCCAGCGTGGGCTGCAGGATGGCGTGCGCGGTGTGGCAGTCCGAACATACCGGCGCAGCCAGGTTGCCGGCGGCGACGGCCTTGCCATGCACGCCGGAGGAGTACTCCGCCTCCACTCCGCCGTGACACGTTCCACAGGTGTTGGGAATGTTTGTCTTGTACGTGGGGCTCTGCGGGTCCTTGTGGCTCAGGATGTGGTGCGATCCGTGGCAGCTCATGCAGTTTGCCGCCACCAGCAACCCTTCCTTGCTGACGGCATAGCCATGGATGGAGTCCATGTACACCGAATAGACGTTCTGCAGGCCGTACTTCTTTGCCAGCGCCTCGCTGGCGTGGCATGTGCCGCAGGTGCGCGGAATGTTCAGCGGATACACCGCGGACCGCGCATCGTCCTTGGGGAAGATGGCGTGCGCGTCGCCGTGACAACTGGTGCAGGGATGCGCGCTGGCGGAGGCATGAACGCTGCCGGCGATTCCCGCCGCCTGATCGGCGTGGCAGGCAACGCACGTCACCGCAACCGGCTTGTCCGGATGGGGATACTCCTTGATCGAAGTGTGGCAATCGGTGCAGCTCAGGCTGCCGTGAATGCTCGAATGAAAGAGGTCCGCATCCACCCCGACGCTGTGCCCCGATGCGTCCTGCATCGTCTTGTCCGCATGGCAGGCGAGGCAGTCGGTCTGCGCGCGCAGCATGGAGGAAAAGCAGGGAAGCAGCAACAGGACAAGCGCCGCAGCCAGAGTTCTCCAGCCGGGGCCGATTCCTTGCGCCTCAGTTCCAGGCGGATACGCTTTCATAGCGCGACTCCTGCCTGAAGCGTACGCGACTCCAGGGAGCGCAAACAACGGCCCATCCATGCCACGCCCTCACATACGAAAATTTTGTCGCCCGCCAGCCGCGTCTACTATTTCTGCAGGGTGCGGATGTAGGTGACGACGTCCTTGATCTGCACGTCGGTCAGCTTGCCGGCGAAGCCCTTCATCGTTCCCTTGCCGTTGGTGGTCGCCGCAATCAGTTCCGCGTTGGTCGCCTTGATCGCTTCCGGCGACTTGAAGGATGGAACCTTCATCGCCTTCCCCGCAGGGCCGCTGGCAGTGCCGTCCGCCGCGTGGCACATTGCGCACTTGGCCTTGTAGGTGTCCGCTCCCGAGCCCTGGGCAAACGCAGAGGTCACAGTCGAAGCCGCCAGGATGGCGACAAGGGTAAGTCCGGTACGAATCTTCATGGTCAATCTCCTGATTCCTTGTTCCGCGATTCTATCTCATTCGTTCAACAAATGGCCCTGCGATTAAAACCCGTAGTGCATGGACAAGGTCACGTTATTGGCATGGAAGTTCCGCGGCGCGCTCATCCCGGCGGGCGATTCGGTCAGACCGGTTGGGCCGGTCAGCGTGGAAGAGTTGCAAGGAACAACAACGGATGTGGCAGTTGTAGAAGTGCTGCAGAAGGGCGCGCCCGAGGGACCGCCTTCGCCGTATCCATAGAAGTTGTAGTCCATCTTCCAAATCAAGCCGGGATGTACCGTCCATGCAAGATTCACATAAGGAGACTGGTACGCGGACTGCAGCGAGCCGTTGACCTGCTGCGCGTCGCTGAAGAACTGATTGCCGCTGACCGCGCTGATGCGATAGCCCAGGCCGGAGCGGACCGTCTTGTTCGGGGAGTAGGTGAGGCCGAAGGATGCGTACTGGGTGGGAGCATCCGCGAAGTCCTTGACCGGGCCCCAGGATGTAAGCGCGCTGGGGCACAGATTGGGACCCGTGCCGGCGCTGTTGGTCTCGGCCGCTCCTGGAAAGAGCGTGCTGGCGCCACTCGAATAGCAGGCGTTGGTGGAGATATAGACATCGCTGTAGGAGTAGTTGAAATCGAAGCTATAGTGCTCACTGGGTGCGAGCGCGGCGCCCAGGCTCACACTGCGGCTGTAATCGACGTGTTGCAGCTGGCCGTCGACGGTTGGAGTGACGGTATTGTTGGTGTTGTTATGCCGCTCCAGGTCGTTGAAGGCGCCAGAGAGTGTCGCCCACGGCTTGGGCCGATAGAGGGTATGGATTCGGTAATGCTTCAACTGGCGCGCGCCCATCGGGGTGAACGCGTTGTCGTCGTAGGATATTTCGACCGTACCATTGATATCCCATTGATTGGTGGGGCGCAGCGCGGCATTGAAGATTCCTGCGTTTTCGTTAATGGTGACAGTGCCACCAGACGACGCTGAATCGGCGTCTGAGTCCGTGGTCGAGGGAGCGTTATGCGGGAAACCCAGAGCGATGACATGGGTGCGGTAGCGATAGGTGAGAGCGAAGGTGGCGCGCGGCGAGGCGTCCCAACTCCCCGTCACGTTATTGGTCAGGAACGACTGGCCGAAGTAGGCAGGCAGCGGCGTACCGGTGGGATTGCCGGTAATGCTGAAAGCGGCCCCCGAGACAAGCGCGCCCGAGTAGTTGATGGTCTCATTGGGGTTCGTCGTTGTATTCGCCGTGACTCCGGTTGAGATATTGGCGTAGCCAGGCTGGTGGACAGAGGAGAAGTCAACCTGGTCGGAGAGGGCAAACGTCTTTGTGGCCTGCCATGTCACGCCATAGTCGATGGACACAACAGCCCGGTGTGCGTCCGCCTTGCCGGTAAACGTCGCGGAGCGGATCGTCCCGTCCAGGCCCGTCCAGTTCTCGTAGTAGTTGGGCAGAATGGTACTTGCCATGGTGAAGCGGATGTCGCCGTTCATTGCGATGTTCTTAAGGCTTGAGCTTTGCAGGCGGAGCATCTCGGTGGGAGTCATCGTGCGTGTCGGCTGCGAACGAATGTAGCTGGTGATGACATCGCAAGCCGGATTGATGATGGGCAGGCCGCCGGGTGTATGCGGGGCCGAGAACATGGTGTAGTAGGCAGGAGCAGTACCCACGGCGGCGGTGTACGCACTGCCCATGCTGCCTGTGTTGCAGGAGGAGATGGAATAGGGAGCGGTTATAGAGTCCCAGTCGCCAAGCGAGACCGGGGTGCCGTCCGCCTCTTGCGCCAGGAAGCCGTTCGGATTCAGAGTGAAGTACGAGCCCGCCTTGTAGTGATCAACCACCTCCTCAAAGGTGATCTTGGTCTGCGGCAGAACCTTCCAGTCCATCGCACCGGTAAAATCGTCGGTGCTGTTGCGCTGGTACTCCATGGCCAGCGAATCATACTTTCCGACCGATCGGGCGGGGCTGAGAGTCGGGCCCTGGAAGATGTTCTGCGAGTATCCGACGCGGAACGATACCTTGGAGAGCGGCAGGATCGTCAGGTTGGTGTCCGTCATCCGGCGCACGGTATTGAACATCACCGGCGAATCGTTATTCTGGGGCCATACGAGGGACGCAGCGGTGGGAACATTGCCGGGCAGCATTCCATAGGCGATCTTCTGTCCGGAGTTGTCCGGATCTCCAAGCAGGTCGTAGTCGGCGTACTGGCGGTCGCGGCGGAACATTCCCGAGAACTCATACAGCTTCCCCTTGGAGAAGTCCAGCTTGGCGAAGTTGTTGGGATCGCCGCCAAAGCCCGAGCTGAAGGCCGAAAGCGAATCCAGCAGGGGATGCTTTGTGCCCTCGACGGCGCGCATGGTAAAGGTCTCGCCCAGCACACGCGGCCCGGACTGGATGTTGACCAGCGTGTCATACATCCGTCCGCTGCCGGAGAGGCCGACCATGTGCCCGCCCAGGTCCGCTGTCTGGTGGATCGCATAGCCATCCTGCGTCGCCTCTGCCGGCGCCGGTGGAGTCTGAGCGAGCGCAGTGGCTGTCGTCAGCAGAAGTATGGCGAACCCGATGCTCTCCGCCAACCGGGTAACGGTCGCGCCAGAGAGATGTTCCGTGGGGTGCAGAGAGATCCCGTGTTTTTTCGTCATCTCAAGCCTCATTTGAAGAAAACATTGCCAGCTTTGAATCCATCGATCTTTTGCAACTCTTGCTGCGGGTTATGGACCGCGCCGCCCGATGCTGGCTGGACGGCGCGTCGAAGTTCGTTACCGTATGAAAGCCGGATTGATGTTAGACCCATGAATCATGGTGTGGCAGGTGATGCAGGGAGGACGGTCTGCCGATCCTGCGTTCATGCTATGCATCGTACTGGCTGAGACTGGGCTATGGCACTGGTTGCACAGCTGATTGATGTTGGGCACATTCAGCAGGCGGGCGTTCTGAGAGCCATGCGGGGTGTGGCACCCTAGGCATCCTTCCGCCTTGACCGCTGGATGCTCATACACGAAGGGCCCGCGGTTCTCCATGTGGCACTTGGTGCAGATCATATTCTGGTCGGCGGTGGACTTGATGTTGTTGTTGCCAAACGTCCCGTGTACGTCGTGGCAGTCGCTGCATTTCACCAGGCCTTCGTTCACCTTGTGATGGAAGGGCATGTCGAACGCAGGCTTCACGTCGGTGTGGCACTGATAGCAAAGCTTTGGCTGCGAAGCCGTCAGCAGCTTGTCCTCGGGGTCGCCCGCATGAATACTGTGGCAACTGGTGCAGCCCACCCCGGCCTTGGCATGAGGAGAGCGCAGGAAGTTGGGATGCGAGCCCGCGTGGCAGCCCAGGCAGGTCGCATCCACATCTTTTGTGGACATTTTGCCCAACTGCTTGATCTTGGTGACGTCGCCGCCGCCCTCGACGTGCGCCCGGCCCGGCCCATGACAGCTCTCGCAGGTCGCGCCCGTGCCATTGTGCTTCAGTGCAAGCTTCGCGTGCGGGTTGTCGCCGAACTTCTTGGCGATTTCGGCGTGGCAGGTCGCGCACACGTCCGAGCCAAGATAATCGGCAGGATCGGCGGCATTCGCCTTCTGCGCCACAGCCGCCTGCTGTTTTGCGCCCGCGGCATAGAGATACCCGGCCCTCGTCGAAAGCCCCGAAAGCAACGCGATCAATGCCAAATACGGAAGAATTCGTTTCATTCAGCCCCTCCGCGGAGGACATCCGCACAGACTGGTCGTCCCTGGATTGCACCTTGGTTCTTGTGTTCGATGACTGCTGCTTCGTTCCGGTTGCTAATGGAAACACCTAATATTTATTGGTAAAAAAATAGAGAGAGTTGAAAAACACTGGAGCCCCGAACCATAAAGCTTATGTGACTGCCGTCACTCACAATAACAGAACGATACAATGCTAGACCATGAAGTGAATGTGACCGTCATCACTCACAATGACGATCCAATCCAACGAAATACCCTGGGCAACAATTTCGTGTGATTATAGTCACCCTTTTATGCAACCGACGGTATTTATTTCATTCATGCACCGCTTCATCCTCTTTCGGTAAATTGTGACGTAGCTCACATACAAGCATCCCGCCCGCCCCGTACCAATAAGGGAGCGACCTGGAGATGAAGTGCCGATGCGGATGGTTGTTCCTCCATCGCGGCCCGCAACACCGGCGCCGGCAGACCCTAATTCGGAAGGGATTAAGATTACGCGATGAGTTTAACCAAGGATGCAGGACATCTCTTCCGCTTTGCGTTTCTCTTCGTGGTGGCGTTCGCGGTCTTTCTTGTGGTGCGGCACTTCGTTGTGCCGAAGAGCTTCGGAGAGTACGGCCACTACCGCGGGGCGGCCATCGGCGAGATTGCCGCCCGCCCGCTGCACTACGCCGGCCACGAAACCTGCGAAACCTGCCACGCCGACATTCTGCAGATGAAGAAGGCGGGCAAGCACGCCGGCGTCAACTGCGAGGCCTGCCACGGCCCTCTGGCCAACCACGCCGGCGACCCCTCGATCCAGCCGGCCAAGCTGGACACGGCCGTGCTGTGCATTCGCTGTCATGCGGCCAGCGCCGCCAAGCCGAAGAACTTCCCCCAAGTTGACGCGGATCAGCACTCCGGCGGCATTGCCTGCGAGACATGCCACCAGCCGCACAGCCCAGCCATCCAGTCCGGAGGTACCAAGTGAACCTCGACCGACGCCATTTTCTCGTGATGCTGCCCGCGGCCGCGATCGCATGGAAGTACGTGCTTGCCGGAACTCCGGAGGCCTCGCCCAACTACACCATGACCGATCACTGGTGGAGCATGTTGATCGACATTCCCAAGTGCATCGGCTGCGGCAACTGCGTCCGTGCCTGCGCGGCGGAGAACGATGTGCCGGAGGGACACTTCCGCACCTGGGTGGAGCGCTACCTTGTGACCGACTGGCACATGGAGAGCCCCGAGGTCATTTCGCCGGACGGAGGCAAGGAAGGTTTTCCCGCGGCTGCGGAAGAAGCCAACGGAAAGTATTTCTTCGTCCCCAAGCTCTGCAACCACTGCACGAATTCGCCCTGCACCCAGGTTTGTCCGGTGGGCGCCACCTTCATCACTCCCGATGGCGTCGTTCTCGTCGACCAGACCTACTGCCTCGGCTGCGCCTACTGCGTGCAGGCATGCCCCTACGGATGCCGCTACATCCATCCGGAGAAGAAAGTCGCGGACAAGTGTACGCTCTGCTATCACCGGATCACCAAGGGCCTTACCACCGCCTGCTGCGAAAACTGCCCAACCGGCGCGCGGCAACTGGTCGACCTCAAGGATCCCAGCGACCCCATTCACGCATTTCTGAAGACCCATTATGTGCAGGTGCTGAAGCCGCAGATGGCCACCGGCGCAAAGGTCTTCTACAACGAGCTGGACGGTTCCGTCCGATAAGAAAGTCCACGTTTTGGCTGTCTTGAAAGAACAAGGGGCGCGGCTGTTTTGATAGGGCGGAACTTTAGTCCCGCCGCAGATGGCCAAGCAAGATCGGGGCTTTAGCCCCTGAGGGAATCTGGATCGAGGCTTGCAATTCAAGCCCGGGAGAACGCGCTATGAACGGTGTGGAAGGCTACATATATCCAAACGAAATCACACTCTATTGGAGCGTGCTGATCGTTCTCTACCCCTACATCACAGGGCTGGTGGCGGGCGCATTCATCCTCGCCTCCCTGGTCCGCGTCTTCAACGTGAAGGCGGTTGCGCCCGCCTATCGATTGGCGCTGCTCACCGCGCTGGCCTTTCTTCTCGTCGCGCCGCTGCCGTTGCAGTTGCACCTGGGCCATCCCGAGCGCTCACCGGAGATGTACTTCACTCCCCACGCCACCTCGGCCATGGCGATGTTCGGCTTCGTCTATCTCTGGTATCTCATGGCGGTGCTGGTCTTCGAGATATGGCTGGACTACCGGCGCGACATCGTTCTGCTCTCGCAGTCCACCACCGGATGGAAGCGCCTGCTCTACCGCATCATGACGCTCGGCTCGGACAACATCAGCCCGCGCTCGCTGGTCATCGACCACAAGGTTGGATGGATCGTCACCCTGGTTGGCATCCCATCGGCCTTCATCCTGCATGGATACGTCGGCTTCATCTTCGGCTCCCTCAAGGCCAATCCCTGGTGGAACTCGCCGCTGATGCCGGTGGTCTTCATCTTCTCCGCCATGGTCAGCGGCATCGCCGCGGTGCTGTTGCTCTACATGGGCATCACCAAATGGCGCAAGATGCCCATCGACATGCCATGCGTGGACACCACCGCGATGTACCTCTTCTACATCTTCATCCTCGACTTCAGCCTGGAGATGCTCGACCTCATCCATCGCGTCTACGAGGCGGACGAGAGCTTCCGCACCCTCAACTTCATGGTGCACACCAAGCTCTACTTTTCGCAGATCGTTCTCCAGATGTGCATCGGAACGCTGGTTCCAATCCTCCTGCTTGGGATCGTTCAGGTCACCAAGCTCCCCGCCCTCATTCGCAAGCGCATCTACGTTGTGGCGGGCTGCCTGGTGCAGGTCGGCGTCTTTGCCATGCGCTGGAATGTCGTCATCGGCGGCCAGTTGTTCTCCAAGAGCTTCCTCGGATACACCACCTACAAGATGGGTCTGGTCAGCAGGGAGGGGTTGCTCATGGCGATCTTTTTGACCATTCTCCCGCTGGGCATTCTGTGGGTGCTGATGAAGCTGCTTCCGCCCTGGCCGGAGAAACAGCACGTCCCGCTTCCCGCCGCAACCCCGGCGCATTGACGATGGCCTGAGAGCGCGGCCTCGGCGACCCGCGCCTGTTCGAGCTGCCGCACTCGCGCGCAATGCAAACGCGCTATGCTGAAGGCTGTGCCCCTCACCGCAACATCGCAGAACCAAACGCATCCGCTCGCGACGCCTGCGGCCACGAACCCTGACGTTGCGCCTTGCGACTCTGCGACCCCGCCCCCGGGCCTGCTGGCCGACTACGCGACGCTCTTCAAGGTGCGCGTCACTACCATGGTCGTCATTACGTCGGCGGCCGGATTCTACTTGGGCAGCCTGCGCTCCGGCATCAGTCCGTTCAACGCCGGAATGCTGGAGGCGCTGGCCGGAATCGCGGTCGTCACCTGCGGAGCAAGCGCGTTGAACCAGGCGCTGGAGCGCAAGACCGACCGTCTGATGCGCCGCACCGAAGACCGCCCGATGGCGACGGGCCGCATCGGTCTGGCACACGGACTGCTGGTTGGATTCCTGGCGGTCATCCTTGGCTCCATCTACCTGGCCTACGCCACCAACCTGCTCACCGGCACGCTTACCCTGCTCACCGCGATCGGCTATGTGGCCATCTACACGCCGCTCAAGCGGGTCAGCACCATCAACACATTCATCGGGGCGTTCCCCGGCGCAATGCCTCCGCTGATCGGCTGGACCGCCGCGCGCGGCCTCATCGAGTGGCCCGGCGTCGCGCTCTTCGCCATCCTCTTCGTCTGGCAGTTCCCGCACTTCATGGCCATCGGATGGATGTACCGCGAGGACTTTGCGCGCGCCGGAATCCGCATCACGCCAACCATCAAGAACACGCGCATCGCCGTCCGCTCCACGGTTGTGCAGGCGCTGCTATACGCCGCGCTGATGGTTCCGGTCAGCCTGTTGCCGTTTGTGTTGGGAACAACCGGAGTCGCCTACGCCGCTGCCGCAGCGGTTCTCTCGCTGGGCTATCTCGGGTGTACCATTCGCTTTGCGCGGATTGGTTTTGGAGTGGCGGCCCGCAGCCCGGACCTGCACGACGCCGACGCTCCCTCGCACCGACAGCCCGCGCGCGACCTGCTGCACGCGTCGATTATTTATCTGCCGCTGCTGCTTGCCGCCATGATGCTGGACGCGCGCGGCCGCCTGCTGTTTTGATTTGAATGGACAACCGAGGACAAACGCCATGCCAGTCCACTCCACACCCGCCAACCTCCGCACGCCACCCGGCGTCATCCTTGGCATCCTTGGCCTCTCGGCCGCGGCCAGCGCGCTCATCTGCTGGCTGGTCTACTTCCACGCGCCCACCGACGTTGCGGGGACCGAACTGCGCTGGCTGCCGCTGGTCAACGCCGTGCTCAACGCGCTGGCCACCATCGCGCTGGTCACCGGCCTGCGCGAGATCCGCGAGTGCCGCATCCTGCACCACCGCGCGTCGATGTTCTTCGCCTTCCTCTTCTCGTCGATCTTTCTCGTCACCTATCTGGTCAACTTCACGCTGCACGGCGAGACGCACCTGCACATCGCCCACACCGGCGCGCTCTGGTATAGCTACGCCTTCGTGCTCTTCGCAACGCACATTCCGCTGGCCATCATCGCCCTGCCCATGATTCTCATCACCTTCTTCTTCTCGCTCACCGGCCGTTTTCCCGCGCACAAGCGGCTCGCCCGCTGGACCTTCCCCATCTGGCTCTACGTCTCGGTCTCGGGCGTCTATATCTACTTCCTGCAAGCCGTCATCCGCTGACGGGCTGCAAGAATCGCTGGCGCTCGTATCACGCCGTCATCCTGAACGCAGTNNAGTGAAGGACCCCTGTATTTGCTTTTGTTCCCTGACCCCTGTTCCCTGCTCCTATGCAACCAGACACCCGCCAACTCTTCCGCATCGGCCTCGGCCTCTTCCTTTCGGGAGCGATTGCCGCCGTGCTTGCGCTCACCGTCTGCGGCGGGATGGGCCACCAGGGTCCGCGCACCAACTCCGGCTGGCTGGCCCTGATGGTCGCCATGGCCTGCCTGCCACTCGGCACGCTCACCCTCGCACTCGCCCTCGCCAAGCTCGCCGGCCGCCGCAAACGCTAGTCGTCGCTATCCTCCCACAGTGCTCCACAGGCGTCACAGGACCATGTGTCGCCATGAGCCGGCTGCGGGACGCCAGAGAGCAGAGAAGCGGCGCTAACTCGTCTAGAACTGCATGCGGGACAGCGGGGCTGTTCAAAGCTCTTGCCCACATCGAACGCAATTGAATCGGGAACAGACTGTGCCAGTACCTCACTCGCGCTCTGCTCGTCCATCTCTTCCACCTGTAACCGGATGCCTCCCAGCGGGCTTCGGATCAGTCGCGCAACCGTTACATCGCACAGGATCGCATGTATCCCAACAGACTCCAACACGGACAACGCGACAGTTGCCTCAGCGAGGTCGTTGTAGACGCCAACCGTAACTAGGCCGGGACCACTGGAAGAATTAGCGCCGAACTCTGGATGCATCGACTCCATGGCCCAAGATGGTAGCAGAAGTCCGCTTCATTCCAAATTTCCCGCCTGCCCGGTTCGCCGATCTGCTATTCTCATCCTTCGCAGACACAGCACCACTGGAGCGTAGACAAATGGCAAAAGGCGTCAACAAAGTATTTCTCCTCGGCAACGTAGGCAAAGACCCCGAAATGAAGTCCACCGCAGGCGGTATGACCATCGCCAACTTCACTCTCGCCACCGCCGACCGTATTAAAGGTGCGGACGGCCAGTACACCGATCGCACCGAGTGGCACAACCTGGTGGCCTTCCAGCGTACCGCGGAGATCGTCCGCGACTACGTCAAGAAGGGCACCCAGCTCTTCATCGAGGGCAAGATCCAGTCGCGCTCGTGGGACGACAAGGAGACCGGTCAAAAGCGCTACAAGACCGAGATCCTGGTCAATGAGCTTTCGCTGCTCGGAAAGCCCGGCGGCGGCAGCGGCGAAGGCGGCGGCAGCCATGCCAAGTCCAACACCGCTCCCTACACGGCCACAGGTGCCGCGCCCGCCGCAGCGCCCGACTACGCCGACCAGGGCATCACCGACGACGACATTCCCTTCTAGCCTGGTTGCAGCGGAAGATCACAGGTGCCCCATCCTTCGCAGTCGTATCGCGATGGGTGGGATTCTCGCTCTCTCGCTGGAACCGCTACACTAGACCCATGATCGACGAAGCCACCTTCCGCAGCGAATCCGACCACGCCCTCGAGTCCCTCAAGCAGGCCGTCATCGCCGCCGAGGACGCATCCGGCAGCTTCGAGTTCGACGACAACAATGGCGCGAGCAACATCCTCTTCGAGGACGGATCGAGCAAGTTCGTCGTCACGCCCAACACGCCCGTCCGCCAGATCTGGATCTCCGCGCTCTCCACCAGCTTCAAGCTGGATTGGGACGAGGCCGCGGACGCGTTCGTGCTGGCGAAGACCGGCGAGCCGCTGATCCGGCTCATCGAGCGCCTGCTGCGTGAGCACCTCGGCGACGCGTCGATCACGCTGGAACCGGTATAGACTGCTCTCAATCGCAGCATCCTGAAATTCAGCGCCATGAGCGCGCAAAACGGGGAGGGACTATTACGCCAATGCAGCAGACGCTCTCCGTCGCCATCATCACAAAAAACGAGGAGGCGAACCTCGCGCGCACCCTGGCCAGCGTGCAGTTCGTCGGCCAGATCGTGGTGCTGGACTCCGGCTCGACCGACCGCACCATCGAGATCGCGCGCGCCGCGAACGCCACGGTCTACGAGGAGCCATGGGCGGGATTTGCCGCGGCCAAGAACTCCGCCATCGCAAAATGTACCGGCGCATGGGTCCTCTCGCTCGACGCCGACGAGGAGCTGACCCCGGAGTTGCAGACCGAGATTCATGCGCTGCTGTCTTCGGACCCACCTGCCGACGCGTACTTCATCCGCCGCCGCAACCTCTTCCTCGGGCGCTGGATCAGGCACGGCGGGTTCTACCCGGACCCCAAGCTGCGCCTCTTCCGCCGCGCCTCCGCCAGCTTCACCACTCCGCCGCAATTTGAGGATCGCCCCGTCCACGAGACCATCGCATTCGAGGGCAAGGCCGCCACGCTCGACCACGACCTCATCCACCACGCCTACCCGACGCTGGAAAACTACATCGAGCACATGGACCGATACAGCACGCTGGGCAGCGAACTGCTGGTCGCCTCCGGCAAGGTCAGTCGCTCGTGGCCCGCGTTCGTCTGCAATGTTGTGACGATTCCGAAGCTTTCATTTCTGTGGAACTACGTCTTCCGCCTCGGATTTCTGGATGGCCGCGAGGGCCTGCTGCTGCACCTCTACCAGGCCGCGTACACCAGTTGGAAGTACGCCAAGGCGTGGCAGGCCGCGCGCACTTCGCGCGAGTCCTGAATCCGCGATCCTCTAACGGGTCGATGACGCGCTGACCGGCTGACTTACCATGGCAGCGCGTCTTCCAGGTGGAAGTAGCCGCCGGTCGGGCCGTCGTCGGCGAGCGTGGCCAGACGCACGCTGGTCTTTGCGCCGTCGACGATCTTCATCGGCGCGCCCTCGCCGCCCAACTCCGTCTTCACCCAGCCGGGATGCGCCGAGTTGACCTTGATCTTTGTGTCTTTCAGCGCATGGGCCAGGTGGATGGTGTACGCGTTCAGCGCGGTCTTCGATGCGTCGTAGGCAAACATCTTCGCGCCGTAGATGGGCGAGCCGGGGGTTGCATGCAGCGTGAGCGAGCCCAGAATGCTTGACAGGTTCACGATCCGTCCCGCCGCGCTCTTGCGCAGCAGCGGCAGCAGCGCGCCGGTCAGCGCGATGACCGCGAAGAAGTTGGTCTCGAAGATCTTGCGCAACGTCTCCTCCGAGGTGGTCAGCGTGCTGTTCGAGCTCATGTCTTCGGTTGCGATTCCGGCGTTATTGACCAGAATGTCGAGCCGCCCGAAGTCGCGCCCGATCGCCTCCGCCGCGGCTTTTCGATCGCCGTCATCGACCACGTCCAGCTTCAGCGCGCGCGCGTCGATGCTTTCCCGCTTCAACTCCGCCGCGGCCGCCTCGCCGCGCTTCAAGTCGCGCGCGCCAACCAGCACCGTGATACCCAGCGCGCCCAACTGCCGCGCCGTCTCAAACCCGATCCCCTTGTTCGCGCCGGTAATCAGCGCAACCTTCGCCACAGTCGCTTCGCTCATCGAATCTCGTCTCCCTGCCATCTGAAGTTTCAGGCCTATAAATGAGATGCTTCAGCGGCTAATCGGATGCCGCCGCGCCATGGGATGCAGCGGCGCTCAGAAGCGCCGCAACCTTCTTCGGCATGGGACGCCGCTTCATGTCGCGGCCAACCACCACATGCACGGTCTCGCCCTCGCACAGCAGAAGCCCGTCCGCGGCGCGCAGGACGCGGTAACTGAAGCGCACCACCGGGCCGCGCACGCCGGTCACCGTGGTCTCGACGATCAGTTCCTCGTCGTATCGCGCGGGTGCCTTGTAGCGCGCCGTGGCCTCCACCACGGCCATAAGGCAGCCATCTTCTATCTCCATCTGCCTGTAGTCGAGGCCGCGCTGGCGCATCAACTCCGCGCGGCCCACCTCGAACCACACCAGGTAGTTCGCGTAGTAGACCACGCCCATCTGGTCGGTCTCCGCATAGCGCACGCGTAAGCGCGTCTCGCCCACAACCCTCCGCACAGCACCGTCTTTGCTCATGCCTCCAGTCTACCGAAAGCGCGCCGCGCAGCCGTAGGGAGAAGCCCCTTCAACGAATCCGTGTCGCGTTGCGTTAGCATCTTATGCAAGATGCATATCATTCAACCCACGGACGCGCTGCTGGTCATCGACCTGCAGAACGACTTCTGCCCCGGCGGCGCGCTGGCCATCGCAGGCGGCGACGAGATCGTTCCCCTCGTCAACGCGCTGGCGCGGGCCTTCCCCCACGTCCTTCTCACGCAGGATTGGCATCCGGCTGGGCACATCTCGTTTGCCAGCGCGCACCCCGGCGCGAAGCCGTATCAGACCATCACCACGCCCTACGGCACGCAAACGCTCTGGCCCGACCACTGCGTGCAGAACACGCGCGGCGCGAAGTTCCATCCCGCGCTCGATATTCCCCACGCCGAGCTGGTTCTGCGCAAAGGCTTTCGCGCCAACATCGACTCCTACTCCGCATTTCTGGAGAACGACCACTTCACTCCCACCGGCCTGGCCGGCTATCTGCGCGAGCGCGGGCTGACGCGGCTCTTCCTCTGCGGACTGGCCTACGACTTCTGCGTCCGCTTCTCCGCCGTCGACGGCACCGCGCTCGACTTCGAGTGCCTTGTCATTGAAGACGCCACCCGCGCGGTCAAGCTGCCCGGCAGCATCGACGCCACCCGCCGGGCCTTCGCTGAAGCGGGGATTCAGCGCATCCAGTCGGAAGAGATCCTGGGCGGCTAGCAACACGCCGCAGAGTTCCGAACCCTGTCCACTGTTAACTCCCGTGGTTCCACTTTGGCTTTCTTCCGGTTTTCATCGGGAATCTTCGGCAATACCTCTTGACTCCGGCGATACCCGGTGTCACTCTAGGTGCATCGCAAACCTCCGTTATCGGACGTGAGCGCCGCGGTCCTTGCTCTGGGCCCGCCCGCAACTACAACTTATGGCAACCATGATGGCGTCCGTCGAACAACGGGAGGTACTCCGTTGCGACTTTTGCAGTCTGGTGCAATTCCGCACAGCCAACTCGCTCTGCCGGCGCTGCCACAAGTGCCTTGAGGTGGAGTTGCCCGTCGCCGAACCGGCGCCGCTCACGCTCGTCCCTCCGCAAACCGAGAAGAAGGATGGCACCATACAGGTTGCCACCGCGGTGCGCGACCTGCGCCATGTGCGCAACCTTTCGCAGCGCCAACTGGCGGCGAGGATGGGAGTGCCGCGCACCTACATCTCGAAGATCGAGAACGGCAAGGCGATGCCCACGCTGGGCTCGCTCGACCGCCTGGCGCGCGCCCTCAAGGTGGACATCAGTGCCCTGCTGCGCGACGCCAACATGCGCCACTCCGACGAGACCGCCGTACTCACCGCCGACCCGTTCCTGGCCGAGATCGCCGCCTACACCTCGCAGCTCACCGAGCTGCAGCGCTCCATCTTCCTCAACCACGTCCGCGAACTGGCCGCAGGCCGTCGCCGCACCGCCTGAAGGCCACGCAGCGAGACTTACAGAGTGCCAGGACAACGCCTCCCCGTAATTCATTGCACGGGCCGAAGGGGGTATGCTAGTTTCATACCCTGCGAGGTCGCTTTCGCTTGCGCGCACACACATCCAGGCCGGTCTTTGAACCCTGCTCCCGCCTCCACGAGCTCTCGGCGGAGGAGGCTGCGATTTACCGCCAGCTCGACCCGGCAAAGATTCCGCAGCACGTTGCCATCATCATGGACGGCAACGGCCGCTGGGCAGGTAAGCGCGCACTGAAGCGCTTCCTCGGCCACCAGCAGGGCGCCGAGAGCGTGCACTTCGTCATGGAGACGGCCTCGCGCATCAACCTTCCCTTCATCACGCTCTATGCCTTCTCGCTGGAGAACAACCTGCGCCGGCCGAAGTCCGAGGTCAACTTCCTGATGAAGCTGCTCAGAAGCTACCTGGTGGGCAACGTCCAGCGCATGAACGACAACAATGTGCGCATGACCTACATCGGGCGCATCCACGAGCTGCCCTCTGAAGTCCAGGAGACGATGCAGTGGGCGACCGAATCCACCGCCAGGAACACCGGCACCACGCTCACCCTCGCGCTCAACTACGGCTCGCGCTCGGAGATCGTCGATGCGGCGCGCTCGATCCTCAGTGACCTGATCGCCGAGGCGCACCAGCGCGGCTGCTCGCTGGAAGACCTGCTGCAGGTCGACGGCATCGAAGCGCGGCTGGATGAGCACCACATCACGGATGCGCTCTACACCCGACTGACGCCCGATCCCGACCTGGTGATCCGCACCTCGGGCGAACAGCGCATCTCGAACTTCCTGCTATGGCAGATCGCCTACTCGGAGATCTTCATCACCGACCGCCTTTGGCCGGACTTCCGCGGCATTCACCTGCTGGAGGCAATCCAGAACTACCAGCATCGCGAGCGCCGCTTCGGGGGCCTGGGCGAGAGCTTCACCGACGAAGACCTGGACGCGCTGGAGCCCGCCACCGAGGTCGCCGAAGAGATCGTCACCAAGCTCACTCCCAAGCAACTCGCGCCTCGCTGAGGCTACAACCGTCCATCGCGGCGCGCAGCATCGTAGAGCGATAGCCCAATGAGCGTTTTGCCGTCGTGGATCTTGCCCTCGGCGATCATCCGCATCGCCTGCGACAGAGGCACGCGCACGATCTCGATCTGCTCGTCCAACTCGGGCGTCGCGGTACCCTCGCGCAGGTCGCGGGCCAGGTAGATCTGCATCCACTCGCCGAGGAAGCCGGGGCTGGCGAAGTAGCGCAGAAGCATCGTCCAGCGCCGGGCGCGGAAGCCGGTCTCCTCGATCAGCTCGCGCTTGGCCGCGGCCAGCGGTGCCTCGTTGGGCTCGCGGCTGCCGGCAGGAAGTTCCAGCAGAAACTGCCCGGCGGCGTGGCGATACTGCCGCTCCAGAATTACGTCGGGATCGGCGGGATTCGTCCGCTCATCCACCGCCATCATCACTACCGAGCCATTGTGCCGGATCACATCGCGCGTGTTGCGGTGACCGCCCGGCTCGACGAGTGTGTCGGTGAAGACGTTGAAGACCTTGCCCTTGTAGGCGAGCTTCGAGCGGATGAGCTTCGCCTTGGCGGCGCGCGGCTTCGTTGCAACAGCCTTCTTCGCGGCGGGCTTCTTTGCGGCAGGCTTCTTCGTGATGGACTTCTTCGCGGCGGGCTTGGCTGTGGATGCGGTCTTCACGGCCTTGACTGGCGCGGGCTTTGTCTTGGTAGAGAGGAACTTTTGGAATTTGTTTGAATGTGCGGCCATGGGTCTACGGTATCATCCAGCATCGTGGCCGCAGAAGCTGCATCCAATCGAAGGAATCTCTCGCGCCAAGGGAGAGCCGCGCGTTTGATCCGCGCACGCCGCGCGCCGCGCCGAGTGCAGTCAAGCTAACATGGAAGCTGGCCCAGGGATGTGTCCCGCGGTTTGAGGAATTGATGAGCACCGAGTGTTATCCCATCGCAACGCTGCCGCACACCACAAGGCTCTTCCGCGACTTCCTCGCGATGGGCGCGAGCGCAGCCGCCTCGCCGCTGCGCCAGTGGTATGGGGCGGAGCCGCTGGGCAGCGCGTGGATGTTTTCGCCGCGTCCGAATGCCGCACGCACAAACGCAGCAGCGCTGGCCGATGCGCTGGAGCGCCAGAGCCTTGCATTCGGCGCGGGCGCGGCCACGCTCGCCAACATCTCGAAGCTGCGCGATGGCGCACGCGCCATCGTTACCGGCCAGCAGGTCGGCTTACTGGGAGGGCCGCTGCTCACGCTGCTCAAGGCCGCGTCTGCTGTTGCGCGCGCAAAACAAGCGACCGTTGTAACGGGCATAGAACACGTCCCAATCTTCTGGCTGGCGACGGAGGACCACGACCTTGAAGAGGTAGACCAGGTCTCGCTGCTGAGCAAGTCGTCGGTCGAAACGCTGCACCTCAACGCCAGGGCGCATGCCGCGCCCGTCGGCAACATTCCTTTCGACGCCAGCATCGACGCGCTGCTCGATCGGGCCAGCGAGCTGCTCCACCACGCACCGATCTGCGAGCTGCTGCGCGAGTGCTATGCATCCCACTCCGCGAACAACGGAGCACCAACCTTCGCCGGTGCCTTTGCGCGGCTGATGACGCGCCTCTTCGCCAGCCACGGCCTCATTGTGATGGACGCCGCGGGCCGCGACTTCCACGCGCTCGGAGCGTCCACGCTACGCTTCGCCGTCGAGCACGCGGAGGAACTGGAGGCGGCGCTGCTGGCGCGCACGGCTGAGCTGGAGGCCGCGGGCTACCACGCGCAGGTGCTGGTCAAGCCGGGAGCATCCCTTCTGTTCCTGGTCAACGAGGTCGAAGGCGCGCAGAACCGCCAGGCCCTGCACCGCATGCCCGACGGAAGCTGGAAGGCCGGAACAGGAAACTCGGCGACCTCCTACGCGACCGCCGAGCTGCTGGCGATTCTCGATGCAGCGCCCGAGCGGCTCAGCCCCAACGCGCTCCTCCGCCCGGTCTTTCAGGACACAATCCTGCCGACGACGGCCTACATCGGAGGCCCGGCCGAAGTCGCATACTTCGCGCAGAGCGCCGTGCTGTACCAGCGAATTCTGGGCCACATCACGCCGATCCTGCCGCGCCTGTCGGCCACGCTGGTCGAGCCAGCCATCGGCGCAATCATGGCGCAGCACGAGATCAGCCTGCCCGACGCGATGCACTCCGCCGAAGAACTCGCCCAACAACTCGGCGCGCGCGCCCTGCCCATCGAGGCCAAGCGCCGCCTGGCCGACGCGGGCAACGCGCTCGACCACGCGCTCGCCGCCGCGCACGACTACCTCGGCGCGCTCGACCCCAGCCTTGCCCGCTCCGCCGAGGTCTCCGCCTCCAAGATGCGCTACCAGATGGGCCGGCTGCGCCGCCTGGCCGCAACCTTCGAGCTGCACCGCGAAGCCAGCCTGCGCAAGCACGCCGAGGCCATCTCGCTGCACCTCTTCCCCAACGCCCATCCGCAGGAGCGCGTGCTGGCCGGCGTCTGGTTCCTGGCCGCGTGGGAGTCCGCGCACGGCGAAGGCCTCGGCACAGGCCTAATCGCGCGCCTGGTCGAAGAGGCCTCCAGCCAGCAGCCCGACCACCTCGTCATCCGGCTTTGATTTTTTTGCTTTTATCAACCAGCAACCAACAACCAGCAACCGTTCTAAAATGGTTCCCGTAGAGGTGATTCAACATGGGCCTGAGCGACGATGCGTTTGAAGTAACTTGCCCCGACTGCGGAGCGATGCTGAAGGTCGATCCCGTAACGCGCGCCATCATCAGCCACACGCCCGCGCCGCGCAAGCGCATGTTCGAGGACTTCACCGACGCCGCCCGCGCCGCCCGCGAGGCCGACGCACGCCGCGACTCCATCTTCGCGCAGAGTGTCGACGCGCAGAAGAACAAGGACGATTTGATGGCCAAGAAGTTCGCCGAAGCGGTAAAGAAGGCGAAGGAGAAGCCGCTCGGCGAGAGGCCCCTGCGCGACTTTGACCTGGACTAAAGGCCGCCGTTGACGGGCCCTACGCCGACTGGACCGAGCTGACCGAGAAGGCCGGCTAGCGAACCTGTGGCGCGAGGGTCTATTGCTGCGCGGGGTTCGCCGTATGCGGCTTGCGGCCGAGCTGCTTCCAGTGGGTCTCCGTCATCTCCACGCCAAACTTCTTCGCCGCGGCCTGGATGTGATGGAAGGCCTCTTCGCGTTCGCTGTCGGTGACATCCTTCACCTGGTCGAAGCGCGCGATTGCGTTGCGCACATGCGAGGCATTGTTGAGCGGCTCCTTGCGCTGCGCCGGAAACGCATACGTTGAACTCTTCATCTGCTTGCGGTCTTCGGTCGAAAGGTCGTGCGGAGAATCTTGAGATTTGTGTGCCGTTGCCATCGCTGTACTCCCGGTTGAAGGTTCGTCCTGTGGCCCTGATCTTCGCCACCACCGGGTTAGATGATGAATTGACACCCGGCGTTGGCAGGCAATGCGACTGAATAATCCAGGCGAACGAATGCTGTCGTTGCGGCGCGATGCTGCTTGAACTTGAAACTCTTCTTGTGAGATTGGCAATGCGTCTTGCGCAACGAAGGCGCTACGGTTTGAAGGGCTCGTCGGCCGATGGGCCGTAGAGTCCCGGCACGGGAACGTCGTTCAAGCGCAGATAGACGCCGAGCTGCGCGCGATGGTGGATGAGGTGGTTGAAGAACATGTGCCGAAAGGCCAGCGAGCGCGGGCTGTTGGAGATCACCTTGTCGCCGAAGGAGAACTTCCACGTCGCGGCCAGGTCAGAGTCGGAGGCGGCGGCCAACGCGGCGCGGGCTTCGGCTGCGGCTGCGTCGAAGGCGGCCAGGGCGATCTCGCGGGTGCGGAAGGTCATGTCGGGATGCGGCACGCTGGGGTGGGCCAGATCGAGGCTGGGTGTGGTGAGGATGGTCTTGCCGAAGGCGGGCAGCGTGGCCACATGCATGGTCAGCTTGCCCATGGCCATGGACTTCTCATGCGGTTTGTAGTCGGGCTTGTCTTCCGGGACGCGCTCCAATGTGCGGCGCGTCATGCCCATCTCCATGTCATAGTCCTGAAGCAGAAGTTCCGCGGTGGTCATCTGGGGTCTCCTTTGCGCTTTAGATTCCTGAAACTCCGCATTCGATGCCGGTAATATTTTTAGACGCCGGTGATGTTGAAGCCGCAATCGACGAATGTGATCTCGCCGGTGATGCCGCTGGCCAGCGGCGAGCAGAGGAAGAGCGCGGTGTTGCCGACCTCGATCTGCTCCACGTTGCGGTGCAGCGGAGCGCGCAGCGTGACGGCGTCCAGAATCTGGTTGAAGTCGCCGATGCCACGCGCGGCCAGTGTGCGGATCGGCCCGGCGGAGACAGCGTTGACGCGGATGTTTTTCGCGCCCAGCGATGCCGCCAGATAGCGCACCGTGGACTCCAGCGCGGCCTTGGCCACGCCCATCACATTGTAGTTGGGGAAGACTTTTTCGCCGCCGTAGTAGGTCAGCGTCAAAATCGATCCGCCGTCGGTCATCAGCGGCGCGGCACCGCGTGCCAGCGCAATCAGCGAGTAGACGCTGATGTCGTGCGCGATGCGGAAGTCCTCGCGGCTGGTGAGCAGAAAATCGTTCCTCAGCGCGTCAGCCGGCGCGAACGCGACCGAGTGGATGAGAATGTCGATCTTCGGAATCGGAAACGCGGCCGCAATCTGCGCGAAGACCGCGTCGATCTCCTCGTCGCGCGATACGTCGCACTGAAAGGCGCGCCCAACGCCGGTCTGGCCCAGGTCTTCCAGTAACTCTTCGGCCTCGCGCTGCAGCCGCTCCGACTGGTAGGACAGCACCAGGGTCGCTCCCGCCTCGGCCAGCTTCTGCGCCACGCTGTAGGCGATGCTGCGTTTATTGGCCAGGCCGAAGACGACGGCCACTTTGCCCTTCAGATCGATCATGCAACTCCTTGAAATCTTCCAAGAGATTCCAATCAATAGGATAGCAGCGGCAGGCGGGTCCTGCGTCCGTGCGACGCTTCAGCCGCGCGTCAGCCAATCGTACTGCTCGTCGGTCAGCGGAACCACCGAGAGCCGAAACTGGCGAAACAGGATCGACCCTTGAAAGACTCCCGCCGCGCGAATCTCGGCCAGCGGCCTCTCGCGCTGCAACCTCTTCCCTGGTTTGATGCGCACAATGGGATTGCGGGCGTCGCTCGCGTCCACCGACACTACTTTCGCCGTTCCCACAGCAGCCTTGCCCACGTTCGAGTGGTAGATCACGCACCGCTCGCCCTTCTTCATATTGCGCAGGGTCATCAGGGCCTGGTTGTTGGCGATGCCGTCCCAGACGGTCTCGCCATCGCGCACCAGATCGTCGAAGGAGTACTTCCCAGGTTCCGTCTTCAGTAGATAAGGCATAGGCTCCTGCGAGGTTCGAGGTTCGTGATTCGTGATTCGTGATTCGTGATTCGTGATGAGAGATGCGAGGCGCGAGGGATAAGGTGCACGATTCGAGGATTGAATTGGCGAAAATTTCCACTGACCACTCATCCCTGACCACTGATCCCTTGCTTACCCGCCCAGATCGACGAGTTGAACTTTACCGACGGGGCGGCCGAGAAAGCGCGAGCCGAGCCGCTCGAACTTCCGCACGGAGTCGGTGGCGAAGAACTCGCAGGTGGCCTCGCCAACTTCAGCCAACGCTCCGTTCGCCTCGCAAACTCCCGCTAGACCACCGCGCGCGATGCCGTTCTCAGATAAAACTCTCGCCACCACACGCGCCGTCGCCTGCGCCGAGTCGATGACGCGCAGTGGCCGGCCAAGCTCCACCAGCGTGCGTTCGATGGCTGGCCGCAGCAGCGGGTAGTGGGTGCAGCCAAGCAGCAGCGCGCGGCTCTCGGGCGCGTCCCGTAGCGCCTCGCCAAGATAGATGCGCAGCACCTGCGCGGTCACGGAAGCCCGTGCCGCATCGCCATCCTCGCCAATCCATCCCTCCTCCACCAGCGGCACCAGCAGCGGACAGGCCTTCTCGGTCGCTTTCAGCCCGAGCGCCGCGCAGGCCCGCGCGTATGCGTGCGATTCGATGGTCGCCTGCGTGGCCAGCACCAGCACGCCGGCCGTTGTTCCTTGTTCCCTATGACCTGGCCCCTGTTCCCTGCATGCGTCTGCCGCGGCCTCGGCGCCCGGCTGGATCACTCCCACCACCGGGATAGGCAGCGCCTCGCGCAGCTCGTCGAGCGCCAGCGCTGTCGCGGTATTGCAGGCCACCACCAGCAACTGCGCTCCACGCTGCTGTAGGAAGCGCGCGCTGGAGAGCGCATAGCGAACAATTGTCTCCCGCGACTTCGATCCATAGGGCAGGCGTGCCGTATCGCCCAGATAGACGAAGTGAGAGCCGGGAACCAGAGGCAGCAGCTCGCGCAGCACAGTCAGCCCGCCGAAGCCGGAGTCGAAGACGCCGATGGTCAAACCCTTCGCGCCCATCAGCGGCCCTCCTCCGTGGCCGGCTGCGCGGACCCGGTCGCAGTATCGACCACGTCGTATGTGCGCATCAGGTCGGCGTGTCCGTTCAGCGTCTCGCGCGGCTGGCCGTCCACCAGGAAGCGCACCTGCTCGATGCTCGGAAAGTTTGCGTAGAGCGTGCCCAGGATCGAGTCAATGGTCAGCGTCTCCGCCTCGATGCCCGAGGGATGGTGGTCGGCAAAGCTGCCGTGCAGATTCACCACCGCCAGCTTGCCGCCGGGAATGCGCGGCCCGGGGTTCTGGTCGGCGTTGGAGGGAGGGCCGTCGGGCGCGCTCCAGCCCGGAACCACGGAGCGGTCCTTGCGCGCCGCCGCGTTCTTTCCCACCGCCGGTTTCTCTGCCTCCGCCGGTTTGCCGCCGGGCGCGACCGGCGTGTGCAGCGGCAGGTCGAGCAGAAAGACGTCGTCCACAGCCGGGCCGCTCTCCAGCGGATGGGCGGATCCTTTGTAGGAATACTCTGCGATCAGCCGCGTCAGCAAGGCGCGCGCGCGGGCCGTCGTCTCCACCGGCAGCGCAACATCGCGTTTCACCAAAGTGATGGAGCCGGTGGCGTCGTTGGCCAGCGCCAGATGGACCGTCTCGCTGGGCGTGGCCACGGGCGCGGCCAGCGGCGTCTCGTCGCGGTGCCGGGTCAGCTTTTCGCGCGTCTGCTCGCAGCCGCGCAGCAGCACCAGCGCCATCACAAGGATCGCGCCGCTCAGGCACCAGAAGAGAACGCGCTGGTAGCGGGGAATCATTGGCCCCCCCCTGCCGTCGCCGGGCTGTCGCCTGACCCGCTGGAGGAACTCGCGGGTGCGGCCTTGCCAGCGCTGTTCGCCTTGTCCTTGTTCGCCGCACCACGACTGCCGGCCTGACTCCCCGCTTGACTGGCCGCTTGACTGGCCGCTGGAGTGCCAGCCGGAACGCCGAGCGGCGCATGGGCTTTGGCCGCCGCGAGCCTGGCCGCTGCACGCCCGGAAGCCTCGGCCGCCGCGCGCGCAGCCTGAGCCGCCGCCTGTGCCTGCGCCGCCGGATCGGCTGTACCCGCACCGCCAGCGCTGGTTGCCGCTGAATTAGGGGCCGTTGGGTCCACATCGTTGCGCCAAGCCTGTAGCGCCGCAGTCAGCGTGGCGGCGACCCGCTGCTGGTAGTCCGCATCCGTCACCGGCGTCGCGTCGCTGCCTGCAACCGGCAGCGGGGCCAGCTCGATAGCCACCGCCGGACACTGCAAATTGTCCAATGGCCGCACCGGCTCACGTCCAGCCAGCAGCGGAAGGTTCGCCTTGCCCAGCGCCGCGCTCAGGTCGCCGGCAAGACGCAGGCTCTGACTGACAGAGGCGGCCTGCGCCATCTCCCACGGCACCGGGACGAATGCAACGCGCGGGGTGAGCGGAACGTTCGCGCTCGAGTCCTCCTGCGGCGGCTGCAACGCCGAGGTGTAGAGATGCAGGCCCGATCCGCTGGCCGTGGCATGAATCACAATGCAGGCCAGCGCGTGCGCGCGGTTGGCGATCTCGGCGCGCTGGTCGCCGGTCAGCGGAGTGGCGGGGTCAGCATCGCGCGTCGAGACCACGGTGAACCCGGCAGCCGTCAACGTCGCGCGCATCCGCGCCGCAATCGCCAGGGTCACGTCCTTCTCTAAGATCTTGTCGCCCAGCGTTGCGCCGGCATCCTGCCCGCCGTGCGCCGGGTCCAGCACCACCAGATTGCGGTCCATCTGCGACGCGGCGGGGCTCTGCGCCTGCCTGGAATTTGCGTTCTGCCCCTGCGTCTGCGCCCGCAGGTAGAACGCAGCAACAGCCGCGCCCGCCAGAATGACGAGAAGGACAGCGGCGAACTGGCGAGAAGGGATCAACGGTTTTTCTTCAACCAAATCTTAGACCGATGGAGGTGCCCCTGCTCCATCCATCCAGCAAATGACGTCTCAATCCAGCGCATAGATTGCCAGCCCGCTCAGCAGTTTGGGATAAAAGTCCGTCGACTTCTGCGGCATCACGTCGCCGGAGAGCGATACATCGCGCAACTGGTCGAGCGTGACCGGCTTGATGAGGAAGGCAACGTCGGCCTCGCCCGCATGCACCTGCTCGACTGCCTCGGTCGCCTCGCGGATGAAGCGCACATTGCCAAGCTGCGTGATCCTCTCCTGCGAGAGGCCGAGAATCCGGTCCAGCAGAATGCTGTGCAACTGCACCACGTCGAGCTGCGCCTGGCGCGCGGGAACACCGGCCAGCGCGGCTTTGACCGCCTCCGGCCTGGCCCGCAGCAGATAATTCCCATCGCGCGTCACCACCAGAAACGCCGTACCCGCGGATTCAGTCAATGGCTTCAGGTCGGACGAATCCATCGGTGTTACCGTGAAGAACTCCTCGGCCTTGGCAAGAAACTCTGCGGTCTTGAAGTCCTTCAGCCCAAAGACCACGCGGTGGGTGGGCAGAATTGTGATTCCCGGCGCGTCCATATTCACGAATGTCATCATCATCGCGGCCTCGGGAAAGGGCGGCGCGGGCAGGCGGCCTGTGCCCAGCTTCTGCTCCGGATCGCGCGGCTCGCCCAACGGCAGCTTCAACTGCGCCGACCGCTCCTTGGCGTAGGCCACCGAGGTCTCATAGCGATGGTGGCCGTCCGCGATGATCAGCTTCTTGTCCGCCATCGCGGTCAGGATGGGGTTGATCAGCGCCGGGTCGGTCAGCTTCCACACGCGATGCACCACGCCGTACTCGTCCGTGATGGCCAGGTCCGCTGGCCTGGTGTCTTTACCGTCCTTGCCTGCTCCCTCGCTGTTGCCTTTGGTACCGAAGATCAGCTTCTCCGCCGTGAACGCCGGGTCCGAGTAGAGCATATAGATCTGCTCGCAGCAGGCGCGGGTCGCCTTGAACAGAGCCAGCCGGTCGCTCTTGTGCTTGGGGAAGGTCTGCTCGTGCCGGTAGACCACCTTGTCCGCGTACTCGTAGAGATGCCCCAGCGCGATGAACCCTCGCCGTTCGCGCACTTGCTGGCCACCAGCCGCGGCGCTTGTATGCGGCACGGTGTAGGTCTGCGAGTAGCCGTAGAGCGCGGGCTCGGCCTCCTCGGCCAGGACCCCCTCCCTGCGCCACTCGCGCAGCCACTCCGCCGCGCGCGTGTAGACGTTGTGCGCCTCCGAGCCTGCGGGCAGAAACTCCTCGGCCTCGGTGTCGTCCGGCTCATGCTTGCCCAGAATGATGCGCACCAGGTTGTACGGACTCGCCTCGTAGTAGCGCTGCTGCATCTCGGGGGTGATCTTGTCGTAGGGCTGGGTGACCACGTCCTCCATCCGGACGCGGCTGGTGTCGTAGCGAAGTGCGCGGAACGGATAGATGCGGGCCATGCGGTGTCTCGGCGCTCCTGAAAAATGCTCTGCCATCGATTGTACGGGGTACACGTTGCCGCCGCTGCCTTCGTCCAGTTCTGGGAGTACCGCCAGCGCCGCTGCATCCCTGCCCTGCGATGCGGAGTCTAACAAGACGAGAGGGACTGCGAGATGATATAAGTCGCGCAGGTGTGACGAGGTCGATCATGCTGGTTCCGGCAGGCAGAACAGGCAGAGCGAGCCGAAGCGCGACGGAAGCTGGCGTAAACTCAAGGTGAAGCTCGCGCCCCCGCCCGGCCTTCCGCCACTGACCGTACACTTCCGCGAGGGATACTATGCGCCGTCACAGTAGGAGAAAGATGCTCTCGGGTGTACCCAACGGATTCGCCGCCGCGCTCCTGTCGCTGACCCTCTGCGCTCCCATCGCGCACGGTCAGACTGACCTTTCCGCATGGCCGCAAGTGAGCGCCGGGATTTTTGTCACCAACGCCAAAGGCGGTTCACTCACTGGACTCACTGCGGATGCCTTTCTCGTGAAGGAGAATGGACGGCCTCAGACCGTTACAAGCTTAAGCACGATAACGGAGCCGCAGAGCGTATGCGTTCTCATCGACACCTCAGGATCGATGTTTCAGCGCACAGCGATAGTGATGTCTGCGGCGTCCCGTTTCATCGAAAAGCTGCCTGCGGAAGACGAAGTCTGTGTAGCGACCTTCGCGTTTCGGCTGAAGATGGAGCAGGGACTCACTACAGACCGCAGCCGAGCACTGACAGCTGTGAGCCATGCTGGATGGGCAAATGGAGGTTCCACCATATACGACTCTGTCGCGCAGTTGGCGAACTATATGCAAAATTCGTCCCGGTTTGACAGCCGGGCAATATTGCTCTTGAGTGACGGAGTGGACAATGCATCGAATGGAAGCCCGAACCAGGACGCGTTCGACCGGTTAAGGGTCCAATTGGAACGCAACCGCAGTTCTGTCCTCCACATAATTCGCATCGCCACCGACGACAATGAAAACTGGGGCGAGAAACGTTCAGCGGAGAAGGCTGTAATGGCTATGACTGCGATTGGCGGGGGCTTGCCGTATTTTCCGCGCAATCAACGCGACTTGGACGCGGATGTAGACGATTTGAGCCAAGCGATGAAGACGCGAACCATGCTGGTATACACATCGGACAATCCCGCGAAGGATGGGCAGGCACGGCATGTCGAAGTGGTGGTGGACAAGGCGCACGGCGGGAAAAAGCTGAAAGTACGCGCACCTGAGGGGTACTATGTGCCTTCGGAATAGAGAAAACAGGCTTCGACGTATCGGCTTAGGTGTTGCCGCTGCTACCCTTTTGCTGGTTGCGGTCGCGCCAGCCCGCGCCCAGCAGTCCGCGCCCGCGCAGCCTGCCGCGCCTACACCGGCAACTTCGCCGCAGCCCGCCGACAGCCAGCAAGGCACTCCCCTCAATCCCATCCAGCGCAGCGCAGGCGGCCAGTTCACGCTGCGCGCCAACGCCTACGAGGTCCGCCTCAACGCCACCGTCCTCGACAGCTCCGGCCGCAGCGTGCAAACCCTCGACAAGGACGCCTTCCACGTCTTCGAGGACAACGTCCCGCAGACCATCGCCAGCTTCCGCCACGAGGACCTCCCCGTCTCGCTGGGCATCCTCATCGACAGCTCCGGCTCCATGTACGACAAGCGCACCGCCGTCGATGCGGCCTCGCTCGACCTGGTCAAGCTCTCCAACCCGGAGGACGAGGCATTCCTCGTCGACTTCTCCTGGGAGGCCTTCATCGACCAGGACTTCACCAGCAACATCGACAAGCTCCAGCAGGGCCTCAGCTACATCAAGTCCAGTGGCGGCACCGCCATCTACGACGCGTTGGTCGCCTCCGCCGACTACCTTTCCAAGAACGCCAAGCACCCCAAGCAGGTCCTGCTTGTCATCACCGACGGCGAGGACAACGCATCCAGCGCCACGCTCGAACAGGCCATCCGCCGCATCCAGGACTTCGACGGCCCGGTGGTCTACTGCATCGGCCTGCTCTTCGGCGACGACACCACTAAGGACGAGGCGCGCCACGCCCGCCGCGTGCTCGAAACCCTCTCCGAACAGACCGGCGGCGCGGCCTACTTTCCCAAATCGGTGAAAGATGTAGACGCCATCACCAAAGAAGTGGCCAACGACATCCGCACCCAGTACACCATCGCCTACCGCTCCACCAAGCCGCCTGAACTGGGCGGCTACCGCGTGGTGCGCGTAGAGGCCAGGGACAAGGGCTACGGCAAACTCTCCGTGCGCACGCGCAGCGGCTACTACCCTCGCGTCACCCCCGCCATAAATTCCGCGCCCGCCGCTACGGCGAAGCCAGACGCCCCCCAGTAGCAACACAATCGCTAGTATCCTGAGTCATTGATTCGCCGCTCAAAACCAAGGGCCAAAGGCCCGATCTATTTTTTAGCAAACTTCTGACTCAGGACACTTGAGTAAAATCAGCCCTGGCTGTTTAGAGCGGAACCAGAGTAACAGTGCCCAAGCGAAGAGCATCGAAGGTAGCTTTTTCTTGAGGAAAAAGCCACTCGGAGGGATTGCCCCCGGGGTATACCTACTCTGGTTCCGCTCTAGCCCATCACAATCACGATGGCTCCAGCCGTGATGAGTAGTCCGCCGATCAGCGAGGAAGGGGTAAGCTTTTCGCCCAGTAGCAGCCATGCAAAGACCATGACCAGCGGCACGCTGAGTTTGTCCAGCGGAGCCACGCGTGAGGCCGGTCCCAACTGCAGAGCGCGAAAGTAGCACAGCCACGACAGTCCTGTGGCCAGTCCCGAGAGGGTGAGAAAGAGCAGCGTGCGCCGGTCAATGGAACGAATCTCGCCGTGTTTGCCCAAGGCCAGCGCAATGCTCCATGCAAAGATCAGCACCACAGTGGTGCGCAGCGCCATGGCCAGATTCGAGTCCACATGCTCCACGCCCACCTTGGCCAGCAAGGCAGTGGCGGCAGCAAAGGCCGCAGACAGCAGTGCCCATCCAATCCAGCTCATAGGCTCATCATACGTGGCCCGTGCAGCGTTGAAGGTGAAAGGCTAGATCTTCTCGTCGATCTGCAACGACTCGATCTTGCTTGCCAAATCGTCCTTGGCCGCCTGTAGAGCAGCTTGCGCCGTGGTCAGCTCCTTCTGCGCGCTCGCAATCTGGTCCTCGGTCGCGTTCAGGTCGCGCACAAACCGCTCGCGTGAGCTCTTGTCCGCATTGGCCAGCGCGGTGATGTTGGCCCGCTGCCGCTCCTCATCCGAGTGCAGCGCAGTCATCCGCTCGTTCACCTTGTCGAGCGCCGTCTGCAGTTCGGCCACATGCCGCCGCGCATCCAGAATCGGCTCCAGCGCCTGCTTGATCTTCTCGTTGTTGCCGGTCTGGTTGAGGATGAACGTGAGCTGGTTGTCGTCGAAGTTGGTGAGCCGGTAGCTGACGGTGCTCCTGCGGTGTTCGCTGACGTGCAGCCGCGCCGTCTCGCCCGCCGCCGCACTCACGCGGAAGCGATAGACGGTGGGCGTGGTCTCCTCCGGCTTGGGGTCCTTGCTGTCTTTGTCACCGGCGTTGTCCAGTTCAAAGCCCTGCCGGATGGGATGCTCAATCACCACCGTGCGCCCGTCCGTGGCCGCGTTGTGTATAACGTACATGATCTCGGAGGTCTGCGTGTGGTGCAACACCATCACGCCCTTGGCCGCGGTCAGCGCGGTCGCCTGCGTGTTGCCGTTCTGCTCCTCGAAGGTCACGCGCACGGCCTGGTCCACCGCGTAGGAGAGCAGCCGCTTCTCGTCGGGATGGATCGGTTCCAGCAGCCCCTCGCCGCCGAAGTTCCCGTCCTCGACAATCGAGAACGAGCCGCGGTCCAGCGTCAGCTTCGACGTGTTGGTGATCCACAGCGCGCGCAACGGCGTCGGCTGCCGCTGCGACCACAGCGTCACCCGCTCGGCATCGATCTTGGTCTGCAGGATTGGCACCAGCGCCGACTCGTTCTTGCGAATCGTAATCGGCTCCGTCAGGTTGTACGCAAAGTAATCGTCGAAGGTAGCCGTAGTGGTATTGGGTGCGATGGAGTTCACTGCGTCCTCGCTGAGCGCATCTATCGAAACACCATTTGCGATTTGCATGCCTGCGACGTAGTTTGAGTTCAGGCTCGTTTGGCCGGTGCCGCCATAGATTCCGCCAGCGACGCCACCCACATAGCCGGAACCAGTGCCAGTGCCAACGCCTTTAGCAGAGTTCATTACTCTCATTTCAGTCGGAATCTTCGTCGGCGCATGCAATCCACTATCCATCTCACTAACTAATTCGCCGCTCTCATGCGTCTGCGGCGTCAGCTGCGCCTCCTGCGGCAGCCCAATCTCCGGCCTGCGCGAGTAGTACGGCACCGAGAGCGGCTGGATGAAGCTCTGCGGCGCACCCGCAATCAGCGAGAGCTGCACGTTGATCCAGTCCGCGCCCGTCGTGTTGTCCACCACCGACCATCCCTGCAACGTCGCGGTCTGCTTCGTGGAAGCAGTGGAATCGTTCGCCGCAGCGCCCGCCGCCTTCGGCTCGGTAAAGAGAATCCGGTAGGTTGACTTCCAGATCGGCACCTCGCTGATGTAGCTGACGCGCAGCTCGCGCGTGCCCGTCCCGTTGTCCTTGATCGTCAAGTGCCGCAGTCCCTGATTGCGCGTGCTGGCCAGCAGTTCGAGATAGCGCGTCACGTCCTGGTGCAGGTCTGCGTCCAGTAGCGTCACCGAGGTCGCCGTTGTCAGCTCCACCGTGTGTACCTCGCCGCCCTCGCCGATGACGGTGATGAGCCGCTTCTCCAGTGCGGGCTTGTTATCGCCCTCGGGAGTATTGACCTCTTCGATGTTCAGCAGCCGCCCGGTAATCGTGGTCGTACCGGATCGCACTTCAATCCGCGCGCCGCGGATGGCGTTGTAGAAGTCCACCGCTGTGGCGTCTTCGCCCAGTGCCAGAGGCAGCGCCTTGAGCTGCTGATCCAGCGGCGTGGTCGAGTTGTACCCCGCGCCCGCGATGCGCCCGCCGTTCAGGTCGATCGCGGTCAGCGATTGCAGCACGTCGTTCAACTGCGCCGTGGTGAAGTCGATGGTCACAGACTGGTCGCCCGTCACTCTCCCCGCGTGCTCGAAGAAGCCCACGCCGTTCTTGTATAGCGCAACCCGCGTGACGGGAAGCTCGGTCGAAGTCGCCGCCTCCGAGCGCGCCGCCTTTGCTGTCGGCTTCGCGGCGGACTTTGCAGCGGCCTGTTTCGCGACGAGTTGCTGCGCGCCTGCGGTAAGAGTGAGAGTAAGAAGAAAGAGAGAGGAGAAGCCGATTGCCTTGCGCATGCTGGTTGTTCCTTCCCGACTGAAGAGGTGTCACTGCGTAGGGACTGCGACTGAGCTTGGAGCGCGACCCGCAAGCGTGATCTGCACGCGGCCTGCAAGCGCGACCAGGAAAGAAACCGCGCAGGAAAAATCCCCGCAGGTTTCCGCCTGCCATGATAGACCCCGCTCAGCAGCAATTTGTTCCCAGAACAGAATTAAGCCGCGGAATTGCAGCATTTACAGCAAAAGCCCCACGCCTCGACGGGAGTCGTGGCCCACGGGATGTCGCGGCATCCGTGCATCTCGAGGCGGCCGGACGGCATGCCCTGGCCGATTCCATCCCATAACCGCCCCGCCCGCTCTATCCTTGTGTCTGGACCTGTACTGGACTCTGGCCCACAGTCCGAATGCTGTACGAATTGTAGACACCCCGCTCCCATCGCGCGGCCGTCGCCGATGAGAGGAGTGGCGGCACATTGTCGTCCAAGGAGGCCCATTCCGATGAACCGAATCATCCTTGCCGACAATCAGGCGATCTTCCGGGCGGGCGCGGCCCGAGTCCTCGCGCTGGAAGACGACATGCGCATCGTGGCCCAATGTGAAGACCTCGCGCGCCTCTCCAACGCCATCGACACCTGGCGCGGCGCCATTCTTCTCTTCTCCTCCAGCATGCAACTGGACGTCAACGCCGTCATCGCCCACACCCGGGCGGCCGGCATCCGAACCATATACATCGCCGAAAACGGCTCGGAGGTCCCCGATGAGCTTGCCCGCGCGCTGGATGGCGTGCTCTTTCGCAATGTTGCAGGCCCCGGCCTGCTGGAGTGCATCCGCCGCGTCGCCGCCGGACAACACTCCTTCCAGCACTCCAACGTCACCTCCATACTGGCGCAGGATTCTGTTGGAGCCCGCGTCCGCGACCGCCTCACCCCCCAGGAGATTCAGATCGTCGCCCTCATCGTCCAGGGATGCAAGAACAAGCTCATCGCCACCCAGCTCAACACCAAGGAGCAGGTCATCAAGAACTACCTGCGCAGCATCTACGACAAGACCGGGGTCAGCGACCGCCTGGAACTCGCCCTCTTCACCATCCACCACCGCGTCCTGGCCGAAGCCGCCGCCCACGCCAGCGACCTCCTGCAGCAGGCCAAGTCCGCCTGAACCATCTGCGCGCAACCGGCAGTTGCGCGGACCTTCGCCGTGCGGTCCCGACCGGCAATCTCATCGCTGCGTCGCGCGCTTGAGCTCCTCCCACGTCCCCGATCGAACGACGCGGCCCTCCTCCATCTCGAAGATGCGGTCGGCGCGGCAGACCGCGCTTGGCCGGTGCGCAATCATCAGCACCGTAAGTGCGCCACGGCCCCCTTGTTTCGAGTTCAGCTCCGCCTGCTTCGTGCTTCGCACCGCCTCGCGGATTGCGTCCAGAACGCGCGCCTCATTCTCCACATCCAGAGCATTGGTCGCCTCGTCCAGAATCAGCAGCGTGGGCTTGCGCAGCAGCGCCCGCGCCAGCGAGATGCGCTGCCTCTCGCCGCTGGAGAGCAGCACTCCTCGATCGCCCACAATCGTCTCCAGCCCGCCCCTCCCCGCCGCGCCCGGCAGCTCGTAGACAAATCCCGCCGATGCCATCTCCAGCGCCTCGCGCAGCTCATCGTCGCTCGCATCCGGCTTGGCCCACAGCAGGTTCTCTCTCACGCTCCGGTGGAAGAGCACCGTCTCCTGGCCCACATATCCCACCTGGCGCCGCCACTGCCGAAGCTCGGCCTGCATCAGCGCGCGCCCGTCCAGCAGCAGCCGTCCGCGCGTCGGCAGCAGAAGCCCGTTGACCAGGTCGGCAATCGTGCTCTTGCCCGCGCCCGACGGCCCAACCACCGCCGTCAGAACTCCCGCCTCGATCGCCAGATCGGTCCCGCGCAGAACAAACTCCGGCTCTTCGCACGCCTGGTAGGCGAACCACACATCCGCCAGCCGCAGCTCGCGTTCCAGGCTGAGCCGCCCCGTCGCAGCCGATTCCTCTGCACCGGCTTCGAGCTCACACGGCTCCGCGTGGGCCGCGCACTCCGCCTCGATCGCCAGCACGTGGTCGAACGACGGCAGAACGCCGGCAAGCTGGTGCGTCTCACTCTGTATACTGGCCAGTTGCGGCATCAGCCGGGTGAAGATTGCCAGCAGCATCAGCATGGTTGCCGCCTGCACATGCAGCACGCCCAGCGCCAGAAAGATCACCGCGCCCAGCGCCGCCAGCGTTCCCACCTCGAAGCGGAAGGTCGAAGCCGCCTGCTGCTTCGCGTTGCCCACGGCGTGGCGCGCCATCTCCCCGCACAGCTCGGCGAACTGCCGCACCTCGCGCTCCTCGGCATCGTAGGTCTTCACGCTCTTCAGGTTGCTCAGGTGCTCCTCGGTCGCCGCGTAGACCTCGCCCACGCTCTGGGAGAAGTCTTTGCCGCTCGCCCTCATGCGCCCTAGCGAACGCCGCTCCAGCAGCAGCAGCGCGCCGCCCATCGCCAGCACCAGCCCCGTCATCGCCGCCGACAGCTTCAGCGCGATCCCCAGATACAGCAGCGTCAGGCAGCCCAGATTGATCAGCGAGAGCGCGAGGCTGATCGAGTCTTCCACGTTGCGCAACTCCGCGGTCAGCAGGTGCGTCAACCGCCCTGCTCTCTGCCGCACCAGGAACCCCCACTGCGCCCTCACCATCGACTCGTACACTCGCCGGCTCAGCGCCAGATGCACCCGCGTCGTCGTGGTGAAGACCAGCATCGACTGCGAGCGGCGCAGCATGGAGCGCAGCGCGCCCGTCGCCAGAAAGACGCCCAGCACCACCGGCAGCCACAGCCCGTGCGGCACGCCTGCGGTCGCCAGCAGCCGCTGCGAAGCATTGCTCAACCGGCTGGCCGCCGACGGGCCGTTGAAGTTCATTCCCGCCACCGACAGCAGGGGCAGCAGAAGCACCAGCCCTGCGCCCTCGGTCAGCGATCCGGCCAGCGCCGTGGCCACGGTCAGCGCGAACGCGCGCGCGTCCACTGCAATCGAGAAGCGCAGCAGCCGCAGCGCCGTCCGCCAGGTCGAGCCAGCCGCTCCGCTCGCCTGCGCCGCAGCCTCCGCACTCCCGCTCGCACCCGCAGCCATATCTCCGCCTGCACTCGCACCCGCACGCTCTCCCGCAACCGTGTTGTCGGGCCTCGGAGTGGCGGATGGCTGCATGGTTGCTACGTTACCACTCCCGCCGCGCGCTGCCATCATTCCTCCTGCGACTCCAACCCCATATACTTAATAGACCGCGTCTGCATCCTGCTTCGCCGCCGGGCTGCCGTCGCTGAAACCACCAGAACCAGGAGAACCAGAGCTTCATGGCCGCACTGATCGATGCAATCGAAGTCAAGCGCAAGGCGCTCTTCGAGTTTGAGAATACCCCCTACGCCTGCCTGGACGCCGAAGTGAACACGCCCACCGCGCGCGGCGGTCAGACGCTCGTCCGCCTCAAGATGCGCAACCTGCTCACCGGCGCCGTCTTCGACAAGACCTTCAAGGCCAACGACAAGTTCAAGGAGCCCGACCTCGTCCTGGTCCCCGCCACCTACCTCTACAGCGACAAGGACGGCTCCTACTTCCTCGATCAGGAGAGCTACGAGACCCTCAACCTGACCGGCCAGATGCTGGGCACGGCGCTCGACTTCCTCACCGACGGCCTCATGGTCCAACTGCACAAGTACAACGGCAACCCCATCGGCCTGCAACTTCCCATCTTCGTCGAGTTGGACGTCGTCCACACCGAGCCCGCCGTGCGCGGAGACACCTCCAGCGGCAGCGTCACCAAATCCGCCCGCCTCCAGACCGGCCTTGAAATTCGCGTCCCGCTCTTCATCAAAGAGGGCGAAAAGGTCAAGGTCTCCACCGAGACCCGCGAGTTCGCCGGCCGCGCCTGATCCACCCCCTCGACCCCCCGGTACCCCAACTCGCCGCACTCAAGAAATTGAAAACGCAAGGCCGCCTCGTGGAGTGTAACCAGTACTCCCTCCAGCCAACCCAGCCCATTTGTGGGGTTCCAACCTCCTTATCCACAAGATGTAGAGTTTAGGTTGTTGATACCGCCCCCGCGAGCCGCTAAATTGGAAGTTGTGCGGCTCATCCAATCCGTACGGCGCGCGGCGCAGTTGAAAGTCTGCCTCGCGCTCTTCGCTGAGTCTGGCCGTGGTCCCCGGAGGTGTGGTTTGCTCAAGCTCAAAAAGGTCCAGATGCTCGGCTTCAAGTCGTTCTGCGACCGCACGGAGATCCATCTCCCAGGTGACGGCATCGCCGCCGTGGTCGGCCCCAACGGCTGCGGCAAGTCCAACATCTCCGACGCCATCATGTGGGTGCTGGGCGAGCAGTCCGCCAAAAGCCTGCGCGGCATCCGCATGGAGGACATCATCTTCGCCGGCACCCGCGAGCGCAAGCCCACCGGAATGGCCGAGGTCTCGCTCACCCTGGTCGATCCCGAGGTCTACGACGACGCTTCCCTGCCCGGCGAAGACGGCGGCGACTGGTCGAGCGACGGTTCCAGCGAACGCAGTCAGGATCAGGCCCGCGCCCTGAATCTCGCCGGAGACTGGGACGAGACCCGGCTCCGCCGGCAGAAGGCCGAGGAGACCGAAGAGGCCGTTCGCGATGCGCAACCCGGAGTCGTCATCGGCATCGACGGAAGCGTGGTGGATGCAGGGCAACTGGACCGCGACCAGATCGACGAGAGCGAGACCGACGACGAGCCCGCGCCCGCCGAGGCCGCAAAAGAAGCCGTCCCCGGAGTCGTCCTCAAGGTCCGCCGCCGCCGGTTTGGCCGCTCCCCGGTCCGCGCCGGTGAGGTCACCATCACCCGCCGCCTCTTCCGTTCCGGCGACTCCGAGTACCTGCTCAACGGCAAAATCTGCCGCCTGCGCGACATACAGGACATCTTCATGGGTACCGGCCTGGGCGGAGAGACCTACGCCATCATCAGTCAGGAGCGCATCGGCCAGATCCTCAGCTCCAAGCCCATGGACCGCCGGGCCATTCTCGAAGAGGCCGCCGGAATCACCCGCTTCAAGACCAAGAAGCGCCTCGCCGAGCTGCGCCTGGAGTCGGCCAAGGTGAATCTCTCGCGCGTCAACGACATCTTCGAGGAGGTCACGCGCCAGATGAACTCGCTCAAGCGCCAGGCCTCCAAGGCCGAGCGTTACGGCCTTCTGCGCGACGACCTGCGCGGCCGTCTGCGTGTCGTCCTGGCCAGCCGCATCTCCCAGCTCGACGCCGAGCAGTCCGCCGTCGCCTCCCAGATCGCCGTCCTCGCCGCCCAGATCGCCGAGCAGTCAGCCTCCGTCGACGCAATGGACGCAGAGCACACCGCCGGGGTCGAGCAGGGCTACGAATTCGACCAGCAGGTCCGCGAGGCTGGCGCGCGGGCCAACCACTCCGCCGTCGAGCTGGAGCGCGTCACCGCCCGCATGGCCGCCAACACCGATCGCGTCGCCGAACTCACCGCGCGCATCACCTCCGGCGGCAACGACCTCGACCAGGCGCGCGAGCAGCTCCGCGTCCTCTCCGGCGAGTTGGAATCGCAGCGCAGCTTCCTCGAAAACGCCACGGCCGAGGCAACCGTCTCGCGCGAGGCCGCCGAGGCACAGCAGCAGCGCGCGCAGCAGGCCGTCCGCGCCGTCGCCGCCAGCGAGCAGCAGACCGAGCAGAACCGCCGCACGGGCCTCCAATTGCTCGAGCGCGCCAGCCAGAGCCGCAACCAGCAGGCGCAGGCCGAAGTCGCCCTCGCCGGCCTCGACCGCGAATCCGAGCGCCTGGTCGCCGAGTCCGACGGAGCGCGCCGTGAGCTGGCCGAGCTGGGATTCGAGCGCGGCCAGGTCGCCACCACCTTCGGCAATGTCACCGAGCGGCTCAAGACGCTGGAGACCGAGATCGCCCAGTTGCAGCGCAGCATCGACGAGGCCCGCGCCGCCGAATCCACCGCCCGGCGTCGCGGAGACCAGTTGCGCTCCGAGCGTGCCGCGCTCCAGGGCCGTCGCACCTCCATCGAGGGCCTCGTCCGCGAGCACAGCTACTCCACAGACACGGTAAAGAACATCTTCAAGGCCAACTCCGCCGGCCCCGCAACCAACGCGCTCTCGCCCATCGGCACCCTCGCCGACTTCCTCGAAGTCGACGGCCAGTACGAGGGCGTCGTCGATGAGTTCCTGCGCGACGAACTGAACTACGTCGTCGTCAACAGCTGGGACGCGGCCGACGCCGGCGTGCGTCTGCTCTCCTCCGAGGTCGCCGGCCGCGCTACATTCCTCGTTCACGGCGAGAATCCAGCCAGCCTGCAACAGAAGATCGCCAACAGCCTGCCGGTGCCCGAGGGTGTCGTCGCATTGAAGGACTGCGTGCGCGTGCTCAACGGCTTTGGCACATCGCTGGAAGAGCTGCTGCCCAGGCTGGGCGACGGATTCATCGCGCCCGATGCCGCCTCCGCGCGCAGGCTGGCGGAGCAGCATCCGCGCGGCTTCTTCCTCAGCCCCACCGGCGAGGCCTTCCACAACTCCACCGTCACCGGGGGCCATGTGCGCGCGCAGGGGCCGCTCGCCCTGAAGCGCGAGCTGAACGAGGTCGAGCGCAAGCTCGACGCCACCGAAGTTGAACTCGCGCAGGCCGAGCAGGAGGCCTCAGCCCGCGAACGCGAGGCCCGCGAACTCACCGCCGCGCTCGACGCCAAGACCCAGGAGTGCCGCGACGCCGAGCGCGAATCCGCCAACTCCGGCGCCGCCCTCCGCCAGATGGAGCAGGAGACCGCGCGCATCGAGCGCCGCCTGGAGGAGTGGGCGCAGGCCGCCGAGCGCAACCGCGAGGCCCGCGCGCAGAAGCAGGACGCAATCGCCCGCCTCCAGCAGGAGGCCGCCGCCTTCGAGAGCGAACGCGCCGCGCTGGAGTCGCAGTTGGCCGAACTGCAGCAGCAGCTCGACGCACTCCGCCAGCAGCGCGAAGCCTTGCAGCAGTCCGCCGCCGAAGCCTCCGCCGCGCTCGCCGGGTTGGAAGAGCGCCGCCGCAACGCACTCGCCACCTTCGAGCAGACCCGCCGCATGGCCGACGCGCACTCCGCGCGCATCACGCAAATCGAGCAGCAACTCCAGTCCGCAGGCGCGGAAAAAGTCCGCCGCGAGCAGGAGACGGCCGGCCTCGCCACAGAGCACGGCTCGCTGGTCGAGACGCGCGCCGCCGCGCTGGCCGAGGGCGCACGCCTCACCGCCGAGGCCGCCGAACTGCGCACTCGCATGAGTGAGCTCGACGCCAAACTCCGCACCCTCCGCCACCACACCGAAGCCCTCCGCGAAGAGCGCGCCAACCTCACCGAGCGCGCCGCCAGGCTCGCCTCCGACATCGAGCACATCGATGCAACCTGCCTCAACGACCTCGCCATCGAGGCCGCCCTCCTGCGCGCCGACGACGCCATCCTCCGCATCGACGGCGACGCCCTCGCCGCCGCCGAGGTGGAATCGCGCGCCCTCAAGCAGCGCCTCGAAGCCATGGGCCCGGTCAACATGATGGCGCTGGAGGAGTACCACGAGACCGCCGCCCGCCACGGCTTCCTCGAAACCCAGCGCCGCGACCTGCTCGAATCCATCGACAACACCCAGGCCTCCATCCGCGAGATCGACGAGGTCTCCCGCGTCAAGTTCGACGCCGCCTTCGAGGTCATCAACCGCAACTTCGGCGCCACCTTCGCCAAGCTCTTCGGCGGAGGCCAGGCCTTCATGCGCCTCACCGACGAGGAGAACTCAGCCGAATCCGGCATCGACATCGTCGCCTCGCCCCCGGGCAAGAAGCTGCAGAACATCCTGCTCCTCTCCGGCGGCGAGAAAGCACTCACCGCGCTCGCGCTCCTGGTCGGCATCTTCCAGTTCCAGCCCGCCCCCTTCTGTGTCCTCGACGAAGTCGACGCGCCGCTGGACGAGACCAACGTCGGCCGCTTCGCCCACATGATCACCGAGATGGCCTCCGGCACTCAGTTCGTCGTCATCACCCACTCCAAGCGCACCATGCAGATGGCCGACCTCATCTACGGCGTCACCATGCAGGAACCCGGTGTCTCCAAGATCGTCAGCGTCAACCTCAACCGCCGCCAGGCCGCCCTCGAGAGCCGCGAAGTGGCATAGAGAAGAAGTCGTCATTCTGGCGAAGCTCACATAGGTCGTCATTCTGGCCTGAGCGAAGTCGAAGGCCAGAATCTCTGTATTTAGCTTTTTGCTTTCGCTTTTGCTTGTTCTTGCACGAACCGCACCATCCAACTTAGCGCACGCTGGAGGAGCTTCATTCAGTCCTCCAGCGTTTTTTTCGAACCGTCTACCGCCCGCCGCCCGCGCCTTCATCCGCAACCGCCGCATCGGCCTCACCCTCGCCTGATGCGTTATCGCTATGAATGGGATGTACGCACAGCCTCAGTCTTCGTCTCGTACGCGCAGAACGGATCGCTCTCCAGCGGATCGCCGGTATACGCGAATGCGCGCGCCCGCGATCCTCCGCACAGCCTCCGATACTCGCAGACTCCGCACTTCCCCTTGAAGTGGTTCGGCGTGTGCAGCTCGCGGAAGACCGGCGAGTTGCGGTAGACGTCCGCCAGCCGATTCGCCCGCACATTGCCCGTCACCAGCGGCAGAAATCCCGCCGGACAGATCTCGCCCGTGTTGGACACGAACACGATCCCGTGTCCATCGCGGATCTCGAAGCCGCGATAGACCGGCGACTGCGCAATCTGCGCCCGCGTCCAGCCCTTTGCCCGCATCCGATCCAGGGCAACGCGGCGATACGAAGGCGCCTCCGTAGTCGCCACCACAAACGGGGAAACCTGCGTCAGATCGAAGGACCACTTCATAATCTCCTCGCCGCGCTCGGCGGAGACCGGCTTCAACAATTTGCCCCGGCCCACCGCGATCAGAAAAAAGAGGCTCCAGCGCATCACCGTGACGCTCTTCAGCAGCTCGTAGATCGCGGGCAGATCGTCCTCGGTCTCTTGCGCAACCAGCGTATTGACCTGAATCGGTATTCCCAGTTTCGCCGCGTTCTTGGCCGCTTGAATCGTCCAGTCGAAGCAGCCTTCGACACCGCGCACTGCCTCATGCAACGCAGCCGTCGATCCGTCCAGGCTCAGTCCCAGGCTCTCGACTCCGTGCGCCTTCAGCTTGGCCAGCACGTCGTAGGTCAGGTCGCCGGTCGCGCTGGGCGTAACTGAAATCGTCAGCCCCAAACGGTGCGCTTCGTCGATCAGCTCATACAGATCGGCGCGCTTCAGCGGATCGCCGCCGGTCAGGATCAGGTGCGGCAGCGGATCGCCGAAGCTCGCAATCTGTTGCAGCAGATCCATGCTCTCGGCGTGCGTCAGTTCGTCGGGATGCGGCGTGGAGATCGCCTCTGCTCGGCAGTGGCGGCAGGCCAGTCCGCAGGCCTGCGTCATCTCCCAGTAGATATTCATCGGGTTACGCGAGTAGTCGTGGATCGCAACACTGTGCGCGTGCGGGTGCGCGTGAGTCGTCGTTGCGGCAGTCGCTCCAATTTTGTTGGAAGGCATTTGCTAGCTTCTCCTAAGATTCGATGCAGCAGGACGGCGCATCGCTTCGACAACTGTTTTCGCCTCGCGCCTGTCTCGCGGCGATTGCTTCTACAGCCTTAATCCCGCTCTGGATGCAGTCTGGAATGCCCGGCCCATGGTAGGCTGCCCCAGCCAAATGCAGGCCGGGAAGGTTGCCAAGCGACCGCTCGATCTCCGCGACACGCTCTTCGTGTCCAAGGTCGTACTGAGGATTGGCCTTCGACCAGCGATAGGCCCTGGCCAGCACCGGCGTCGCAACGATTCCCAGGATCGCCTGCAACTCTTCGCGGGCCAGTTGTGTCAGCGCAGCCTCATCCTGCTCGGCGAGTTCCTCCGCCAGTGCGCCGCCGATGAAGACGCGCAGCAGAACGCAGTCCTCCGGCGCGCGATGCTGGAACTTCGCCGACGACCAGGAGCACGCCGTAATCCTTCGCCCTTCGCTGGGCGGCACGATGAAGCCCGCTCCCTGCAAGGGATGCGCGACCTCGCTGCGCCGGAACCCCAGCGAGACCGTCGCGGTGGATACATAGCGGATCGCGCGCAACCGGGCCGCCAGCGTGGGATCGAGCTGCTCCACCAGATCGGCCGTCACAAACGATGGAGTCGCAAAGACCACATCGTCCGCCAGAAGGGACGAACCATCGCTCAAGTCGACCCTGTACCGATCCGAATGACGGCTGACCGCGAGCGCGCGGCAGCCCGTCCGCAGATTCGTCTCCGGCAACCGCGCCACCAGCGCATCGGAGAGCTGCTGCAAGCCGCCACGCAGGGACATAAACATCGGCGGACGCTTCGTCCCATGCGTCGCGCGCGGACGAGCGCGCTTCATCATCCCGCGCAGTAGGCTGCCATGCTTCTTCTCCATCTCCAGAAACGTCGGGAAGGTGCTCTTCAGGCTCAACCGCTCCGGGTCCGCCGCATAGATGCCTCCCATCAGCGGTCCCGCAATCTTGTTCAGCAACTCGTTGCCCAGCCGCCGCCGCACAAAGCCGGCCAGGCTCTCGTCCTCGTCGCCGCGCGCGCGGGGAATAAAAACCTCCAACCCCGCGCGCATCTTTCCCGGCCACGAGATCAGCCGCGAGCGCAGGAATGGAAGCACCATGGTCGGCGCCATCAGCATCATCCCCTCCGGCATTCGGTGCAGCCGCCCGCTGCTCCAGATGTAGGTCGCCGCAGACTTCCCGCTGTTGGAGCCGACCAACTGGTCCTCCAACCCGAGCCTGCGGCACAGCTCGATGGCCGCCGTCTTCTGGGTGAGGAACGAATCGGGCCCGCCCTCGATGGTGAATCCGTCCTCGTGGAAGGATGTGATCTTCCCGCCCCAGCGCGGCGAGCTCTCGATCAACGTCGAGTCCGCCGAGCCGCGCTCCTGCAGGGTGAACGCAGTGGCCAGCCCACTGATGCCACCGCCAACAATCACCGTCCTCGTCATCGGGCCATCCCGCATCGAATCAAGCTTCCCCCTGCGCAATCGTTCGCAGTGCCATCCCTGAGATCCAGCATCAAGTCGTGGCGCCTATAAGCATTATCAGGCAATTGGGTGGCTGGCGCTCTCGGATGGCCTCGTCCATTGGACATGAGGGTCGTTTGGAAATGTCCCTAAAAGCCATTCACAGCTATGGTTCAGACGAGGCGGGGCGATGAGGAGTTACAAAACTAATACGATTGGGCTTCTGGGCGGATGAAATAATTTTTAGTATGAGTGAACCAGCAACGAGCGATCCATCGACGAGCAACCCAGTAATTATCCAAGGTGGAATGGGCGCGGGCGTATCGAATTGGCGGCTGGCGCAGGCTGTTTCGCGTCTCGGCCAGCTTGGGTTGGTCTCCGGCACGGCGCTGGACCCGATCCTGGCGCGGCGGTTGCAGGATGGCGATCCGGGCGGCCACATGCGCCGCGGACTGGATGCGTTTCCCTTCCCTGCAATGGCGGAGCGCGTCTGGCAGAAGTACTTTATCGCCGGGGGCAAGGCCGAGCGCACGCCATATATCTCTGTTCCGCAACTGGAGAAAGACATCTCTCGCGAGCTGAACGAGTTGTGCATCGTGGCCAACTTCGTCGAGGTCTATCTGGCCCGCCAGGGACACTCGAATCCGGTGGGCATCAATTATCTGGAAAAGATTCAGATGGCTCACCTGTCGTGCATCTATGGCGCGATGCTGGCCGGCGTTGGATACGTCATCATGGGCGCGGGGATTCCGCTGAAAATTCCCGGCGTGCTCGACCGCTACGTCAACCACGAGCCTGCGGAGTATGCAATCCATGTCCACGGCTCGCAGGAGGGCGACGACGTCACCATGCACTTCGACCCGCGCGAGTACATGGAGGTGGAGCTTGGCCCGCTGACGCGACCGAAGTTCCTGCCCATCGTTAGCTCCAACACGCTGGCCACGACCATGCTCAAGAAGGCGAACGGGCGCGTGGACGGGCTGGTGATCGAGACGCGCACGGCCGGCGGACACAACGCGCCGCCGCGTGGCAAGCCGGTATTCTCCGAGATCGGCGAGCCGGTCTATGGCGAGCGGGACACAATCGACATTGCAAAGCTGCGTGAACTGGGCGTGCCATTCTGGCTGGCTGGAGGCTATGGCAGCGCGCAGATGCTGCGCGAGGCGCTGGCGCAAGGGGCCGCGGGCGTGCAGGTTGGCACGGCGTTCGAGTTCACCAACGAGAGCGGCCTGCGCGCGGACTACAAGAAGGCATTGATGGCCAAGGCCATCGCCGGCCAGGCGCGCGTCTTCACCGATCCGCTGGCATCGCCCACGGGATTCCCGTTCAAGGTCGCCCAGTTGGAAGGAACCTGTTCGCAGGCTGAAGTCTTCGCCGCGAGGCCACGCATCTGCGATCTCAGCTTCCTGCGTGAGCCGTATCGGACCGCGGAGGGCGGCATCGGCTATCGTTGCGCCTCCGAGCCGGTCACCCTCTTTGTCGCCAAGGGCGGCAAAGTGGAAGATACCGTGGGCAGAAAGTGCGTCTGCAATGGACTGATGGCCAACATCGGCTATCAGCAGGTGCGCAACGGCAGGCGCGAGGAGTATGGCCTGATTACGGCGGGCGACGATCTCGTCACCATCGCACGCTTTCTGCAGCCGGGCCGTACCGAGTACAGCGCCGCCGATGTCATCTCGCAACTCCTGAGTGGATGCGACGAGCTACAGATTGTCGCGCAGCAGGTTCTCGATCCATGCGACGACGTCTGCTTCGTGTAAGCAAGGTCAACTCCGCCTCAGGCGATAGAAGAGCGTCAGGAATGTGACAGTGCCGCATGTGATGAGGCTCGCCGCCATTCCCAGGATCAGGGAGCGATCGTGCTGATAGCATCCATGCACGATCCCGATCCCCTGCAGCACACTGAACCCGCCGAAGGTGAGCAGCGAGACCCCCTCGCTGTTCTTCTTGCGCCAGAGCGCCAGCACCTGCGGCACAAACAGCAGTGCGTTGCACAGCAATCCCAATCCAAAGGCCACAGCGACAAATTGCTTCATGCGTGACTTCTCCCAACTGCACGGAATGTCTACCCTTCTATCCTCTCACTCCCCTCTCACTCCAGGTGCAGTTGAACCTTTCGCGCTTGCGCTGGTTGAAGGGATGGACCGGCTTCCACGAGAACTCCCGCAACCGGTCTGTGGAATGGTGCCATCTGCGGAGGGAGCCTGCGTCGGCTCTCGCAGCCGGGCGGGCAAACGAACCGGCGGCTGGCAAAATGGGACGTGTAACCTAATGGAATGAGTGACGGGACAAGAGCTGCGCCGGGCGCGATGACTGGTTCAGGAGCGGCTGCCGTGCTACATGCTGAATCGCGTACACAGGGAAACAGCCCTGCGCTGTCGCTATGCGGAGTGCGCAAGGCCTTCGCGGATGTGATTGCAGTCAATGGACTCGACCTTGAGATGGCGCGGGCGGAGTGCTTCGGGCTGCTGGGGCCGAATGGCGCGGGAAAGACAACCACCATTGAGATATGCGAGGGGCTGACCGCTCCCGATGAGGGGCAAGTGGAGTTGCTTGGGCTGAACTGGCGCAACGGCGCAGGGGAACTGCGTCAACGCATCGGCGTGCAACTGCAGGAGACTCAGTTCCCGGAGAAGCTGACGGTGGAGGAGGTGCTGCGGCTCTTCCGCAGCTTCTTTCGGCGCGGGATTCCGGTGGAGGAATCAATCCAGTCGGCGCAATTGGAAGAGAAGCGCGGCGCGCGCGTGGGAACGCTCTCCGGCGGCCAACGGCAGCGGCTGGCCATGGCCTGCGCGCTGGTGGGCGATCCCGAACTGCTCTTCCTGGATGAGCCGACCACGGGGCTCGATCCGCAGGCGCGGCGTCACCTGTGGGACCTGGTGGATCGGCTGAAGCAGGCGGGGCGCACCATCATCCTGACAACGCACTACATGGAGGAGGCCGAAAGGCTGTGCGACCGCGTGGCCATCATGGACCATGGGCGGATCCTTGCGCTGGGAACTCCGCAACAATTGATTGCCTCCATCGGTGGCGAGCACATTGTCGAGTTCGCCATCACCGGCCACGAGAGTGGAGTCGGAGTGGCGGATGTGGCCCGGCTGTACGCGATTCCGGGTGTGCAGTCGCACCGCTCGGACGCGGGGCTGCATCAGTTGTCGGTGCGCGAGCTGCATACGGTGGTGCCGCGCATCTTTGCCGAACTGGACCGCCAGGGTCTGCACATGAGCGAGTTTCGCACCCACTCGGCGACGCTGGAGGACGTATTCGTCGGGCTGACGGGAAGGAACCTGCGCGATGAATAAACTCCAGCGGAGCAGTCTTTATCAACTCTCCATCATGCGTTTCCGGCTGACTCTGCGCGAACCGGAGGCTATCTTCTGGGTCTTCGTCTTTCCCATTCTGCTGACGGTGGGGTTGGGGATTGCGTTCCGGAATCGTCCCGCGGATGTGCTCCAGGTGGGAGCGACCACATCGCAGTTGACGCGGGCACTGGCTGCGGATGAGGGGCTGACGGCAACCACCATGGACGAGCCATCCGGCACTCACGCCTTGGCGACGGGCAGTATTCTGCTGCTTGCCATCCAGCAGCCGGACGGCGTGGTCTACAAGTACGACGACAGCAATCCCGACGCGCGGACGGCCCGTCTGCTGGCCAACCGCGCCATCCAGACGGCGGCAGGACGGCGCGACGCGATCCACGCCGAGAACCAGCAGATCCATGAGCCGGGAGCGCGCTATATCGACTTTGTTGTGCCGGGGTTGCTGGGAATGAACCTGATGGGTTCGGCGATCTGGGGGATCGGCTTTTCGATTGTCGAGGCGAGGCAGAAGAAACTGCTCAAACGCATGGTGGCTTCGCCCATGCCGCGCTGGCAGTTTCTGGCGTCGTACCTGATCTCGCGGCTGGCGATGCTGATACTCGAGGTCGCGGCGTTTCTGGGGTTTGCGCGACTGATGTTCGCAGTGCCGTTTCGCGGGTCGCTGTGGCAACTGGCATTGCTCTGCGTGCTGGCTTCGCTCGCGTTCTCCGCGTTGGGGCTGTTGGTCTCTTCGCGGGCCAGAACCATGGAGGCCGCGTCAGGACTGATGAACCTGGTCATGCTTCCGATGTGGATCTTGTCCGGCGTCTTCTTCTCGGCGTCGCGCTTCCCGGCGGTGATTCAGCCCATAGTTCGCGCGTTGCCGCTGACGGCAGCCATCGATGCCCTGCGCGGAAACATGCTTCAGGGAATGAACCTGGGACAGATGATTGCCCCCATCGCAATCCTGCTCGCATGGGTGGCTGTGCCGTTTGCCGTATCGCTGCGCATCTTCCGATGGAGATAAATGTGTCACTCTCACCTGCGTGCTGATGCGTTCCATCTCCACTCTCTAGCCTACGGAATGCGCGCGGCGAGTTTTAAGGCTTGCGTTGCGGCTTCCTGCGCTGTGGGCAGGTTTGCATATCCTCCAATAGTTTTTCCCTTGCGAAAGATGCAGATTCCGTCCAGGTACTGCGCCTTGGCCTGAAACGCCTCGTCGCCAACCTTTGCGTCGGATGCGCCATCGAACCGCGCGCGCAGCTCCTTCAGCACCGCGGCGGCGGACTCAGCCGAGTTCTCCAGCACGATGAATGCCTGCCCCTGCTTGTACTTCGCCACATAGCCGCGCTTGAGCTGCTTCAGCCCAAGCACACTCTCGGGAACCAGTCCGGATGAGGTGAGGTTCTCTTGCGGAAACCACGCCAACGCCTCCGGTGGTGTCTCTCGCCCTTCGATGCGCTGCACCATCTTGTCGACAAGGGCCTGTAGCTCGGCAGTGTGAACGATGTTAGGATCGGCGGAGTTTACTACGATCTCCACGTAATACTTGCCCTTGGCGAAGGCGGCGCTCTGCGCTTGCACCTGCCCGCCCATCCCGATCTTTGCGACGGGCAGCCGGGGATCGCGGTTGGTGGCGAAGAGGCCGTACGCCGCGTCGGCGTCGTTCATCTCGGAGACGTCGATGGTCAGCGTGTTGTCGCCCGACTTGCAGTTGAGCGACTTCATGCCTGCGAAGCCGTAGATGAGGTAGCCTTCGGCGCCGCCGTCCTTGTAGTCGTAGAGGTTGTCCTCTGTGTACGAATGGACTGCCTCAGCCTGCGTCCATCCGGGCGCGAGCTGGCAACTGAGATAGTCCTGCGCGCGCGCCATCCCCGCCGTCAGCAGGATGGGCACCAGCGTCAGATGCGCAATCCTCATGCAAACAGCTCCTGGGCACGCGCCATGCGGCGAGACACATGCACGCCGAAGGGACACTTCACCGTGCATTCGACGCAGTCTCCGCAGCGCGCGGAGATCTGCTCGCTGGTCAACTGTAAAAATCTCTCCCGCCCCAGCGCGAACTCGCCATATCCGTCGGCGTAGGTGAGGAAGCGCAGCACATCGGCCACCGGCAGGCCCTGTGCGCAGGTGCCTTCGCACTTGCCGCACATGCGGCAGTAGAGCGGCTGGATCAGCTCCAGATGCGCGGCCAGCAGTTTGTGGTCGTCCGCGGAAAGTGGACTCGCCATGGCCTTCACGTTCTCATCCAACTGGTCCATGTCCGTCATGCTGGGAACAGTGGTCGCAACGCTGGGATGATTGGCGACCCACTTCAGCGCCGCCAGCATGGCGCCTTGCTGCGCCAACTTCTGGTTGCGCGATCCGCCGGCCATCACCTTCATCGCCACCACGCCCATGCCGGCCTTGGCGGCCGCATCGATGGCCTGCTCCACGGCCGGGTCCATGCTGAAGTTGAAGGCCGACAGCACAACGTCGAAGACGCCCTTCTGCACCATCCAGGGAATCAGTTGCTGCTGGTTGCTGTGCGTGCTGACGCCTACAAAACGCGCCTTGCCCTGTTGCTTGGCGAGCTGCAGCGCTTCGATCATGTCGTCGTGAATATCGTCCGGGCTGCTCTTGCCGTGGAGATACCATACGTCGATGTAATCCGTCTTCAGCTCGCTGAGGCTGGTGTCGAGTTCGGCCAACTGTCGCGCCTTGTCGCGCGCCTCCGTCTTGGTGGAGAGGACGACCTGCTTGCGCTTGCCGGCCAGCGCCGCGCCCACCATGCGTTCGTTGTTGCCGTTCTGATAGCTGCGCGCGGTGTCGAAGTAGGTGATGCCAAGATCGACCGCGCGCGTTACCACGCTGGGGTCCGAGGTAATCATGCACCCCATTCCCACCGAGGTCACCTTCAGACCGGTCTTGCCCAGGGTCTTGTAGCTGAGTTTGACGGGAGAGCTTTCCCTCCCAGCGGAAGCTGCGTTCCCCGCGTGTGATTGCGCGGAGAGATTCAAGATTCCCAGGCTGGAACCCGCACCGACGACAGGAAGAATCAGTCCGGCAGATAGAAAATCGCGGCGAGACGTTTTTGACTTCATGAAAGGACCCTCCATTCACAGCCCGTATTCATATAATGCGCATTCTCCGCACAGGGATGTGACCTGTATCACGGATTCAGAGGCGAACCAGCTTCGCTTGCGAATGAGAGTTTCCGTTTGTTCGTCGTTTGTTCGTCATTTGCTCGCTGTTTATTCTCTATTTGTTCGCTTTCGCCCACCCCTCCCCCCATCCCCCCTTTCGGGTGAATTTCGTCCAAGTGGAATGGAATCTAGTGATTGCGGGGTGTGCTGGACGCCAAAGTATTCATTGCAGAGACTTTACAGGTAAAGTATTAGAAACATTCGGGTTAGAGGTGGAAATTGGGCTTCAGCGGTTTGAATTTGTAAAGTATTCATCTATTTGACTTTCTGATAATGCGTTGATTCGGAACAGTTTGCGGTGGTGCGTTAAATGCGAAGACCCGGCTGATTGGCCAAGTCTGTTTGTTTGCTACTGCTTTAATTATACGCCGTGGAGCATAACTACTATGCCAACTATTTTTCTGATGGATGTGATTGATGGGGTGGGAGTTATGGGGATTCTGGGGCTTCGAGGGGCTTGACAAGGCTATTTGCTGGGGTTTTTGCGGAGTGCCGAGGCGTTTTTTTGTTAGAGCGGTGAGCTTTGAGCTGTGGGCTATGAACGGGGGACCTGGGGGAGAAAGGGGCGGATCAATCGCGGCGCAGGGAGGCGGATGTGCGCCCCAAAAGTCAATCACACAATCTTCGTGATGGTATCAATGACCAACTCAACCTCCGTGAAGATAGCCTCCAGCAGCGGACGGTAGGCAGTTCTATCGGCGTCGAAAGCAGTGTTTCCTTGACGCGGTTTATGTGGAAGGGAAATGTGCAATCCGATTTTGCTTTCTTTATCAAGTTTGATGCTGGGGTGAGGCGAAGGCAATTCGAAGAGAAACACTATTCTCCCGTCGTCGAGGTGCCCCTTGTAGACATCAAACGTTGCCTTCTCTCGCGCAGGACTCTCGCCTACGAACTTTATGTCGTACGACCCAAATGTGGTCATCATTAAAGCGAGCAATTTATGCTTATTGCCGTTCGCCAACTCTCCCAGGATACCGAGGAGCGGCGGGAGTTCGGGGAGGGGACGGTTGATGGGCTGGAAACTCCGAACGGCATCGCGTACCACATTAGGAACACTGCACAACCTTTGCTTGGCGTCCTTCTCGAACCGGTCCAGATCATCCCTAATGATGAAGGCGGCGAGATGACTGCTTTCGGGTTTGGGACTGGTGGGAAGTTGAGCGATTCCATAGATGAGATGATCCAAGGAGTCTCGCAGGTTCGTGACACAATCCCCAACCATGAGGCTCCAACGCTCGAAGTCGGGCTTCTCTCCACTGATATGGAGAGTCATCCAAAATTTGGTGAACTTTTCGTTTTGGTGGGATGCGAGACGGTAAGGGTTTGTGTTCAGCCATGCAGTGATTTCCGTGCTTACGGCATCGAAGTGACGGTGCGCCCAAGCTAGTTTCGCCCGAGTTCCTGTAAGGTCTAGCGGCATCCCCCATCATAAATCGGAGTGAATCTGGTCGTGTCGTGGTTCCCTCCACTTACCGCCATTTCTCGCCATATCCCGCGAGTCAGTCAAGTATGTTATTACCATTGCTATCTGATTGATACCAATAATATTGGTGGCATACTCTCTGCATCTCTGTATGGGCAGGAGTTGCGTTCGATGCTTCCGCAGACCGATTCTAATAGAGGGGTGTACCCTCAGCGGAGAAGCGCTATGAGCGCAAAGCGTAGTGCGAGTCGCCGGGATTTTTTGAAGGAGTGTTTCAGCGGCGCTGCGCTTCTGCGCGCAAGCGGTACGATGGGACTGCTTGCGCCAGTACAACAAGCGGCGCTGCCCGCAAAGTCCAAAGTTGTTATTGCGCGCGACGAACTGCTGCGCGGCACGGGATCGACAGTGGATTCGCGCCGGATGCTGAGCCTGCTGGACCGCGCAATGCAGACCCTTTTCGATCGCGACCATGCAATCGAGGCCTGGAGCAAGCTGGTCCGCCCCGGAGAGACGGTGGGACTGAAGGTGAATACGCTTGGAGGGCGCGGGCTCTCCAGCAATCTGCAACTGGTCGAAGCCATCTGCGAGCGTTTACAGGAGGCCGGAACCAAGGCCGGAGACATCGTGGTCTGGGACCGAGACAGCAACGAACTGGAGCACTCAGGATTCCATCTGTCGACGGGCGCAAGCGGTGTTCAATGCTTTGGCACCGATCGCGTGGATTACGAACCGGAACTGGTTACGCATGGCAGTGTCGGCAGCCGGTTGTCCAGGATTCTCACCCAACGCTGCAATGTCCTGATCAATGTTCCCGTGCTGAAAGACCATGACGGCGCCGGCGTAACCATCGCGATGAAGAACATGTATGGCGTCATTCACAACCCGAACAAGTACCACCCCAACGGCTGCAATCCGTACATTGCGGACCTGAATATGCTGCCCGAGATCCGGAGCAGGATGCGATTGACCATCTGCGACGCGACCACGGCGCAGTACGAAGGCGGCCCGGCGTTCAAGCCGGAGTACAGTTGGAGACACAATGCGCTGATCGTCTCGCAGGACCCGGTGGCGCTGGACTACACGGGCTGGCAGATCATCGAGCGCAAGCGGGCCGAAAAAGGGTTGAAGACACTGCAAGCCGAGGGACGCGCGCCACACTACATCGCGACCGCTGCCGATGCCGGGCATCAATTGGGCACAAACGATCCCAGCAGAATCACGGTTGCCGAGGCGTAGGCGGACGTGGGATTGGGGGTTCAACATGGACCACGAACTTGATGTGCAAGGCAACGTAAACCGCCGTTCCTTCCTGAAGTGTGCGCTGGCGTCGGGAGCAGCTCTGGGGGTTGGCGAATTCCCTGCTTCTCTTGCCGCCGCCCCATTGCCGGGCGGCGCACAGAAGCAGGACGATGCGCAGTTCACCGTCGAGGCGAAGTTCTACCAGAAACTCCAGAATAAGAAGGTCAAGTGCAAGCTGTGTCCGCGCGAATGCACGGTGGGAGACCGCGAGCGCGGATATTGCGGCGTGCGGGAGAACCGCGGAGGGACCTACTACTCGCTGGTGCATTCGAGGGTCTGCGCCGCGCACGTCGATCCCGTCGAGAAGAAGCCCCTGTTCCACTATCTGCCGGGAACCGTCGCCTTCTCGCTGGCCACGGCCGGCTGCAACGTCAACTGCAAATTCTGCCAGAACTGGGACATCTCCCAGTCGCGCCCGGAGCAGGTTCCCGCCGATTTCATTCCACCGCGGCGGGTTGCCGAGTTGGCGAAGCAGTACGGTTGTCCGACGATTGCCTATACCTACAGCGAGCCGGTGGTCTTCAGCGAGTTCCTGATGGACGCCGCCGATGCCGGGCACGCGGCGGGGATTCGCAGCATTGTCGTGTCGAATGGCTACATGCAGCAGGAGTCGCTGAAGGCTGCGTACGGAAAGATGGACGCGGTCAAGATCGACCTGAAATCGTTCACCGAGTCGTACTACAAGGATGTGGTGACCGGCCAGTTGAAGCCGGTGCTGGATTCGCTGGTCACGCTGCGCAAGATGGACAAGTGGACGGAGATCGTCTACCTGGTGGTGCCGACGCTCAACGACGACGACGCCGGGTTCCAGGGCCTGGCGCGCTGGATCAAGACCAACCTGGGCCTAGACGTTCCGCTGCATTTCACGCAGTTCCATCCGGAGTACCTGCTGAAGAACCTGCCCATCACCCCAGTACCGACCCTGGAGCGGGCTAAGGCGATCGCCGACTCCGAGGGGCTGCACTACGTGTATATCGGGAATGTGCCGGGACATCCCGCGCAGAACACCTACTGCCCGAAATGCCACAAAATGCTGGTGGAACGCGTAGGGTTCACGGCCAGCAAGAACCTGATCCGCAAGGACAGTTGCCCATTCTGCCAGCACCCGATCCCAGGCATCTGGCACACTTGAGGGCGCAGAAGAGGTCTAGCAGATGAACATCCAGAGGTTTCGCAACATGTGTTGGCTTAGAACTTCACTCGCCGCTCTACTGGCAATTGCGCCATTGCAGCAAGCCTCCGCTGCCAGTCCGCAGAAGGTCCGGCCGGCCGGGGTCGCCGGCAGCTTTTATCCAGCCGACCCAAAGGCGCTCTTGGCGATGATCGACGATATGCTGGCGCACGCGTCGCCGCCGCCGATCCACGACCCCATCCTCGCCGTGGTTGCGCCGCACGCCGGTTATCAGTTCTCCGGCCCCGTGGCCGCCACCACCTATGCGGCGCTGAAGGGTCGCAAATTTTCGCGTGTGGTTGTGATTGCGCCGTCGCACTACGAGGCCTTCGACTTCGCCTCTGTGTATGACGGCGACGCCTACGCGACACCGTTGGGAACGGTCCAGGTCGACAAAGCCTTTGCCAGACAGTTGGTCAAGCTGAGCCCAACCATGCGTCTCTCCAGCCAAGGGCACGATGCCACGCCGGCCGGCGCCGAGCATGCGATCGAGGTGCAGTTGCCGTGGTTGCAACGTGTGCTGGGCGATTTTCAACTGGTGCCCATCGTCATGGGAGAACAGAGCTATGAGAACAGCCGCGCGTTGGGCGTGGCCCTGGCCAAGCTGATCGAGAACGAAAATAAGGGTGGCAACACGCTGATCGTGGCCAGCTCCGATCTGTCGCACTATCACACCTACGACGAAGCGGAAACAATCGACCATAAGACGCTGGGCGCGCTTGCGGTGTGGGACTACTTCAGTATGTCGCGCAACTTCCAGACGCGAGTTTGGGAGGCCTGCGGCGGCGCGCCCATTGTGGCCGCAATGATCGCCGCCGAGCGCATGGGGGCTAATCAGGCCCAGGTGCTGAAGTACGCCAACTCTGGCGACACCTCGGGCGACCGCTCGCGCGTGGTTGGATACAGCGCGGACGTCTTCGTGAAAGCTCCAAATGGAAAGGCGGTTGAAACGCCATTCTCACTCAGCGACCGCGACAAGAACGAACTGCTCGCCCTGGCCCGCAAATCGGTCGAGCAGGCGGTCGGGCAGAGGAAGCAGTATGAGCCGGGCGCAACCGCAAGCGATGCGCTGAACCAGGACCGCGGCGCGTTTGTGACCCTGAGCGAAGCGGGAGAGCTGCGCGGGTGCATCGGTTATACCTCCGCGACCAAGCCCCTCTACCTGGCCGTGCGCGACACGGCCACGTTGGCCGCCCTGCGCGATCCCCGGTTTCCTCCGGTTTCGTCCTCGGAGTTGCCGCAGCTCGAGTATGAGATCTCCGTGCTGTCGCCCCTGCGGCGCGTCGTGGACTTGCAACAGATCAAGATTGGCCAGGACGGCCTGTTGATGAAGAATGGCGATTACGAGGGCCTTTTCCTTCCCCAGGTTCCGGTGGAACAGAAATGGGACCGGCAGAAGTATCTGGAAGAGACCTGCCACAAGGCTGGTATGCGCCCCGGCTGCTGGAAGGATGCGGATACAGACATCTTCCGTTTTACAGCGGTGGTATTCGGCGAACACAAGCCGTAATCGCTTATGTGCGCGACCTCTTCGCCTCCAGATATACGCGCGCGGCAAGCAGAGCAGGCCCCAGATTGATCCCCGCGCAGAGCCATGCGGTCTTCCAGAATCCAAATACCGGAATGAAGTAGCCGCTCACGACGAGCGCGCCCGCGCATCCGCCCAGCAGATCGATGGCATAGAGCGCACCCAGCTTCGGCCGGCTATTCCCGTCATGAAGGTAGATCTGGGTCGCGATGGGGAATTGATAGCCTCCCAGCATCCCAGAGAGCGCGGCCAATGCAGGGAAGACGAGCTCTGCCGCCAGCCACGTTGTTGCAACTCCTGAAATTCTGGCTAGCAGGCTGACAACAAATATCAGCGCAGGCGCGGAGAGGGCAAGCAGGAACTGCGCCGATGCCATGGCGCGGAAGGGTGAGCGATCGCCAACAAGAGTGCGGCGGATCCCCAGCCAGCTTCCCAAGGCAATGCCTGCCATGCACAGGCCGATCAGGATCGCGAGCTGGTAGTAGACGTACCCATAGATGGACTGGAAGGCCAACAGCAGAACGATCTGCAGCGTGATCAGCGTGAAGCCGGTTGTAGCCGCGCAATAAATTGCGGCGGACCGGGCGCGCCTCTCGCGAGTGCTCATCGACGCCAGAACCATCGCCACGAGCAACAAGGGCACAAGGACCGCAACGATGACACTCATAAATCCGAAGTTCGCCGCGCTCCGAAACCAGTTGGAATGGCCCTCCTTGAACTGCGTACTCCACAACACAACGTCGAAGTAATAGGCAATCGGCTCGAAATCGCGATTGACGGGCGTGGATGCCAGCGGACGCAGTTGTTCGTCGACCTGCGCCATGCGATCGGGCATCATGCGGAACGGGATGAAATACTCCCGGACATACTGGGGCTGCAGGTTCCGCTCGCGCAGCCGTGAGATCAACGTTTGGGGATTGCCGGTCAGAACATCCGGCTGCTTCGCGGCAAAGAAGTGGATCGTATCGCCAGGGATGGCGACGACGTAGGGGAAAACTTCTTGCAGCGTGCGCCGAATGCAACGCAGAAACTCCGCCAGGTCGGGGCTGATGGTCTCCTCCGACGACCGCAGTTGCAATGCGAGCAATCCGCCCGGCGCCAGGTGATCGCGTGCGGAACGAAAGAACTCGGCCGTGTAGAAACGGTTTAACTGCGCGGTCTGCGGGTCGGGCACATTGACCAGAATCACGTCGAACCGGTCGACGGTCGTCCTCAGATAGTACCTGCCATCCGCGTAGTGCATGTGCACCCGCGGGTCGGAGACCACAGGAGCGGACTGCGCCGGAAAGAACCGGCGCGCCATATCGATGAGCGCTGGGTCCAGCTCGACGTAGTCGATCCGCTCGACCGTGGGATGCTTCAGCGCCTCTGCGATACTGCCATTCACTCCGCCGCCGATCATCAGAACGCGCCGCGGCGCCGGGCTCTCCAGCAGCGCATAATCCACCGACTCTTCGGCCGCACTCTGGTCCGGTGCGTTGGCAAGGAGCACGCCGTTTTGATAGATGCTGCGGAGATTGCCCGTCCCGGTCACCGCCAGATTGCCATAGATTGAATCGCGCGATCCTACCAGGCGGAAGCCTCGCCACAGACACGCCTGCGCGGACCGGTTCAACGACGGTGCAACAAACTTAATAAGAGGAACGGCAAATAACGCCGCTGCTACAGCCAACATCGCAGACTGCTTTCGACTCATTCGGAGCAACAGCACCGCTGCCATGCACAGGTTCAGCATGGCCACGATGGTTGCGATCTGGAAGGAATCGAGAAAGCGCAGCAACACCATGCTGGCAACAATCCCGCCCAGGCCGGAACCCGCGGCCTCCAGCAGATAAGCCGTGCTGGTAGCAACGCAAGCGGATACGGCGCACTCCGCTTCGACCATGCGTGCCGCAGCCACGAACAGCGCTCCGGAGACAAAGCAAAAAAGGCTCAGACATACCAGGGATATAAGGATCAATGGTAGCGGTCCGACCAACTCACCCGGCACTGTTTGATAGATGGTTTTGCAGGCGGGCAACGCCCATATTGTCGGCAGCAGGCTGATGGCGAGAAGACATTCGAGCGCAGCAACTGAGTGGCGAGCGTTGCTATCGCCAAGTGCAAAAACACTGCTCAGACTGCTACCGGCAGCGGTCCAGAACAGCCAGGTGGCTAACATGATCCCCAGCGAAATCTCGTTGCCGTTGAAGACGACAATGAGTTCCCGCATAAGAACGATCTGCCCGATGACCGCGCTGAACCCAATGAGCGTCAGGGCCGCTCGTATGGCAAACGCCGGTGGTCTTGCCTGCGCCATTGGGATGGACTGCATCGGTGCTGCCTCCATGAACTAGGATTCAGCCGTCGTCGAAAGCAAAGATGTCAATGCAGGTTGCCAAACCCCGTTGGAGGACATCGCATCCTGTCGAAACGCAAGTTTACACTTCTAGCACGCTGAGATGGCAGACCATGTATATCCCCCGGTTGCGGCCGGAGCACGCGAACCACCTAGCAGCCCGTGGTGCAAGTTTTTTATTGCCGAGGAGACTCCCATTGACCGGTTTTGGCGGAGTTGAAGATGGCCTCGATGACAGACATGTTCTTGACGGCGTCTTCGATGGGAACGGGGACTTCCGTGTCTTCCAGGACAGCCTTGGAGAAGGCGTCGGCCTGCAGGGTGTATTGATCGCAGACGGGAAAGGTCTCCGTCGTGATACCGCTGCCGAAGAGGTCGCACCCGTCGTCGATGAAGAGGCGCGTGGAGCGGTCGGGAGGCGCGTTGAAGGAGATTTCCATCTCGATGCGCCCACGGGTGCCGAGAAATTGGATGCGCTGGTAGGGGACCAACTGCGTGCTGCAAGTGAAGATGGCTTGGCCGTTGGGAAAGTCGAGAATCGCCGAGGTGAGCCGGTCGGTATGCATCGCGGGATCCCGGTCGATGCGGGCGACTACTCGCGTGGGCTCCTCTGCAAAGGCAAAGCGGGATGCGTGGATGAGGTAGCAGCCGATGTCCATGAGAGCGCCACCGCCGCACTCTATCCGGTTGCGGATGTTGGCCGGGTTGATATTGAAGTAACTGTAAATGCCGACGATGGAGCGAAGCTCTCCGATGCGGCCCTCGCCGAGTAATTGGCGCAGACGAAGCCATTGGGGATGGCAGTCGACCATGAAGGCTTCACCGATCTTGACTCCTGTGCGTGCGCGAACGGCAAGAAGAGTTTTGGCCTCCGCGACGGTGAGACTGAGGGGCTTCTCGCATAGAACATGCTTCCCGGCTTCGGCGCCCTTGATGGTCCAGGGAACATGAAGGTGATTGGGAAGCGGATTGTAAATCGCGTCGACATTGGGATCGGCCAGAAGTTCCTCGTACGAACCGTAGGCCGTGGGAATGCCAAGCGCAGTCGCCGCCTCTCGAGCCTTTGCAAGATCGCGCGATGCGATCGCGGCTAAAGTGGTGTATTGGCCCTTCTGCATCGCTGGAAGGACTTTCTTGAGGCCGATGTTGGCGGTGCTGAGAACTCCCCAGCGGATTTTTTTGAACATGATGATCATGATATAAGCACTAATCAAAAGTAGTACGCGAGGTCCTATCCTGCTTCCGCTGTTGAACAGGTGTGCTGCTACGCGACATTGCGCAGCAGATCCATCGTGCGTGAACGCAAGAGTACCTTCTTTTCAAGAAGCGATAAAGCGTTCTCCTGTGGCCCGACAAGGGCAACAATGCCCAGCCGCTCGGAAGTCTTATCATTCCAGATAAGCCAGCGGTCGAAGTCCGCGCAGTCCGGACGATGGTCGGCTCGATACGGCTCGAAGGATTCTACGACCGACAGTACTGCATTCGTCAGTTCATCGGTTGTTGCAACGATCTGTTCCTGATGGCTCATGGACTATGCTCCCGAACACAGATTAAGCGGCGGTCCCGCATTCAGCAATGGTTTTGCACGAAAGGGATGGAACCATCTTTGGTACTCCCAGGCACTCCCAAATGAGGCCAGTATTAGCCACTTTCGAGCCGCGTGAGGATTTCTTGAACGCATCTTTTCCTGATACGCAACCTGCGTGACGATGGGAAGTAAGATTATCTTGTCTGAGCAGGCCGCTCGCCTTGCATCTCAATGACTGGTCAAGAAGGCCGTTTTGAAAAGGGAGAAGGAGATAAATGCAAAAGCGCAAATTGGGAAACAGCAATCTGGAAGTATCGGCAATCGGTCTTGGCTGCATGGGCATGAGCTTTTCCTACGGCCCACCCAAGGATAAGCAGGAGATGATCGCTCTCCTTCGCGCCGCCGTCGAGCACGGTGTCACTTTCTTTGACACAGCCGAGGTCTACGGCCCATTCACGAATGAGGTGCTTGTCGGCAAAGCTCTCTCTCCCATTCGCGAGCAGGTGGTGATTGCCACCAAATTCGGCTTTAACCTCAATCCCGATGGAAGTCCAGGCTGGCAGGGCCTGAATAGCCGCCCCGAGCACATCAAGGAAGTCGCCGAAGCTTCTCTCAAGCGACTCGAGATCGATGCGATCGACCTGTTCTACCAGCACCGTGTCGATCCGGATGTTCCGATCGAGGACGTAGCGGGCGCAGTCAAGGACCTGATTCAGGCGGGCAAGGTAAAGCACTTCGGTCTATCCGAAGCAGGCGCACAGACGATCCGCCGCGCGCATGCCGTTCAGCCCGTGACCGCACTTCAAAGCGAATACTCGATCTGGTGGAGAAAGCCTGAAGAGGAAATTCTGCCCACGCTTGAGGAACTGGGCATCGGCCTGGTGCCTTATAGCCCGCTGGGCAAGGGCTTCCTGACGGGAAAGATGGACGAGAACACCGAGTTCGATAAAACCGACTTCCGCAAAACGCTGCCGCGCTTTACCCCCGAGGCACGCAAAGCCAATCAAGCCTTAGTCGATCTCCTCGGCGTTATTGCGAAACCGAAGAAGGCGACGCCTGCCCAGATCGCGCTGGCCTGGCTGCTGGCCCAGAAGCCGTGGATCGTTCCCATTCCCGGGACGACGAAGCTGCATCGTATGGAAGAGAACATCGGAGCCGCTACGATTGAACTCAGTGCAGACGACCTGCGCGAGATCAATAGCGCCGCAGCCAAGATCGAGGTGCAAGGCGCTCGCTACCCGGAGAACCTCGAGAAGTTAACTGGTCGCTAAGCGACTGTTGTGTTTTCGAATTCGTTCCTCACTGAAAGAAGACAAACACGGAGAGGCAAATGCCGCATCGTACAGTTCCGAAAAAAGGCGCGATTGCTCTGGGCGGTGTGGCCGCACGCGACTCGAACAGTATCGCCAGCGCCACAGCCTCACAACGCAAATCCCAAGTGTTTTTTACAAGGGATATCAGCGTCAACGGATTGCTGAAAATCTACTCCAAAATCAAGGGAGGAATGACCGGCAAAATAGGCATCAAGCTGCACACCGGCGAGCCGCATGGGCCGAACCTGTTACCCATCGAATTCATTCAAGGCTTGCAGCTGCATATTCCCAACAGCACCATCGTGGAATGCAACGTCCTCTATCCAAGCCCGAGACAACATACAGCGACGCATCGCGAGACTCTGAAGACGAATGGATTCACCTTCTGCCCGGTCGACATTATGGACGCCGACGGCGATGCGATGCTTCCGATTCCGGGCATGCGTGAGTTTCTTGATAAGTATTCATCACCCATGTTGACGGAGCACCCCTTCACTCCGGGGGTACATCTCACGGAGATCGCCGTCGGCAAAAGCCTTTTGAACTACGATTCCCTCTTCGTCTACACCCACTTCAAGGGTCACACGATGGGAGGTTTTGGCGGATCGCTTAAAAACATCGGCATCGGTTGTGCGTCCGGACAGGTGGGCAAGCGGCAGATTCACGGCGAGGGGTGGCCTAAAGGAACGCTCTTTCTGGAGCGCATGGTCGAGTCGGGCAAAGGGACCACCGAACATTTCGGTTCGCACATCACTTATATCAATGTCCTGAAGAATATCTCCATAGACTGCGATTGCGATGCGCATGGCGTAAAACCTACCTGCAACGATATCGGAATCCTCGGTTCACGGGACATTTTGGCCATCGATAAGGCTTCCGTCGACATGGTCTATGCCCTTCCGGAACAGCAACGGCACGACATAGTGGAACGCATTGAGTCACGAAGCGGACTGCACCAGCTTGAATACATGAAGACCTTGCATATGGGCAATGATCAGTACGAACTGATTAAGCTCTGAGAGAAACTGTACTGAACAAATGAATTGCTTACAGTCATATTCATTGGCCCCGTTGGAGGAGGCTAAATGAGCAAAAAAATACTGATCCTTTCCTCGAGTCCAAGAAAGCATGGAAATTCGAATGCCTTATGCGACCGGTTCATGGAAGGCGCAATCGAATCCAGCCATCAGGTTGAAAAAGTGGTGTTGGCGGAAAAGAAGATCAACTACTGCACGGGTTGTTATGCCTGCAGGAGCAAGGGGCTATGCGCACAGAAGGATGATATGGCGCAGATCCTCGACAGCATGATTGCGGTCGACGTAATCGTTCTGGCGACGCCTATGTACTTCTATACGATGTGCGCCCAGATGAAGACCGCGATTGACCGGACCGTTGCACGCTATACGGAGATCATCAATAAGGATTTCTATTTCATCGTGACTGCGGCGGACAGCAACAAGGCCGCTTTGGAGCGAACCATCGAGGGCCTCCGGGGATTTACTTCCTGTCTGCCAGGGGCAAAAGAAAAGGGCATCGTGTATGGCGCAGGCGCATGGGAGATAGGCGATATCCTGACAAGCCGTGCCATGAAACAAGCGTATGAAATGGGCAAGGCGCTGTAGATAGCCCGAAATAGGTTCACCGCGTCGAGCGGTTCATGCACTCGTACGGCCAAATCGAAAAATAGTAAGCGAGGGAACCCATAATGGAGATCAAGCGAATCGGCTCACAGCCTTCAGGAATAGGGCCGGCAGATTACTTTACGGGCGCGGTGCGGGTTGACAAGTTGTTCGATGCGCCCGATCCCGCCCGCGTCGTTGGTGCCAGCGTCACCTTTGAACCCGGCGCGCGGACTGCATGGCATACGCATCCTCTCGGGCAGACTCTGATCGTCACATCCGGTTGTGGCAGAGTGCAGCGTTGGGGCGGCCTCGTCGAGGAGATCCGGCCTGGCGATGTCATCTGGTTTCCACCCGGAGAGAAGCATTGGCATGGGGCGGCGCCAACGACGGCGATGACCCATATTGCCGTTCTGGAACATCTGAATGGCAAAACTGCCGACTGGATGGAGCAGGTGTCCGACGAGCAGTACCACGCAGTGCCGAGCGCGAGCTGACCGCGGTCAGCATGAGAGCTGCGTCCGGAGGAGAAGGAATGCACATCGACCTGAGTGGCAAGACCGCTTTCGTCACCGGGGGTCCAAAGGCATCGGCAAGACCATCGCCGAGACACTGGCCGACTGCGGCGCGAATGTCGGCGTGATGGCTCGATGTAAGGAGGAGCTGGAGGGTGTAGACCTGTACGCGGTGGGGCAGATTCTAGGCCACAAGACGCCACGCATGACGCAACGCTACGCACACCTGTCGCCCGATTACATGGCCGGAGCGGTGGGCAAGCTGGACGGCATCATGGGCGGGATGATGCCCAAAGCCCTGCCAAGTGATCTTCATTTAGTCACCACAGAGTCACCAGAAAATCGTGCCGCATAGGGCGACTCTGCTAACTTGCTGAATTGATTGGTGTCCCCAACGGGACTCGAACCCGTGTTACCGCCGTGAAAGGGCGGTGTCCTAACCACTGAACGATGGGGACCAGAGGCGGATTCCGGCCAGAATTGCGCTCCAACCCAAACTCCACGCTACCAACATCGAGGGCGAGAGTCAAAGGCGTCCCGGTGGATGGAGAAAGCCGGTTTGATGAGGGAGCGCGGGAAGAAAATGTCCCGGAAATCCACGGCGGGGTTGCGCGTAGGATGTTTCGAGGGGGCAGTCCGAAGTTGCACCCCGATTTTTCACACCACCGAGCAAAGGCACTCGTCGGGGACCCCGAATTTTTTGAAACCGTAAAGGCGTACGTATTATGAACTCTTCCGCATCTGGCCGCAGTGAAGTGGGCCGCAATGAAGCTGGCCGCAGTGAAGTAGGGCGCATTGAAGTCATCACCGGGCCGATGTTCTCCGGCAAGAGCGAGGAGCTGATCCGCCGCCTGAAGCGCGCGCGGATTGCGCGCCAGCGGGTGGCCTGCTTCAAGCCGGACATCGACCTGCGCTACCACCGCACGGCGATCGCGTCGCACAGCGCGCAGACGCATGAGGCGGTGACGGTGCCCAATGTGGCGCGATTGCGCGAGGCGATCTACGGACAGTTGCCCGAGGTTGAGGTGATCGGCATCGACGAGGCGCAGTTCTTCGACCAGTCGATTGTGCATCTGGTGGGCGAGCTGGTGCACATGGGCAAACGGATCCTGATCGCCGGGCTGGATACGACGTTTACGGGCGAGCCGTTTGGGCCGATTCCGGCGCTGATGGCCATCTCCGACGAGGTGACGAAGCTGTCGGCGGTGTGCATTGTGTGCGGCGCTCCGGCCATCCACACGCAGCGGCTGGGGGCGAGCCGCGAGCTGGTGGTGGTGGGCGCGGCGGGAGTGTACGAGGCGCGCTGCCGCGCCTGCTTCCGCCCCTACCTGAACGCGCCGGAGGGTGAGCAGATGGAGCTGCCCGACGCGGAGCAGTTGCGCGTCGCGCCGTAGCAGCGCGATATTTTTCGCCTCTGCGGCGCGCTTATCTGCATCGAAATAGCAGGAGGAATTGCCATGCGCCTCATGCGTCCCGTCTTTGCGGTCTCCGTCTCCGCTTTCTGCCTTCTCGCGTTCACCCTTCTCACCAGTTTCGTTCATGCCCAGTATGGGAACCATCCGGCGGCCCTGAAAACTCTGGTTGTTCCCATCAAAACTTCGACTGGGCAGGATGCCGGCAGCGCGACGTTCAAGGAGAGCAAGGACGGCAAGCAGCTCTCCATCACGGTGAAGCTGAAGAACCTGCCGTTTGGCGAACACGCCGTACACATCCACCAGAACCCGGTGTGCGACGCGCCCGACTTCAAGACTGCCGGCGGCCACTTCAACCCCGACGGCAAGCAGCACGGGATGTTGAACCCAATGGGCCACCACAACGGCGACATGCCGCAGAACATCTCCATCGGCGAGAACCACACAGGCGAGATCACCTACAAGGTTGACTACCTGACGCTGGAGCCCGGCGCGCCGACCTCGGTGCTTGGGCGGTCGATCATGGTGCATGAGAAGGCCGACGACATGAAGACCGATCCCACGGGAAACGCGGGCAACCGCATTGCGTGCGGTGTGATTCCGGCGCCGGCGATGTAATGGCGAGAAACGCGGTAAGGTAAGGCTCCAGCTTGCAAGCCTCATGGAACGAATCTGTGCGACAATTCGTATCGGTTCGCATGGGAGTTCTCGCATATGCCGCTTCATTCGCGTAGTTGGTTTGGACTTACCCTCTTTGTTGGACTCTTCCTGGTAGCCGGTGCGGCGATTGCGCAGACGGCCCCTGCTACGCAGACAGCCCCCACCGCGCAGACTGCTCCCACCGCGCAGGCGGCTGCGAGCAGTGCGGCTCCGGCGGCGAGCGATCTTACGTTCGATGTGGCATCGGTGCGGCCTTCGGCTCCGCTAGACCCGGCAAAGTTGGCTGCGCAGATGCAGGCAGGCAAGATGCCTAACATGGGCATTCACATCAGTGGACTGCGGGCCGAGTATAACTACCTGACGCTGAAGGAACTGATTACCGTAGCGTACGAGGTGAAGGACTATCAGATCACCGGGCCGTCGTGGCTGGCAGAGGAGCACTTCGACATTGTGGCGAAGATGCCGGAAGGATCGACCAAGGACGACGCTCCGAAGATGCTGCAGGCGCTGCTGAAAGAGCGGTTCAAGCTGGAAGCTCATATAGAAAAACAGGAACATCCGGTGCTGGCGCTGGTGGTGGGCAAGGGCGGCCCGAAGCTACAGGCGTCGCCCGCGGCTCCTCAGCCGATCGATCCGGACGCGCCGCTGAAGGCCGGGGAGATGAAGATGGACACCGCCGACGGGCCGGTCCGCATGACGACACGCGCCGATGGCTCCGCCACGATGAATATGGGAGCAAAGGGCACCTATCAAATAAAAATGGACGGGACGACGATACATCTGGACGCCGACACGGTGACCATGGCGGGGTTTGCCGACATGTTGACACGCGTCATGCAGATGGGCGGCGGGGGCGGCAAGCCTGTGGTGGACATGACCCAACTGAAGGGCAACTACCAGGTGGCCGTGGATCTTTCCATGGCGGACCTGATGGCCATGGCGCGCGCGCAGTTAGGGGACATGGGTATGAGCATGCCGGGGGGCACGGGTGCGGCAGGCGGCGGTGCGGGGAGCGGGGCAGCGAGCACAGCGGCGTCCGATCCGGGCGGGAGCGGAGCGACGGTGTATGCCTCGGTGGAGAAGCTCGGACTCAAACTGGAGTCGCGCAAGGCTCCGGTGGAGCAGGTGGTGGTGGACCGCATGGAGAAGACGCCCACGGAGAACTGAGAGACTGGGTCAAGGTTCATGGTTTGAGGGTCGAGGGGCCGGGGGCGGGCCGGCTGGAACCAAGTGGAATGCGATTGCGTATAGATGCTGCATGGGCGTTCTGCAGATGGCGATGCCGATTGCGGGAGGCGACCTCGGGGTTCTGCGGGACGGGGCGGCCGGGAACGCCGCGCATCGGGACGCGGGGCAGACGGGCCCAACTGGCGGTACACTTCTGCCATTGGCCGAAGCAACTCCGCAGCGGTCCGGGCGGAATGTTCCACGGCTTACTCCGCGGAATGATCTACGGCTTACTCCGCGGAACTCTTCGCGGAACTCACAACGGCCAAGGTACGAGGCTAGCTTGCAGCGCACACCGGAACAGGAAGCCGCGCAGGAGGCACTCGGCAGGCTGGTGCGGCGGTGCGTGGCGGGCGATCCCGAGGCATGGCAGGAGCTGGTGGTCTCGCAGCACAGGCGGATCTATGCGATCTGCTACCGGTTTACCGGGTCGGCGAGCGACGCCGAAGACCTGACGCAGGATGTCTTCCTGAGGCTGTACCGTAACCTGGCGAGCTTCGACGTGGAGCGGGGCAGCCTTCAGACGTGGATCACGACGCTGGCGCGCAATCTGCTGGTGGACCACTTCCGGCGGACGCGGCTGGAGCGGGCCACGGACTCGCTGGACGCGAGTTTTTCGGGCGACGACGACGCGACGCTGGCCGACCGGATGGCCGACCCTCATCCCTCGCCGGAGGCGCACGCGTCGGGGATGGAGTTGCGGGTGAGTATCCAGCAGGGGCTGGCGCAACTGTCGCCGGAGCTGCGCGAGGCGGTGATCCTGCGCGACCTGGAAGATATGGACTACAAGGAGATTGCGCAGGTGCTGCGTATCCCCGAAGGCACGGTGAAGAGCCGCATCAGCCGGGGACGAGGGGAACTTGCAAGGCTTTTGCATCGTATAGAAGGGCAGGTGGTTTAAGTGGCAGACGGAAGACAGTTCGGCAGCCCGAAGGTTTTGCGGTTCGGGGAGAAGAGCGCCGGGATGCGGGCGGGCGATGGCGGGCAGTGCGCCGAGTGCGAGGCCCGGCTGGCCGACGCTCTGGATGGGACGCTGACCGTGGAGCAGCAGAAGCTCTTCGCAGAGCATACGGCCGAGTGCGGGATGTGCAGCGAGACGCTGGCCGACGCGCGGCGCGGGGCCGCATGGCTGGAGATGCTGCGCGCGCCACGGCCAGAGCCTCCGGCGGAGCTGCTGGAACGGATTCTGGCCGAGATCAGCGGGGCACAGGGATTGGCAAACCCCGGCCGGGTGGTTTCCGAGCGCGCGGGAGCCGCGGGCGCAACTCTGGGCCGGCCGCCGCTGTTTGGCGGCGTGGCTGCTGTGGCGCCGGGCTACGGAATGCCCGCTGCGGCGGCGAGCTATGGCAACGTGGTTCCCTTCCGCAGGCGCGTGGTCTCCACGATGCGGCGAAGCTCGTTCGGGCAGATTGTGTTTCAGCCGCGCTTTGCCATGACCGCTGCGATGGCTTTCTTCTCCATCGCGCTGACCATGAACCTGACCGGCGTGCGCCTGCTGGACCTGAGGGCGAGCGACCTGCGGCCAAGCAGCCTGAAGCGTGACTATCATGACGCGAACGCGCGCGTGGTGCGGTATTACGAAGGGCTGCGTGTGGTCTACGAGCTGGAGTCGCGGGTGCACGATTTTGAAGGCGCCACGGACAACAACCTTCCCGCTGCGGGCCGGAGTTTGCCATCCAATCCCGGCCAGCCCGCCGTGCAAGCCCCATCCGCGCAGCCGGGTTCGGGAGGCCAGAAGGCCGCTCCTCCGGCTGACATAACGCAGCCCGATCGCAAGAGGCCCGCCCCCAACCCCGGCACCAGCCGCCGCGAAGAGCTCAACCCAAGCCGCCGCCTGGTCGCCGCAAGTCGATCCGGCAGAGGCTTTGGCAACCCGATTCACGCACACACAGAAAGGGGCATGGCATGAACTGCGCAAACCATCCCGATCGTGAAAATGCGGCCTTCTGCCAAAACTGCGGCAAGCCGGTCTGCAGCGAATGCGTCCGCAACGTGGGAAGCTCCATCTTCTGCGAACCCTGCCTGGCGGCGCGTGTTGCCGGCAGCGCTCCGCCCGCCGGCTACGGCTACACATCCTACACCGGCGGCGCGGGCTATCCGCCTGCCGGAGCGCCCGCCACGGGCGAGCCCAGCCCCGGACTGGCCGCGCTACTGGGATTTATTCCCGGCGTGGGCGCGATGTACAACGGGCAGTACGCCAAGGGACTGGCTCACCTGATCGTCTTCGCGGTTCTGGTATCGCTGCCCGGGATCTTCCACTTATTCATCTTGGGTTGGATCTTCTATATGGTCTTCGAGGCGTACCACACCGCGAAGGCGCGCCGCGAAGGCGCGCCGCTGCCCAATCCGTTTGGGTTGAACGACCTCTCGGAGCGGCTGGGCTTCGGCAAGGCGTGGCCCGGTAGCGCACCGAACGTGGCTGTGTATCCAGCCGCGACAGGCCCCGATCCCGCGGCGCAACCCACAGGCGGTGCAGCGGCAGGCACGCCGTCGCAGGAACCCAACGCGCCTGGCCCATATGCTCCGCCTGTAAATCCCTACACGCCGCCTTATACTCCTCCCTACGCGCCGCCCTACGCACCGGCCTACACGCCGCCGTACAGCTATCCCTACGATCCGCCGGGTGCTCCGGCTGCTCCCGTGCCTCCCTACGCCGATGTCAAGGTTCCGTACTACCGCCGGTTTCCATCCGGAGCGATCTGGCTAATCGTTCTCGGCCTGATCTTTCTGGTGGGCGACAATGGCTTCTTCCACATCTTTCACCATCCTGTCTTCTGGCCAATTCTGACGATCGCCGTCGGGGTATGGATCTTCGTGCATAAGATGATCTGCTCCGGCCATGGGCTGGAGAACGACGGCAGCGCGTACTACCAGTGGTGCTTCGCGCGCGCCGTGCGCTGCTCTTTCTGGGTGATCCTGACTGGCGTGATCTGGCTGCTGGATGTGCTCGACATCCTCTCCTGGCGGCGCAGTTGGCCGCTGTTCCTCATCGCCGCGGGCGTGGTGCTCTTGTTCAAGCGCACCCTGTTTGGCGGATGTGGATACGAACCCGGCGGCCATGGATCTGGCAGCGGCCAGCCGGGCAGCGCGCCGCCTGCGCCGCCGGTCACCAGCACTGACCCGGTCTCCGGCGAACCTTCGTACGATCATTCCGGCAGCGACTCCGGCAACGACGCACACAACGATCCGGAAGGAAGGTAAATCATGGCGAGCTATCCTCCACCACCGCCTCCTCCACCGCCCGGTTACGATCCACGTGCGCAACGGCGGTTCTACCACGACCAGTTGCGCGCCCAGGTGCGCGCGCAGTGTAACGCGGCCCGCGCGCAGAGCTACCAGGTCCGCGCCCAGATGCGGGGAATGCGCCGCAGCTCCGTTCTCAGCCCCATCCTGCTGATCGCCGTTGGCGTTGTCTTTCTGCTGATTGAGACCGGACGCCTGGACCACCAGATATTCTGGGGCTGGTACGGACATTGGTGGCCTCTGCTGCTGGTGGCGGCCGGCATTATTCTGCTGGCCGAGTGGACCTTCGACCAGGTCCATCTGCGCGATCCCCAGCGCAGACCCTACCGCCGCTGCATCGGCTTCGGCGTCTTCCTCATGCTGTTCTTTCTGGTGCTTGCCGGCGTCATCGGACATCACATCACATCCGGAGAGCGATGGGACAACGGAGGCTGGCACTTCGATCAGGAGAACCTGGACGAGTTCTTCGGCGACAAGCACGAGAGCGATCAGACGCTGGACCTCGCCTTCCCGGCCGGCGGCTCGCTTGCCGTGGTGAACCCGCGCGGCGATGTGACGATCGACGGCACCAGCGACGACGGACGCGTACACATCGCGGAGCACAAGCAGGTCTACGCCCGCACCGACCCCGAAGCGGAGAGCAAGGCGCAGCAGCTTCGCCCTGTGCTGACTAACGAAGGTCTTGCATTCACGCTGACGGTGCCTTCGCTGGATGGCACCCGGGCCGATCTGGTAATTATGGTTCCAGCGGCGGCGGCAATCAATGTCAATGCCAACCGCGGCGACATCCACGTTGCGTCGATCAAGGCCCCGGTTGCGGTAACGGCGAACCATGGGGAGGTTGAGCTGTCCGCCATCACCGGGCCGGCCACGGCGCACATCAACAACGGCGGTTCGTCGATCTCCGCGCACAGCATGGGCGGCGGGATCGCTATCCAGGGACACGCACAGGATGTGACTCTCTCCGACATTGTGGGCACGGTGACGCTGGGAGGAGAGTTCTTCGGGACGACCCATCTGGAACGCATCAACGGGACCATTCACTTTCGCACCAGCCGCACCGACTTTCAGGTTGCCCGGCTGGACGGCGAGGCGGAGATCAGCCCCCACTCGGACCTGACGGTGAATCAGGCGCTGGGACCGCTTGTGCTGACCACCAGCAACCGCAACATCAGCCTCGACCGCATCAGCGGCGCCGTCGCCGTCACTGATCGCAATGGGACGATCGACCTGACGGCCGCGCCTCCGCTGGGCACAATCGACCTGGAAGACCGCAACGGCTCGGTGAAGCTGATCCTGCCCGAGCACGCAGGCTTCTCCGTCCAGGCCAACACCACCAATGGGGAGATCTATACGGACTTCCCGCTTCCCGCCTCGGGCAGCGAGAGCCATAAGAACATCAGCGGAACGGTGGGCGCAGGCGGGCCGATGGTCCACATCACAACCACCTATGGCGACCTCTCCATCGACAAGGGCATGGTCGCGCCGCTGCCTCCGCTGCCGCCCGCTCCGCCCAAACTGACACTCGCTCCAGGCCAGCCACCGCGCGCGCCGCATGTTGGCAAGGTAAAGGGTACGGGAGTGCCTGCGCCATAGGACGCGCCTACAGCGTTACTCCTGTGGTTTGGTCTGCGGGGGGTGGGGACGGAACTCCGGGGCAAAGCGGCCGTCGGGCGAGCGCGGGGTGGCCGGTTTGGACTGCGGGACGGTCTGGGTGCCGCGCGGGTTGGGGATGGGCTTGAGGGAGTGGGTCTGGCCTTCGGAATGAATCTGCATTGTGATCTCCTTTGTGGTTGATGTTGCGTTGGTTAGAGCATTTTCACTCATGGTGTAGAGTGGCGAAACTGTTTGTTAACTTGTTAGTACCCTCCCTCCCCCCAGGGGGTATTTGGGAGTAAGTTCATTGTTATGATTCGTTTGCAGGGGGCTTGTGTCGGCAAATATTCGATAACAAAGGACTTACGGCTAAATATTTCAAAACAAACTGCTTATTTGGTATCCGTCAGCGATTTCGGTAGTGGATCAAAACGAGAGAAGCCCGGCGATATCGCCGGGCTTCTCTCTCTTCATCTCTACTGCTTTAATTATACGCGTTGGAGGGAAACTACTATGCCAACTATTTTTAATATTTAAGTTGTTTATATTGAGGAAGTTATCGAGAAAACGGAGGGACGAGGGTCTTGACAGGTTTTTGCCCGTTGCCCAAGTTGTCAGTCGCCGGTTCGATGGCGTGGGTGGGCGGGGGGTGGGGTGGTCTGGCGCCAGATCTGGGGGCCTCCCCATGCGCGGGTTGCGGTGAGGTCGATGTGGATGGGGTCGGCAGTGGGGGCGGATTTCTGGGGCTGAACGAGGTTGGCGTCAGCGGGGGAGGGTTCGAGGAGCGGGCGGAGGCCGTCGCCGAACTGGGGGATGGTGTCGCCGAGGGCGAGCAGGCTGGAGAGCAGTGCGGAGCCGGTGAGGTGGAGGGTGTATCCGGTGGCGTCGAAGTGGCCTTCGAGGGTTGCGGGCTGTTTGCCGCCGAGGGGAAGCGCGATGGGAGCGAGGTCGAAGCTGGAGGACTGAGCGGGCGGCGGCGAGGCGCGGTGGCGCGGGGAGTGGACGGCGGGCGGCGGAGTGGATTGGAGCAGGAGATCGCCCAGCGGGATGGAACGGTGGTTGAGCGGGTCAATCTCCAGGGACTCGTTGGAGAACTCCAGTTCTCCGGTGAGGACGGGTTGGGCCGGAGTTGTTGATTCCCACCCCTTCCGCAAAGGACGCGGAATGGATGGGGCACCCGCTGTCTTTGAATCTGGCTGGAGTTGGTTCGTCGTTCCCCAGGCCAGGTTTGCGGCGAGGGTTCCGGGGCCAGTGAGGCCGGTGGGCGGGCGGGAGGTGGCGACGCCGAGCCAGTCGAGGAGTGTCTCGGCGGGCAACGCGGGGAAGGTGAGCGTGGCGGAGGCGGAGCTGGGCTGGCGGAGGTCGGGGAGGTTCGCGGTGAGGATGAGATTGCTGGGGCCGGAGGAGGTGGATGGAGGCCAATGGCACTCGACGTTGGAGAAGGCGTGGAAGAAGTTCAGGGCGGTGGCTTGGCAGTCGGCATCGATATAGAGCAGGCGGGGAGGGACGAAGTCGGCGCGGCGGGCATTGCTGAGTTGGGCCTCGGATGCGATGGAATTGTGGCCGAGGGTCCCGAGCAGGTTGACGCTGAGGGTGAGCTCTCCGCGCAGGCCGGCGTCGTCGGCGATCAAGAGCCGGCTGAGGCCTCCGAGCTGGACGTCCTGCCAGGTGGCGTGCAGGTCAATGGGAAGGTTGGCCAGCGAGGCGGAGAGGGCGTCGGCGGAGGTGTTGGCTGCCCCTGCATCGGGTGCGCCGAGGGTGGCTTCAACACGGAGGGTGCCGGTGTCCGCGGGGCTGGTGTCGGTGCGGACGGGGTGGGCTTCGAGGCGGAGTCGCCACTGGTGCGGCTGAGGCAGCCAGAGTGCGAAGTCGGCGTCGGTGAGCGAGAAGGGGGTCTTGACCTGGTCGAGCTTGAGGTTGAGGCGCGCGCCGGAGGCCTCAATGTATGGGAAGCGTAGCGCGGGGCCGGCAAAGCGCTGCGCGGTGGGCGCGGCGTTTGCCTCGGTGCGCGAGGCCTGGAGGAGAAGGCCCTGAATATTCCAATGGCCATCGGGGATGCGGACGAGGTTGACACTGGGGTCGGTGAGGACGATGCGGGAGAACTCGACGCGTCGGCTCCAGAGCGAGCGGAGGCGCAGGTTGGCGCGGACCTGGCTGGCGCGCAGGATGGGCTCAAAACCGAAGGCAGGGTCCTCGTCAACCACGAAGTTCTCCAGCGTGATGCCGGGGACGGGAAGCAGGTTGAGGCTGATCTTGTCGAAGTGGACGGGGCGGCCGAGCGCGGTGCCGATGTTGCGCGCTACGCGGCGCTGGTAGCGGCTGACGTTGATATAGGGAGGCAGAAACAGCGCGAGCAGAAGCGCGAGGCCGGCGGCAAGGAGGACGACGAGGCGGCGGCGGGATGGACCGGGCTGCGCTGCTGATTGCGATTCACTCATTTCTTGGGCCGAGGCCCCGGCGCCGTTCGCGTCTTCTCAATTGCAGCGCGCAGGATGGGGACGAGTTGCATGGGGTCAAACAGTTCTTTTGTACCGCAGACAATCTGGTAGTTGTTGTTGGTGACGACGACGATGGTTGGGGTGAAGGTGACGTTGAGGCGCAACCCGAGATCGGAGTCGGCCTGGACCTTTGCGGCGAGCGCGCCGGTGGGATCAATCACGGACGGCATCTTCAGCCCGTGTTGCTGGAACCAGCGCTGGGCGAACTGATGAAGGTCGTCCTTGCTGGCAATCGCCTGCTGGGAGACGAATACGGCGCTGCGAAACTCGCCGGCGAGTTTGGGGCTGACTTTGTCCTCGAGGTAGCGCGCGTAGACGGCACCCTCGAAGGTCCAGATATGCTGCGCTAGGGGAAAGTCACGGCGCATGATCGGGACGTGGAACTGCTCGGCGGCCTGAAGCTCAATCGGATGGGCGCGAGCGCAGGCAGGACAGCCCAGGTCCTCGAAGACGATGATGGCGACCTTGCTGCCGGCGGGCGGGCGCAGGATGGTGGTGTCGCGGAAGTCGTCGTGCGTGGGCGCGCCGATGAACTGGGCTTGCAGCGCAGGCGCGGTGAGAGCGATTGCAACTAAAAATAACGCGGTGAGGTTCAATCTGCGCATCGATCTGTGCTCCCGAATGGGATGAGGCTGGGATTTGCGATTCACGATCATCTTATAGCAGTCGCAAGGGAGCGCCCTTGCGCGGGTTGCCGGCTAGAGCGGTTTCACCGCAACTGTTATCGCGCGAGAATTATTAAAGTGGTTTTTCTTGAGGAAAAACCACGCAAACGTTCTTCGCTCCTGTAAAGACCTGCGGTGGAACCGCTCTAGCGGACGATGTGGAAGGTGCGGCCCCAGCGGGTCTCGGAGAAGAAGTGGATGAGGATGTGGCCCATGAAACTTATGCGGTCGGCGAGCGCGGTCTTGTCGATCTGGTCGGCGGGGGTGAGGAAGGACCAGTAGACGAACAAGGGGCGACCGACGATGTTCTGGCGCGGGACGAAGCCCCAGAAGCGTCCGTCGAGGGACCGGGTACGGTTGTCGCCCATGGCGAAGACGGTGCCGGGCGGGACGACCAGGTCGCCATCGACGACGTGGTTGGGCAAGTCGATGGCCCACAGCGAGGCGTTGTTCTGGCTGGCCGCCTGCTCGATGCCGTCCAGGTCCGCGGGGAAGTCGTCGCGATAGGGGGTGTAGGCGTCCTCGGAGTCGCCATCGTCGCGGGGCATCTGGGCGTAAGGCTCATTCTGGGCCACGCCATTGAGGTATACGATGCCGTCGCGCAGATGGATGCGGTCGCCGGGGAGGCCGATGCAGCGCTTGACCAGATAGAGGTCGGGGGTCTCGGGGTGGGGCTTGAGGAAGACGATGATGTCGCCGCGGCGGACGTCGCGGTAGTGGACGAAGGGTGCCCAATGCGATGGAGGCGCGAGCGAGATGCGGTCGACCAGGACGTGGTCTCCGATGAGCAGCGTCTTCTCCATGGAGGCGGAGGGGATCTCGAAGTTCTGGAAGACGAAGGTCATGACGAAGAGGCCGAGGGCGAGGACGAAACAGATGGAGGCGAGCGACTCGAGTGCGGTCTCGCGGTCCTCCTGCTCGGGCTGTTCGGGGGTGGTTGCGGGGGTGGTCTTTTCGTCGGGGGTGGTGGCTGTGGTGTCGGTCAAGATTGGGTCTCCGCTCTCGGCGTGGTGTGCAGAAGATAGTGTATCGCCTTGGGCGGGTTGCGCGGGTTCTCCATCGGGCTGGGCTTGCACAGGCGCGGACGAGTTGCCGCTGTCGTGAGGCTCCGGATGGACGCATGATTGCCGGCGCGGACCGCCGACTTGCACCAAACGGCGAAGTGCGCTATTGTTAGTAGGCAAGTGAAGTACTGCTTCGCACCTCGGCATCGGTTGGGCGGTAGTAACCGCAGGGCAGTAGACAACCGCAGGGTGGTTCGGTCCGGATGGTTGAGACCGTGATCTGCCTGCCAAGGGACGACGGAGCGCAGTCCAAGCGTTTGATCGGTCGATGGCCTGGAAACAAGGGCCGGCCGGATTCCAAACCCAAGCTACTGCATATGAATCGAAGTTCAGGAGCAAGTGCGCCTGAACGGAGAGATTAGGAGCCGAGTGCTCCGCGCCCGCGAGCCGGGCGTCTGGTTATTTTTGATCTTTGCGCTGTGCGAACAGATGGAAAGTCTGCATCCGGTGGAAGTTATTGTTCCGGTTTGGCTTGGAGCGGGAAGGTGCCGGTTTTGCGGGCTGCTTTCCGGTCTGGGGAGTTGAGAAGGGCCATGATTTTCACAGAAAATCATGATTCGGCTTGACATGGCCCCTTGATTTGGATAAACTCAAAAGGTTCGCGCAAAACGTCACTGGCAACTGTGTGACCCTCAAAAGTCCGGGTTTGAGCAAGAAAGTCCGGCACCGATCCCTAGTAAAATGTGGGATTTGGCTCGGTAAATGGAACGAGATCGAGGGTTGGCCTTCGGGCAGCAGTCAGCATCGACGATCTACACAGCGCCATCAAGTTCGAGGACACACTCCGACTTCGGTTGGATACGTCCTTGATCCAAAGCTGCCCGCTCAGGCGGAAGCAGTTCGGATCTTTGACAACATAGTTGAACGTGCCAGTCGTGAGATGATGCAGAATTTGGTTTAGTCATTCTCACTAGTTATAACCACCGCTCCTTTCGAGCGAGCGGTGGCGTCTGATCCATCCCGACCCCTGTCGCGGGTGGCGGACAAACCAAGATTAAACGAGAGTTTGATCCTGGCTCAGAATCAACGCTGGCGGCGTGCCTAACACATGCAAGTCGCACGAGAAAGTGGAGCAATCCATGAGTAAAGTGGCGCACGGGTGAGTAACACGTGAATAATCTACCTCCGAGTGGGGAATAACTGAGAGAAATCTTGGCTAATACCGCATAACACTTACGAGTCAAAGCAGCAATGCGCTTGGAGAGGAGTTCGCGGCCGATTAGTTAGTTGGCGGGGTAATGGCCCACCAAGACGATGATCGGTATCCGGCCTGAGAGGGCGCACGGACACACTGGAACTGAAACACGGTCCAGACTCCTACGGGAGGCAGCAGTGGGGAATATTACACAATGGGCGAAAGCCTGATGCAGCGACGCCGCGTGAGGGATGAAGGCCTTCGGGTTGTAAACCTCTTTCAGCAGGGAAGAAGCGGCC